>JANOQJ010000009.1:0-3284 GCA_031414805.1 Comamonadaceae bacterium
TCCAAGTGGTGGCCCCACACACGTTAAGCCTGCTCACCCTCAAAACCGGCCTGTTTACCGCCCACGGTCGTGATGCGGCGGGCCAGGTGTGGTGGGACGCACTGGGCGTTGACACGAGCGCCACGCCACCTACCGCATGGCTGACAGGCACGCCCGCATCCAGCGCACGTCGACACGCGTCGCACAAAGGCAGCTACGGCGACGTCGCCGTGGTCGGCGGCGCGCCCGGCATGACCGGCGCCGCCCTGCTGGCCGCCCGCGCCACGCTGCATGCCGGCGCAGGCCGGGTTTTTGTCGGTCTTTTGGATCACTCGCCAATGTCCGTAGACCCACAGCAGCCCGAGCTGATGCTGCGCGATTGGCAATCGCTTGACCTGACCGACATGGCGGTGGCCTGCGGCTGCGGCGGTGGCGCTGCCATTCGAGCCGCCCTGCCCCGTGTGCTGGCCACCGCCAAGGCCCTGGTGCTTGACGCCGACGCGCTGAACGCCATCGCCGCAGACACTGCACTGCAAACCCAATTGATTTCCCGCGCAAAGCGTTATCCCCACAGCACGGTGCTGACCCCTCACCCACTGGAAGCCGCGCGCCTGCTGGCAGCCGTGCGCCAGACGGCTTGCACCGCCACCGACGTGCAGGCCGACCGGCTCGACTCAGCAAAACAACTGGCCGACCATTTCGCATGCACCGTGCTGCTGAAAGGCTCTGGCACCGTGATCGCCGCGCCAGATCACACGCCGCACATCAACCCCACCGGCAACGCCCGCCTCGCCACCGCAGGCACGGGCGATGTGCTGGCGGGTTGGCTGGCGGCGGTGCTAGCGGGGCAAATGCAGGCAAACGCGTTTGCGGCGGCTTGCGATGCGGCGTATCGGCATGGGCAGGCTGCCGATGAATGGCCACAGGGCTTGGCGTTCAGCGCGGGTGCGTTGGCGCTGCGTCCTGGGTATTTTTAAGGCTTTTTGGGTAGGGCTATATCGCTTAAGCCGCTATCGGATCAGGAGCAGGCAGCTACCGCCAAAGGGTCAATGTGAAAGGTCAATGCAACTGGAGACTGCACATGCCCGATACCGTTGACCACAAGGGAACCTCTGATTAACCTCCTGCGGTCTGCAATCAAGCGGGCTTGGGCGCATCGACTTCGTTGTTTTTCTTGTCAATAGCCCGCTATTGACTGCAAAAAGACGCCTTGCGCTGCATCCCAATCCGCTTGCCGCAGTTCCGCACGAGGTTAATCAGAGGTTCCCAAGGTGTGGCCCGTTTTCGACACCTATACGCACGTTCATATACATATGACTGTGGCTGAACGATGATTTTCGGGGCTAGTATCTAAAGTATTCGTTTTTCATATCTTCGTGCACCAACTTTTGGTACCAAAACTCACCGTGCTGCACGAACTCCGCACCTACATGCAAATGAGCGCTTACCGCCGCTCCTACGTGCTGCGCTATTTGGAAGAGGGCATGGCCGAAACCAATGCGCAACTTCGGGTCTACGGCCTGGCCAGCGAATACTTGCTCACTGGGCTGAAGTTTCCTGTCAATTCCCATTGCGCAATCAGCATGACGACGTTGCGTGGCGAAGTCGCTGGCATCCTGCTTGGCCCCATCACTGTCGGTGGCATGGTCTACAACGTTTATGACGGCGCGTTGCCTGGCAACACCGCGCAGCCATAACCGTAGCCATCTGCCCGCCATGACCGCGCCGCAACCACACTCATTGCCTGCACCTGCAACAACGCAAACGCAGGCCATGGCACGCGACGTGGCACGCAGCGTAGCGCATGCCAACGGTTTTGCGTGGAACGACGCGACTGTTGAAATTGTGTTGGACACCCAGCTTGCACCTGTGACCTGCAGGCGGGTGGTTCTGTGGCCCGACACCCCTGTAGCAACCGACTTTATGGACCAGTTCATCGACGTCGTCACCTCGTTGCCACCGGACATCTTGATAGATGCCTCCACTGGCGTCCTGATCGGTTTGAAGCCCCTTCGAGAAAGCCTTGTGCGCGTCGAAAACTTTGGCAAGCGCTTTCGGTCTATTTAAAACACTGGTGGTATCGCAGGTCGTTGCCGTCTGCCGTCTTGAAGTTCGTCAATCAATGCAGACCGACCTGACCCAGTGCACATGATGAACTCTTTGGCTAAAACCCACTCAGGTTGCATATGCTTAAAAATATGCACAAATTGCTGATCGCAGGTGTCGTTACTGCCATAGCCCTGACGGGGTGCGCCACGCTCAACGAAAAACAGGGGCAGTGGATCTTCAGTCCAACCGACCGCACCTGGGGCAACGTTTCAGAGGTAGCTGCAGGCATGTCAGAGGCTTGGGTGACGTTTGATTCCAGGCTGACCGGTAAACCCACGCAATTGCATTTGCTCATTGATGAAGCAGGCCCCAACAAGCCCGTACTGCTGTATTTGCATGGTGCCCGCTGGAACGTAACCGGTAGCGCCATGCGTATCGAGCGCATGCGTACACTGGGTTTTACGGTCGTGGCAGTGGACTACCGCGGATTCGGCAAGAGCGATGCTGAAACACCATCGGAAGAAAAGGCGTACGAAGACGCCCAGGCCGCCTGGCAGTGGGTGGCTGCAACTTACCCTGGCCAGCCACGCTACATCTTCGGCCATTCGCTGGGGGGTGCCATTGCGATTGAATTGGCCACCCGCGTCAACGACGAAAAAGGCATCATCGTGGAAGGTACCTTCACCTCCATTCCCGACGTGTTTTCCACCCTGCGCTGGGGTTGGTTGCCGATGGG
Organism: Comamonadaceae bacterium; assembly: GCA_031414805.1. Classification (GTDB taxonomy): domain Bacteria; phylum Pseudomonadota; class Gammaproteobacteria; order Burkholderiales; family Burkholderiaceae_C; genus JAAFIW01. Next base: position 2,765 of record JANOQJ010000009.1, read on the forward strand.
CTGGGTGATTTCGCAACGCTTCGATTCAGAAAAGAAAGTGGCCCGCATCGGCTCACCGCTTTTGGTGGTGCATGGCAGCCAAGACAGTTTGATCAAACCCGAACTGGGCCGCCGCTTATTCGAAGCCGCGCAAGAGCCCAAGCGCTTTGAACTGGTGCCCGGAGGCTCTCACCACAACACCAACAGTCTGGGCCAAAGCCAGTACCGGGTGGCGATTGCTGCGCTGTTTGGGCTGTGAAAAGCAAAAAATCCTGAACAGCTGACAGCGCCACCGCGGCGCGAAGTTGCACTGCGGTGGCAGACTAAACCGCCAGATGACTGGGCCGCACAAGACTTGTGCGTTGACGCCCTGCTGGACCTGGCCAGCCGCGCCTGCGTGCTGGCGGTCGACCTACCCAGCGGACTGAATGCAGACACCGGTCAATACGCTATGCAATCTATAGCTGCTTCAGCAATATCTACAAGGGCTGGTGGCACTTTTGATTCACAAGCCTTCCAAGTGGTGGCCCCACACACGTTA
>JANOQJ010000010.1:0-25580 GCA_031414805.1 Comamonadaceae bacterium
GGCGACCACGCGGGTGGAAATCAAGCTGTTCAACCCCAACAACCGGGTGCTGGAAGGCGAGCTGCAGTTTCCCTTGCTCGATGGCCAGCGCGTGACCGGGTTTGCGCTGGATATCAACGGCAGCCTGCGCCAGGCCTCGCCGGTGCCCAAGGCCAAAGGGCAGGAGATTTTTGAAGACATTCGCCGCCGCCGGGTCGACCCTGGCTTGCTGGAAGCCACGGCGGGCAACCAGTACAAGCTACGCGTCTACCCCATTTTTGCCAACAACCACCGCACCGTGGTGCTCAACATCACGCAGGCGCTACGGCCCCAGGCAGATGGCACGGCCGTGTTGCAGGTGCCGCTGATGTTCTCGTCGCCCGTGGAAGCGCTGACCCTGGAGGTGCGCGCCATCGGCGCCGATGCCGCCGCCACCCGCGTGCTGCGCGCGCCCGACGGTGTGGTGAAAAACAGCGAGGGTGAGGCGGTGACCACGGTGCGCCTGGAGCGCCGCAACTGGCTGGCGAGCCAAGGAAGCGGCGACTGGCTGCAGCTGCAAGTGCCCGGCAGCCTGCAGAAAACCACGGTGTCCACCACCGGGCAATGGGCAGGTAAAACCTACTTTCTGGCGCATGTGCCGTTTCAAGACCAAGCCGTTGCGCGCACCCAGCCCAAACACATCGCCCTGGTGTGGGACGCGTCCGGCGCCATGCGTGCGCGCAACCTGGCCAAAACCCTGAGCCTGCTCGACGCTTACTTTGCCACCCTGCGCCAGCCCACCACCGTCAGCCTGATCGTGGTGCGCAATACGGTGGAGCCCGCGCGCCTGTTCACGGTTGGCAATGGCAACTGGAACGCCCTGCAAGACGCCCTGCGCGCCGAGCCCCTCGACGGTTCCAGCAACTTTGACGGCCTGCAGATTCGCGCAGAGGCCGACCTGACCCTGCTGGCCACTGACGGCCTGCCCACCGACGGCAAGCGCTCGCTGCCCTACACGCATGCCGCGCCAGTGATGGCCATCAGCGCCCACCTCGCCAGCGATGCGCCCCGTCTGCGCGCGCTGGCCGAGCGCACCGGCGGCGCGCACATCGACCTGCTGGCTAGCGACACCGCCGCTGCGCTGGTGCAGCTGCGCACCCACGGCTGGCGCATCAGCCAGCTGCGCAGCCTGGCGGCTGAGCAATTGCTGGCGGCGTCGGCCCGCGTGGTTGACGGGCGGTTTTCGGTGGCGGGTGTGCTGCCCGACAAGGCTGGCGACATCGAGTTGCAGCTCAGCCACCCGAGCGGGCGCACACAGACCCTGCGTATTCCGGTCAAAGCGCCAGACAGTCAGTCGCAAGCCTCGTCTTCAGTGCCCGCGCAGCAGTGGGCGGTGTGGCGCAGCGCCCAACTGGCCCTGGAGCCGGTGCTGAACAAGACCGCGCTGGAACGCCTGGCCGCCGAATTTGGCCTGGTGGGTCCCAACAGCTCGCTGATCGTGCTGGAAGAGGCCGCCGACTACGCCCGTTACGAGCTGCCCGCGCCGCCCGAGCTGGCCGCCGAGGTGGCACGCCTCCAATCGCTCAAGCGCGCGCAAGACGGTGCCAACCGCAGCCAGCACATCGAGCGCGTGGTCGCCCAGTTTCAGACGCGTCAGGCCTGGTGGGGCACTGACTTTCCGAAAACCAAACCCCCGCCAATGCAGGAAAAGCGCAGCCAGTCGGAGCCGGGGGTGGTGGGGCAGGGGCAGTTGGCTGAGAGGTTGGAGCGTGCCGAGCCCATGAAAAATGGGGCGCCACAAGCAGCCGCACGCCCGGCACCTAACGCGCCTGCTGCTGCACCGGCACCTGCACCCGTCGCACCCTCGGCAGAAGCGCGTGCCCGTGCGCCCGTGACGGCTCCCGCCCCCGCAAATTTTCTCGCCGATAAATCAGCCGGGCCTGCATCAACACCTGCGCCACCACCCGCCGACGCCCCAACCCAAGTCACTCTGCAAGCCTGGCGCCCCGATGCGTCCTACGCCCAGCGCCTGCGCCAGGCCGACACCGCCCAGCTGTACGCGATCTACCTCGACGAGCGCCAGGCCAACGCGCAGAGCAGCTCCTTCTATATGGATGCTGCGAGCCTGTTTTTCGACCGCAAGCTGGACGCTTTGGGCCTTCGCGTGCTGTCCAACCTGGCCGGCATGAACCTGGAAAACCGCCAACTGCTGCGCCTGTACGCCTACCGCCTCATGCAAAGCGGCCAGGCCGCGCTGGCCACCGCGGTGTTTGAGCGCATCAAGGGGCTCGCCCCCAACGAGCCGCAGTCGTGGCGCGATCTGGCTCTGGCGCAGGCTGAAACGGGCCAGTCGCAAGAGGCGGTCAACAACCTCTGGGAAGTGGCCTCCCGCCCCTGGAACAGCCGCTTTCCAGGCATCAACCTGATCGCGCTGACCGAGTTGAACGCCATTGCCGCTGTGTCCCAGCCGCGTGGCTTTGGCGCGGTGAATCTGGACGCAGTCGACACCCGCCTGCGCCGCAACCTGCCACTGGCGCTGCGCATCACCCTGGCCTGGGACACCGACGACACCGACGTGGATTTGTACGTGGCTGACCCGCTGGGCGACCAGGCTTCGTACAGCCGCCGCGCCACCCACCAGGGCGGCAACATGTCACCCGACGCCACCGGCGGCTACGGCCCCGAAGAGTTCTCCCTGAAAACCGCCGCCCCCGGCCCCTACCAGGTCACCGCCCGTTTCCACAGCCACCGCCAGCAAGTGCTCAGCGAAGGCACCACCCTCATGCTGCGCATCTCCGCCGGCTTCGGCACACCCGCCTGGAAAGACAGCTACACCACGGTGCGGGTGACCGGCAGCGGGCAAACGGTGCGGGTGGGGGAGATCAAGGTGGGGGATTGATTGCCTCCCGCGGATCCCGAAGCCCACTGCACGCAGCCAAAAGCTTGCCACAATTGAAAATCACGTATGATGCCATGCATCGTTATCATTCATCGGAACAACATGCGAACCATCATTGACCTGGAAAGCAAACAAATTAGCCAGCTCGATGCCTGGGCCAAGGCCGAGGGCATTAGCCGCGCCGAAGCGGTCAGGCGGGCAGTAGCGCAACTCTTGGAGCGCTCACAGACAGTCTCGAATGCAGGTTTTGGCTTGTGGTCGCAGGGCGCTGCAGTACCGCCTGAGCGCGACGGTTTGGCGCTGCAAATCGAGTTGCGTGACGAGTGGCCCCAATGATTGCGCTGTTCGACTCCAACATCGTCATTGACTACTTGAATGGCATCCCCGAGGCGGCGCAAGAACTGACTCAATACCGACGCGCTTACATCAGCCCCATCACCTGGGTTGAAGCGCAAGTCAAATGCCCGCCAGGCCTGGAAGCCGCCACACGCAGCGCCATAGACGGCATCTTCAAGTGCGTCGAGCTCACTGAGGCCACTTTGCAGGAAAGCCTTAACCTGCGCCGCAGCCACAGACTCAAGTTGCCCGACGCCATGATTTGGGCCTGCGCAAGGGTCAACGGCTGGCAGCTCGTCACCCGCAACACCAAAGACTTCCCACCGACTTTGGCGGGCATCCGCTTGCCTTACACCTTGTCAACAAACCACTGATCTGGGCATGGCCCCTGCGGTTCGCCTCATGCTGCGCATTCCCCCGCGCCCGCGCGATGCTCGTTTTGGCGCGGGCGCAGGTTGAGGATGTTGAGATGAATGCTCTTTATTTGATAGCTGCTTGAGCAGGATTGATAGGGGCTGGTGGCTATTTGGTTCGAAGATTCAAAAACCGTAACTACGCAACTCAATAACCAAAACATCCATCAACACAGAGGCACAGAGGCAGCAAGGCAGAGGTAGACAAGATGTCTTGACAGGGCGCAGAAGAACAGCCAGAACAAACTTCATTTTTCGACTGAATCCTTTTTGCATTCATTTTTTCCCTGACTCCTTTTGCGTCCTCTGCGAAACCTTCGCGTCCTCTGCGTTCAAAAACTGCCCCCGCGCCACGAAGGGCTTGGCCATGAGCCAGGCGCAACAGGTCGCTTGCAAAAATAACTGTATACGTATACAGTTTTGAGGTGCCATTTTGCACACCAAACCAATCTCAGGAGCTGCTCATGCTTGACCACATGACATTTCGAGTCACTGATATCTCCAGGGCAAAGACGTTTTACAGCGCAGCCCTGGCACCGCTGGGCTACAGCATCTGTTTTGAGGGCAATTACGGCTCAAACATGCTGGGTCTGGCCTATCCAGACGCATCTGAGGCTGACGGCAAAAAGGCCGATGTGTGGTTTATAGACGGGCCTTCGCCGCATGGTGGCCCAACCGCAACGTCTGGTTGCCACCTGGCGTGGCGCGCGAAAAGCCGTGCGCAAGTAGATGCCTTCTACGAAGCGGCTATTGCCGCTGGCGGAAAAGACAATGGCGCGCCGGGCCTGCGCCCGGACTACCACGCAAATTACTATGGAGCATTTGTGATTGACCCTGAGGGCAACAACATTGAAGCGGTCTGCCATCTGCCTGAGTAGTCGACTTGTCTCTCAGCCATTGCATCCCATCCGTTCGCCGCAGTTGCGCAGCAGCTTGATCAGAGGTTCCCTCGTGAGATCAGAACAATGAAAGTCGAACAGTCACATCACATTGACGCAAGTGATCCCGAAAACGACGGCATGTATGACTGGTACTACGAGTACGACATCTTCCGTTTCACGGACGGGGAGCGGACCTTGATAGCCCGTAGCTACGTCGATTCCGGCGACGAGGCGCACTTTCTTCGTTTTGAAGAACATGGCAAGTTCGCTGGTTTCCCCGCTGTGCATTTGAAGGATCCTCTCCTTTGGGCTGCGGTTCTACACCTCCTTGGCACCGGAAAAACTGAACTGAAGTGTTTAGGGAGACGCGGATCTATTCCTCACGGCGCGCGACTCCTTGTCTCGGGCAGTCTGCGGCGTTGATTTTCTTGCAAATACTCCCGGTATTTGCTGCAAAAACCGTCTTGCAGCCCATCCCGACACAAGGCTCGCGCATCCACTATGAACAGATCCGCGTCTCCCTAGGCCCCAACGGCTATGTGCTGATGTCGGCTGAGGCCTTGTTTGACGTGGATGTTTGACGCATCGATGAAGGCTCTCACCAGTTTTCTATAGAACACAAGTCGTTATCAATTTGATAGCTGCTTGCGCACATTCAACAAGGGTTGCAGCCTGCTTTGGCATCCATATGCCCGGCCGCAAGCCTTGTCGCCCGCGTGCCGCTGGCAGGCAGGTAGCGCCAGCGCTGCATGTTGTAATCTTTTCATGCCTTACCCCCGCCCCAGCCAACTGCTGCACCCCCCACGCACCCCAGCCCCCACCCGCCCTGCCGCCACCGTGCTGCTGCTGCGCGACACGCCCCAGGGTTTTGAGGTGTTGATGACGCGGCGCTCGGCGACTGCCAGCTTTGCGCCGGGTGCTTACGTTTTCCCCGGTGGCGGTATTGATGCTGCTGACGCACAGGCCCACCCGTTGGCCACACGTAGAGCAGGGCAGGGCGATGTGCAGCTCACGCAGGCCATTGCGGCCATTCGCGAGAGTTTTGAAGAGCTGGGCGTGCTGTTGGCCCAGCATGGTGATGGCTCCCCGGTGTCACCTGCGCGGGTGGCGCAGCTGGATCGTCAAATGCCGTTTTTTGCACAGTGCGAACAGCACCAACTGAAGCTGGCCGCCGACGGCGTGTTCACCCTGGCGCACTGGATCACCGACCGCGACTTACCGCGCCGCTTTGACGTGCCGTTTCTGGTGGCCCGCATGCCCGAAGGCCAGACGCCGGTGGCCGACGAGGCTGAGCAATTCGAGCCGGTGTGGGTCAGCCCAGCCGACGCCCTGGCTCGCCACCAAGCGGGCGGGTTTTTCATCATTTTTCCGACCATTCGCACCCTGGAGCGCTTGCAGGCTTATGCCGATGTGGCGGCGGTGCTGCAAGCCTGCGCCGCGACGGAAGAACCCCTGTGGACCAGTTGCCCCCGCGCGGGTCTGCTGGCGGGGCAAGACGCCCGCTACATGGAGCACGACATGCCCTATGGCGAGCTGGCCCTGGTCTGCCCCGACGGGCAAATCGTGCACAGCCTGGACTGGCAAACCGACACGCCCGTGCGCCTGCTGAAAAACGTGATGCGCCTGACCGCGCCCAACCCGGGCGTGATGACCGGGCCGGGTACGAATAGCTACCTCGTGGGCGATGCGGCCAGCGGTTTCATCGTGATTGACCCGGGGCCGAACGACGCAGGGCATATCCAGCGGCTGTTTGAGGCTGCGGCGGGCGACATCCGCGCCATCGTCTGCACCCATTCCCACCCCGACCATTCGCCGGGTGCCGCGCCGCTGCGAGCGCTGTGCGAGCAGGCCCACGGCCGTCGTCCGCCGGTTCTGGGCCTGCCGTCCGCACCCACCGCACGCACGGTCAGTCAGTTCACACCAGATCAAACGCTACAAAATAGTGAGCTGCTTGAGCTGGTTTCACAAGGGCTGGAGCCCGATTTGGCACTGAAACACAGCCTGCAGGTTGTCTACACCCCCGGCCATGCCGCCAACCACCTGTGCCTGCTGCTGCTGGAAGACGGCCTGCTGTTCAGTGGCGACCACATCCTGAACGGCAGCACCACCATCATTGACCCGCCCGACGGCAACATGACGCACTACCTGGAGTCGCTGGATCTGCTGGCCGCAGCCTGCGAGCAGCATGAAATTAACTACATCCTGCCCGCCCACGGTTACGTGTTGGCCAAGCCGTTGGAAGTCATCGCCCAGCTGAAAGCCCATCGCCTGAAACGAGAGGCACGGGTGCTGGCCGCTATGCAAGCTGTGCCTGATGGCGGCCCCGACGACTGGGTGCCCCTGGCCTACAGCGACACGCCGCCGCGCCTGTGGCCGGCGGCCAAACGCTCGCTGCTGGCGCATGTGCAGCGCCTGCGGACTGTCGGCGGTTATTCTTGAGGCCCCGAACATGACAGATGACGCGCCCTTTGGGCTGCCACGACCAATGACGGTGCCCATAACTGCGGAACACTGCGGTACACCGGGGCACACGGGGGTCATTGGCCATCGAGCCGCCCCGGCGGCGCAGTCATCTGTCATGTTTCGCCTCGCCAAGAACCTTTTTATTTCAAGTTGCCATGACTGATCGCGTTGCCTTCTTTTCCGCCCAAGCCATTCACCAGGGTTTTGATGCCCAAGCTGCCTTTGCCCGCGTGCTGGCCCGCCACTGGTATGTACTGGGCGACGAGGTCAAAGCCTTCGAGCACGACTTTGCCGCTTACTGTGGTGTAGACCATTGCGTCAGCCTGGGTAACGGCACCGACGCACTGGAGCTGGCCTTGCATGCCGTGGGTGCAGGCCCTGGCAGCACCGTGATGGTGGTGGCCAACGCGGGCTTTTACAGCAGCACCGCCGTGCACTTGGTGGGTGCGCAACCGGTGTACCTTGATGTGGACGCCGCCAGCCTCACGATGTGTCCTGTCGCCCTGGCCCGGGCCTTGAGCGAAGCGCTGGTCTTGCCGCAAGCCATCATTGCCACGCATTTGTATGGGCAATTGGCAGCGATCGAAGAGATCAGTGCGCTGGCTCGCCAATACGGCGTGGCGCTGATTGAAGACTGTGCGCAAAGCCATGGTGCACAAATAGATGGCCAGCGCTGCGGCAGCTTTGGCGACATGGCCTGCTACAGCTTCTACCCGACCAAAAACCTGGGCGCTTTGGGCGATGGCGGTGCCGTGGTGAGCAACAGCGTCACCCTGATCGCCACCGTGCGCTCGCTGCGTCAGTACGGCTGGAGCAGTAAATACCGCAACGACCTGCCGATGGGCCGCAACAGCCGCCTGGACGAACTGCAAGCCGCCGTGCTCAATGACAAACTGCCCCACCTGGAGGCAGCCAACGCGCAGCGCCGCGCCATTGCGCAGTTTTATTCAACCGAACTGGCTGGCCTGCCGTTGACGCTGCCCGCCTCGACGGGCGATGACTTCGTCGCGCATTTGTATGTGATGCGCACCCAACAACAAGACGCGGCGCAGCGTAATGCCTTGCGCGCCCACCTGGACGCACAAGGCATTGCCACCGATGTGCATTACCCCGTGGCAGACCACCACCAACAAGCCTACGCGCACCGCTACGCCGACGTCTCGTTACCCGTGACCGAAAACGCCTGCGAGACGGCGCTGAGCCTGCCGTGCTACCCCAACATGCCGCAGTCAGACCAGCAGCGTGTGGTCAACGCAGTGCGCGGGTTTTTTGCGGTTTAGACCTTGGATGTAACCCAGTTTTATTTAGCTCAATAGCAGATTCATTTTTGAACGCAGAGGACGCAGAGATTTCGCAGAGGACGCAAAAAAGGCCCAAATTTCTTTATGGCTCCTGGTTTTTTTCTGCGTTCTTTGCGTAACTTTTGCGTCCTCTGCGTTCAAAAAATTCTGCGGTAATCACCTCAAGCTTTTCATGCTCTCCCTCGTCATCCCCGTCTACAAAAACGAAGCCAATCTGCCCGACTTGCTGGCTGCGATTGAGGGACTGAACCAGTCGGTGGGCACGGCCTTCGAAGCCGTGTTCGTCATTGACGGCAGCCCCGACCGTTGTTACGAGATCCTGCGCGAGCGCCTGCCCCAGTGCGGTTTTGCCTCGCAGCTGGTGCTGCTGTCGCGCAATTTTGGCTCGTTTGCTGCCGTGCGCGCCGGCTTGCACGCCGCTCAGGGCCAGCACTTTGCCGTGATGGCGGCCGACCTGCAAGAGCCACCCGAACTGGTGCTGCAAATGGCCGCTGCACTACAAGCCGATGAAGCTGATGTCGTGCTCGGTGTGCGCAATTCCCGCAGCGACCCGGCCCTGTCGCGCCTCTCGGCAGACTTGTTCTGGACGCTGTACCGCCGCTACGTGGTGCCTGAGGTGCCGCCGGGTGGTGTCGATATTTTTGCGTGCAACAAAGCCTTTCGCGACGAGTTGCTCACGCTCCAGGAAAGCCACAGCTCGTTGATTGCCCAGGTGTTCTGGCTGGGTTACCGCCGCAAATTCATTGAATACGGGCGGCGTGAGCGCCAGCACGGCCAGTCTGCCTGGACGTTGAAGAAAAAGCTCAGCTACATGATGGACAGCGTGTTTGCATTCACCGACCTGCCGATTCGCTTGTTGATTCGCATGGGTGGCCTGGTGGCGGTGCTGTCGGGCCTGTTTGCGCTGGCTGTGATTGCCTCCCGGATGATGGGCTCTATTGCCGTGCCCGGCTATGCGATCACGGTGCTGGCCATCGTGTTTTTCGGTGCCTTGAACCTGTTTGCGTTGGGTGTTGTGGGCTCCTATGCCTGGCGCGCTTATGAGAACACCAAGGCCCGGCCGCTGCACCTGGTGCTGCGGGCCCACCAATGGCCTCTTACCAATGAGAAGACCTGATGACGACCGGACAAGGACAAGACTATTTCGTTCACGCACAAGCGCTGTGCGAGAGCCACCACGTGGGTGCTGGCACCCGTGTCTGGGCCTTTGCGCACATCCTGCCGGGCGCGGTTATCGGCAACGACTGCAATATTTGCGATGGCGTGTTTATAGAAAACGACGTGAAAGTGGGCAACCGCGTCACCGTGAAATGTGGGGTGCAGCTGTGGGACGGCGTCGAACTGGAAGACGATGTGTTCGTCGGCCCGAACGCCACCTTCACCAACGATATGTTCCCTCGCAGCCGCCAGCACAAGGCCAGCTCTGCGCGCACCCGCGTTGAAAAGGGTGCCTCCATCGGTGCCAATGCCACCATTCTGGCCAACCTGGTGATTGGGCAAAACGCCATGGTGGGCGCGGGCGCAGTGGTCACGCAATCGGTGCCGCCCAACGCCATCGTGGTGGGCAACCCGGCCAAAATTGTGGGCTACGTGAACGCAGCCTCGCAGGCCGCTGGTGGTGGCGCATCGCAAGCCGCGCAAGCGCAACCCGTGTCCGAACAGCCGGGCACGTATGACACCACCGTCAAAGGCGTCAAGCTCACCCGCTTTCGCTACGTGCCCGACCTGCGCGGCGCGCTGTCTGCCGGAGAGTTCGAGCGCGACATTCCCTTTGTGCCCCTGCGTTACTTTTTGGTGTTTGACGTGCCCACCGCCAAAACCCGTGGCGAGCACGCGCACAAGCTGTGCCACCAGTTCCTCATCGCCGTCAAAGGCAGCGTCAGCGTGGTGGCCGATGACGGCACCCACCGAGAAGAGTTTCTGCTGAACCGCCCTGACCTGGGCGTGCACCTGCCGCCCCTGACCTGGGGCATTCAATACCGCTACTCAGAAGACGCCGTGCTGCTGGTCTTTGCCTCGCATTACTACGACAACGCCGACTACATCCGCGACTACCCCGACTTTCTGGCCCAGGTGCGCAGTGGCTGAGCCTTCAGCACAGCGCGGTTTCCTCAAACGCTTTTTGCTGTCGGGCGCCGTCAACACCGCCGCCACCTACGTTCTTTACCTGCTGCTGCTCAATGCCTTAGGCCACCGCTGGGCCTACACAGCAGCCTTTGCCAGCGGCATTGGGCTGGCCTACGTACTCAACCGCGTTTTCGTCTTCAAAACCCACGCGGGTTGGCGCAGCGTCGCAGCCATGCCGCTGATTTACCTGCTGCAATACGCGCTCGGTTTGGCGGTGGTGGAAGCCTGGGTGGTGTGGCTGCAATGGCCGCGCGAACTGGCGCCACTGGCGGCGGTAGCGGTGACCGTGCCGTGCACGTATGTGCTCAGTCGGTTGGCGTTTTTGAAGCGGTAGGGCCTTGGCGCAGCGATCAAATTACTATTGATTTGATAGCTGTTTGAGCAGTATTTAAAAGGGCTGGAGCACGATTTAACCATTAAGCCTCTGAATTGGCCCTTGAACGCCTCACTGCCTTCACAACGCTGTCATGCCAGCCTCATAAGGTCACACCTTGTCATTCATTCACAAGGATTCTCATGAGCCACGATTCAAGCCGCCGTACCTTTGTTCGCGGCGCAGCTGCCACCGTGGGTGCTGCCAGCACCCTGGGCCTTGCCGCTTGCGGCGGTGACGACGAGGTGGTGGCCACTTCACCGACGCCCTCGCCAGCACCCGCCGCTGTTGCACCCGCTCCCGCGCCGGCCCCTGTCAGTGACGTCGAATTCCGTCACGGTGTGGCTAGCGGCGACCCCTTGAGCGACCGCGTGATCATCTGGACCCGTGCCACCCCCGGCACACCGCGCAGCCTGGAGCTGCGCTGGGATGTGGCCAGCGATGCCGCGTTTGCCACCATCGTGCGCACCGGCACCCTGACCACCACGGCTGAGCAGGACTACACCGCCAAGGTGGACGTGACCAGCCTGAACCCGGCCACCACGTATTACTACCGCTTTGCTATCGGCACCGGTGCGGGCGCTAAAACCAGCCCGAGCGGCCGCACCAAAACCCTGCCCACCGGCACGGTGAGCCGCGTGAAACTGGCCGTGTTCTCCTGCGCTAACTACCCCGCTGGTTACTTCAACGTCTACGGCGAAGCCGCCAAAATTGCCGACCTGGACGCCACCGTGCACCTGGGCGATTACATCTACGAATACAACAGCTTGGGCTACGCATCGACCAACGCCGTGGCCTTTGGCCGCGTGTCGGACCCCACGAATGAAATCATCACCGTGGCCGACTACCGCAAGCGCTATGGCCAGTACCGTGGCGATGTGGACCTGCAGGCCTTGCACGCCGCCGCGCCCATGATCGTGGTGTGGGACGACCATGAAATTGCCAACAACACCTTCGTCACAGGTGCCGAAAACCACACCGAAGGCGCAGAAGGCACCTTCGTCGCCCGCAAAGCCGCCGCCCTGCAAGCCTGGGCCGAGTGGATGCCTGTGCGCCTGCCCGACGCGACCCGCCCCGACCAGATTTACCGTTCGTTCAACTTTGGCAACCTGCTCAGCCTGCACATGCTGGACACCCGCTTGGTGGGCCGCAGCAAGCAGCTGGACTACGCCAGCTTTGTGACACCGACCGGCCTGAACGCCACCACCTTCACCGCCGCCATGGGCGACACGACGCGCACCCTGCTGGGCACCACACAACAAGCCTGGCTGCAGCAACAACTGACGGCGTCGACCGCCACCTGGCAAGTGCTGGGCCAGCAGGTGCTGATGGGCCGCATGAACATTCCCGCGCCGCTGGTCACCATGCAAGTGACGCTGGCGCAATACAGCGCCATCGTCACCAAGGCGCAAACCGCCCCCGCCACGCTCACCGCTCCCGAGCAGGCCATCCTGGCCCAACCCGCCATTCCCTACAACCTGGACGCCTGGGACGGCTACACCCCCGCCCGCGAAGTGCTCCTGGGCACCGTCAAAGCGCTGAACAAAAACCTGATCTCCCTGGCCGGCGACACGCACAACGCCTGGGCCAACGACCTGGCCGATCTGGGCGGAGCCGCGATTGGTGTGGAATTTGCTACGCCGTCGGTGTCGTCACCCGGCTTCGAAGGCATCTTCCCCAACGAAAACCCGCAACTACTGGCCGGCACCCTGGCCCAGCTGATTGGTCCTCTGTACTACGCCGACACCGCCCAGCGCGGCTTCCTGGTGCTGACCGCCACGCCCACCGAAGCGCGTGCGGACTGGACTTTTGTGAGCACGGTGAACAGCCGCAACTACAGCGTGACGACCGGTCGCAGCTTGAAGACACTGCCAGGTGCTGCAGGTCGCAAGATCGTCGAGGTTTGATCGCGGTCCAGATTGCCCAGATTCAAAAAGCCCGCTTTTAGCGGGCTTTTTTTATCGGTTTAACCCCTTCCCCTCCCGCGGGAAGGTAGGGATGGGGGCACGCACGATACAAACTTGGTCAGCGCACGTGCCCCCATCCCAGCCTTCCCCCAAAGGCGGGAAGGGGCAAGTTACTTCGCCCCCGCCGCCCGCGTGAACAGCAAAATCCCCGCAATCACCAGCACCGTGCCTGCCGCCACCCAGGCAGTGAAAGGTTCACCCAGGATCAGCACGCCCATCAAAATGGTGGACATCGGGCCAATCATTCCGGTTTGCGCTGCCAAGGTGGAGCCGATGCGCTCAATCGCCATCATTACCAGCAACACCGGTACTGCCGTGCACAGCGTGGCGTTCAGCACACTTAAATAAATCACTTCGGGGGCTACTGCCGCAGCGCTCAACGGGCGCAGCAGCACAAATTGCAGCAGGCACAGCAAACAGGCCACGGTGGTGGCCAAGCCCACCAGCCGTAAAGAGCCCAGGCGCTGCACCAGCTCACCGCTGTAGACCAGGTACACCGCGTAGCTCACAGCGCTGGCAAACACCAAAGCCGCGCCCAAGGCCACATCAGGGCCTTGCAGCTTGATCTCGTGGCCAAACACCAGCAGCACTCCGGCATAGCTCACCGCCATCGCCACCATCTGGCGGCGGTTGAAGCGGCGGCCATACAGCGCCGCGCCCAGCAGCATGACCAGCGTGGGATTCAAGTACAAAATCAGCCGCTCCAGCGAGGCGCTCACATATTGCAGGCCTGCAAAGTCGAGAAAGCTGGCCAGGTAGTAGCCGCTGAAACCCAGACCCAGCACGCCCAGCCAGTCTTTGCGGGTTAAAGGCGGTTTGCCCCGGCTGGCCCACCAGGCCATGCAGGCAAAGATGGGCAACGCAAACAGCATGCGGTACATGATGAGCGTGACTGCATCGACCCCGTAGCGGTACGCGAGCTTGACGATGATGGCCTTGCCGCTGAACGCAATCGCGCCAATCACAGCGAAGAGCAATCCAAGTGCTATATTTTTGCTAGCTGCTTGAGCAGTATTTACAAGGGTTGGAGGCACTTTTAGCTTAAAAGTGACCTAGTAACCCGCTACCAGCCCATCGCGGCGGGCGTCGCTGGCGGCCACGTAGCCTTCTTTAGCGGGGTCTCCCGCGCGCCAGATGAACTGGCCGGCGCCAAAGTCCTGGTAGCTGTCGTTGATCACCTCCACCTGGTGCCCGCGCTCCAGCAGGCCTTGTACGGTGGTGGGGTTCATGGCGGCTTCCACGTTGATGGCCAAACCCGCGTTGAAGCGCCAGCGCGGTGCATCGCAGGCCGCTTGTGGGTTCTGGTGGTAGTCCAGCATGCGCACCAGGGTTTGCACATGGCCTTGGGGCTGCATGTTGGCCCCCATGACGCCGAAGCTCATGACCGGTTCAATCTCTTGCGAAGTCAATCCCTTGCCCTCGCCCTCACCCCGGCCACCACGTTCTAGGCCTCCCCCAGGGAGAGGGTGAGAACGGGCCTTCGGCTGACTCAAGAAGGCCGGAATGATGGTGTGAAACGGCCGTTTGTTCGGTGCCACCTGGTTGATGCCTTCGGCAACGTCAAACGCATGCCCCCGGTTTTGCAGGCTGATGCCAAACGTGGGCTCCACACAGCCAGAGCCAAAGCCCATGTAGTTGCTCTGAATGAAGCTGACCATCATGCCGCTCTCGTCAGCCGTTGTGAGGTAGATGGTGCCGCCTTTGGCCAGGTTGCCAGGGCCAAAGTTTTGCGCCTTGTTCATGCGGATCAGCTTGGCGCGCGACTTCAAATAAGCCTTGTCCAGCAGCTGGTCGACGCTGACCTGCATGGAAGCGGGGTCTGCCACGTACCGGTACACATCGGCAAAGGCCAGCTTCATCGCCTCGATTTGCACATGCTGGGAAATCACGCTGTCAACCTTCTGGGCGGCCAGATCAAACTGGTCCAGGATGCCCAGCGCCATCAACGCGGCAATGCCCTGACCGTTGGGGCCAATTTCGTGCAGGCGGTAGCCCCGGTAGTCCATGCCAATCGGGTCTACCCATTCAGGCTTGTAGCGCTCAAAGTCGCTGGCCTTGAGCGAGCCGCCGTTGGCCGCGCTGAATTTTTCAATCGCCTGCGCAATCTCGCCGCCGTAGAACGCCACGCCGCGTGAATTGGCGATCTTTTTCAGCGCCGCGGCCGCTGCGGGAAAGGTGAAGAGCTCGCCGACTTCTGGCGCCCGCCCGTGAGGCATGAAGGCACCCGCAAACCCGGGTTGGGCTTGCAACTCGGGCACGGCAGCCGCCCATTTTTGCTGCACGACCGGTGGCACCAGGTAGCCGCGCGTGGCAATGTCAATCGCCGGTTGCAGCACCTCAGTAAACGGCAGCTTGCCCATCTGCTTGTTCAGTGCCACCCAGGCACTCACCGCACCGGGCACCGTGACCGAATCCATGCCGCGCTTGGGCGGGTTAGGTGCGTCGCCATATTTGCCTTGAAAGTAAGCAGGTGTCCACGCGGCAGGTGCACGGCCCGAGGCGTTCAGGCCGTGCAGTTTTTTACCGTCCCACACGATGCAAAACGCATCACTGCCCAAGCCATTGCTCACGGGTTCACACACCGTCATCGCCGCTGCGGTGGCCACAGCCGCATCCACGGCGTTGCCCCCCTGTCGCAAGATTTGCAAACCCGCTTGTGCGGCCAGCGGATGTGAGGTGGCCACCACGTTGCGCGCGAACACCGGGGCGCGGGTGGAGGTGTAAGGGTTGGTGTAGTTGAAGGGGATAGGCATGGATGGGATTATGAAATGACGACGAATGAGCACCCTTTGTGTCTAACGAAATACCTTTCCGATCTTTAACTTGGTTGCCGCTTAAGTTAAGGATAAGTTATTTTCGTTAACTTAAAAAAAGTTGAAGGTAAGGATCGAATGAATACAGGCGGTCGCGCATCTGGCCGGTGGTTTCGCTCAGGATGTCCAGGCGCTGCAGGTCGCGCACGAGGGCTTGGGCAGTCGGCGTCGAGACACTCAAAGCCCGCTGCAGGTCGCTGGCGGACACCACCGGCTGGCGGTAAAGCACGTTCAGCGCAGCACGAGCATTGGGCACACGCTTGCCCAGCGTGAGCACCCGCTCTTCGCTTTCGGTGCGGAGCACCAGAATTTGGCGGAACACATCGCGGCCTTTGGTGGCCGTTTCGGTCATGCCACGCAGGAAAAAACGAATCCAGTGAATCATGTCATTGCCCAGGCGCACACGCATCAGGGCGTCGTAGTAACTGGCGCGGTTGCGTTCGAAAAAGTCCGACAGGTAAAGCGAGGGCTTGGCCAGCAGGCCGTGGCTGACCAGGTAAAGCGGAATCAGCAGGCGGCCAATACGGCCATTGCCGTCCAGAAACGGGTGGATGGTTTCAAACTGGTAGTGGCTGATGGCGATGCGAATCAGGTGCGGCACGGTGACTTCCTGGTTGTGCCAGAACAGCTCCAGGTCGCTCATGAGTTGAGTCACGCCTTCGTGGTGCGGGGGGATGAAGGCTGCATCGGCCAGGCCGGAGCCGCCTATCCAGTTCTGGCTGCTGCGAAATTCGCCCGGTTGTTTGTGCTCGCCACGCACGCCGCGCATGAGGGTGGCGTGCGTTTGCTTGAGCATGCGGTTGGACAAAGGCAAATTGGCCAGTTCAGCCACAGCGGTGTTGACCGCGTCGATGTAGTTGCGCACTTCTCGCCAGTCGTCACGCTTTTCGGGCCGAATATGCTCTTCAGACAGCAAGGCTTCGTCGATACCGGTTTGTGTGCCTTCTATTCGGCTGGAGGTTTGGGCCTCTTTGACCACATGCATCTGAATGAAAAGGTCGATATCCGGCACGATCAGGGAAAAAGCGTTCAATTCCCCCAGCGCGCGATTGGCCGACTCCAGCAGCAAATGAATGGTGGGGTCTTCCCAAGTCCAGGCGCCGTTGACTGGAAACGGCTCGAAGCTCTTGTATTGGTAGCGCTGATGCCAGCGCCCGGCTTTGAAGGTTTCAAATTTCATGGCACACGCCGCCCATTATTTGCCCATCACCAGGTTCAGCGCGCTCACTACGTTCTGCGCAAAATCGTTCTGAATGTCCCTGGCTACGCGCAAAGAACTCCTTGAAGAACATCGTCCATTCGACATGGTGCATGTGTTTCATGAATCAGTGCACTAGCCCGGTTTGCCCGAACTTTTCCGTTTAGCTCGCGGATGCGCCGCGTCATACGCCTTGGCCAAATGCTGGAAATCCAGCCGGGTGTAGACCTGTGTGGTGCTGATGTTGGCGTGGCCCAGCAGCTCTTGTACAGCGCGCAGATCACCGCTGGATTGCAGCAAGTGGCTGGCGTAGCTGTGGCGCAGCATGTGGGGGTGCACGGGGGTGGACAGACCCGCGCGCAGGCTGCGCTGGCGCAGGCGTTGCCAGATGGCCGGGCCTGTGAGGCGGGTGCCGTTTTGGCCGGGGAACAGGGCGGTTTGGTCGGCAGCGTGGGCGGGCAGGCCGCTGGCGCGAATGCTGAGCCACTGCTGCACGGCGGTTTGCGCTTTTTGGCCCACCGGCACGCTGCGCCGCTTGCTGCCTTTGCCCAGCACATGGGCTTCGCAGGCTTGCAAATCCACCCAGCCTTTGGCCTGGTGGCTGGCGGCTACGTCCAGCCCGACCAGCTCGCCCACGCGCAGGCCGCAGCCGTACAGCAGCTCCACCATCGCTGCGTCACGCGCTTCCAGCCAGGGGTCGGCGGCCTGCGGCCCGGTGGTGTCGGATTGAAAGCTGGCCAGTTGCACCGCTTCGTCCACGCCCAGGGCTTTGGGCAAAGGCTTGGCGGCTTTGGGGGCACGCACGTCGGCCACCGGGTTGGCTGCCACCAGCCCCTCGCGCCCCAGCCACACATACAGATTGCGCCACCCCGACAAGATGAGCGCAATGCCCCGCGCGCTGCGCCCGCCGCTGTGCATCTGCGCCACCCAGCGGCGGATGTGCTGGGGTTGCACAGCGGTCAATTCAACGCCGGCTTGTACAGCATGTGCGCTGAGCTTTTCCAGATCGAGCGTGTACAGCGTCAGCGTGCGATCCGCCAGGCGTTTTTCAACGCGGGCATGTTCAAGGTAGCGGGTAACTAGATCGGACATCAGGTTTGATGACAAATGACTTGGCTGCTGCGCAGCCTTGATGACGGATGACCCGCAAGCCCTGTCATTTGTCATCAAGGCCGTAAAGCCTCGTCATCCGTCATACCTCAACGCAGCCGCGACAGCGCCGCGCTGGCCAGCTCCGCAATACGCTCTAAAAAGTCAGTGCCCATGCCGCTTTCAAAGCGCGATGGATCAGGCGAGGCGAGCACCAGCATGCCAAACGCGGGTGCGGGGCTGTTGATGGCACCGGCTCGCAGCGGAATCAGCGCCATCGACATGGCCAGGTGCGCATCGGGCAGCCAGTTCACGGCTTCAAACCCGGCGTTCACACCGCAGTAAGGCGAGGTGAGCGACGTGGCGAAGGCTTTGGCGTCCTCAGACACGTCCACTGCAAAGTGCTCTTGCGCAAAGTCGTTAGCCACCGACCAGACCTTGATGGCCACTTGCGGCACCATGAACTGCGAGCGCAATTCATCGAGGATTTGTGCGGGCAGGTCCACCGCGTCTGGCGTCAAAAACAGGTTGCGCGCCCAGCGCTGCAGGCGGTCGGCAATGATCACGTTTTCATTGCCGTGGCGCACCATGTCCATGATGCGGTGCTCCAGCGCCTTGATTTTTTCGCGCAGCATCTGGGCCTGGCGCTCCTGCAGACCCACCGCACGCCCGCCGTGCGGGCTGCTCAGCTGCACTGTGGCCAGCAGTTGCGCATGCCGCTCAAAAAAGTCGGGCGTGTTCACCAGGTAGTTGGCAATATCGTCTTCGGTGATGGGGTGCATGGTGGCCGTGGCGGGCGCGGGGGTGGGAGGAGCAGAGGTTGAGTTCATAGCGTGTCTGGAAGATGGATGGAGCCTTGAAAAACCGTGGTGGCCGGGCCGGTCATGAACACCGAAGCGCCCATTTCACTGGCAGTGTGCCCCGACCATTGAATGCTCAGGATACCGCCACGCGTGCGCACCTGTACTGTGGCGTCCAGCCAGCCCAGCCGAATGCCCGCCACCACGGCTGCACAAGCGCCCGTGCCGCAAGCCAGCGTTTCGCCTGCCCCGCGCTCGTACACACGCAGCGCAATCTGCGAGCGGCTGAGCACCTGCATGAAGCCGACATTCACGCCCTGGGTGAACGCGGGGTGGGCTTGAATCTGCGGGCCCAGGGTGGCTACCGGGGCGCTGTCCACATCGCT
Organism: Comamonadaceae bacterium; assembly: GCA_031414805.1. Lineage (GTDB taxonomy): Bacteria > Pseudomonadota > Gammaproteobacteria > Burkholderiales > Burkholderiaceae_C > JAAFIW01. Next base: position 19,005 of record JANOQJ010000010.1, read on the forward strand.
CACTTGCAGGACCGCGTGGGGGTTTCCCATCGATAGAACCGCTACAGAAACTGTAGCTGCTTGAGCAATATTTACAAGGGCTGATGGCCGATTTGGCTCTAAATCAAGCGTCCAGGTCTGCCAGTCGCCCGCAGGCTGACTGACCAGCCCTACGCCGTCAAACGGCACCTGCGCCAACACAAATACCGGCGGCCCCATGTCCACCGTCACCTGGCCATCGGGTAACTGGTGCAGCTCCAGCACCCCGTTGGCCACCTTCACGCGAATGCGGTCTTTGCTGCTCAACCCCCGCTCACGCACAAACTGCACAAAACAGCGCGCTCCATTGCCGCAATGCTCCACCTGGCCGCCGTCGGCGTTGTGAATCACGTAATCAAAGTCCACGTCGCTCTGGCTGGCCGGGCGCACACTCAAAATTTGGTCAGCGCCCACGCCAAAGTGCCGGTCGGCCAGAAAGCGGTAGTGCGCGGGGTTCAGGTGCAGCAGGCCTTGGGTCTCGTCTAGCACCACAAAATCGTTGCCTGCGCCTTGCATTTTGGTAAAGGGGATGTGCATGGGGCAATTATCGGTTGCACCCCCGCCACCAAACCTGCGCGGCTTGTACGCTCATTCGGAGGGACTGCCAGGTGAATATCGCTTGCGGATGGCGCTGGCATTGCTTTTGGCAGCGGTACCACACCATGGCCAGGTCATAGAGCGAAGACTAGAATTCAAGCGATGGAACTTGATGAAATTATTCCGATTTTGCAGCGTCTGCAAGACCCTGGCCCGTTGGATCCAAATCCGGCGGACATCACAGCTGCGCAAGAATTCAAGGCGCTTTACATCGATGATTTGCACGCCGCGCATGGTGATGTTGCCCACAAGCTTGCCCTGGAAATCAAAACCTCATCAGGAACGCAGCACGGCTACCTTTTTAGCGGAACGATTGGCTCTGGAAAAAGTACCGAGCTGCGCCGCCTGGCCCAAGAGCTGCGTTCCAGCAGCAATTACGCTGTGGTCATCAATGCCCAAGACTATCTAAACCCGCAAATGCCGATTGGCATCGTTGATTTACTGCTAACCATGGCCTTGGCTGCATGGGAGGCTACCGCCAAGGAACTTGGCGTTGACGCATCCAGTGGCGCGCGCTGGAACTGGCTCAAATCAGTTTTCTCCAGCGATGTGGAAATCAGTGGAATTGAATTGAGCGGTGGAGTTGTCAAATTAAAAGCAGAGCTCAAATCCAACCCCACTGCACGCGAGCGAATCAGGCAGTTTCACGAGGCCCGGTTGGACGTGCTGGTATCGGAAATCAATGCGTTCCTGGTTGAGTCGGCGGAAAAAATCAAAGTCAAAAAAGGCTGGGATTCCAAAGCAAAAATGGTGTTGATCGTCGACTCGCTGGAGCACTTTGGTGGCCAGGCCGCTGCCGGGCAAGCTGACGACGTGTTCACCAGCCTGCAGCGCATGTTCAATACCTTTGCCACTTACTTGCGGTTAGACGGCTGGAGCGTGGTGTATTCCGTGCCGCCCCTGCTGCACAAGCTGGCGCCTGGGATTTCCAACGCATTTGGCGCAACGTCAACCTATTTTTTAACCAGCGCCCACGTGTTTAAAGACCATTCTGCTGTGGTTGACACGGACACCGTGACCAACAAGCTGATGCCGCTGGTTCGCAAACGAATTGGCGAAATCGTGGTCGCGCAACTGATAGGCGATGCTGAAATCCGCAACATCATTGAAATGACCGGCGGTGATTTGCGCGACTTGATTCGCGCTGTTCGCGCCGTGTTGCTGGCCGGTCTGGCCGACAAAAGCTCATTTCCCGTCGAGCAAAGCCACCTTGAATCTGTCTATAACGAGCTGCGCAGGCCGTACTTGCCACTGCCCGTAAACACCCAGCAACGCCTGGCCTACGTTGCCAAGCATTACCAAGTGCTGCTGCAAAACGAGTCCGAGTGGTCAAACGTCATCGGCGACTTGGCGCAAAAAAGGGTGCTGCTTTACTTGAACGGTGCCGAGTGGTACGGCGTACACCCCTTGCTGCGCAGCAGCGTGAGCCCATCCGCATTGGGCGGATAAGCCGCCAGGGTTTACCGGTCACGCTCCTTTTGTCAGCCCATCCTTTAAGCGCCAGCGCCAGCAGCGCCCTGCAAGCGGCGCTTATTTTGCTGCGTGATACGCGGGGCTTCATGTTTTTGCCCCTGTTTGCAGACTCAGAGCGTGCCGCGTCCAGCGGCCTTGATTTTTTGAAGTCTCAGCTAGCAAGCGAGTTTTACACCGTCGCCTGGCCGCTCAACAGAGAGTCATCGCTGGGTGAGCAACGTCTGCAGCTGCTCGGCAATCTCGACGATGCAATCGGCAAACTGCCACCCGATGCGGTGCTCGTGCTCGACGCCACCGGCAGCTTGCGACACGATTTGGCCCTTGAAGTCATGGCTTACGTCAATCACAGGCGAGAACCACTCCGCGCTGGTGGCTTGCGGTTGCTTCTCTGCTGGCCTGCCGCTTTGAAAGACGAATTGCTGTCGAAAGCGCCGGATTTGTGGTCGGTCAGAGCGGCTTCGCCCTTTGTGGAGGAGTCGGATGTAGTGCAGGCGCAAGAGCCACATACTTTGATTGAGCTCGCTCCATCATCAACAGCCAGCAGCAGGCTGATGGCTACCGCGAGAGCCCGCCAGCTGCAGCGCTGGCAGCAGTATCGGAATTTGAAGAGGGCCGATTTGTCACCGCGTGACGCGCTGGACTTGGCGATATTTCAATGCGACCAGTTGCATTGGGCCAGTGCGGCCGAGTTGGCGGAGGCGGTTTTTTTTGCAGTCGAAGGCCAAGGGGGCTTTTCAAACGACGGCCAAGCGCTGATTCGAGCGCTCAATGTTTTATCAAGCGCCCGGGCGCACTTAGGCAACTTAGCCGGTGCCCTCGAAGCCTCTCAAAGGGCCGTACGAGTGATCCGACAGGTAGCGAAAACCAACCCCGCCGCGTACGAGCCCGATTTGGCAGCGAGCATCAACAACCTGGCCAACCGTTTAAGTGAAACCGGAGACCGCCCCGGCGCACTGAAAGCCGCTCAAGAGGCGGTTGAAATCTACAAACGCCTAGCCAAAACAAACCCCACCGCCTACGAGCCTGATTTGGCAGGAAGCATCAACAACCTCGCCAGCTCTTTAAGCGAAACCGGAGACCGCCCAGGCGCACTGAAAGCGGGCAAAGAGGCGGTCGACATCTACAGACGCTTGGCCAAAACCAACCCCGCCGCATACGAACCTAATTTGGCGGCAAGCGTCAATAACCTGTCGAACCGTTTCTTCGAAACCGGAGACCGCCCCGGCGCACTGAAAGCCGCCCAAGAGGCGGTAAACATCCGCAGACGCCTGGCCAAAACCAACCCCACCGCCCACGAGCCTGATTTGGCAACGAGCATCAACAACCTGGCCATCTGTTTAAACGAAACCGGAGACCAGCCCGGCGCACTGAAAGCCGCCCAAGAGTCGGTTGAGATCCGCAGACGCCTGGCCAAAACCAACCCCGCCGCCTACGAGCCTGATTTGGCAGTGAGCATCAACAACCTGGCCAACCACTTAAACGAAACCGGAGACCAGCCCGGCGCACTGAAAGCCGTCCAAGAGGCGATCCGCATCCGCAGACGCCTAGCCAAAACCAACCCCGCCGCCTACGAGCCTGATTTGGCATCGAGCATCAACAACCTGGCCAACCGTTTAAGCGAAACCGGCGACCGCCCCGGCGCACTGAAAGCTGCGCGAGAGGCAGTGGCCTTGTATGAAAAGGTCAATCAGCAGACACAGGGCGCGTTTGACCGCCAGTTGGCCACTGCCCGGCGGGTGCTGGCTGGCCTGAGTTAAAGCCAGGAAGACTGAATTTGCTACTTTTTTGGTAGCTGCTCTAGCAGGAATGGATAGGGCCGCAGGCAGGTTTCCCCACCAACGAATCACACCCCTCAAACGCAAAACCCCGCCCGCAAAAACCCCCGAAATCGGGCCCGCCCGCCGCGCACGGGCGCTTCGGTGAGCTGGTAATTGGGAAAGCGCTGTAGAAACCGGGCAATCGCCACGCGGCCTTCGAGGCGCGCCAGGCTCAAGCCCGCACATTGGTGAATGCCGAATCCGAACGCCAGGTGGCGGTTGGGGTTGCGGCTCAGGTGTAAGGAGTCTGGCTGGTCAAACACGGCAGGGTCGCGGTTGGCGGCGCCTATGCACAGGGTGACCAGGGTGCCTGCGGGTAAGGCCACGCCACCCACCATGCAATCGCGTGTGGCCCGGCGGTTGCCCAGTTGGTTAGACGATTCGAAGCGCAGGAATTCATCGACAGCCAGGGACAAGATTTGGGTCAAATCGGCATCCAGCCCTTGTGGATATTGCTCAAGCAGCTTCTGTTTTGATAGTAAGAAGTCTTTCTGCTCAGGCCACTCCTGCAAACACACCAGGGCGTTGCCGATCAAATTGGTGGTGGTTTCATGCCCGGCGTTCAAGATAAACACGCAGTTTTGCAGCAGCTCGGCCTCGCTCAAACGCGCATCGCCTTCACCTTGAATTAGCTGTGTGAGCACATCGTGCTGCGGGTTGCCGGGGGCCTGCCGGCGCATGCCCACGAGGTGGCGCAGGTAGTCGGTGAATTCGCTCACGGCTGCGTTGCCGTGGGTCTGTTGTTCGGGTGACAACTGCGGCTCCAGCGCGCCCAAAATGGCCAGCGACCAGCCCCGCAGTGGCCCGCGGTCGGCGTGCGGCACGCCCAGCAGGTTGCCGATGATTTCTACTGGAATGGCGCTGGCGAAGTCTTCAATCAAATCGCCACCGCCCTGGGCGGCGATGCTGTCCAGCAAACCGTCAACCAACTGAACCAGCCCGGCTTCCAACTCGTCAATCGCCCGCCGAGTCAGCGCGCCCATGATGAGCTGGCGCACCCGGCTGTGCAGCGGTGGGTCGTTGAACACCAAGCTGGCGGTGTGGTGCTGATAGAGCGGGGCAGGGTGCTCGTGGCCAAACGGCGGCAGGTTGAACTTGGGCGCAAACTCCTGGCGCTTGTCGGAGCTGAAGCTCTGGGCATCGCGGTACACGGCCATCACGTCGGCATGGCGCGTGAGCAGCACGCTGCCATCGGGCATGCGCTTGACCGGTTCGCGCTCGCGCAGCGCTTTGTAGACCGGGTAGGGGTTGGCGTAAAAGTCTGCGGGGAGGGCGCGCAGGTCTAGCCTGGTGGCGATGGCTTGGGCGCGCTGGGGTGTCATGGTGCGGTGCGGTTGTGCCTACAGGAGCAAGCTTGTATTGTTACTGAACATATTCACACAGAGGCATCAAATCGCGAGGCTAGACTGGGTATTTAGGCAGGAAACACATGATCCCTATTATTCAGGACGGCAGACGACAAAGGCCAGCAGTGCGACCCGAGGTGATTGATACTGATTTTTTAATTGCACCACCCAAGCCCGTCACGATTCCCGATTTCACGTTGACCTCCACCGATCCAGCCAAAACCCAATTCACCTGGGCGAATCTTGATCCAAGCCCCAGCACGCGATTGGGCCGCACCATGCGGGTGATGATCAAGGAATTGCGATTTTCAAACTACTTTCTGGCCAACCCGGCGGGCGGGCATCTGGTCATTATGTTGCGGGCCAATTTGGATGCGCTCACGCCGGGTAATCCGATATTTGGCAAATATCGGGGCGTGGGGGTGATTTTTGGAAATGTATTCAAAACAGCAGATAACGAAGCACCCGCTTGGCGACCGCACTCGGTGGTGCAAACCTGGGGAATTGGTGTGACCGAACCCACGGCGCGGTTTTTGTTTCCGGAGTCAGCATGTGCGCCGCTACAAGACAATGTGACATATCAATTGGCGATTGAATCAACACTGGCAATTGACAATAATAACTACATCGGGTTTACGCTTTATCAATTGAATACAGCAAAAGCGTCTTACGATTTAGTATGGAATACGGGCTGGATTCTGGATAACAACGCGGGTGTGAATATGCAATTGACGAACTTGGCAATGGCCGATGTCAGCACCGCCAATCCTGGCATGCCTAATTTTGTGAGCGTGCGCGGCATGCGGGTTTTATTTCACGATGCACCGATGATTCTGCCGAATTTGACGGGGCAGAAATACATACCGCCGGCCTTTAGTCGGACACCTGCTTTTCCGATTGAGGCGTGAATACTTAATCAATCACGCTGGTGTTTGAGCCCTGCACCAGCCGGTCAGCGGTCAATACGGCTGAGAGCATCAGCTCGGGCTGCTGTGGGTCTACGGACAGTGGCGAGTGATCCAAAAGACCGACAAAAACCCGGCCTGCGCCGGCATGCAGCGCGGCGCGGGCGGCCAGCAGGGCGGCGCCGGTCATGCCGGGCGCGCCGCCGATCACGGCGACGTCGCCGTAGCTGCCTTTGTGCGACGCGTGTCGGCGTGCGCTGGATGCGGGCGGGCCTGTCGGCCATGCGGTAGGTGGCGTGGCGCTCGTGTCAACGCCCAGTGCGTCCCACCACACCTGGCCCGCCGCATCACGACCGTGGGCGGTAAACAGGCCGGTTTTGAGGGTGAGCAGGCTTAACGTGTGTGGGGCCACCACTTGGA
>JANOQJ010000011.1:0-13683 GCA_031414805.1 Comamonadaceae bacterium
GCGTAGATGTCGGGGTCGCCCGACAGCGACTCACTTTTCTTTGCTTCGCCAAAGAAAAGTCACGCAAAAGAAAGGCGACCCGCAGTCTGGGCCCCTTCGCTTCGCTGCGGGTACCTTGCGGTGCTCAAACTCAGTGGGGTCACGTGCAAACTCGCCTGCGGCTCAAACAAGCACGTGCCCTGATCCACTGGCTTTTGCGCTCCTCAGCCCAGCCTGAACGGGGTTTCTGTTTGCAGAGGTTCCCTACGCTCAGTCCAAGCGAAACTGCAAACTTCATCGGGCCGAATAAGTAAGGAAACCACCGAGGCAATTGCACGCACTTCACCGGGCGCAATTAAATTGCTATGAAAATAATAGCTGCTTGAGCAGTATCTATAAGGGCTGAACGGCATTTTTATATCAATTCAGCCCGAAACCGCGCTACTGCACAAACTTGCCACCCGACTGGATGAACGACAGCTCCACAAAGGTAGAGCCCACCCGCTTGTTGCCCGAAAAATCGACGGTGTAGCCGTTCAGATCAAACTTTTTCGCTGTCAGGGCTTTGATGAAGCCGTCACGGGTCAGGTTGGGCCCGGCGCGATCCAGCGCTTCCACCAAAACCTTGGCGGCAATAAAGCCTTCCATGCCCGAAAAACCCAGGCTGCCTTGCGGGGCGTCTTTCATCAGGCTCACATATTCATTGGCGATGGGGTACTTGCGGCTGTAGGGGTAGGGCACGGTTTGCGACACGATCAACCCGGTGGCGCTTTCGCCCAGCAGGCGCACGGTGCCCTCGTTGCCCAGCAGGCTGAGCGTCATGTACGGGCGGCCGAGCTTGGGCAATTCCGTTTTGGCCCAGCCCAACGCGGAGTTGGCGGCGACCACGCCCAGCACCGCTTTGGCTTTGGATTTGATAAGTGCTTCGGTGATGCTGGCGGGGTTGTCCAGCTTGTCGGGCATGACTACCGCCGCGACGATTTTCAGGCCTTCTTTGGCAGCCAGTTGCTGAAAACCAGCGAGTGAGCCTTTGCCAAAGGCGTTGTCCGAGTGCAGCACCGCAATCTCGTTGAAACCGGTGGTGGCCATGTAGTTGGCAATCTTGGCCAGCTCCAGCGAATAGGGGCTGCGAATGTGAAATGCCATGGTGTTTTCCGGCGTGCGCAAAGCGTCTGTGCCGGTCAGTGGTGCCACATGGGGAACCTTGATTTCCTGCAGGTACGGTGCCACGGCCAGATTTGCCGGTGCGCCGCCAATGCCAAAGAACGTGAAAACGCCGTTCTCGTTGGTGGCCAGTTTGCGGACGTTTTCTACGGCGCGGGCGGAGTCATAGGCGTCATCCAAGGTCGCCAATACCAGTTTGCGTTTGTGAATACCGCCCTTTGCATTGGCAGACTCAAACACCGCCCGGGCGGCTGCGATGGCCTGCAAGTTGGCGGCACTCAGGGGCCCGGTGGTGGCAGCCGTCTGGCCGATGCGGATTTCGGTCGGTGTGATGCCCGACAGGGCTGCGGCGGATTGCGCCTGGGCGTTTTGCAGCAGCGGAAAACCCACGTAGGCCGATGCACCTGAAAGCGCAACTTTTGCCAGTTTGCGTCGCGTCAGGCCAACAGCTTGGCTGGCGATTTCGGCGACCGGGTGGTGGCAGGTGGTTGCCAGGGCGGTCTGGTTCGTGGTTTGCGGCATGTTGTCTCCGAGGTGTTGTGTCAAAAGCCTCAGAGACTACCAGCGGCGTGTTACCAGTTAGGCCAATCGTTCTACTTCGCCTTGCCTTGGGGCAGTGGCGGATGGGTCAGTGGCGGACGGGAAACATCTGAATTTTGAATTTTGGTGAAAACCGTGCTCAGCCCTTGTGTTTATTGCTCAAGCAGCTACTGAATCAGTAGCAGTTCCAACGCAACAATCAAGACGCTGTCGCTACAGCAGACGCCATGCTGACCCGCACCATGCGCTTGAGTTGCGGCACGCAGCTGCCGCAGTTGGTGCCGCACTTCAACGCGGTTTGCAGCGAGGCCAGGCGCTGCTCGGCGGTCTCCGCGTGGGGGTTGGTGGTTGCCAAGTGAGCGCTGATAGCGACGTCGCTCACGTTAAAGCAGCTGCACACCTGCTGGCCGTCGGCCGCATCGAGCACTGCCAGCGGGGGCTTGGCGCCGGGGGCCAGCAGCAGGCGGCCGTAGGCTTGGGCGGGCAGTTCCTGGCGCAGTAACGTGCTGATCCAGGCTTGGGCGCTGGTGTCGCCGGCCAGCAAAAAGGCTTGCAGGTGGGCAGCGTCACCCGCGCGCACGAGCCGCACTGCGCGGTGCTGGCCTTTCTTTTTGTCGGCGTAGCGCAGGGAATCCGGTGTATCAAGGCCGAGCAGGGCTTCCATCTGCGCCAGTACCTCGTCGGGCGGGGCTTCATAGCTGGCCGCGCGAAACAACACGCCGCTGCGCTGGTCGGTTGACGAGAGCGGTGCGTTGTTGGAAAAGGGTACGCAACTGGCAAACGGAAACAGCGCCATTTTTTCTTTGAGCTGCTCCCTGGCGGCCAGGGCTTGGTTTTGCGGCAACCAGGCCACCGCAAGCAGGTTCCACGGCAGCTCAGCCTTCAGGATTTTGACGGCCGCATGCTTGAGTTCAGGCTGTTTGGACGTGGGGCAATAAGCCGAGGTGGTGACGGCATTGATGCCCGCCAGCCGCTCGCCTGTGGATGAGCAGCCGCTGAGAAATTCCGCTCCCCAGTGCATGGCGACAAAGGCCTGACTGAAGCCGATCTCGTTGCTGGCTTGCACGGGCAACACGATGGCGCCGCGTTTGCTGGTCAGGTGCACCAGGTCGCCTTCTTTCAACAGGCGGCGGGCCATGTCTTGGGGGTTCATTTGCACCACAGGCTCGGCCACGTGGCCGAACAGGCGGCCCAGAGTGCCGGTGCGGCTCATGCCGTGCCACTGGTCTCTTAATCTGCCGGTTGTCAGGCTGAACGGGTAGCGCGATTCGCGTGGTTCAGCCACGGGTTTGTAGACGGTGTTGGCGAACTTGGCCTTGCCGTCGGAGGTGGGGAAAACGGCGTCTTCGTACAGGCGTTGCTTGCCGGCGGTGTCGCCGGTTTTGAAGGGCCATTGTTGGGGGGACTGTTCCAGCAGTTCGTAGCTCAGGCCGGTGATGTCCAGGTCGCGGCCTCGGGTGGATTCGCGGTGCTCGAGCCAGATGGATTCGGGGGTGGGGTAGTCAAATAGGCTCCTTCCCCCTCTGAGGGAAGCTTGGCCTGTCCTGAGCTTGTCGAAGGGGGATGGGGGCACGCGTATGGATGAGTTTGTATCGCGCGTGCCCCCACCCCCGCCCTCCCCCGGAAGGGGAGGGTGCAAGGCACTTGTAGTTTCCGGGCCGCCCGAAACAAATGGGGTCAGAGCCAAATTTCGTAAAGCGTTTTGAGTCTCCGATGCGTTTGCCGTCCTGAATTTGGATCTGACCCCATTTGTTTCGAGCTCTACTTCCAGCCGCTGCGCAAATTCGACCGCAATCGACCAGTCGTGCTTGGTTTCTCCCGGCGCAGCCACAGCCGCCCGCACCCGCGTGATGCGGCGCTCGCTGTTGGTGACCGTGCCCTCTTTTTCGCCCCAGGTGGTGGCGGGTAGCAGCAGGTCGGCGTAGCGGCAGGTCTCGGTCGTAGCGAAGGCTTCCTGCACGACGACGAACTCGCAGCGCTCCAGGGCGCGGCGCACGGTGGCCAGATCGGGCATCGATTGCGCGGGGTTGGTGCAGGCAATCCACAGCGCTTTGATTTCGCCGTCGGCGGCGGCCTGGAACATCTCGACCGCCGTTTTGCCGGGCTTGCTGGGCACATCGGGCACGCCCCATAGCTCAGCCACTTCGGCGCGATGTGCGGGGTTGGCCATGTCGCGGTGGGCGCTGATGAGGTTGGCCAGGCCGCCTACCTCGCGCCCACCCATGGCGTTGGGCTGGCCGGTCAGGGAAAACGGGCCTGCGCCGGGTTTGCCAATCTGGCCGGTGGCCAGGTGCAGGTTGATGAGCGCGGCGTTTTTGGCAGTGCCGCTGCTGGACTGGTTCAGGCCCTGGCAGTACAGGCTGAGCGTCGGCTGGCGGTGTGAGGCATTGTTTTCACTGAAGCCAGCAAACAGCCGGGTAGCAGCGAGCAAGTCTTCTTTCTTGATGCCGCAAGTCTGTGCCACCAGGTCAGGCGTGTAGTCGCGCACCGTGGCCTTCAGGTCGTCAAAGCCGTGGGTGTGGGCGGCAATGTAGGCGGCATCGGTCCAGCCTTCCCACAACATGATGTGCAGCATGCCGTTGAACAGCATCACGTCGGTGCCGGGCTGAATGGGCAGGTACAGATCGGCAATCTCGGCGGTGTCGGTCTTGCGCGGGTCAGCAAAAATGATTTTCAGTGCCGGGTTAGCCTTCTTGGCGTCTTCAATCCGGCGGAAAAGTATGGGGTGGGCGTAGGCGGTGTTGCTGCCGACGATGAAGATGCAACGTGCATGGTTCACGTCGTCATAGCAATTGGGTGGCGCATCGGCACCCAGGGTCTGCTTGTAGCCCGCCACCGCGCTGCTCATGCACAGGCGGGAATTGGTGTCGACATTGTTGGTGCCAATCAAGCCCTTGGCCAGCTTGTTGAACACGTAATAGTCCTCGGTGAGGAGCTGGCCGGAGATGTAAAAGCCCACGGCATCGGGGCCGTTGTCGGTGATGACTTGCGCGAACTTTTGCGTGGCGGTGTCGAGCGCTGCGTCCCAGGTGGTGCGCAGTGGTTTGTCACCGCGCTGGGCGCGTTGCATGGGGTACAGCAGCCTAGTTTGCAGCGTGACGGCGGCGGTGGCGGTCAGGTGCAGGGTGGAGCCCTTGGTGCACAAACGGCCAAAGTTGGCGGGGTGGTCGGGGTCGCCTTTGACGCCGGTGATCTGCGTACCGTCGCTTTCGATAACGACGCCACAACCCACGCCACAGTAAGGGCAGGTGGATTTGGTCTGCCTTACTCCCTCTCCCCCTGGGAGAGGGCGGGGGTGAGGGCCTGCGTCGTGGCCACCTCTTGGCGTGAGGGGAGCCCTCACCCTAGCCCTCTCCCAGGGGGAGAGGGGACAAGACCTTTAATGCAGGCCCCGCCAGCGGCTTGTGCAAATCCAGCGCGTGCGTAGCCAGTTCCTGCATATCCAGATATACAGCCCCATCCGTCACCTGCACTGCAAACTTCGGCGTACACCCTTCATCGGGTGCTTTGGCACAGCCGTCGGCCAGCCCGATGTTCCAGTTGTGCAGCGGGCAGGCCACGCTGGTGCCGTGCACGATGCCCTGGCTGAGCGGCCCGCCTTTGTGTGGGCAGCGGTCCAGCAGTGCAAACACCTGGTCTTCGCTGTTGCGAAACACGGCCACGTCCATGCCACTGTTGCGTGACACGCGGCGTGAGCCCAGCACCGGAATGTCGGTGACCAGGCAAATCATTTTCCATTCACTCATATTTTTTTACTCGAAGTTCAGGGGATCGGGAGCTTTGAACGCAGAGGACGCGAAGGTTACGCAGAGGGCGCAGAGGGAACATCCAAAATTTCAGATTTGCTTCTTGCTTGGTCTATCTTTTTCTGCGTTCTCTGCGAATTCTTTGCGTTCAAAAATTGAACCAGCATTCAAACCGCAATCGCCTCAAACTGCCGCGTATCCACGGCCGCCTTGTCAAACTCAAACCACGGATCGGGCTCACCATCCAGCGCAAACTGCAGGCGCTCCCACAGCGCCTTGCGGCCTTCGTGGTCATCCAGAATTTTCTTCTTCACGTAGTCCAGCCCAACGCGCGACACGTAGTGAACCGTGCGCTCCAGATACCAGCCTTCCTGGCGATACAGCTCACAGAACGCGCCGGTGTACTCCAGCACTTCGGCAGGTGTTTTCAGCTTGGTGAAGAAGTGGGCCACTTCGGTTTTGATGCCGCCGTTGCCGGCCACATACATCTCCCAGCCGCTTTCCACGCCGATGATGCCCACGTCTTTGATGCCGGCTTCTGCACAGTTACGCGGGCAACCTGAAACCGCAAATTTCACCTTGTGCGGTGCATACATGCGCCACATGGCGCGCTCCAGGTCTTTGCCCATTTGGGTGGAGTCTTGCGTGCCCATGCGGCACCACTCGCTGCCCACACAGGTCTTCACGGTGCGCAGCGCCTTGGCATACGCGTGGCCGCTGGGCATACCGATGTCTTGCCACACGGCTTTCAGGTCTTCTTTTTTCACGCCCAGCAAGTCAATGCGCTGGCCGCCGGTGACCTTGACGGTGGGAATCTTGTACTTGTCCACCGCGTCGGCAATGCGGCGCAATTCGCTGGCGGTGGTCTCCCCGCCCCACATGCGGGGAATCACGCTGTAGGTGCCGTCTTTCTGGATGTTGGCGTGGCTGCGCTCGTTGATGAAGCGGCTTTGCGGGTCGTCTTTGGCTTCTTTGGGCCAGGAGCTGGTGACGTAGTAATTGATGGCTGGGCGGCAACTGGAGCAGCCATTGGGCGTGCGCCAGCCCATGGACTGGTACACGCTGGCAATGGTCAGCAACTTGTTTTTCACAATCGCCTCGCGCACCGCCTGGTGGCCGTGGTCGGTGCAGCCGCACATGGCTTTGAGCTTGGGCGCGGCCGAGTAGTCGCCACCGGCTGTGAACATCAAAATCTGCTCGACCAACCCGGTGCAGGAGCCGCAACTGGCACTGGCCTTGGTGTGCTTTTTCACCTCTTCCAGCGTGAACAAGCCTTTTTCCTTGATGGCCTTGCAGATCGTGCCCTTGGTCACGCCATTGCAGCCGCACACCTCGGCGCTGTCGGGCATGGAGGCGGCTTTGGTGTGGCCTTCGTGGCCCACATCGCCAATGCTGGACTCGCCAAACATCAGCTTGTCGCGAATGTCGGCCACGCTGCGGCCATCGCGCAGCAGCTTGAAGTAGTAGCTGCCGTCGACCGTGTCGCCATACAGGCAGGCACCCACCAGCTTGTCGTCTTTGATGACCAACTTTTTGTAGACCCCGCCGAACGGGTCGCTCATCACGATTTCTTCTGTGTTGTCGCCGCCCTGGAAATTGCCCGCGCTGAACAAATCAATGCCGGTGACTTTCAGCTTGGTCGATGTCAGCGAGCCGGTGTAGCGGCCAATACCAAATTGCGCCAGGTGGTTGGCCGCGACCTTGGCCTGCTCAAACAGTGGCGCGACCAGGCCATACGCAATGCCGCGGTGTGCAGCGCATTCGCCCACGCTGTAAATGCGCGCGTCGGTGGTGGTTTGCATGGTGTCGTTGACGACGATGCCCTTGTCGCAGTGCAGGCGCATGGCCTGTGCGAGTTGCGTGTTGGGGCGAATGCCCACGGCCATCACCACCAGGTCGGTTTGCAGTTCGGTACCGTCTTTGAATTTGATCGCGGTGACCCTGCCGTTCTCGCCGCCTACCAGCTCCTGCGTCTGCGCCCCCATCAAAAACTTCAAACCCCGGACTTCCAGCGACTTTTGCAGCAGCTTGCCCGCCACCTCGTCGAGCTGGCGCTCCATGAGCCAAGGCATCACATGCACCACCGTGGTTTCCATGCCGCGCAGCATCAAGCCATTGGCTGCCTCCAGGCCTAGCAGGCCACCGCCAATGACGACCGCTTTTTTGTATTTCACCGAGGCGTCAATCATGGCGTTGGTGTCGGCAATGTCGCGGTAGGCAATCACGCCATCCAGGTCTTTGCCAGGCACGGGGAGAATGAAGGGGTTGGAGCCGGTGCACATCAGCAGGCGGTCGTATTCCACTTCGGTGCCGTCGTCGGCTTTGACAATGCGGTTGACTCGATCAACTTCTACGACCTTTTTGCCCGCATGCAGCGTGATGTGGTTTTCGGTGTACCAGTCCCAGCTGTTCAGCACGATTTCGTCCAGCGTTTGCTCACCGGCCAGCACGGGGCTGAGCAAAATGCGGTTGTAGTTGGGGTGCGGCTCGGCGCCAAACACGGTGATGTCGTACAAATCAGGTGCAATTTTCAGCAGCTCTTCAATCGTGCGAACCCCCGCCATGCCATTGCCCACCATCACCAACTTTGACTTTTTCACGCAGCCTCCAAACAAATCAGATGCCGCTACAGGTGCAAAGGCCGTGCCAGTGTGTTTTTGGTGCGTGGCCCCAGGGACGCATGCATTAACTTGCTGCATCGCACCAAGTTGGCGTATTGGTGTGCATCAATCTTGCTTGAATCCGGTGCATGGCAACCCACAACATGTTTGAACTCGATATCGGTTTTTCGTCTGCCGCAGGCAAAAAGCCTATTAACGAGGACTTTGCCGCCGCCATGTTGCCCGAGGCACACGAGAGCGGCATGGGCGCGATTGCGGCCATTGCCGATGGCGTGAGCACCGGCGGCATGGGGCGTGAAGCCGCGCAAACCACGGTGACCAGTTTGGTGCGTGACTACTACGGCACGCCCGAAACCTGGGACACCACCGTGGCGCTGGACCGCGTGATCGGTGCCCAAAACGCCTGGCTGGCCGGCATCAACCGCCGCCGCGCACCCGTGCTGGGCCTGACCACGCTGACCGCCGTGGTGCTGCGCGGCCAGTCCTACACCCTGGCCCATGTCGGCGACTCGCGGGCCTACCTGCTGCGCGCCGGGCAGTTCACCCAGATCACCACCGACCACACGGTGCCTCATCCTGACTTTGCCCACCAACTGCTGCGGGCTGTGGGTGCGCAAGATCACTTGGTGGTCGACTATCAGTCGGGTGATCTGCTGGTGGGCGATGTATTTGTGCTGTTGTCCGATGGGGTGCATGGGGTGCTGAGCAAGGCCAGCCTGCGCGGGTTGATCAATCCTGATGTGCAGCACGATGTGCAAGCTGAAGATTCCGGTACCGCCCAAGCCATCAGCGCGCAAGTGGTGCAAGCTGCCCTGCGCGCAGGCAGTCTGGATAACGCCACGGCCTTGGTGATTCGCGTGCTGGGCCTGCTGGATGGCAACCTGCAAGACGAAAACAGGCGTGCCAACACCTTGCCGATTCCTGCGAAGTTGAAGGTGGGTGATGCGCTGGACGGCCTGACCATCACCGCGCTGGTAGCCGACAGCGGCATCAACCTGCTGTATCAAGTACGGCACCCCGAAACCCGCAAGCTCTACGCCCTCAAAACCCTGCACCCCGCCCGCGCCCACGACCCGCAAGAGCGCGCCATGCTCGCGCATGAAGCGTGGCTGGCCAAACGCATGCAGTCATCCCGCGCGGCCGAGCACCTGGTCACCTTGCATGAGCGCTTGCCCGGTCTGCCCGAGGCCAGCGCCTTCTATTTGATCTACGACTGGCACAGCGGCGAAACCCTTGCCCAGATCCTGGCCCGACAGCAGCATCCGGCCATACCGCAAGTGGTGCAGCAAGTCAGCCAAACCCTCAAAGCCCTGGGCCGCCTGCATCGGCAGGGCGTGATCCACCGCGACATAAAACCCGCCAACCTGCACCAGGGCGAAGACGGGGTGCTGCGCCTGCTCGACCTGGGCGTGGCCCTGAGCGGCCGCGAACCCCAAGCCCTGCGCGAGTTGCATGCCGGCACACCCAGCTACATCAACCCCGAGCAGTGGGGCTGGTCGGTGCATGGCGGCGAGGCCGCCGCGCAAACGCCCAATGCCCAGAGCGACCTGTTTGCCCTGGGCGTCACCCTGTACCAGCTGCTCACCCACAAGCTACCCTACGGCGAGGTGCTGCCCCACCAGTCTGGCCGCTACTTCCGCGACCCCACACCTCCCAGCCGCCACAACCCCGAAGTGCCCATCTGGCTGGACCACATCGTGCTCAAAGCCGTCGCCCGTGATGCGCGCCACCGCTTTGAAACCGCCGAGGAGTTTTTGCTGGCGCTGGAGCGCGGTGCATCCCGCCCGCTCACCGCACCACACGCCACGCCACTCCTGGCGCGCGATCCGGCCCTGTTGTGGAAACTGGTGGCGGTGGTGAGTGGTTTGTTCAATCTGCTGTTGGTTTATTGGTTGCTGTTTTTGCCGAAGTAGAGGGGTGGATGCTCAAACGGCCAATTACTTATTGATACGGCCGAAAAAGCATTAAGTTTCCCGTTCGGGCTGAGGTATCGAAGCCCTCGCGAGCCCTTCCTTCGATACCTCAGGATGATCGGAACAGCCACCTCAGGGCGAACGGTCTAACACTTCATCGGTCCGTATCAATAGTCGGAGGGTCCCTAACTGGTGACGGCCCGCCGAGACGCAATCAACATCATTTGTTGTGGAATGGCCCCGTGAAGCTGCCCGCCCGTCAGGTGAGCGTTCTTATAAGGCCCCCCGCCCCGCCAACGAGGAAGGTGCACAGGAAAAGTGTTGCGCGCAGCCAGCGACGCAATACTCCCCCCCGGGTATGCCTGCCACACGCGAACCGCTCGCGGGGGCAGGGCGATGGATTTGGCGCGGTAGGTTGAATACATTCCGTCCAGATCAATAATGCCCCGCAGCCTGCCACCTAGACCGGCCCCGCTGCGAAATGCAGCTGAATAACTAATTCCCGAGCTGAAACTGGAGACCACCACGCTGGATATGCCAATGGCGGCTGCCGATGGGTCGCCAAACTGTATTTGGCCCAGTATTCGACCCACAATGGATTCCCAACGTTTCGGGAAAATTCCGCATGTTTCATGTGTACTCTCCGTCATCAGCGGCATGACCAGCACTTGATTTGTATTTGCAGCGCAAAATTGCGACGCGAAGCTGTCAGACAAATAATGAAAAATTCCACTCCAGTTGGTCTTTGCCTGATAGGCGGCATCTTTATAGGGGTTACCTTCAACTTGCCCGGGTGTTGGGTGAAAAAATATATGAATATTGTCAAACGCCGTTAAACCATCTGGAACCAGAATACCAAACCAGTTCGGCACCACATCTTCATCAAGCTCAAAATAAAAAACCCGTCCCTTGCCCGATGCTGTGGTCCATTGGAAAACCATATCGGTAAAAAAAGACTGCTCCTGCGGTGTCCAAACAGTGGCTTCTACTTTGTCAGAAGTGCCGGGCGGTTTGATGGGGAGCAGACTTCCGGTGCGTACCCGTGGAATGTTTGGGCCTGGTGCCGCACCTGGGTTTAATAGTTGATTGATTTTCTTGATCGTATTTCCACTCTTATCTACTTTTCCGTCTCGAATAGCAAACTTGTGGAATATCTGAAAATTCTTGATCGCTGCGGCAAGTGCTTCGATGGACAGTGGAACCGTCAGCACGCCCCCACGTTGGGGGCCAATGGCGATCAGTGCAGCCCCTATTTGCAAAACATCTGCTGGAAGATTATCTGCATTGGAGCCAACATTTCCCTGCAACACAATTAAGTCAGCCATGGTCAGCACCTTCGGAAAATCGGCAACAACACCGAAGCACAAGATACCGCTCTCATCGCCACTTGCCAAGTGTCGAAAGTCACCCTTTCGTATTATTCAATTTGTTGCATTTTGACGAGATGGTCGATTGAATCAAAGACAAGCAGCTATTGAATTAATAGCTGCTTGAGCAGTATTTACAAGGGCTGAAGGCTTGTTTGGTGTGTAAGCGGTTGCTGGCACCGTGATAACAAACGCGCCTATCTGACTGGTGTCGCTGATGGTTTTGTTGATAAAGGTCAGGCGGTTTGAGTTGGCGTCGTAGGTGCAGCCGTTCTCCGGGCCACCCCGTACCAAGCCGGTCAGGCGGTTGCGGGTGTCGTGGCCGGCGCAGGTTTAGGGTCGAGTGCTCAAACAAATTGCTACGGATTCAATAGCTGCTTGAGCAGTTTCTACAAGGGCGGGAGGCACATTTGATGCATAAACGACAATATTCACAGGTAGCCTTGCATGACAAGTTGGATGCTGTCTTGGTGGATTCACGAGTGGAGTTTGCCGGGATGTGGTTGCGCAGCGGTTGCAAAGGTCTTGATCAATTTTCAATGTGATTTTGAAAAGACCTGACCCTCAATATTCTCAATATTCAGATGATGGCGTTGTACAGGTACTTGATGCTGGCCGCTTCTCCATCTTTCAAGACTTTGACTTTGCTCAAGCGGTTGGATTCGTCGTATTCAAACGTTCGCAAGCCGTCGCTGGTCAGGTTGCCGTTGGCATCCACCGTGTAGGTCACGCTGGCGGCTGTGGTGGACAGGGTTTGGGTGCCGCGTACCCGGGTGATGCTTTGCTTGAAGCCCAGCAAGCGGTTGCTGGTGGCAGCCAGGGTGGTGCGTTGGCTGGTGGTCAGGCTGGTGTCGGGCGCACCATTGAGATTGGTGTCGCTGATGGTTTTGTCGATGGCGCTCAGGCGGTTGCTGTTGGCGTCGTAGGTGTAGCGGGTCTCTGAGCCGCCGCGCACAAAGCCGGTTAAACGGTTGCGGTTGTTGTAGCTGGCGGTCCAGGTTTGCGGGGTCTTGTAGCACTCCGTCACTGTTGCCGTGCCCGTGCCCACGGTTTGCGTGACGGTGCGGCTGGCCCACAGTTGTTGGGTGATGGCGGTGATGCGGCTTGCGGCGTCGAAGCTGTAGCTGGCCAGTTCGCTGGCGGTCATGCGGCCATTCAGGGCAAGCGGTTGGGTTTGAAAGGACAAGCTACGCGCTATGAAGTTAATAGCTGCTTGAGCAGGCTTTATGTGGGCTGATGGCAGATTCGATGCATAAACGCCAAGATTCACAGGCGATCTCTGGATTGCAGATTGACGTGAATGAAGGCTTTGACGGATTCACAGGGAGCAGCATTGTGAACCTCAGTATGGTGTCAGTTTATTACTGCAAGTTTGCTTGCCAACATAAAAAGCACTATGCCGACACTTAAGAAATTGATGCTTACTGATACCACAAAAACCTTTCGTGCGGACGCCAATTGTTTGGATGCATGAATCAGCAATACATTTATCAAAATAAACGTAGAAATACCCATGAAAAAATAAATTAACGTAGTGCCATTTAAATAAATTGGCGAAGGCCAGTCGAACTTGAATTTATAGAGTTTAAGCAACGCTGCAAAAAATCGTTCAAGAACAAGAATGTCAACAAATGCGGACATCAATAAGACTGGCACCGGAAATACGCGCAAGAGCATTAACATATTAATTCGAATCGGTCACAATTAAAGTGCCGAATCGTCGTAGGGTTTCTAGTTTTGGTGTCCATGGATTTCTTGACTTGCTTTTTACAAAAACTTGATCGGTTGTTTTGGTATTTCTTATGGCATTTCTTATCTTTATCCATTCGCTTGGATCTGTTGCCGCGATACATCCGACAGTACGCCCAGGTCTATGCAGTCTAAATTTGTCTCGACCTGTCCGGTTATCGGTGTCGTCCCCATACGGTGAATCTGATGGTTCAAGCCGCAAGAAATCTGGATCGGGATGATCCAATAAATCATATTTACCATTAGGAATAGCATCTCCCCATGGCTTGCCGCCAGATTCAAAATTTCCAACACCGAACGTATCGGTTACGTCGTCGTAATAATACAGTTTACCCTTCGCATGGTCATACACTGCTGTAATCCACAAACCAAGGGGGTCAGTTCGAGCTAGC
This sequence comes from Comamonadaceae bacterium, assembly GCA_031414805.1. Taxonomy (GTDB): domain Bacteria; phylum Pseudomonadota; class Gammaproteobacteria; order Burkholderiales; family Burkholderiaceae_C; genus JAAFIW01. Next base: position 13,472 of record JANOQJ010000011.1, read on the forward strand.
GCGTTACCACTGACATACCCCCTCCGATTCAATCCCCCCGCCAGCCCAATCGGGTCAGACTGCGTATACCGCCCATGAATCGGCCAATATGACCGAAATTGATTATAAAAAAGCCCCGTCTCCACATCCACCATCTGCCCAGGAAACCTCAGATCAAGCGTGGCTGCCGGATTCTGCGTAGCCAGCAGCACTGGCGAATTCGTAAACGCACT
>JANOQJ010000012.1:0-6085 GCA_031414805.1 Comamonadaceae bacterium
ACGACCTGCCGGTGGTGCAAGGCGAGACAGTGGCGGCCAACGAAGACACGCAACTGACGTTTGACCCGGCGCTGCTGCTGGCCAACGACAGCGACATCGACAGCCCGGGGCCTTTGCGCATCAGCGCCGTGAGCAATGCCCAGCACGGCAGCGTCAGCATTCAAACCATTGCTGGCAACCAGCGCATCGTCTTCACACCCGAGGCCCACTACGCCGGGCAAGCCACGTTTACTTACACCGTGCAAGACAGCGAGGGCGGCACCGCCAACGGCAGCGTGACCGTGAACCTGGCGGAAATCAACGATGTGCCAGTCGGCGTAGATGATGGGCTGACAACGCCCATTGCTTCCCCCGAAGACACGGTGCTGCGCATCAACGCCAGCGCGCTGCTTGGCAACGATATTGACCCCGACACCACCAACAGCAGCCGCAACCCCGCCCTGGCCAACGATGTGCTGCGCATCACAGGCGTGGCGGCTCTGCCCGGCCAGACCCACGGCACAGTGGCCCTGGGCACTGACCCGGCCACCGGCGAGCCACAAGTCATCTTCACGCCCGACGCCAACTACAACGGCCCGGCCAGATTCACTCCAGCACCGAAAGAGCGGCGAGTTGGCACGCGTAGATGTCGGGGTCGCCCGACAGCGACTCACTTTTCTTTGCGTCGCCAAAGAAAAGTAAGCAAAAGAAAGGCGACCCGCAGTCTGGGCCCCTTCGCTTCGCTGCGGGTTCCTTGCGGTGCTCAAACCCAGTGGGGTCACGTGCAAACTCGCCTGCGGCTCAAACAAGCACGTGCCCTGATCCACTGGGTTTTGCGCTCCTCAGCCCAGCCTGAACGGGGGGTTCGGGTTGCCTGGGGAACCTGTGCATAACCGCAGCGGAAATCTCGAACTGCGTCGGGCCGGATCAATAACCAACTCAAGCGCGGGCGTTTACATGCCAAACAGCTCACCCACCCTTTTAAATACTGCTCAAGCAGCTATTTAAATAGGAGCATGCTGAAGCGTCAATCAACCAACGGAATGCACAAAACACATGCGAAAGATGTAACTGCGTATTGGCAATCTCGTAACCAGACAAGACAATCGCACCCGCCAGAAAAATAACAACGGCAAGTGCAACGGCAACAAAACCCAGGGACGGCATCGTGCAAACACACGCATTCGCAAAACTCCAATCAAACCGACAGCTAACGCTGGCCTTCACTGTGAACGAGAGAAATTCATGAACACAAGACATTTTTTAATGTGGCGCTTGCTGCTGGTGATTGGCGTAGTGATCAGCATGGGTGCTTGCGCACAAAACAGGTTTGAGGTGGCTGCAGAGAATGAGGCCAAGGCTCAAGCGGAGTGGATGACCATTCTTCGGGAGTGGAAAGCCTCCGGAAAGCTACCGCCAGGCTGGGGTGTTATTGAAAAGAACGGCTTAAGACGGCCTACTGATCAGGAGGGCTTGGCCAAAGACGCTGAGCGGCGTGCACTTCAAACCAAATGGGCTAACACCCCCTTCGCCCACGACAACGACATGGCAGCGCGCCAATGCAAAGGTGAGTGGTATCTGTGCGAGCCCGAGATCAACCAAGCCCTACAAATCCGTACCGCACCCAAAACCACTGCAACAGGCGTCACTACACCGCCCCGCAGCTGGACGACCCGCTTTGCCACCATCAGTCCTGATGACCGATATGTGTTGATGACCTTGTGCCAGGACGCAACAGAAAACTGTTTGTTGCGCCGCTGGGTCATCGCAACAGGTACCTACGAGGATTTACCCCAACTGGCCAAGCGGCAAAGTGGTGGCCGCCTGACTTACTACTACACAGCCTTTGACCCGACCGGTAGGTTCATTGCCGCCAGCGTTTACGGCTGTGGGCCCAGTACAGAGCGTTGCCTGCCCGAAGACCAGGGCCTACAACTACTGGATGCCAACGGCGCTTTGGTACGCCAGATCGTGGGCCGCACCGTCACCCCCGAACTGATTGCAGCCGCCCGCCCGGGCGATTTCACTGGGGCGGCGGTCTACCACCCCACCTTCTCCCCCGATGGAAGCAAGCTTGCCTACTGGCGGGGCCGGGGCAATGCACTGCTGGGTAAAGACCAGCGCAGTGACTTGAATCTCTATGAGTACGACCTGAATACCGGCAAAGAACGCAAGCTCGATGAAATCGTTTGGGGTACCCCACTAGGAGGGCCGCGCTACATCGAGGGGGGCAAGGCCCTGGCGGTGAGCAATGACTTCAATGGCGAATTACCCGCCAGAAATCCGCCGCCTGTGTTGAAAGACAGGGGCTCTTATATTTTTCGGGTACCACTGAATACTTTATTGACCAACGACAACCTTCAGCGAATTGTGGAAAAAGAGCCTAACTACGGCGTGGAGCACTTTATGGATGCAACGGCAGATGGCCGGTTCCTGGTCATGAAGGGCAGCACGGTTATGGAGCTAGGTGGATTCTCAGCGTATCTGTATGACATGGAAAAACAAACAACCATTAAAAAGTTATGGGAAGGTGGCGGCTATTTCCCCCCCGAGTTTTATGGGCGGAATACTTCACCTGTCATGTGGGGTTCACGTGTGGCTATGGTTGATTTGTCAGGAAGCCAGAAGTATGTAGTGATTGGCCTAGGCGGTCGTTTGGAAATTCGCGCGAGTCGTTTCGTGTTAGGAAACTTGAGCGATGGCACCTTTAAAGCCATTCGAGGCTGTTTTGGTGATGTGGGTTTTGTAGGCTGTCGATAAATTCAATAATACGGTAGTTTTTTGTTCGAGTATTCAAAAAGGGATTGACATGGGACAGGCAAATTCAGATAAAGACATCGTTGGGCGTTGGGATAATTCAGCCGGTCCGGACTATATGGTTGGTATTTCATTGAAAGTGCCTGGAACGGTATTCGTCAACCCCAATGGCAGCTACAATCTGGATGCGCAAGCCTACGCTGCGCAGATACTCTTCACTGCCAGCCAAAAATATGAAGGCAACGTTGACCGAAATATCATCGCAAACTCCATCATTGGTCAAAGTGCCAATTTGCACGACCGATCCTATTGGTATGCATTTGATATGCGTGATCGTGCAGCACTGGAGCTGTATGGCAAGCCGTGGAACCAGATCAAAAACGACTCGTCAATCGACCGCAACCTGACAACTGCCGACGGACTTACTTTAAAACAGGTGGTTTACAACGCAAACCAGGTCATCCTGGATGCTGACATTGATTTTTTAAAAACTGTCGTTGCATGGAAAGCCGATCACCCAATCACTCTTGCGTATCAGGAGGAAGCCATTGCTGGTTTTTGGGCCAAGACCATTGTCGGTAAAACAGAAGACCAACGTATTCAATTGGAAGACAGGTGGACAAATGAAATTCAGATTCTCAATCCAGATATTTCACGCCCTTCCTGGATTCCCTCACTTCTGCAAGCTCAGGGCCAAACCAGAACCGGCTTTGAAAACCTGGCTACGCTACCGCTGTCGGACGTTGAGAAAGGTACTTTATTTAACGGCCATATCACCAACATTTCTCAAATCACACGAAATCCACCAGATCAGCAAGTGGCTGTGCCGTTAAAAATAATAGATGAAAGCACCGGCATAGTCACCTGGAGAACGGAAGGTGAGATCAACGGCAAATGGGTTGTACAAACACTGACTGACAAGGATCGCACCTTTACCCGCGAAACGTTCGACCAGAAAGGTGGAGCGCAAATTGCGGAAGTGACTTACAAGCCGCCAGAAGGCTTAAATATGGCCAGCCCCGAGGTGGCTATAGAATTTTTTAAAGTTCCTTACACGGTCACGAGGAAAGAAATTGATATTGAGACTGGCCAGCTCGAAAATGCGACAAAGAAAGGTGGTGAGACATACACCCCTGCAAAAGACGGTTTCACAGCTTTAACCGTACCGCAACAGACTAATCCTAAAAGTCTGGAAGCGCAGGTCAATCTGGATGAAAAAGCAGCGCTGATCACGCCACTTATAAAACTAGCCGTTGATTTTGAGATAGACAACCAACGAAAGCTGAACGAAGCCCAATACACCGAGGGTGCAGATATTCACCGCGGAAACAAAGTACCCAGCCGGGACTTTGATTTTGATATCGAGGCCCCCGTTTCACCTGGCCCATCGCCCACTCCCACACCTATCTCTGCCGCCCCACCCGCCAGCGCCCCCCTGTCCGATGAAGACCTGACAGCCATTGCTGCTGGCACGGGTAGCACAACACTAGTCGCCGGGCCTGCCCCTGCACCCGTGATGCTGGCTGCAGCACCCGGCTTCACCCTGGAAGGTGAACCCACCGTTTCAGAGCCAAACCCTTCACCCGCCCTTGCAACAACTGCTCTACCAGCTACATCTTTCATAGCGCCTCCTGTCTCTGCACCCAGCATGGGCGGTGGCTACAGCGTGGACCCTGTCACTGGAGCCGTCTTCGACCCCAACGACATTGACTTGGACCCGCCGTACACAGCCGGCGCCATCGTCACCCCCTCCGGCCAGGCTGTCCCCGGCATTCCCGCCTCAGGCCTGCCGACCGTCACCCCGACCCTCACTCCCATCCCCCCCGACTACCCGGGCGACCTCTCCGCCTGGCTGCTGGACCCCACCAACCCCAGCAGCATCAACGCCGTCAACGGCGCAGACCTGCAAAGCGACACAACCCCTACCTCCACCACCACCCCCAGCTTCGCCAGCGCCGCCAGCCTGGCTAGCACCCTGTTCAGCCTGGGCAACTTTGGTGGCATGACCGACATCCAGCAGGTCAACGTCATCGGCTCACTCTACAAAAACATCGTCGGCCTGGGCGGTGGACAGGTCACGGGTGGGCTGGGCATTGGCTTGGCTGGCTTGAGCCTGGCCGGCAACATCGATGCCGAGAACTGGGGCGGCGTGTTCACCAGCGGCGTGCAGGTGGCCGATCTGGTGCTGGGCAACCACGCGGCCAGCCAGTTCCTGGTGACCAACCTGGGCCTGGACATCGTGGCCAGTGAGTTCATTCCCTACGCGGGCGCGTTCATGGCCCTGGTCAACGGCGACATCATGGGCGCGGCCACGGCCCTGCTGGACATCTTCGTGCCCGGCCTGGGCACCGCCATCAATCTGGCCATGACCCTGCTGATGGGTAACGAAGAGCCCCCCATGCAAGTCGGCCACGTCGCTGCAACCTGGGACGACAAAGGCCAGCTCACCTTTGCCGACATCCGCGACGAAGCCGGCGGCTCTGACCGCGCGGCCCAAATGCTAGCCGGCCTGACCGCAGGCCTGCAAAGCATCGTCAACCAGGTCACCGACGCCCAAGGCAACCCCACCCTGGCCATCCTCCCGGACAAACTTCCCAGCATCGGCTACGTGCTGCAACCCGGCCAAGACAACAAAGACCGCGTTCGCCTGCACTACAAAGACGAGCACGGCCAGGACCAAGTGCGCTACTACGACGACAAAGGCAACCAGGTGGTGGTGGGCACCGGCGTGGGCGGCATGGACGGCATGCTGGCCAACTGGCTGCTCAAAGACCCGACGCTTGCCGACCCCGACGCCCTGCGCGCAGCCCTGCGCACGGCCATGACCAGCACCAGCGGCTCGGTAGAAAACGGCACCTTTGAGGCCACGCCCCCAGATGAAGCCCAGATCGACGCCCTCATCGCCCAGGCGCAAGGCCTGCGCCTGACGCCCCGCCCGGCGGACCAGCCCCCAGGCATGAGCGACCTGCAATACGACTACATGGTGCAGGCACGAAACGCCGTGGTGCCGGTGGCCGTAGCCAACCAGGTGCGCGACGACTACACCGCCCAGATGGCGGCGGCAAGAGACCTGGACGGCCAGATTGCTGCACTGGTCGCAGAAATGAACAGCTTGACGGGTACCCGAACTGTTCAAAGGGGCACGGGTCAAGATGCGTACGAAGAAACCGAGACCTACTGCACAGACCCTGCACGCGCAGCCCAGCTGAGCGCCCAGGCGCAGGCGCTGCAAGCGCGCATCGATGCCCTGCGCGCAGACGCCAGGGCCGCGGTGGTGAACTTTGTGCCGCCACCCCTGGTAGCACCCGCTACACCCGCCAGCTCAGCCACCGCCCCCACAACCGCTACC
>JANOQJ010000013.1:0-33245 GCA_031414805.1 Comamonadaceae bacterium
GTAAGCCTTGGCTTCGCCACCAAATTTGGCCGACAACACGGTGGTGATGGCCGCCGTCAGGGTGGTCTTGCCATGGTCGACGTGACCAATGGTGCCCACGTTGACGTGCGGCTTGGTACGCTCAAATTTTCCTTTTGCCATTTCTCAATTCTCCAAAGAGCAGTGCCCGTGTACAGGTTTTAGGTTTGCATCACATCGCAGATCCTTGCGCACGGGCACGCAGGGGCGTGTGATCACAGACCGGGAAATAAAATCTTCGACGCAGACTTCGCAGCCAGACTGCACTGGTCTGCGTTTGCCATCCGCTTACTTCGCGCGCGCCGCCACGATGGCTTCAGCCACGTTGCGAGGGGCTTCGGTGTAGTGTTTGAACTCCATGGTGTATGTCGCACGACCTTGCGACATCGAGCGCAAAGTTGTGGAGTAGCCAAACATTTCGGACAACGGAACTTCGGCTTTGATGGCCTTGCCGCCGCCAACCATGTCTTCCATGCCCTGCACCATGCCGCGACGGCTTGACAAGTCACCCATCACGTTGCCGGCATAGTCTTCGGGTGTTTCCACTTCCACCGACATCATTGGCTCCAGGATGACCGGGCCAGCTTTGCGGCAGCCTTCTTTGAAGCCAAAAATCGCGGCCATTTTGAATGCCAACTCGTTGGAGTCCACATCGTGGTACGAGCCGAAGTGCAACGTCACTTTGACATCAACTACTGGGTAATTGGCCAATACGCCCTGGGTGACAGCCTCCATGATGCCTTTTTCCACCGCAGGAATGTATTCGCGCGGCACGACACCACCTTTGATGGCGTCTACAAACTCAATGCCTTTACCCATTTCATTGGGCTCAATCTTGAGGACCACATGACCGTACTGGCCTTTACCGCCGGACTGACGAACGAATTTGCCTTCAGCGTCTTCTACCGTCTTGCGAATGGTTTCGCGGTAAGACACTTGTGGCTTGCCGACGTTGGCTTCCACACCGAACTCGCGCTTCATGCGATCAACAATGATCTCCAGGTGCAACTCACCCATACCGGCGATGATGGTTTGACCTGACTCTTCGTCGGTACGAACGCGGAACGACGGATCTTCTTGCGCCAATCGATTCAATGCAATGCCCATCTTTTCCTGGTCTGCCTTTGTTTTCGGCTCAACCGCTTGAGCAATCACTGGCTCAGGAAACACCATGCGCTCCAGCGTCACTTGATGCTCTGGATCACACAAGGTCTCACCGGTAATGATGTCTTTCAGGCCGATGCATGCTGCGATGTCGCCTGCCCGAATTTCATCCACCGGCTCACGTGCGTTTGCGTGCATTTGCACAATGCGGCCGATGCGCTCTTTCTTGCCCTTGATCGGGTTGTAGACGCTGTCACCGGACTTCAGCACCCCCGAGTAAACGCGCACAAACGTCAGCTGGCCCACGAACGGGTCTGTCATCAGTTTGAATGCAAGCGCGGAAAACTTCTCGCCGTCATCCGCTTTACGGGTGGTCGGCTGATCGTTCTCGTCGATACACGGAACGGGCGGGATGTCTACCGGGCTCGGCATGTACTCGATCACCGCGTCTAGCATGGCTTGCACGCCCTTATTTTTAAACGCAGACCCACACAACATCGGTTGAATCTCGCAGGCGATCGCACGCTGGCGAATGGCAGCCTTGATCTCCAACTCGGTCAGCTCAACGCCTTCCAGGTATTTGTTCATCAACTCTTCCGACGCCTCTGCGGCTGCCTCGACGAGCTTCTCGCGAAATTCGTTGGCTTTGTCAACTAATTCGGCGGGAATCTCACCATAGGTAAACGTCACACCCTTGTCGGCCTCGCTCCACAGAATGGCCTTCATCTTGACCAGGTCCACCACGCCGGCAAAGCCTTCTTCGGCACCGATGGGGATCTGCAACGGCACTGGATTAGCCTTTAGACGCAGCTTCATCTGGTCATAGACCTTGAAGAAGTTCGCGCCGGTGCGATCCATCTTGTTAACAAACGCCAAGCGCGGCACCTTGTACTTATTGGCCTGACGCCATACGGTTTCCGACTGTGGCTGTACGCCGCCCACAGCGCAGTACACCATGCAGGCGCCATCCAGCACACGCATGGAACGCTCCACCTCAATGGTGAAGTCGACGTGGCCAGGGGTGTCAATGATGTTGATGCGGTGCTCGTCGAAAGTCTTGCCCATGCCAGACCAGAAACAGGTGGTCGCAGCCGAGGTGATCGTGATGCCGCGCTCTTGCTCCTGCTCCATCCAGTCCATCGTGGCCGCGCCATCATGTACTTCACCGATTTTGTGATTCACGCCTGTATAGAACAACACGCGCTCGGTGGTCGTGGTTTTGCCAGCGTCTATGTGGGCCGAGATACCGATGTTGCGATATCGCTCGATGGGGGTCTTGCGGGGCATAAATTACTCTCCGTGATAGGCCACAAGCTCACCACCCACAGCGGGTAGCACGAACTTGACCGGCCAAATAGATGGGGACTGTGCTTAGAAACGGAAGTGGCTGAAAGCCTTGTTGGCTTCGGCCATGCGGTGAACTTCGTCACGCTTTTTCATGGCGCCGCCGCGACCCTCGGTCGCTTCCATCAGCTCGTTGGCCAAACGCATGGCCATTGACTTTTCACCGCGCTTACGAGCAGCTTCTTTGATCCAGCGCATGGACAAAGCCAAACGACGCACCGGGCGCACCTCAACAGGCACTTGGTAGTTGGCACCGCCCACACGGCGGGACTTGACTTCAACCATAGGCTTGACGTTGTTGATGGCCATGGTGAAGGCTTCAACCGGATCTTTGCCAGGGTTCTTTTTCTCAATGAACTCCAGCGCGCCATAAATGATGCGCTCGGCCACTGCTTTTTTGCCGCCTTCCATGATCACATTCATGAACTTGGACAACTCGACATTGCCGAACTTGGGATCCGGCAGGATTTCACGTTTAGGAACTTCGCGACGACGTGGCATTTTTTCACCTCTTGCTTCAGTTGGCACCTGGGTTCAGGTACCGCGAGAGCCATGAAGGCCCTCACTTACTCGACCCACACAGACTATTCCGTGCTTCGGGTCACTTCGTTTGACTTGCCTGCCAGGACAATTCAAACACCATTGCATGACAGAAGACCGACGGCCTTCTTGAAACCAGAAAGGTTTAGGCCTTCTTCGGGCGCTTGGCGCCATATTTGGAGCGCGACTGCTTGCGGTCTTTCACGCCTTGCAAGTCAAGCGAACCGCGCACGATGTGATAACGCACACCCGGCAAGTCCTTTACACGGCCACCACGCACCAGCACGACGGAGTGCTCCTGCAGGTTGTGGCCTTCGCCGCCGATGTACGAAATTACTTCAAAGCCGTTGGTCAGGCGGACCTTGGCGACTTTACGAAGAGCCGAGTTAGGCTTTTTTGGCGTCGTGGTGTACACGCGGGTACACACACCGCGACGCTGCGGTGAGTTTTGCATCGCGGGGCTTTTGGATTTGGTCTGTTCGACCTCCCGCCCCTGACGCACCAGTTGATTGATGGTTGGCATGAATGATTGTTCCTAAACGCTTATGGGGGTATTTGCAGGCACATTCAGGAATATGCTGCGACTACCCAATGAAGTTCTCCCGCCCCAATCGCGGGAAAAGCCCGCAAGTATAGCCTGCCTGGGAGTCAGGCGCAAATCGGCAGCGTGGATGAGCTGCTTTGTCGCACCATCAGACTACTTGATCCAAAGGCGTACGGCGTCCCAGGCGCGTCCCAAGGTGCCCGCCAGCTGCACCTCATCCAATGCCTGGAGCGGAATGTCAGGCAGTACCTGCTCACCCACTTTGACTTTCAGCACGCCCACCACCTGCCCCTGCGTGAAGGGTGCCACCAGCGGATCCGGCCGACTGATCTGAGTGGTGATCTTGTTGGCGCTACCGGCTGGTACAGCCACGATGATGGCGCGGGTTTGTCCGAGTCTGATCTGGTTTTCCACACCTTTCCACACTTGCGGTGTTGCCACGGCTTGATTGGCGTCGAATAAGCGAACGGCCTCAAACGCGGTGTAACCCCAATTGAGCAACTTTTGCGATTCGTTGGCTCGGGACACTTCGCTGGACGCACCCAACACCACCGACAGCAGTCGACGGGTGCCGGGGCCCGACGGCGTGTTGGCCGTGACCGCCAATGCCAGCAGATTCGGAAAACTGCGCTGCGCCGTGGCAATCAAACAGTAGCCGGCTGCGTCGGTGTGCCCGGTTTTCAGGCCGTCGACAGTCGAATCGCGTAGCAACAACAGGTTGCGGTTGGTCTCGTTGGTGGCCGGCGTGCCGGGGTAGCGGTATTTTTTGATGGCGTAGTAAGGCGTGTACTCGGGAAAGTCCTTGAGCAGCCGCACCGCCAGCACGCTCAAATCCCGCGCTGTGGTGGTGTGACCAGGCGCCGTCAGGCCTTCGGGGTTTTTATAAGTTGTGTTGGTCAGGCCCATGGCTTTGGCCTGTTGATTCATCAGCTGCACAAACCGCTCCAGCGTGCCCCCCACACCTTCGGCCAGCGCCACGGTGGCATCGTTGCCCGACTGCACGATCATTCCTTTGATCAGGTCTTCCACCGGCACCTGCATTTTCGGGTCGATAAACATGCGCGAGCCCGGCATGCGCCAGGCCACTTCACTCACAGGCAGGGCTTGTTTCAGGTCCAGCTTTTTAGCGCGCAGCGCATCAAATACCAAGTAAGCCGTCATCAGCTTGGTGAGCGAGGCGGGCTCTACTGGTGTATCAATATCGCGCTGGGCCAGCAACTGGTTCGCGGTAACGTCCATCAACAGATAGCTGCGGGCTGCTATTTCCGGGGGAACGGGTGCGGTCTGGGCAATAGCTACTGTGCCAAAGGTTGCCAGCCACGGCACCAGAACGCACAACTGCAGGGATCGCCGAAGCGCTTTAAAAATTCTTTTCATGTTCGCTCAGGGGAGGTTCAGGGCGATTCAGGCTGCTGAATCAGGCGGCGAGGTGGCGAACCACCAAGCTCTTCAAAAGCGGCAATTGTCCGTGAAAGAAATGCCCGCCTCCGGGCACGACGGTAACCGGCAGTGTTTGTGGGCGCGCCCAATCCAGCGCGGCTAATAACGGCACGGTGTCGTCTTGCTCGCCGTGCACCACCAGCGTCTGCTCATGCAGGTCTGCTGGAACCTGCGCCACGTCAAAGCGTGACGCGGCGGTGCCCACCAGTACCAATTTGCTGATGGCCCGCGCGGGCCACAAGGCCTGAACCGCATGGCTGGTGACATGCGCGCCAAAAGAAAAACCCGCCAGCGCCAGCGGCCCGTTGGCAGTCTGCTCGACCACGGCCAGCATGTCTGCCACCTCACCGCGCCCCTCGTCGTAGGTGCCCTGGCTGCCACCCACGCCGCGAAAGTTAAAGCGCACTGCCGTCCACCCCGCTTGTACAAACGCGCGCGCCAGGGTTTGCACCACTTTGTTGTCCATGGTGCCGCCGAACAGTGGGTGTGGGTGCGCAATCACCACCACACCGCGCGACGCGCACTGGCTGGGCACATCGCGCAGGGCTTGCAAGCTGCCAGCGGGGCCTTGCACCGTAAGGGTTTGACTTTGAGCGTTCACAAAAACAGGATAAATGCTATCAAATATATAGCTGTTTGAGCAGTATTTATAAGGGCTAGAGGCCTAAAATGCTCAAACCGACGCTCAACGCCCGATATGCGGCGGCACCAGCAGGCGCTGCACCACCTGACCGTTTTTCAAATGCGATTCGACGATTTCGTCGATGTCGTGCTCGTCCACGTAGCTGTACCAAACCGCTTCGGGGTACACCACGGCCACCGGGCCTGCGGCGCAGCGGTCCAGGCAACCGGCTTTGTTGACCCGCACCTGCCCAGGGCCGGACAGCCCCGCAGCCTTGATTTTCTGCTTGCAGCGATCAAAGCCTTGCTGGGCCCGGTGCTGGGCGCAGCAGTCTTCACCGCTGTGGCGCTCGTTCAGACAGAAAAAAATATGGCGCTCGTAGTAAGAAGCACCGCGAGGTTCAGGCGTGTTGGATTCAGGCATGGCGCTGATTCTATGAACCACGCAGGCGACGCAGCAAGCGGGCCGCCGCATACACCGCAGCGGCAAACGGCCATAGCCAGCCCAGCCATTGGGACAGCCCATGAAAGCGGATGAAGCGCCCCTGCTCCCAGGTTTGCAGTGTGTCGGCAAAGTAAGCACTGGTCGGTGCCTGGTTGAGAAACCACAGCTGCAACACCAGCGCAATCAAAAGCACCGCGACGCAGCCGGTAGCGGGCAACGGCAACAACAAAACGGCAAACCCGAGCGCGATCGCCAGGCCCATCTGCACAGGATCACTCAACCAGGCCCAGGCGTGTTCGGGCCCAAAGCTCAATGCGGCGGACAAAGTGGTGCTGCCCAGGCCCACCGCCAACACCGACAAGCCCAGCACCGCGCGGCGACCCATGGATTGCGCAATGCCGTAGGCCAGCAGACACGGCACCAGCGCGCCCAGTACGACACAGGTTATTTCTACGGCGGGCACCAGCGGCTGCAATTCCACATCGCGCAGCGGCAGCCACTGCAAAAACGGCGTGTCTTCCAGCCAGTGGACCACCGCCAACTCCAGGCGCTCCAGCACTTGCCCCAAGCCCAGCGGAACCGCTGCCGGGAACAACAGCGCAGCGGGCCACAACGCCAGCAACACCAGCGCACCGCGCGCGTCTGGCACAAACCAGCGCGCCCGCAAACGGCTCCAGCGCGCCACGGCTCCGGCGGTTTCCAGCAGTCCGGCCGCCGTTGCACCTAGCACCGCGCCGCCGCTGTTCAGCATCAAATCAAGATTCGATGGAACGCGCGAAGGCAGATAGGTTTGCAGACCCTCCAACACCAGCGACAGGGCGCTGGACACCACGCTCACCCCCAGCACAACCAGCAGGACAAAACCCAAACCGCGCGGCTGACGCGCCAGCGCTGCCGGGGCATCTTGCGCAAGGCCCCCACTGCTCAGCCCTCCCAAACTGCGCAGCCAACCCAGCGCCAACAAAAACCCTAGCGGCACGTAACCCAGCACATTGGCCACCACGTCAAACGCCGTCCAGTATTTGGGAAGCGCTGCGTCAACAAACGCCCAGGGCGCCACGCCTTGGGCGTGCCACTCGTCGAACGGGTACAGGCTGGCGTAAACAATCAGTGCGCTGTACACCAAAGCCAAGGGCCACGCGGCGGTTTTGTGCATAGGCGATCGGCGGCTTAAAGCGCTAGAACGGCTTGACCACCACCAGCACCACTGCAGCCAGCAGCAGCAGCACAGGCGCCTCGTTGAACCATCGAAACCACACATGGCTGCGCCGGTTGGTGCTGTCCACGAACTGTCGCAGCAACACCGCGCAGCTGTGGTGGTAGCCCACCGCCAGCACCACCACCGCCAGCTTGGCATGCATCCAGCCGCTGCCTGGGCCGCGGCCAATGCCATAGCCCAGCCATAACCACACGCCCAACACCAGGGCGGGCACAGCCAGAAGGGTGGTGAATCGCAGCAGCTTGCGCGCCATGAGCAGCAGGCGCTGGCGCTCCGCGTCGGAGCCGGGTGGCACCAAGGCCAAGTTCACAAAAATGCGCGGCAAATACAACAAACCAGCAAACCAGCTGGCTACGAAAACGATGTGAAGGGCTTTGATCCAGAGCATGTGGTGCCAAGTGTAGAGGGCGTGAGCTATTGCATATCGGCGTTTTCACGGCGCCACACAAAACTTGTCCGAACGGGAAAAACACGAAAAAAAACCCCAGCCACGCGGCTGGGGTTGGAAGCCTTTTTGCTGTCACACATCAAGGCACCCGCTCAGGGAGGAAAAGCGGGGAGCAGCAAGCTGCCCAGGCGAACTTTAGCAAACCAGACGGTCGGTTACAAGAGAAATCCTTGTTCGTGTGTGTCGGTTGTGTGACAGCCGATGACAAACGAGTCGTAAGTACACATATCACTGCAGCAACACCGCGAACAGGGCTGTAGTGCACAATTTTCCACATGACCGCACACAGCTTTTTCTCGCCCGCCGCCTACCCGTTCAGCCGTCCGCGCCGCCTGCGCAGTGATGTTTTCAGTCGCAACCTCGTGCGTGAAAACCAGTTGACGGCGCACGACCTGATTTACCCGGTGTTCGTTCTGGACGGTGCAAACCGGCGCGAAGCCGTGGCCTCGATGCCCGGCGTCGATCGTCTGAGCCTGGACTTGCTGCTGCCGGTGGCCGAGCAATGTATGGCCCTTGGCATTCCCGCACTGGCGCTGTTTCCGGTGATCGACGTATCGCTGAAAACCCCCGATGGTCGTGAAGCCCTCAACGAAAACGGCCTGGTTCCTCGGGTGGTGCGCCAACTGAAAGAAAAATTTCCCCATCTGGGCGTGATGACCGACGTCGCCCTGGACCCCTACACCAGCCACGGCCAGGACGGCTTGCTGGACGACGCGGGCTACATCGTCAACGACCCGACCGTCGAACTGCTGGTCAAACAAGCGCTGGTGCAGGCGGCCGCCGGGGTGGACATCGTGGCCCCCAGCGACATGATGGACGGCCGCATCGGTGCCATCCGCGCCGCGCTGGAAGCTGCAGGCCACGTGAACACAAAAATCATGGCCTACAGCGCCAAATACGCCAGCGCGTTTTACGGCCCGTTCCGCGACGCCGTGGGCTCGGCGGCCAACCTGGGCAAGGCCGACAAAAAGGTCTATCAAATGGACAGCGCCAACAGCGACGAGGCCCTGCGCGAGGTGGCGCTGGACATTGCCGAGGGCGCCGACATGGTGATGGTCAAGCCCGGCATGCCTTACCTGGACATCGTGCGCCGCGTGAAAGACCAGTTTGGCGTGCCCACGTTTGCCTACCAGGTCAGCGGCGAATACGCCATGCTCAAGGCCGCCGCCCTGAACGGCTGGCTGGACCATGATGCGGTGATGCTGGAGAGCCTGCTGGCTTTCAAAAGGGCCGGGGCCGACGGTGTGCTGACCTACTTTGCCATGGACGCAGCGCGTGCGCTACAACTGAATCGCTATTAAAATAATAGCTGCTTGAGCAGCATTTACTAGGGCTACAAGCCGATTTTTCATAAAATTCGCCATTTCCACAGTCTGAAAGGCCTTCATGCGCATCTTCAGCATCTCCCCCAACAGCGTTCAGGAAGACACAGCCCTCCCCAGCGCCCTGCCTGAGACCGGCTACCTGTGGATTGCCTGTGCCCGCCGCGAATTCGAGGTCAACCAGGACCAGATTCAAACTGCCCTGGCCAGCCTGTGCGACGCGCCCCTGGTCGATTTGCATGTGGCCGACCTGCTGAACAACCAATTGCCCTCGCACTACGACTACACCAGCGATTACGACATTCTGGTGTTTCGCCGCCTGGCCGCCGGCCTCACGGAAACCGATCCCGCCAACCCCGGTCAGCCCCTGCATGAGGCGCGCCGCAGCGCCATGCCCCAGGTGCTCAAACGCATCGACACCAGCCCCGTGGGTTTTGCCGTGTTTGACCGCGTGCTGCTCACTGTGCACCCCACCGACTGCGCTGTGCGCGACGCCTATGCCAGCCGTCTGCTGCAAACCAGTGCCGCCGATGCCCGCAACGCCGGTGCCCGCCCCGCCACCGGCCCGGCCGATTTGATGCTGCGCATCGTCAACCACATGGTGGACGGCTACCTGGAATTGCGCCGCGAACTCACGCGCGACCTGGATCGCTGGCAAGCCGAGCTGCTCAACGCCAACCGGCGCTTCAACAGCTGGGCCAGCCTGCTGGACGCCCGCCTGTCGCTGCACCAGCTCGACGAAATTTGCGAAGACCAACGCAGCGCCATTCAAGACTGGATTGAAGCGGTGAAAACCTGGCCCGACCCCACCACTGCGGAAACCCGCCGCGAGCGCGAGCTGCTCATGGTGCGCAGCCGCGACGTGCTGGAACACATCGAGCGCGTCATTCACCACGTCGACCGCATGGAACGCAGCGCCGAAACCGCCGTGCAAATGCACTTTTCAGTGCAAGGCAACCGCACCAACGACACCATGCGCACCCTCACGGCGCTCACCGCCATTTTTCTGCCTCTGAACCTGATCGCCGGCATCTTCGGCATGAACTTCGAGTTCATGCCGGTGATTCACGAAAAAGAAGGTTTTTGGTGGGCGATCTCGGGCATGGCGGTGGTTTCCACGGGGTTGGTTTATGCGTTCTGGCGGCGGCGATACCTGACTTCACGCAGAAGTTGAACTGGGCACGATGAAATACCAACCGTTCGCCCTGAGCTTGTGAAGGGATCAGGGCGAACGGGAATGAAAACTTCATCGGGCCGAATCAAGATTAGCGATTCTTTGCTATGAGTAAAGTAGCTGCTTGAGCAGTATTTATAAGGGCTGGAGGCCAATTTGGCCTTCAATTTGCCAACAATCGCCAGACAAACGCTGTACCCACCATGCCCCGCCCCATCCAAGCCACCATCCACACCGCCGCGCTGCGCCACAACCTAGCCCGCGCCCGCGCCGCCACCCCCGATGCCAGACTGTGGGCGGTGGTCAAGGCCAACGCCTATGGCCACGGCATCGAACGGGTGTTCGATGCTTTTCGAGGTGCCGATGGTTTTGCGCTGCTGGATTTGGCCGAGGCCCGGCGCATCCGCGACCTGGGCTGGCGCGGCCCGGTGCTGCTGCTGGAAGGCGTCTTTGACGCACGCGACCTGGAGCTGTGCTCGCGCCTGGGTCTGTGGCACACGGTGCATTGCGCGCAGCAGATCGACTGGCTGGCCGCGCACAAAACCCAAAACGGCCACCGCGTGTTCCTGAAAATGAATTCCGGCATGAACCGGCTGGGTTTTACGCCCACCAGCTACCGCGCCGCCTGGACCCGGCTGAACGCGCTGCCCCAGGTCGATGAAATTTCGCTGATGACCCACTTCAGCGACGCCGACGGCCCCAAAGGCATAGACGCGCAACTGGCCATATTCAACGAAGCCACGCGCGACCTGCCCGGCGAACGCAGCCTGTCCAACAGCGCCGCCACCCTGCGCCACGCAGTACACCCAGAATTGCGAACCGACTGGACCCGCCCTGGCATCACCCTGTACGGCAGCGCGCCCGACTTCCCGCAGCACACCAGCGCGCATTGGGACCTGCAACCCACCATGACGCTTGCTACCAAGTTAATAGCTGTTCAAGCACTAACGACAGGGGCTACCGTCGGATATGGCTCCAATTTCACCGCCACCGAGCCCATGACCATCGGCGTGGCCGCCTGTGGCTATGCCGACGGCTACCCCCGCCACTGCGGCACGGGCACACCGATCCTGGTCGGTGGCGTGCGCACGCGGCTGGTGGGTCGGGTCAGCATGGACATGGTGACGGTGGATCTCACGCCAGTGATTGCTGCTGGTGTGCCGGTGGGCCTGGGCACCGAGGTCACGTGCTGGGGCGTCGGCCGCAACGGCGCAGTGCTGCCAATTGACGAAGTGGCCCAGGCGGCCGACACGGTGGGCTATGAGTTGATGTGTGCGCTGGCGCTGCGCGTGCCGACGGTGGTGGATTGAAACGGCGCACAAATGACAAATTAGCGACGATTTCAGCGATACACGTCACGCCGGTTACCCACCCGAAGCACCCGAACCACGATGGTTTCGTCTTTTATGTCGCAAATCAGTCGCCAATCGCCCACGCGGTATTTCCAGTAGTTGCCCAGCGTACTGCCCGACAGGGGCTCGCCCAACTCGCGCGGGTTGGACATCGCCAGAAGCCGGGTCTGCAAAAAATCCAGAATGCGCAATTGAACCTGTCGATCCAGCTTTTTCAGATCACGAACCGCTTCGGGGTCAAACTCAATTTGCCAAGCCATGTAACGCCTACGGTTGGGCAACCTGCGATTGAGCAGGCTTCGGTTCGTCGGAACTTAGCTGCTTGACCACATCAGCCAGTGAAATGGTTTTGCGGTTTTTTCGCGCGCGCGCCTCGGCCAGGTAATAGTCTTCCAGGTCGTCGATGTACTCTGCAATTGCCTCGCGCGCCAAGGTGGTTTTGGTGCGCCCGGTTTCCAGCGCCAAGTTGTTCAGGCGGGACTCCAGCACGTCGGGTAAGCGGATGGCCAGCATACAAACACTCCTTTGCTATACATGTATAGCGATTGTAGGCCGTAAGGTTTTCGCCACTTCCCGTAAGCTGCAAATACATTTCGAAAGTTATCTATGTCGAACTCCATTTCTGCCAAGGCTTTTTGTCTGTCCGCTTTCATCGCTGTCCTCGCGGTGACCTTCATCGCACCCGCCCACGCCAAACCCTTCCGCTTCGCCCGCGCAGCCGACATGTCCACCTGGGACATCCACACCCAAAACGTGGGCGTGAACAACACCATGCACGCGGCTGTGTACGACACGCTGGTGGAATACGACCCCAAAACCTTCAAGCCCCAACCCAGCCTGGCCACCGAGTGGAAGCTGATCAGCCCCACCCAATTGCGCCTGACCCTGCGCGCTGGTGTGAAATTCAGCGATGGCTCGGACTTCACCGCAGCAGACGCCAAGTTTTCGCTGGAGCGGGCCAAGGCCAAAACATCGAACTTTGCGGTGTATGCGCTAGGCATTGACCGGGTGGAAATCGTCAACCCCACCACCATCGACATCATCTCCAACCTGCCCAACCCGGTGCTTGTCAACCAATTGACAGAGCTGCGCATGATGAGCAAGCCCTGGGCCGATAAAAACGCCTCAGTCGAGCCCAAAGACATTCGCACCAAAGACGAAAACTTTGCACACCGCAACGCTTTGGGCACTGGCCCCTTCATGCTGAAAAGCTGGACGCCCGACCAGCGCACCGTGTTGGAAAGCAACCCGCTGTGGTGGGGCAAAGGCAAATACGCCAGCAACGTGACCCAGGTCACCTACACGCCCATCAAGTCCGACGCCACCCGCATGGCCGCGCTGCTCTCGGGCGAGGTGGATTTTGTGCTCGACCCCACCTTGCAGGACCTGCCGCGCGTACGCCAGAACGATGCGCTGAAAGTGCTGGAAGGACCTGAGAACCGCAGCATTTTCCTGGGGATGGACCAGTTCCGCGACGAGCTGACGGGTTCCGACATCAAGGGCAAAAACCCGCTTAAAGACGTGCGGGTGCGCAAAGCGCTCTACCAGGCGATTGACATCGACACCATTCAGCGCGTGGTCATGCGCGGCCTGGCCCAACCCAGCGGCGCGCTGATTGCCCGCCAAATCAATGGCTGGACGCCCAAAGCCGATGTGCGCTGGCCGTTTGACCCGGCCGCCGCGCAAAAACTGCTGGCCGAAGCGGGCTACCCGCAAGGCTTCGAGGTGGACTTTGCCTGCAGCGCGGGCCGCTACATCAACGACGAGCAACTGTGCCAGGCGATCACCGCGCAATGGGCCAAAGTCGGCGTGAAAGCCAAGCTGCGCAGCCTGCCGTTTGCCACCTATTTCCCCATGATTCAGCGCAACGAAGCCAGCATTTACCTGCTGGGCTGGGGCGTGCCCACGTTTGATGCGTTCTACACCCTGCAGTCGCTGGTGCGCAGCGTGGGCGCCGGGGGAGACGGCAACTTCAACCTGGGCCGTTACAGCAACCCCCAGCAAGACGCGCTGATCGAACGCATCCGCAAAGAAACCGACCGCACCACCCGCAACAGCCTGATCGAAAAAGCCCTGTTGGCCGACCACGAATTCATCAGCCACATTCCCCTGCACAACCAGGTCATTCCCTGGGCCATGCGCAAGACCGTGGACATTCCGCACCGGGCAGACAACTTGATTGACTGGCGGGCGCTGAAAATGAATTAGTGGTCTTTTGGGCCTCCAGCCCTTTCAGATACTGCTCAAACAGCTATATAAATAATAGCAACAAGCAGGCCTTAAGGCTGGATCCGCCCCACGACATTCAGCCGTGTCCCTACGCGCTCCAGCACCACACCCTCGCCCGACTGCGGGAACACCCCGGTCAGCGCCGTGATGTTGACCTGGTGAGACACCACGACCAGCGCACTTGGCCCCGTCCAGCCCAGCAACTGCCGCCGGGCTTGCGCGGTTTGCGTGGGCTCCCGGCTGGCGTCTGCAAAAAACGAGTTGAACGCGCTTTGGTCTTGAATGGCCGGGCCCGTGGGAAAGGCCAGCTGCGCCGTCTCGCGGGTGCGGCACCACTGCGAGGTCCACACCGCGCTCACCGTGACGTTTTTGGCTCGCAGGCGGTCACCGATGGCTTTGGCCTGCTGACGACCGGCAGTATCCAGGTTGCGCTGAGTGCTGCAGTCGCCGATCACCAAACCCGCCGGGTCGCCACCACCCGGCGCAATGGCATGGCGAAACACCACGATGGCACCGCGTTGCAGGGCCGTCCAGACTTTGTCTTCGTCGCTTTGTGCCCACGCAGGCGCGCAAGCGACGCACAGTGCCCACGCCATGGTTGCGCCTGTCCAGTGCCTGCGCGCGTTCATGATTTCAAGTCCCGCGCGCATCGAAAGCCGATGTAGACCACAGCAGTGTCTACTGGCTTGCTCTGGTTGTGGTTGTCCTGCATGGCGCTCGCGCCATACCACCAGCTGCCACCGCGTGTGCGTTTGTCAGATCCCGGGCCGCTATCCACCCACTCCCAGGCATTGGCCCCCATGTCATACAAACCGTTCACGCCAGCCCGCGTGGTGCCCACCAGCGCATGGCCGCGACCCCGGCTGGTGACGGCGTTTGTGACGGTCGCCACGCTGCCGCAGTCGCCCAGGCAGTTGGCACCTTGCGGGCTGTCGCCTGTGGGGTAGGCGTAGGTTCGGCCCGTCACAAACCCGGCCGGTGGGTTACTGCGTCGCTCGGTGTATGCGGCTTGGCCCCATTCAGCATCGGTTGGTAACCGTTTGCCCGCCCATTGGCAGAAGGTTTGTGCCTCGGCGTAATTGACATGTACTGCGGGCTCGTTGGCTGCGCCCGGTTTGCCAAATGGTGCCCGCCAGGTCCAACCCGTACGCTGCTCCCAAGCCTCAAAGGTGCTGCCACCGCCCGCGCGCTCGGCAGCGGTGACCGTTTTGGTGGCCTCTACGAACTGCTGGAACTGGCCAATGCTGACTTCGGTGCGGTCAATCTCGAAGCGGTCAATGGCTTGCATCGTCGCAGGCGTTTGTGCCACCAGATGGGGGGTAAAAGCCAGCGCAAACAGCAGGAGCGGTAGGTGATTTTTCATGCTCAGAACCGGCTTACGAACGTGCGCGCAATTCGGCCTGCGAACGCCCAATGACACCGGGGTAACGTTTGTCGAGATACCACGGCATTTTGCCAATATCGTTAAATCCGGGGATGGACTCCATGTGTTTGACCATGCGTTCGCGCATGGCGCAGTCTGTTAGCAGCCATTTGTAGTTTTAAGCAAAATAGGCTACCAGCCCTTATGAAATATGCTCAAGCAGCTATTTAATTAATAGCGTTATAGATCTCATGCAGGTTGCGCTCTGGGCATCACCCAGGCGTAGTACCCGAACCCGCAGGCCAGCAGCGCGTGAATGAGGGTGTTGGGAACGATGCCGGCCAGCTCGGTGATGATCCCGTCCCGATACGCCAGCACCTCCAGCGGCATCAGCCCCAGTTGCACCAGCAGGTTGCCCACCAACAGCGCACGCAGGGTAGGCGAGTCATTGTGGTGGCGCACCATGAATACGCTAATACCCACCGCGACCAGTAGCACACCCACCTCCCGCACCCACACCGCTGCGGCTGCGCTCGTGATGCCTTTGCTGGCCAGAAGGACGGCGGGGGCTGCCAGCACAAACACACCCACCGCCAGGGCAACACCAGACGCCAAGGATAAAAAGATGTGTCGTTTCACAGTTATCTCCGGTTGGGGGTGATGCGGGGCGAGAAGCGTTCGGGTTCAAGGTCGGCGCCTGCGCGCGCTTGCAAATACTGCAGGCGTGACAGCATCGCCAAAAACCCGATGCAACCCGTGCACGCAATCAAAACCAACCAAAGCGGCAGGCGCATGCATTGGGCGCGGGCTTGTGGAACGATGAGAAACCAGCCAATGCCCGCTGCCAATAGCAGGTCAAACCAGATCTGGTTGCCCCAAAGATTGCGGGTGTGCTCGGGCCAGAAGCCCAGCGGACCCTCCGTCATCAGCGCATGCAGCGAGAACAGCAAAAATGCCAGCGACAGAAAGGCAGGAAAGCGCCAACTGTTGCGCGTGTTGTGGGCACCGTCGCGTAACAGGCAATACACCGCGAAGAAAATGAACGCCGCGGCTGCGGCCCATGGCGCCCAAGAGGTCAAGATCATGTGGATTCCTTTCAAATACGGCTGGAGTGTTGCCCGACTCGCGCGCAGCTTCAACTACCCGCCAGGTAGTTGAAGCGCGCTGTCTTTATGTTCGAATCAACCCATGCCAGTCACGCCGCCCATGCCGCCCACAGCCGATGCGTTAACCATCACCTTGAAAAACGCCCGCTCTGTGCGGCGCATCAGCCAGCTGGAACTGGCCCTGCGCATGGGCGTGTCGCAACGCCATGTGAGCTTTGTAGAAATTGGCCGTGCCAAGCCCAGCCGTCATCTGCTGATGAACTGGCTGCATGAGTTGCAAGCGCCCCTGGGTTTACGAAACGCAGCGTTGTTGCAGGCAGGCTATGCACCGGCGTACAGCGACGCGCCCCTGACCGACGCAGCCCTGGCACCGGCCACGCTCGCCTTGCAGCAACTGCTGACAACCCACGATCCATTCCCTGCCTTTGTGCTGGATGCGAAGTGGAATGTGTTGAATGCCAACGCCGGTGCGCGCTGGCTGTGTCATACGCTTATGCCAGCGTTGTGGCCCCAATTGGAAAACGGTGGCCTGAACATGCTGGACGCGCTAGCCCATCCGCAGGGCCTGCTGCAAGCCATGCTGAATCTGCACGAAAACGCTAGCCAAATGCTGGCCTACCTGCGCGACAGCGTCGCCTCGCAGCCCAGCTTGATGCCGCAGGTCAACCAAGTGGCGGCTGCGGTACAACAACGCTTGGCACAACGAGTCCAGCGCCAAGCCACACAGGCACCGGCTGGCCCCGGCAGCCCGTTGCTGGTCAACCGGTTCGCCTCGCCCCACGGCGACTTGTCTTTCTTTTCGATGCTCAGCACCTTTGGTTCGCCGCAAGACATCACGCTGGCCAGCTTGCGGGTGGAGCATCTGTTTGCTGCAGATGCACAAACGGCTGAAGTTTTGAAGCGAAATGTGCCACCAGCCCTTGTAGATACTGCTCAAGCAGCTATCTAATTAATAGCGATAAGTGTTTACCCGAGATTGTCCATTAGACGGCCCTTCGTAGCGCGGGGGCAGTTTTTGAACGCAGAGGTCGCGAAGGTTTCGCAGAGGTCGCAAAAGGAGTCCGGGGACAAATGAAGATTGTTTTGGCTGTTTTTCTGCGCACTCTGCGTAACCTTCGCGTTCTCTGCGTTCAAAAATCCGCTCGGCCTGGGGCATCTATGGCTTCACCGTGGCGCGTAGGCCCGAAGGGGCCGCCTAATGAACAATCTGGGTTTACTTCAAGTCGGGGTACAGCCCCCGAACCCGCGCTTGCAAACGCGTCAGACCCAGCAGTGTGTCTGTGTTCGGCGTGGAGACGCCGGTCAGCTGCCCCAGCTCGCGCACAACCGCCACCAGCGCGTCCAGCTCCACCGGTTTGCCGCTTTCCACGTCTTGCAGCATCGAGGTTTTGAAGGCACCTAGTTTCAAGGTGACGGCGTGGCGGTCTTCGGGTTGCTGGGCGATGGGAATACCGATGCGGGCGCCGATTTCTTTGGCTTCCAGCATCACGGCGCTGATGAATTGGCGCACCAGTGGGTCGGCCAGAATTTTGTCGGTAGTAGCGCCGGTGAGTGCGCTGACTGGATTGACCGTCATGTTGCCCCACAGCTTGTACCAGGTGTCTTGCTGGATTTGATCGGCCACGGGTGCTTCAAAACCGGCCTGGGTCAACAGGGCAGACAGTTGCTGCACGCGAGCGGTTTTCACGCCCGAGGGCTCACCGAGGATGAGCTTGTAGCCAAAGTGGTGCTGCACAAACCCAGGGCTTTGCAACGAGCAACTGGCGTGCACCACGCAGCCGATGGTGTGCTGCGCGGGAATCGCTTGCGCCACCGCGCCATCTGGGTCGATGGTCTGCAGGCGTGTGCCTTCGTAGGCTCCGCCAAAGCCTTCAAAAAACCACCAGGGCACGCCGTTCATCGCCGTCAACACCACCGTGTGCGGACCGAGCAGCGGGGCAATGGATTGCGCCACTTGCGCCATGGAAGGGGCTTTGACGGCGATGACGACCAGATCTTGCGGGCCCAAATCAGCAGCGTTGCCGCTGGCTTGAATCGGGTGGGCAGACGTGCTGCCGTTTTCGTTCAGTCGCAGGCCGTGGCGTTGAAGGGCCGCGAGGGTTTCGCCACGGGCCAGGGCGCTGACCGGGCAACCGGCCTGCGCCAGCCGCGCGCCAATCCAGCCGCCAATTGCGCCTGCGCCGACGATGGTCGTTTTAATCAACGTATCAACTCACGCGTTGCGCTTGAAATGACGAATCAAGCATTGCGCTTGCAATGACGAATCAAGCGTTGCGCTTGATGGCATCCGCCAATACGCCCACCATCTGTTCGATTTGTGCTTTGTCCACGATGTAGGGCGGGCACAGCACCAGGTTTTCGGCGGCAGGGCGCACCAGCACGCCGTGGTGGTAACAGTCCAAAAAAACGTTGTAGGCGCGCTTGCCGGGCGATCCGGCAATCGGCGACAGCTCTACCGCTCCGGCCAGGCTCAAGGAGCGGATTCCCACCACATTGGGCAAGCCTTTGAACGCGCTGTGCATGGCATCGCCCAGCACCACGCCCATTTGGCCGGCGCGCTCGAACAGGTTTTCTTCTTTGAACAGGTTCAGCGTCGCAATCGCGGCGGCGCAGGCTACCGGATGGCCGGAATAGGTGTAGCCGTGGAAAAATTCCACCGCATGGTCGGGGCTGTTGGCGTTGGCGTTCATCATGGCGTCGTAAATGCGGTCGGTACACACGACGCCGCCCAGTGGAAACACGCCATTGGTCACGCACTTGGCAAAGTTCAGCATGTCGGGCACCACGCCGTAGTAATCAGCCGCAAAGTTGCAGCCCATGCGGCCAAAACCGGTGATTACCTCGTCAAAAATCAACAAGATGCCGTGTTTGTCGCAAATCTCGCGCAACCGCTTCAGGTAGCCCTGCGGTGGCAGATACCAACCGGCAGAACCGGCCACCGGTTCCACGATCACCGCCGCAATGTTGCTGGGGTCGTGCAGCGGCAAGATGCGGTTTTCCAGCTCGAGCAAGAGGTCTTCTTGCCACACGGGTTGCTGGTTATGGATGTAGGCGTGGCTGGCATGTTCGGGGTGCAGGGGGTCGTGAATGAAACGCATGTGATCCACCCGCGGCAGCAGTGATGTGCCATACACCTTGCGGTTGGCCGGTATGCCGCCCACGCTCATGCCACCAAAGCCCACGCCGTGGTAGCCGCGCTCACGGCCAATAAACATGTTGCGATGACCTTCACCACGTGCGCGGTGGTAAGCCAACGCCACCTTCATCGAGGTGTCGGCGGCCTCGGAGCCCGAGTTGCAAAACAGCACCTTGTTCAAGTCGCTGGGTGCCATGTTGGCAATCATCTCGGCGGCAATAAAAGCTTTGTCGTTGCTGGCCTGGAACGCGGTGGCGTAGTCCAGTGTGTCCAGCTGGGTTTTGATGGCTTCGTTGATCGGCTTGCGGTTGTGCCCAGCGCCCACACACCACAGGCTGGAGATGCCATCCAGCACCTTTTTGCCGTCATGCGTGGTGAAGTGCATGCCGTCAGCCGCCACAAACACGCGCGGGTCCTGGCGGAAGTGGCGGTTGGGCGTGAAGGGCAACCAGTGGTTGTCCATGTTGAAGCCGGTGGATTCGGGGGTGGGCTTGTCGATGCGGGCCATTGGGAGTCTCCTAAAAAGCGGTGAAGGGACAGACCCACACCATAACGCGTATCGCGGGTGACAGCGGTCGTGTGCTACCGCTTCGTATTTGAATACTGGCGCCACCAGGCTACACAAGCACGCGCCAAAGCTGCCGTGGTATCCACACAGCGCGCTCGCAAAGGTGACTCAATCGCATCCAGCGCCACCGGCACCTCGGTGCAGGCCAGAATGACCTGTGCAGCGCCGCGATCCAACAAGACCTGCACGGCCCGCTCGAGCGGCGTACCGCTTGCGGCCACGCGGCCCGCCTTGACGCCCTCGATAGCCGGCAGCACGATAGCTTGTAACTCCTGCTCGGTGGGCTGAAGCAAACTGCACCCCAAGCGTGCCAGTGGCGCGTCGAACAACTGGGCCGCCAGCGTGGCACGCGTGGCAATGATGCCAACGGGTGCACCACGGCTTACCTGGTGGGCCACTTCCTGACAGGCCGCATCCACAATGCTGAGAAAGGGAACAGGGCAGTTGGCTTGCAACTGCGCATGCCAGTGGTGCGCGGTGTTGCATGGCATCACCAGCGCCACAGCACCCGCCGCAATCAGACGGTCACGTGTAGCCAGCAGGACCGGCAAGGGCGATTCCCCGCCTTGCAAAATGGCGGCTGGGCGGCTGGGGATTCGCGGGTCGGAATGGATGAGCAAAGGCACATGGCCTGCATCGCTGGTGGCGGGTGTGGCGGCAATCACCTTGCTGAAAAAATCAGCCGTTGCCAACGGGCCCATGCCGCCGAGCACGCCGATCATGGCGTTTGAAGTGAAGTGGGTCACCGCGTTACGCCTGGCGTTAAATAGGTTGCACGTCTTTGAAGGTCTGCATGTAGCCATACAGCGCCACCGCACCGCCGGTGTGCAGGAACACCACGTTTTGCCCCTTCTTGAAATGGCCCTTGCGGCACAAGTCAATCAGGCCCGCCATGCCTTTGCCAGAGTAAACCGGGTCGAGCAGGATGCCCTCCAGCCGGGCCAGCATCGTGACGGCTTCGACCATGCCCGGCGTGGGCACGCCGTAGCCACCGCCTACATAGTCGCAGTTGGCCATCACGCTAGCGCGCGACACAGCGCCGGATACACCCAACAGTTCGCAGGTTTTGCCGGCCAGATTGAACACGCTGGTTTCCTGCGCTTCTTTGGGTGCCCGCACGCCAATCCCCAGCACGGGAATCTGGCTGCGCGTGCCTTCAAAGCCCGCCACCAGACCGGCTTGCGTACCCGCGCTGCCGGTAGCGTGTACCACGCAGCTCACATCCAGCCCTTGGGCGGTGAACTGATCCACCAGCTCCAACGCGCACACCACATAGCCCAACGCACCAATCGGATTGGAGCCGCCACCCGGAATGATGTAAGGCTTCTGGCCTTTGGCACGAAGCTCGTCGGCCAGCGTGGCCATGGCCACGTTCATGTCGGTGCCGCCGGGCAGCTCTTGCACCCGCGCACCATACAAATAGTCCAGGAACACGTTGCCAGACTGCTTGTACTCCTCCAGCTTGGAGCCGGTACGGTCCTCCAGCAGGATTTCGCACTTCATGCCCAACATGGCGGCGATCGCTACCGTTTGGCGGGCGTGGTTGGACTGGGTTGCGCCTTGCGTGATGATGGTGTCTGCACCATGCTTGACAGCGTCGGCCATCAGAAATTCAAGCTTGCGGGTCTTGTTGCCGCCAGTGCCCAGACCGGTGCAATCGTCACGCTTGATGTAGAGGTTGGGGCCCCCCAGGGCCTCCGTCAAACGTGGCATAAATTCCAGTGGTGTGGGACCGTGGGTGATGCGCACGCGGGGGAAGTGGGTGAGTTTCATGGTGCTTTCTTTTTAAAGTTTGAAGATACGGGTGAAGTTAGTTTGCAACGGCTATCAGACTCGCGGCGGCCACAATTTTTCCGATCAGAATGCAATCGTGTTCGGTCAACGACAGTGGCGTTCGCAGGTCTAGCAGTTGATTCAACACGCTCATTGAATTGGGAATATCGGGCTTGGTTTTCAGGTAACGCCAGTGTTCGTAATTGCTGGTGAAGGCCACAGGTACTGGGGTGCCAAACCATTTGATGTACAAGCCGCGCAGATCGCATTCTTTCAAAAACCGTTCGATCTGCATCGGCTTTAAATCGAGCGTGAACTGGATCGAACTGGCAACAAATTCTTCTTTTACTGCACGTGCTGGCACTGAAACGTGTTCAGCTTTTGTTAGCTCACGTTCAAGCGTGGCGTAGATGTGGTTCCAGCGCTGGCCACGATCAGCCAGCTGACCAATTTGAGGGCGCAGCAAAGCGGCTGCCAGATTCGACATCCGCATACTGAAGTTGGGCGTGACGTATTTCCAGCGCTCAAACACTTCGGCAGCAGGCTTCAAAATGTGCTGGTCATACATCATGTAGCAGCCCGACATCAAAATGGCTTGGGCCGCCACGTCGTCGTCGTCGGTCACCAACAAACCACCTTCACCGGAGTTGATGTGCTTGTAGGTTTGGGCGCTGTAGCAGCCTACCTTGCCCCACGTACCGGTGTGTTTGCCGTCCCACTTCGCGCCCATGGTGTGGGCGCAGTCTTCAATGATGGCAATACCGTGCTTGTCGCAAATCGTCCGCACCGCTTGCAAGTCCGCAATGTGTCCGCGCATGTGCGAGAGCAAAAAGACCTTGGCGCCGCTAGTGGCTGCTTTGTGCTCCAGGTCGACCATGTCGGTCATGTAATCCGCGCTGGTTTCAACCAGCACAGCCTCTGCACCCGCATGGGCAATCGCGCCGGGCACAGGCGATAAGGTGAAGGTGCTGGTCAACACCTTGTCGCCCGGCTTCACGCCGACTGCCTTAAGCGCAATGAACATTGCCGCCCCGCACGAACTGACCGCCACGCAATACTTGCTACCCACGTACGCCGCGTAGTCTTGCTCCAGCAGCGAAGGCTCCGGGTAGCCTGAGCCTTGCTCGCCGTAGCGGTGTAAGCGGCCGGAACGCATCAAAGCCACCGCACGCTCAATCGCCTCTTCAGGAATCGGCTCAGGCGTGCTCAGGTCTTTGCCAAACCACAGGCCATCAGGCGCAAGCGGTGCGGCAACAGGCGGTGGGGCTATCAAACTGGTAGGCATCGCCGTATTAGTGTTGATGGCCGGCTAAGGTACCCAATTCAAACGTTTCTTGCGGGTAATACTTTTTCAACCGAATATCTCCTGTGCGGGCGTGGCCTTCCATGCCTTCCAAGCGCGAAATTCTGGCCGCTACTTGGCCTACTTCACGACTGGCGCCGCGCGTCAGGCGTTGGTAGGTCACGGTTTTGATGAACTTGCCGACGCTCAAACCGCCTGAATAGCGTGCAGCGCCACGGGTCGGCAAAATGTGGTTCGGGCCGGCGCACTTGTCGCCATAGGCCACTGTGGTTTCTTCGCCTAGAAACAATGAGCCGTAGTTGGTCAGGTTAGCCAGCCACCAGTCCAGGTCTTTGGCAAACACCTGCAGATGCTCGGGCGCGTACTCGTCACTGATCTCGACCATTTCCTCCCGGCTACCGACCAGCACCACCTCGCCATAGTCACGCCAAGCGGCGGTGGCGGCGTTGCGTGCCAGCTCAGGCAGGGCGGCAATCACCGACGGCATGAGTTCAATAACCTTCATGCCCAGTTCGCGCGATGTGGTGTACAGCCACACGGGTGAATCCGGGCCGTGTTCGGCCTGGCCTGCCAGGTCAGCGGCCACCAGGTTCACGTCGGCGGTGTCGTCAGCAATGATGGCGGACTCCGTCGGCCCGGCCACCACGTCAATGCCAATGCGGCCAAACAGCGTGCGCTTGGCTTCAGCCACAAAGCGGTTGCCGGGCCCAACAATCACGTCTGCAGGCTTGGCGGAATACAAACCAAAGGCCATCGCGGCAATGCCTTGCACGCCACCGAGAGCCAGCACCGTGTCTGCACCGCACAGCTTCATGGTGTGCAAGATGGCCGGGTTGACGCCAGCTTCCTTGTGGCCTGGCGAGGTTGCCACGATATTGGGAACACCTGCTACCTTGGCGGTACACACGCTCATGATGGCCGATGCTGCATGGGCGTAGCGGCCGCCAGGCACGTAGCAGCCCGCCGTATTGACCGGGATCAGTTTTTGCCCGGCGATCAGGCCATCAATCAGCTCAACTTCAAACTCGTGCAGCGACTCGCGCTGGCGCTGGG
Organism: Comamonadaceae bacterium; assembly: GCA_031414805.1. GTDB lineage: Bacteria > Pseudomonadota > Gammaproteobacteria > Burkholderiales > Burkholderiaceae_C > JAAFIW01. The sequence goes on from JANOQJ010000013.1 coordinate 24,103, forward strand.
CAAAGTCTTTGACACGCGCGTGCGCAAAAGCGATGTCGTCTTTGACAGATTGCGAGAGCTTTTTGGTTGCCGCAGCGAAGTCATCTTCACTGACCACAATGCTACCGTTCCAGCCATCAAAGTCGCGGGCGTATTTTTCAACCGCCTCGCGACCATTTTTTTGAATGTCTGCTAATAGGCGCTCAACCGTCTCAGACGTCGCGCTATCAATCGCCTCTTGTGGCGGCGTGGCTTTTTTCAAATACTCAATGGTCATGGAATGCTTTCTCTCGATAAGTTCAATTTAGGCGCGCTTAGCCGCGACCTTTCCAGGGCACTACACGGCGCTCAACAAAGCGCACCAGGTGGTCAAAGGCATAGGCAATCATCGCGATCACCACAATTCCCATAATGACAATCGGCGTCTGCAAAAACCGGGATGCTGACAAAACCGTGTAACCCAGGCCGGAGGTGGCGGCGACCATTTCGGCGGCCACCAATGTGGTCCAACCAAAGCCTATGCCGACACGCATGGCGGTAAATATTTCTGGCATGGCAGAAGGCAAAACGACCATCCGAATCACTTGCCAGCGGGTGGCGCCAAACGAATAGGCCGCATGAATCTGCTCGATGGCGGCCGACCTGACGCCAGCACGGGCACCCAACGCCATCGGCGCGAGTACCGACAGAAAAATGAGCAGCACCTTGGACAACTCGTCAATACCAAACCAGATGATCATGAGCGGCAGGTAAGCCAGTGGCGGAATCGGGCGGTAGAACTCAATCGGCGGGTCAAAAATACCGCGTGCAACCGGGCTCATACCCATTGCAATGCCCAGCGGAATCCCGATAACGCAAGCTAGCAAGAACGCGCCAAAAACCCGCAGCGTGCTGACCCAGGTGTGTTCCCAAAAGCTGGCGCCGGTAAAACCATCTCTCAGCATGGTCAGAAAAGCGTCGATCACGGCCATCGGGGAAGGCAAGAAAAGCGGTTTGACGAAGCCGATGTACGTAATAAACCACCAGAAAAGGATCAAACCAACAATCACGACGGCGCTGATTTTCAAACTGTCGCCTTGGCCAGGTACGCCATATATTTCGCCGGGTTTGGCTGGTTTGGCTTTCATGAAACTGGCCCAGAAGGTGTCGCCAGAATTTGTGCGGGTGTCACTCATGATGGGCTCCTGCTTCGTCGGTGAAGATGATCTGCAAGATCTCTTCTCTGAGGGCAATGAATTCTGCGGACGCTTTGATCGCCCTGGCATTGCCAGTCTCAAAATAACGCCGACTAAATGGCAAGTCGAACACGTGTGAAATGCGGCCCGGGCGAGGCGACATCACAATCAGTTTGGTTCCCATGAACAGCGCCTCTTCAACGCTGTGGGTAATAAAAAACACCATCTTGCCCGTGTCTCGCCAAACTTTCAAAATCAGCTCTTGCGCTCGCTCGCGCGTCAGCGCATCCAGCGCACCTAACGGCTCGTCCATCAGCAAAATGGCTGGGTCACTGGTCAGCGCCCGGGCAATACCCACGCGCTGCTGCATACCGCCCGAAAGCTCATACGTGGCCGATTGCTCAAACTGCTCAAGGCCCAAGAGTTTGATAAATTCTCGGGCGATTTTTTCGCGTTTGGGTTTGTCATGACCCTGAATTTTCAAGCCGAAGGCGACGTTGTCCAGCACGTTTAACCAGGGCAGCAAGGCGTGCTTTTGAAATACCACCGAGCGGTCTGCACCTGGGCCAGTGACGACGCGACCATTCAGAGAAATTTCGCCCTCACTGGGCGCCATGAATCCGGCAATCAAGTTCAGCAGGGTTGATTTGCCGCAGCCTGATGCACCCAGTGCCACCACAAACTCCTTCTCATGGATCTCAAGGTTGATGTTTTTAAGTGCGTGAACCGGCGGTTTACCGGGAACCGGGTAAAACACCGACGCGTTTTTAATCGCAAGTGCAGTCATGGTGAGCCTCAACAGAGTTTTTGGTGGCGCACTGACCCGCCCGGACACGCCGGGTCAGTTCCGAAAACGCAGACGCAGGTTATTTGCCAGCAGCCGCTTTGGCAAACTCGGGATTGACGAACTTGGTGTAGCTGTCAGCCGCGGCGCTGATACGGCCAGCGCCCTTGAGGAAGTCGGCGGTGGACTTGATGGTGGTGGCTGCACCGCCGCCCATCCAGGCTGCCGACATATTCAGCTCACCATCGGGGTAGATGGCGCCGTCCAATGCCGCCACAACAGCAGCTGGCGTGATACCGACATTGGTAGCAACCGCCTTGACTTTGGGAGAGTCTGCGTTCCATGCGGCTTTGTTTTTGCTGTAGTCGCCATTGATGGCGTTCATGGCTTTCAGAAAATTGACCAAACCAGCACTGTTGGCTGCGGCAAATTTGTTAGTGGCAACCCAGCCATTGAAGGTGGGAAAGCCAGTTTTGGCAACGGTACCCGCTGTGGTCATGACCACGCCGTTTTCACGTATCTTGGCTTGAACCGGATACCAGACGAAAGCTGCATCGATCGCGTTTTGGGCCCAGGCAGCCGCAATTTCAGCTGGCGACATGCCGACGACCGTCACGTCTTTTTCTGTCAAGTTGTACATCTTCAATGCGCCCATCAGCGAGAAGTGCGCTGTGGATCCGATCGGCACAGCAATCCGCTTGCCTTTCAGGTCGGCGGGCTTGTCAACACCCGAGCCATTTCGGGTCACCAACGCCTCCGAACTGTCAATGACCTTGCCCACGGAAATCATCTGATAGTCCAGGCCAGAGCTAAGGCCGGCTGACAGGGGCGACGAGCCAATCTCGGAGATCACAATGCCGCCAGAGGCCATGGCCGCGTTGACCTCAGCGCCTGAAGCGAATTGGCGCCACTCAATGGTCCAGCCAGTGGCTTTTTCAAGCGTGCCGTCGGCAACGATTGCCTTGTAGGGCGCCGGGTCGCCAAAGTGGCCAATCACGACTTTGGTTTGAGCCACGGCTTGTGAAAGCAGAGTGAGCGTGAAAGCTGAGCCAATCAAAAGTGATTTAAGCAGGTGTTTCATGGTGTGCATCCAGTAAAAGAAGTTGCCGACGTTTGGGGTTTGAAATGGGCTCACGTGCAAATTCGCATGTGAACCAGTCGAATGATAGGCAAGCCTATTTCGAAAAATAGTGCCAGATTGATTTTGTTTTAGTGCCAAAATGAAAACCCCTAGGTCTTTTCATCGTGCCGCAATAAACCGCACCATTTAGTCGCCCGGCCCTTTTTGCAAATCCCCTCGATTGGTGCAGATCGCCAAAAGGGTGCGCAAATCTGGTCTTTTTTTGCAGGATCACCCCATGAGGCAAAAGCAGGAGATCACTGGTATTTGGGCCAAGCTCTTCCCGCAGTTCTCTGGCAGCAGCGCCACACTACAAGGCCGGGTCAAAGAGATGATGGTGCACTCCATCCTGATGGGTTTGGTGCCCGCGGGTGCCAAAGTTCCTACCAGCCGCGCGTTGGCAATCGCTCTAGGTTTGTCGCGCAACACGGTGTCACTGGCCTTGCAAGTGTTGGTAGACAAAGGGTTTTTGATCGCCGTCTCCCGCAGTGGTCTTGTGGTCAATGGCGATATCTTGCTGGGGCAAGCCGTCCAGTCCTCGCCCCAGGCAGGTACGCAGACGGGCATGCAGTGGGATAAGCGTCTTGTATCGCACCTCGAAAGTCAACGCAACATCATCAAGCCGGCCAACTGGCAAGACTACCCGTATCCCTTTGTTTACGGCCAGTTTGATGCCAGCCTGGTGCCGCTAAAAGACTGGCGAGCCTGCGCGCACCAGGCGCTGTTTGTACCCGCCGTCAAAAAGTGGGCACAAGACCACATCAACCGCGACTCTGACGCGTTACTGGACCAAATTCAGCACCGGCTGCTGCCAGCACGCGGCATCGTGGCCAGACGTGATGAAATTTTGGTTACTGCGGGTTCGCAAATGGCCTGCTACTTGTTGGCCAATGTGTTGCTGGAGCGTGAGACAGTTGTGGGTATTGAAGACCCCGGCTACCCAGATGCACGCAACAACTTTTCGCTACGCAGTGACCATGTCAAAGCTCTGCCCATTGACTCGGACGGGTTGATCGCCTCGCGCGTCATGGGCCAGTGCGCTTACGTGTACGTCACGCCCAGCCACCAGTGCCCAACAACGGTGACCATGTCATTGGCGCGCAGGCAGGAGATTCTGGCGCTGGCTAAAAAGCGCGATGTGGTGTTGTTTGAAGATGACCACGAGAGCGAGCTGAACTTTTCAGGCAGGCCTTTGCCCGCATTGAAGAGCCTGGACACCGATGGGCGAGTGATCTACCTCGGCAGCTTGTCTAAAACAATGGCGCATGGTTTGCGCATCGGTTATGTCGTGGCACCTGCCGAACTGATACGCGAGATGCGTGCCTTGCGACGACTCATCATGCGGCATGTACCCGCCAACAATGCGCACACGGCCAGTCTGTTTATTGCACAAGGGCATCACGATGCATTCATCCGCAAGTTAAATGTCACTTACCGCGAGCGGCGCGAGACGCTGAACCGCGCGTTTGAGCACTATTTACCCCAGTTTCATGTCATGCCGTCACAGGGCGGCTCAGGTGCATGGATCAAAGGCCCAGACGGTCTGAACACCCAGACACTGGCTGAAAAATCTGCCGCTCGTGGTGTGTTGATTGAGCCCGGCGATATCTTCTTTAAAAAATCGTCCCCCGCCAGCCAATCGTATTTGCGCATGGGTTATGCGGCCATACCAGGCAGCCTGATTGACACAGGTGTTCAAGAGTTGGCGCGCGCGTACGAGTTGCGTGGGCCTTGAATTTCAAGCGGCGTTTGCAATCCGCTGCGCCAACCGAACCAACGACATGTCACTGCCGGCCGGACCCAACAACGACAAGCCCAGCGGCGCGCCCAAGCGTTGACCCAAGGGCAGTGATATTTGCGGAAACCCTGACAAACCCGCTACGCACAACATTTGATGCGAGCGGTTGCGGTAATCCTCCATTTTCTCGCCCCCATCAGTTATCAAAGGGGCGATGTCAGCGACGGTGGGCATCACCAGCACGCCGTCCGTGCCGAGCGAGTCGGCCAGCTGTTTTTTAAACCCTTCGCGGTAGATGTTGGCTGCGTCAACTTGTTCGTCAGTCACGGTTTTAGACCAGGCAAAGCGCTCCGCAATGCCAGGGCCTAACGGCGGGCAAAAACGTTCAATCAACGGACCATTCACCGTCCAAGCCTCATGCCCCAGGATGTGACGAAAGTACCAGGAGGGGGCGTGCAGATCGTCCAGGATGACCCGTATGTCAGTGGCCTTGCCAAGCGCCGCCTCGATAAGCGCCAAAGGCTCGGCGTGTGCAGTCGACACGTCTTTGTCCAGCATGGCCCACAAGTCAAGCGGCTTGAGCAGCCGGATTTTTGTCGGCGTGGCTGCAAGACCCTCACTCAACAAGACGGCAGAAACACGCGCAAAAGTTTCAATGTCGCGCGCAAAGTAGCCGCAGGTATCCAGGCTAGGCGCTAAATCCAAAACACCGGCCAGACTGATGCGCCCCTTTGTGGGCCGAATGCCGTACAACCCGCAGTGGTTGGCCGGGGCGCGGACTGACCCACCCGTGTCACTGCCCAAGGCAAAGTCACACAAGTTGTTTGACACCGCCGATGCCGAACCAGACGATGACCCACCCGCAATGCGGTCGGGTGCTGCGCCGTTGATGGGTGCGCCAAAGTGCGCGTTGTTGCCGTTCATCGAAAATGCCAGCTCGTCGGTAACGGTTTTGCCGACGAACCTGGCACCTGCATCCAGCAATTGCTGCACTGCAGGTGCCGTGTTGGTTTTGATTCCCGACATCGCCAATACAAACGGTTGGCCACCGCCTGTGGGGTAGCCGGCCACGTCGAACAGATCTTTAACGCCAAAGCAAAGTCCCGTCAAAGGTCCGGCCGGAGCGTGTGGCACGGGCACGTCGGGGTAGGGCAGAAAAGCGTGGGCGGTGTCGTTGATCAGCGGCATGGTGAGTTTCAGGCAATAACGCTGTGCGCCGCGTTATGCCAGCGCGTACTTCACCAGTTTGTGTGGAAGCTGGGCCAGGCTTACGAAACGCCAAACGGTTGGTGACTGTTCAAACTTGGTGATGGTGCGGCTGGCGGGGATCGAACCCACGACCCTTGGCTTCGGAGGCCAATACTCTATCCACTGAGCTACAGCCGCTGCTGTTTGGTGCAGGAGCATTATCCCCCACGGGCTGCGCTTCTATAATCGGGGGCTGTTTGGCCTTGACATTGATGACTTTGCCGACACCGCAGCCACACCGACTTATCGACAGGAAACGCCATGAGCGACAACAGCCCCGCCAGTCACGAAGAAGCCCACACCGGCCCCATCAAAAATCCCAAGCAGTTGCTGCTGGCGGTGCTGTTCTCCTTCGTGGTGCCGATTTTTGCCATCATCGCTTTGGTCTATTACGTGACCTCGCATGCCAAGCCCGCCGGATCAAGTGACGCGGCCAGCATGGCGCTGGGTGGCATGACCCAGGAATCACGGGACAAGGCCATGGCGGCGCGCATTCAAAAGGTGGGCTCGGTGGAGATTCGTGATGCCAACCGCGAGCTGAAAGCTGGCCTGGAGGTCTACACCGCGCAATGCGCTGCGTGCCATGCGGCAGGTCTGGCTGGTGCTCCTAAATTTGGTGACGTGGCGGCATGGTCTGCCCGTGTGAAGACGGGTTACGACGCATTGCTGAATTCGGCGCTAAAGGGCAAAGGTGCTATGGGTGCACAAGGTGGCGGCGATTTTGAAGATGCTGAAATTGGTCGTGCGGTAGTTCATCTGGCCAACGCAGTCGGCGGCAAATTCGCCGAGCCCCAGCGCGCAGCACCTTCTGACGCAACGGTGGCTGCTGGCACGCCAACAACGGCCAGCAAATGAACAGTGACCTGTCGCTCTGGGTGCCTTGAGCGCCCAACAGCGCCTAACAAAAAAGCCACTGAAATTCAGTGGCTTTTTTATTGGGCGCGAAATGCGTCCTGGGAGCTGTGCCCCCGTCCGGCTCAGTAGTAGCCGCGCACGTCGCGCTGAGCATCAGCCGTCATCGCACGGCTCAGATCAGCCATCACGCGGGCGTCCGTCAGTGCAATGTTCCACATCTGCTGATCTTGTGCGGCTTGCTTACGGGCTGTGTTCCAGGCAGAAATTCGCTGCTTGATGCTGGCGACAAAGGTCGCGAAATTTTCTGCGCGCGCCACGCCAGCGTGTTGCAGGGGATGTTCAATATGGACAAAAGTGTTCATGACCATGTTCCTTCTCAATTGCGCGGTGGGCGTGATTGCCCGTTGCGTGGGATGAATATTAGGGTTTACGCTGATATATGTCTAATTTTGATTGATGATGTCTATCATTCACGATCCATATGATTCCATTTAACTTTCGTACTCTCGATCTGAACCTGCTGCGTGTGTTTGACCAGGTGATGAGTGAGCGCAACCTCACGCGCGCCGCGAGCAACCTCGCCATGACCCAGCCTGCCGTCAGCAATTCGCTGCGTCGCCTGCGTGAGGCTTTGGGAGACGATTTGGTGCGACGCAGCGGCTATGGCGTGGTGCCCACACCGCGAGCCCTGGCTTTGTGGCCAGCGGTGGCCGATGCGCTGCGGCAGCTGGAGGCGTCTTTTTCGCCCGGCGATTTTGTGGCGGCCCAGGCCACCAACACCTTTGTGCTGGCCATGGCCGATGCCACGGCGGCGGAGTTGATGCCTGGCCTTGTGGCCATCATCGAACGCGACGCGCCAGGCGTGTCGATGCGCAGCCTGCCGTTGACCACACGCGACCCGCGGCGGCTGCTGGACGATGGGCAAATGGACTTGGCGGTGGGCTACTTTCCCGCTGTGCTGGCGGATTTGACAGCGCAGGCACAGGCTGGCGGCATGGCTGCTTTTGAGCACCTGCGGTTGTACGACGGCGAGTATGTGTGCGTGATGCGCAAAGGCCACCCGCTGGCAAAGGGCAAACTCACATTGGCGCGCTTTTGCGATGCGCACCACCTGTTAGTCAGCTTCTCCGGCCGGGCTTATGGATTTGTGGATGAGGCTCTGGCGTCCCTCGGCCACAAGCGGCGCATTGTGTTGACCGTGAACCAGTTTTTTACCGCGGGCCGGGTGGTGGCCGCTTCAAACTTGCTCACGGTGTTGCCGCGGCATTTCGTGAAGGTGACTGGTATGACCGACCACCTGGTGCTGCGGGAACTGCCGTTTGAACTGCCGCCGGTGCATGTCGATGCACTGTGGCACCGACGCCAGAACCAGCGCAGTGACCATGCCTGGCTGCGCCTGGCGGTTGCGGCTTCGGCCAAGCAGGCTTTTGCGAGGGCAGTTGCTGCCAGCTATTGATACGGCCCAATGAAGTGTGAAGTTACCGTTCGAGCTGAGGTATCGAAGCCCTCGCGAGCACTTCGATACCTCAGGGCGAACGGTTCATATTTCACTGGGCCGTCTCAATAGTGTGGTGTTGCACGCTGTTTGAACCAAATAAAACCGATGGATTTTTGTTCACGTTGAGGCCTGAACCACAATGACCGCCACAGCTACAGCGGTGGCTATGGCACGGATTTGCAACGACAAGCTGGACGAAAAGACGCGGTTTTATGGGTCAATCAGCATGCAACACCACACTTGAGGGCAAGGCGTTCAGCGCACGACGCTGAGGTAAGCGCGGGCTGCGTCGCGCAGTTCTTGCGCTTCGTTGGGGTCCTGACCGGCACGGGCTTCTGCGCTTTCCATCAGGCGGCGGGCCGGCTCGGGTAGCGCGCTGGCTGGTGCGGCATGGGTTGCGCGTTGCGAAAAGCTTAAGGAAGACAGGAGCTTGGAGACGGAAAACATCGAGATAAAAGCGCGCGGTAAACGCGCTGAAGTGGGAACAGGTAAAGATTAAGGGTTTTCCCTAGGGTTACCAGCCCAATTTGCCCGCTTATCGATGCAGTTCGTGCATAACGAGGGTGTGCGTAGCGCATGACACCTCTGGAATCACTATCAAATACATAGCTGCTTATATGGATGCCCCCCGGATAGCAAGAAGAAATCGCGCTGTGTTGTAAAGAAGTCGGCTGCGCTCTTATATCCGGCCTTGTTTGCGTGCGTTGTAGAGGTTGCCCCCTTCTTAGCCGCTGGCCCCGATGCGT
>JANOQJ010000014.1:0-129675 GCA_031414805.1 Comamonadaceae bacterium
AAAGTACTTTCATAACAAGACCTTTGAATCATTGGACTTGCTTGAGGATCATCTAGTCGCATCCCTGAAGGCGATGGAGACACAGCACCAGACTGTCAAAAGTATTGTGGCTTGGCAGTGGATTATTGATGCTGTTTCTATTGAGAATTAGAATAACTATTGATTCAGCCAGTCAGCCAAAGCAATAACTAATGCAATGTGCCCTTCAACGCAGCAGGCAAAGGCAGCGGCATGACGGGAATGCCCTCTTCCAGCAGCTCGAGCGCCTGATCGGCGGTGGCGTGGCCACGAATCGGTCGGTGGTCGGTTTCGCCGTAGTGCATGCGGCGGGCTTCGCTAGCAAACTGCTCACCCACATCGTCGGTCTGGGCGATCACTTCGCGCACCCGGTGCAGCCACTGGGCTTGTTGCTCCGTTAGTGTGGTGCCGACGGGCTCGGCCAGCGCAGGTACCGTGTGAGATTCAAGCGCTTTGTCGGGTGGGGCGACGGTGGGGGCATTTGGATCGGTCGCGCCCAGGTTCAAGCGCGGTGCGCTCAGCAGTTTCTTGGTGCCTGTGTCGCCACACAGCGGACACGCCACCAGGCTGTGTGCCAACTGGTTTTGAAAGTCGTCTTCCGAACCAAACCAGCCTTCAAAACGGTGACCGTGGCCACACTGTAGATTGAGGACTTTCATCGCCCGCGTGCGCTCATGGCGTCTGCCAATTCAGCCCCCAGGTGCCCGCCAACACGTTTTGCAGCCACAGGGCACCGCTGAGGGTTTTGCCGTCGGTGACCTGGCCGCCGTGGCACCACTGCATCAGCTGCTGGGGGCTGGCGGTGAACACGTCCAGAAACTCACCGTCGTCGAGCTTTCGCTCGGTCAGGGTCAAGCCACGGGCAAACCAGATGTCAATGAACTCTGTGGAGTACGAAATGCCAGGGTTCAGCTTGCCTGCGCGCGCCCATTCGCGCGCGACATAGCCGGTTTCTTCCAGCAGCTCGCGCTGCGCGCAGGCCAAAGCGCCCTCCCCCGCGTCCAGCTTGCCGGCGGGAAACTCGATCATGGCCTGTTGCATGGGGTAACGGTACTGGCGCTCCAGCACCACCTGGCCGTCATCCAGCAGCGCAATCACCATCACCGCGCCCGGGTGAACGACAAATTCGCGCGTGGTCAGCTGGCCATTTGGCAGGCGCACGGTGTCGCGCAGCACCTGCAAAAAATAGCCTTTCATGGCGACTTCCGAAGCGGTTTTGGTTTCCGTCAGGTGCGGGAAGCGGTCGGCAGATTCAGTCATGGCGAGGCGTTTTCAAGAACGGTGTTTGAGCAAGTAACGGTACACAAAACCGGGGAAAGCCAGCGTGATGAACAGCGTCGCGGTGATGGCATAAAACTCCCAACGCTGCGGCGCAATCTGGCCGGCACGCTGCTCTAGCGCCAGGCCCAGCATACCCACCAGCACATACATCACCAACAGTTCAGCCAGCCGAATCCACAAGTTTTTGGGAACCGCTAGTGGTATGACGCCCAGCAAACGCTGGTTGACAACAAACGGCAGGTTGGCCAGAACCAGCGCAGCGACAACGACCAACCAGACAGAAACGGTTTGGGACACGAAACTGGTTTAACTAGCTGTTGAGCATCTTGCCAATGGCGTTCAGGCACAGGCTCATCAAGCCGCTGGGCAGCAGGCCCAACACCAAAATTAATGCAGCATTGGCAACCAACACTGCACGCACCTCGACAGGCGCCACCACGTTACTGGCCGTAATCGGCTCGTCAAAGTACATGACCTTGATTACGCGCAGGTAGTAAAACGCGCCAATCAGCGACATCAACACTGCAAAGACCGCCACGCCGATGTACAGCGTGGAGCCCGACGAAATCAAGGCCTGAAGTACCGACAGCTTGGCAAAAAATCCGACCATCGGCGGAATGCCGGCCAGCGAGAACATGCACACCGCCATCACACCGGCATACAGCGGGCTGCGCTGGTTCAGGCCGGCAAAATCAGAAATTTCTTCGCTCTCAAAACCTTCGCGGGCCAGCAGCAAAATGACGCCGAAGGTGGCCAGTGTGGTCAACACATAGGTGATGACGTAAAACATGGAGGCGCTGTAAGCGTTTGCGGCCGACAGGGTGTTGCCGTTGACCACGCCCGACATCAAGCCGAGAAGCACAAAGCCCATTTGCGAGATGGTGGAGTACGCCAGCATGCGCTTGAGGTTGCGCTGTGCGATGGCGGCCAGGTTGCCTACCAGCAGGGAAGCAACGGCCAGAAAGGCCAGCATCTGCTGCCAGTCAATGGCCAGAGGCAACAAGCCGTCAACCAAGAGGCGCATGCAAATGGCAAATGCCGCCAGCTTGGGCGCGGCACCGATCATGAGCGTTACCGAAGTGGGCGCGCCCTGGTACACATCAGGCACCCACATGTGAAACGGCACCACGCCCAGCTTGAAACCCAGGCCCGCCACCACGAATACCAGACCAAACACCAGCACCTGGTGGTCAACCTTGCGGCTGGCAATGGCCTTGATGACCTCGCCCAAATCCATCGAACCAGTTGCGCCATACAACATGGAGAGCCCGTACAGCAGGAAGCCACTGGCCAGCGCGCCCAGCACAAAATATTTCATGGCCGCCTCGGTGGCCGTCGCATCGTCACGGCGCAGCGCCACCAGGGCGTAGCTGCTCAAGGTCAGCAGCTCCAGGCCCAGGTAGATCACCAGAAAGTTGTTGCCAGAAATCATGACAAACATGCCCAGCAGCGCAAACAGCGACAAGGTGAACATTTCGCCGCCGCCCAACATGCCGCGGTCGGCCGCATACGGCCTGCCATACACCACGGTGACCAGCACCGCCAGCGAGGCAAAGCATTTGAGCCAGTGGCCCATGGGGTCGCTGATGACCATGCCGCCAAAGGCCTCGAAGCTGGTGTTGCCCATGGCATACAAGGCATGCATGAGTGCAAGCACAGCCAGCGTGCCAATGGTGAGGACGAAGGTCAAGGTGCGGCGTGGGCTTTTCACACCCAGGTCTACCAGCAAAATCACGCACGCCATGACCAGCAGCAACAGCTCGGGGTAAACGGCGATCCAGCTGATTTTCTCGATCATTGTTTTTCTCTTAGGTTTTCGTTTTTTGTGAGCGCATTTATTGCAGCTTGCTCATCGCCACATGGCTGAGCAACTGCCCCACTGAGGCGTTCATCACATCGGTAAAGGGCTTGGGGTACACGCCCATCCACAAGGTGGCTGCGGCCAGCAAGGCCAGCATCAAAAATTCGCGGCTGTTGATGTCGATCAAGCCCTTCACTTCGTCATTAACCACGGGGCCCAGGTACACCCGCTTGTACATCCACAAGCTGTAGGCCGCACCAAAAATCAACGCGGTGGCAGCGGCAAAGCCCAGCCAGAAGTTGGCTTTCACCGCGCCCAATATCACCATCCACTCGCCGACAAAACCGGCTGTGGCGGGCAAGCCGCAATTGGCCATCACGAAAAACAGGGCGAAGGCGCTGAACACCGGCATGGTGTTGACCACGCCGCCATAGCTGGCAATGTCGCGCGAGTGCACGCGGTCATACAACACACCAATGCACAGAAACATGGCGCCCGACACAAAGCCATGCGCAATCATCTGCACCAGGCCGCCGGACACACCCAGGTCGTTGAAGATGAAAAAGCCCAAGGTGACAAAACCCATGTGCGCCACCGACGAATACGCCACCAGCTTCTTCATGTCGGTCTGCACCATGGCCACCAGGCCCACATAAATCACCGCGACCAGCGACAAGGCAATCATCAACCACGCCCATTCGTGCGCCGCATCGGGCGCAATCGGCATTGAAAAGCGCAGGAACCCGTAGGCCCCGAGTTTCAACATGATGGCCGCCAGCACGGCAGAGCCCCCGGTGGGCGCTTCCACGTGCACGTCAGGCAACCAGGTGTGTACCGGCCACATGGGCACTTTGACCGCAAAAGCGGCAAAAAAAGCGAAGAAAAGCAGCGTTTGAACGGTACCGCCTAAAGGCAACTTGTGCCAAGTGAGGATGTCGAAACTGCCGCCCGATTTGTTGTACAGGTAAATCAGGGCCAACAGCATGAGCAGCGAGCCGAGCAAGGTGTACAGAAAAAACTTGAAGGCCGCGTAGATTTTGTTGGGCCCGCCCCAGATACCAATGATGAGGTACATCGGAATCAAAGTGGCCTCAAAAAACACGTAGAACAACATGCCGTCGAGTGCGCAGAACACGCCAATCATCAAGCCGCTCAAAATCAGGAACGCGCCCATGTACTGGTTTACGCGCTCGGTGATCACCTCCCAGGCCGAGATCACCACGATCACCGTCATGAAGGCCGTGAGCGGAATGAACCAGAACGAAATACCGTCAATGCCCAGGTGGTAGTGGATGTTGAAACGCTCAATCCACGGCAGCTTTTCAACAAACTGCATGCTGGCGGTATCAGGCTGAAAGCCGCCATAGATGGGCAAGGTCAGCAGCAAGCTGACCACCGCACCGACCAACGCCAGCCAACGCACAGCGCGGGCCTGGTCGTCGCGGCCCAGGGCCAGCAGGACCACACCAAAGAAAATCGGGGTCCAGATGGCAAGACTCAGCAATCCCATTTTTATTGTTCTCCAGCGTCTTATTTGTTCAGCCAAGTGACCAGGGACGGCCAGCTCACGAAATAGGTCATCAAGGCAAAAACGCCCAGCAACATGACCAGCGCGTAGTGGTACAGGTAGCCCGTCTGGAACCAGCGAACCACGCCAGACACCCGGCCCACCAGTTTCCAGGAGCCATTGACGATTCCGCCATCAATGAGGGCCTGGTCGCCACCTTTCCACAGGCCGGTGCCCAGCATCCGGGCACCACGGGCCAGTACGTTTTCGTTGAACCAGTCCATGTAGTACTTGTTTTCTAGTAAGGTGTACAGCGGCTGCACGTAGGTTTTTATTTTGGCTGGCAAGGCAGGGTTCACGATGTACAGGTAGTAAGCCAATCCAACCCCTGCTACAGCCAGCCAAAACGGGGGCGTCATCAGTCCGTGCAATGCCAGTTGCACGGGGCCATGCCACTCGGCGCGCAGCACTTCCATGGCTTTATGAATGTCTGTGTTGACATAGATGGCGTCTTTGAAAAAGTCACCAAACAGCATCGGGCCAATCGCCATGAAGCCGATGACCACAGAGGGAACGGCCAGCAGCAGCAAAGGCGCTGTCACAACCCAGGGCGACTCGTGCGGTTTCTCGTGGTGACCGTGATGGTCATCGTGATGATCGTGATGGGCGTCGGGGTTTTGATCGTAGCGCTCGGGGCCGTGAAACACCAAAAAGTACATGCGGAATGAATAAAACGCGGTGACGAACACACCCGCGAGCACCGCAAAGTACGCAAACCCGGCGGCGGGCAAGTTACTGGCGTGAATGGCCACAATGATTTCATCTTTTGAATAGAAACCCGAGAAAAGTGGCGTACCAATCAAGGCCAGCGAGCCGAGCAAAGCAGTGATCCAGGTAATCGGCATGTATTTGCGCAGGCCCCCCATGTAGCGAATATCCTGGTTGTGGTGCACACCCATGATGACCGAGCCAGCCGCTAAAAATAGCAAGGCTTTGAAGAACGCATGCGTCATCAGATGGAATACAGCCACAGAATAAGCCGAGGCACCCAAAGCGACCGTCATATAGCCCAACTGGCTCAGCGTCGAATAAGCCACCACACGCTTGATGTCATTTTGAATAATGCCCATGAAGCCCATGAACAGAGCCGTGATGGCGCCGATCACCAAAATAAAGTTCAGCGCCGTGTCGCTCAGCTCAAACAAGGGCGACATGCGTGCGACCATGAAAATACCAGCCGTCACCATCGTCGCAGCATGAATCAGTGCGGAGATGGGCGTGGGGCCTTCCATCGAGTCAGGTAACCACACGTGCAGAGGGAATTGCGCGCTTTTACCCATGGCACCGATGAAAAGACAAATACAGATCACCGTCACCAGCATCCACTCGGTGCCCGGAAAGCTTAGTTTGGCCAGTTCACCACCCTTGGCAAATATTTCTGCGTAATTCAAGGTACCGGCGAACGCGACAATCAAGCCAATACCCAGAATAAAACCGAAGTCACCCACACGATTAACCAAAAACGCTTTCATGTTGGCAAAAATAGCCGTCGGTTTGTTGTACCAAAAACCAATCAGCAGGTAAGACACCAAGCCCACAGCTTCCCAGCCGAAAAACAACTGCAGCAGGTTATTGCTCATCACCAGCATCAGCATGCTGAAAGTGAACAGGGAGATGTAAGCGAAAAAGCGGTTATAGCCCTCGTCTTCTTCCATATAGCCAATGGTGTAGATATGCACCATGAGCGAAACAAAGGTCACGACACACATCATCATGGCCGTCAAGCCATCAACCAGAAAGCCGACCTCCATCTTCAAGCCGCCGACAACCATCCAGGTGTAGAGGGTTTCATTGAAGCGGGCACCGTCAGCAACCTTGATCAAGGTCATGACCGAAATAATGAACGCGACCAGGACACCCAGAATCGTGATCGTATGCGACAGGCGGCGACCAATCCAGTTGCCACCGAATTTGGTACCCAAAACACCGGCTATCACGGCGCCGATCAACGGCAGCATCGGTACGGCCAGCAGGGTGTTGGCTGAAAGCGTTGCACTCATATCGTTGTCAACCCTTCAGCGTATTCAGTTCATCCACATTGATGCTGGATTTATTTCTAAACAAAAGCACCAGAATGGCCAGTCCAATGGCTGACTCGGCAGCCGCCACGGTGAGAATAAAAAACACAAATACCTGACCGTGCATGTCGTCCAGGTAATAAGAGAACGCAACAAAATTCATATTGACAGCGAGCAGCATCAACTCAATGGCCATCAGCAACACGATGAGGTTTTTGCGATTCAAGAAAATACCAATGACCGATAGGGCGAACAGCATCGCACCCAACGACAGGTAGTGACCTAAGGTGATGCTCATGCTTTCTTCCCTTCGGACACGTTTGCGTTTGAGGTTGTCAGATTTGGGGGGGTTTGGGCTACAGCCCTTGTAGAGTCTGCTGAAGCAGCTATAGGTTTTGTAGCGTCAACTTTAATCACTCGCATGCGGTCTGCTGCCCGCACGCGCACCTGATCAGCCGGGTCAACATATTTGCTGTCCTTACGCTCGCGCAATGTCAGCGCAATGGCAGCAATGATGGCCACCAGCAACAACACGGCGGCAATTTCCAACGGGTAGAGGTATTCGGTGTACAACAGTTTGCCCAGCTCCTTGGTATTAGAGACCTGAACAACCACAGGAGTTGCACCCGATTGCGCTGCGACGACTTCAGCCACATTGACCTTCACCTTGGGTGGGTCACGAAAACCGCCCATCAATACAGCAGCCATTTCCAGCGCGATCAGCGCGCCAATCATGCCTGCCAGCGGAAAGTGCTTCCAGAAGTCTTTGCGCAAGCTATCCATGTTGATATCCAGCATCATGACCACGAACAGAAACAGCACCATCACTGCACCTACATATACGAGTACCAGGGTGATGGCCAAAAACTCTGCCTTCAGCAAAATCCAAATGGCGGCAGCTTGAAAGAATGCCAGCACCAGATACAACGCCGCATGCACGGGGTTGCGCGCGGTGATCACGCGGAATGCTGCAAATAGCAGCAATGCAGCGAACAAATAGAAGAAACCGGTTTTGACGTCCATGATTCGATTGGTTTTTAGTTTGTGGTCGACTAGAAGCACCCGCTGCGCAGTCCACGCAACAACGGCTCTAAAGCCATGCCCACATTACCGGTATTTGGCGTCTGCAGCCCTGGCCTTGGCGATCTCGGGCTCATAACGGTCACCTACCGCCAGCAGCATGTCCTTGGTGAAGTACAGGTCGCCCCGCTTTTCGCCGTGATATTCAAAAATATGGGTTTCGACAATCGAATCGACCGGGCAACTCTCTTCGCAGAAACCGCAGAAAATGCATTTGGTCAAATCAATATCGTAGCGGGTAGTGCGGCGTGAGCCGTCATCGCGCACATCGCTTTCAATCGTAATGGCCATGGCGGGGCACACGGCTTCGCACAGCTTGCAGGCAATACAGCGCTCTTCGCCATTTTCGTAGCGACGCAGCGCATGCAGGCCGCGGAAACGGGGCGATTGTGGCGTTTTTTCTTCCGGGAATTGAACCGTGATTTTGCGCTTGAAGGCGTATTTGCCCGTGAGTGCAAAGCCTTTGAACAACTCAAACAGCAAGAAGCTGGAGAGAAAGTCTTTGAGTGAGAAGGCGGGTGCCGCAAGAGTGGTCATATGATTTACTTCCAGGGATTCCACGATGTCTGCATCACGCCACCAATCACCACCAGCCACACGAGGGTGACGGGAATGAATATCTTCCAACCCAGGCGCATGATCTGGTCGTAACGGAAGCGCGGGAATGTGGCGCGCACCCAGATGAACAGGGTAACAACCGCAAAGGTTTTCAGACCCAACCAGATCCAGCCGGGAATAAAGTCCAGGAAAGGCACGGGCGATAACCAACCACCGAGAAACATGATGGCAGCCAATATCGACACCAGCCACATATTCGCGTATTCAGCCAGGAAGAACATGGCAAACGACATACCCGAATATTCGATCATGTGGCCGGCGACAATTTCTGACTCACCCTCGACGACGTCAAACGGGTGGCGGTTGGTTTCGGCAATGCCCGAGATGATGTAAACCACAAAAATTGGCAGCAGCGGCAGCCAGTTCCAGGACAAAAATCCCAGACCCATATCGGCAAACTGCCCTTTGCCCTGCCCCATCACGATATCAGTCATATTCAAACTGGCCGACACCATCAGCACCACCACCAGGCAAAAGCCCATGGCAATTTCGTAGCTCACCATTTGCGCCGAGGCGCGCAAAGCGCCCAAAAATGCATACTTGGAGTTGGACGCCCACCCGGCAATGATCACGCCGTAAACCTCCAATGAGGTAATCGCCATCACAAACAGCAAGCCAGCATTGATATTGGCAAGTGCGACATCTGGCCCAAACGGAATCACGACCCACGCCACCAGTGCGGGCATGATGGTCATGATGGGGCCGAGCAAAAACAAGCCTTTGCTGGCTGCTGCAGGCACGATGATTTCTTTGGTCAGTAGCTTCAGCGCATCCGCAATCGGCTGCAGCAAACCAAACGGGCCCACCCGGTTGGGGCCGATACGCACATGCATCCAGCCAATGGCTTTGCGCTCCCACAGCGTGAGGTAGGCCACAGCGCCCATCAACGGCAGCACCACCACAATAATTTTGATCAGGTTCCAGATCACCGGCCACGCCATGCTGGCCCACCAGGGCGCAGCAATCAGCCCTTGGCCAAAGCCGTGGATGGCGATCATGCGATGACTCCCACCTGGGAACCTGCGCGCGCGTCAGCGGTCAGCTGCAGCGACGGGGCACGGCGCACCAAGCCGTCCAACTGATACAAGCTGGCACTAACGGGCTCGCCAACGTTGGCTGACAAGTCAATGGCGGTATCGGTCACGTTGCTCAGCCGCTCAGACGGAACGTGGCCGCTCTGCACCACCGCTTCGCCAACCGCAGCCGTCAGCACCTGTTGCGACGAGTCGAACTCAAAGCCACTCAGGCCCATCAAGTTGCCCAATACGCGCAGCACTTTCCAGCCGGGGCGTGTGTCGCCTAGTGGCCGCACCACCGCGTGAAAGCCTTGCAAGCGACCTTCGGCGTTAACAAAGCTACCCGGTGTTTCGGTAAACGGTGCGATGGGCAACAAAACATCGCTGAACGCCATGTTGGCTTTGAAGGGGCTGAGCGTCACCACCATCTGTGCTTTGGCCAAGGCATCGGCGCTGGCCGCACCGACCGCACTGTCAGCGTGTGGCTCGGTGTTGAACAGGATGGCCGCTTTCAGGTTGCCACTGAGCATTTGTGTGGCGTTCAAGCCGTCTTTCAGCGGATTCGCCTTGACCAGTTGGGCACCCACGGTATTCGCCGCTTCTGTCAAATAGCCGACGGTCGCGCCGGTTTGCTCACCAATCCAGTTGGCCAAAGCCAGCAGACTGGCTGCATTGGCATGGTGCGCCGCAGCGTTGCCCAGCAGCACCGCTTTGCGCTCTCCGCCCAGCAGGCTTTTAGCAATGGCTTTGGCAATATCTGTCGCGCTACCCGCAGCCGGGGCGGAAACACCCTTCTCGGCAGCAATCGCCGCAGCCACATCGGCCAGTGCTTGCCCCCACTGCGCAGCGGGTGTGGTGACGCTGTGGGCCAGGGGCATAGCCCAGTCATACGCTACGGAATTGATAGCTGCTACAGCACATCCTTTGCGGGCAGATTGGCGAATTCGTTGTGCAAACAGCGGGTGGTCTTTGCGCAGGTTACTACCGACTACCAACACACGCTGCAGGTTCGACAGCGAGGTAATCGAGGTGCCCAGCCAGCGCACGCCGGGGCTGCTCACAAACTGCGCATAGCGCAAGCGGGAATCGATGTTGTCGCTACCCAGACCACGAATCAACTGAGCGGCCAGGAACAGCTCTTCCAGTGTGCTGTGCGGGCTGACCAACGCGCCGATGCTGGCTGCGCCGTGGTCGACCTTGATTTGTTTCAGGCCATTGGCGACGTATTCCAATGCAGTTTGCCAGTCGACCGTTTTCCACTCACCGCCCTGCTTGAGCATGGGCTGGGTCAGGCGCTCGTCGCTGTTCAGGGCTTCATAGGAAAAGCGGTCGCGGTCGGCGATCCAGCATTCATTGACCGCTTCGTTTTCCAGCGGCAGCACGCGCATCACCTTGTGGTTTTTCACCTGAATGGTGAGGTTGGTGCCGGTTGAATCGTGCGGGCTCACCGACTTGCGGCGGCTCAGTTCCCAGGTGCGGGCGCTATAGCGAAACGGCTTACTGGTCAGGGCACCGACGGGGCAAATATCGATCATGTTGCCCGACAGCTCAGAATCAATCGTGTCGCTGACGATGGTGGTGATCTCAGAGTGTTCACCGCGGTGAATCATGCCCAGCTCCATCACACCGCCGACTTCCTGTCCAAAGCGCACGCAGCGGGTGCAGTGAATGCAGCGGCTCATTTCCTGCATAGAAATCAGCGGGCCCACATCTTTGACGGCCACCACGCGCTTTTCTTCCTCGTAGCGGGAGGCTGAACTGCCGTAGCCAACAGCAAGATCTTGCAATTGGCACTCGCCGCCCTGGTCGCAAATCGGGCAGTCCAGCGGGTGGTTGATGAGCAAAAACTCCATCACCGACTGCTGGGCCTTGATGGCCTTGTCGCTCTTGGTGCGCACGATCATGCCGTTGGTCACCGGCGTGGCGCATGCAGGCATCGGCTTGGGCGCTTTTTCTACGTCCACCAGGCACATGCGGCAATTGGCGGCAATGGACAGCTTCTTGTGGTAGCAAAAGTGCGGAATATAGGTGCCCGCCTTGTCAGCCGCATGCATGACCATGCTGCCTTCCTGCACCTGTACTTTTTCGCCGTCAAGTTCGATTTCGATCATGTTTGTTCTTGCTTCAGGCTGTCGCAGTTTCTGTCTTCGCGCTATTGATCATCGCTTCGAATTCGGGCCGGAAATGCTTGATCATGGCTCGAACCGGCATGGCCGCCGCGTCACCCAGCGCGCAAATCGTGCGGCCCTGGATGTTGTCAGCCAGCGAGTTAAGCAAGTCCATGTCTGCCGCCCGACCCTTGCCGGTGTGAATGCGGTCAACGATGCGCCAGAGCCAACCCGTACCTTCGCGGCAGGGGGTGCACTGGCCGCAGGACTCGTGCATGTAAAAGTAGGACAGCCGCTTGAGCGACTCGACCATGCAGCGCGAATCGTCCATCACAATCACCGCGCCCGACCCGAGCATGGAGCCTGCCTTGGCAATGGAGTCGTAATCCATGGTGCATTCCATCATCACGTTGGCCGGCAACACTGGGGCGGACGAGCCGCCGGGAATCACAGCTTTCAGCGTGCGGCCTTTGCGCACCCCACCCGCCAATTCCAGTAATTTGGAAAACGGTGTGCCCAGAGGAATTTCGTAGTTGCCTGGCAACTCCACATCGCCTGAAACCGAATAGATCTTGGTACCGCCATTGTTGGGTTTGCCAATTTCCAGATACGCCTGCCCGCCGTTGCGAATGATCCAGGGAACCGCTGCGAAGGTCTCTGTGTTGTTGATGGTGGTGGGCTTGCCGTACATGCCAAAGCTGGCGGGGAACGGTGGCTTGAAACGCGGTTGGCCCTTTTTGCCCTCCAACGATTCGAGCAAAGCAGTTTCTTCCCCACAGATGTAGGCACCAAATCCGTGAAACGCATGCAGTTGAAAACTGAAGCCGCTTCCCAGAATTTTGTCACCCAGCAAGCCTGCCCCACGGGCCTCTTCGAGCGCTTCTTCAAACCGGTCGTAGGTGGTGAAGATTTCGCCGTGTATGTAGTTGTAGCCCACGCTGATGCCCATGGCATAGGCGGCGATAGCCATGCCTTCAATCACGATGTGGGGGTTGAACTGCAGGATGTCGCGGTCTTTGCAGGTGCCGGGCTCGCCTTCGTCGGAGTTGCACACCAGGTACTTTTGGCCCGGGAACTGGCGGGGCATGAAGCTCCACTTCAAGCCTGTGGGAAAGCCCGCGCCACCGCGGCCACGCAAGGCTGATTCTTTGACGGTCGCGATCACCTGATCCTGCGTCATGGGCTCTCCGCCGTCCGATCCCAGAATTTTGCGCAAGGCTTGATAACCGCCACGCGCCACGTAGTCTTTCAAACGCCAGTTGGTGCCGTCCAAATCTGCCAGAATTTGTGGGCTGATGTGGCGGTTGTGAAAGCAGGTTTGCACGCCGGTGGCTTGAAACTGAGCGAGCACTTGTTGGGCATTCATAGCGTCGCGCCTTTCAAACCGTCAATCAACTGATCAAGCTTGTCGTGCGTCATGAAGCTACACATGGTGCGGTCGTTGACCAGCATCACGGGCGAATCGGCACACGCGCCCAGGCATTCGCTTTGCTGCACGGTGAACAGGCCATCTGCCGTGGTGCCGCCCATCTCCACACCCAGCTTGTGACACAGATGATCCAGCGCTTTTTGGCCATCCCGCAACTGACACGGCAAGTTGGTGCAGACGTTCAGCTTGTACTTGCCAACCGGTTGCTGGTTGTACATGTTGTAAAAGGTGGTGACCTCGTGCACCGCAATCGGGGCCATGCCCAGGTAGTCGGCAATCTCGCGCTCGGCTTCGATGGACACGTAGCCCTGCTCGTGCTGAACGATGGCCAAGCAGGCCATGACGGCGGACTCTTTGTGGTCGGCCGGGTACTTGGCTACTTCACGGTCGAAGCGCTGGTGCATGGTCTTCATCGGTCAATTTCTCCGAACACAATATCCATGGTGCCAATGATGGCCACCGCATCTGCAATCATGTGGCCGCGACCCATCTCGTCAAGGGCGGCCAGATGTGGGAAACCAGGCGGGCGAATTTTCAGGCGGTAAGGCTTGTTGGCACCGTCACTGACGATGTAGATACCGAACTCGCCTTTGGGATGCTCCACCGCTGCATACGCTTGACCCTCGGGCACGTGAAAGCCTTCGGTGAACAGCTTGAAGTGGTGAATCAGCTCTTCCATATTGGCTTTCATGGATTCGCGGTCGGGCGCAGCCACCTTGTGGTTGTCGGTAATGACCGGGCCAGGGTTCACGCGCAACCAGTCAACGCATTGCTTGATGATGCGGTTGGACTGCTTCATCTCTTCCATGCGTACCAGGTAGCGGTCGTAACAGTCGCCGGTCACACCAACCGGCACATCAAAGTCCATACGGTCGTACACGTCATACGGTTGCTTTTTGCGCAAGTCCCAGGCAATGCCGGAGCCGCGCAACATAGGGCCGGTAAAGCCCAGATTCAGTGCTCTCTCAGGCGTGACCACACCGATGCCCACGGTGCGCTGCTTCCAGATGCGGTTGTCGGTCAGCAGGGTGTGGTACTCGCCGAGGTAACCGTCAAAACGCTGGGTGAATGAGTCGATGAAGTCCAACAGCGAACCCGAGCGCTCGTCGTTCAAGGCCTTGATCGCGCGATCGTTGCGCACCTTGCTGGCCTTGTACTGCGGCATGGTGTCTGGCAGGTCGCGGTACACGCCACCGGGGCGAAAGTAGGCGGCGTGCATGCGGGCGCCCGAGACGGCCTCATACATGTCAAACAAGTCTTCGCGTTCGCGGAAGGCATACAGCAAGATGCCCATCGCACCGCAGTCCAGACCATGCGCGCCCAGCCACAGCAGGTGGTTCATCAGGCGGGTGATTTCGGCAAACATCACGCGGATGTATTGCGCACGCTCGGGCACTTCCAGGCCCATCAGCTTTTCGATCGCCAGGCAGTAAGCGTGCTCGTTGCACATCATGGACACGTAATCCAGCCTGTCCATATAAGGCAGCGACTGGATGTAGGTTTTGCTCTCGGCCAGCTTCTCAGTGGCGCGGTGCAGCAGTCCAATGTGCGGATCAGCACGCTGGATCACTTCGCCATCAAGCTCCAAAACCAGACGCAACACGCCGTGTGCCGCAGGATGCTGAGGGCCGAAGTTCAGCGTGTAGTTTTTGATTTCAGCCATGATCGGGCCTCCGACGGGCCGCCCCTAGGCAGGCCTGGGCCCCCTCGGGGGGCAACGACGACACGAAGTGCGGAGTGTGGGGGCTCATCGAACGCCTCCGTAGTTGTCTTCACGGATGATGCGCGGGACGATCTCGCGTGGCTCAATGCTCACCGGCTGATAGATCACCCGCTTGCGCTCGGCGTCGTAGCGCATTTCGACATGGCCCGACACCGGGAAGTCTTTGCGGAAGGGGTGGCCAATGAAACCGTAGTCGGTGAGCAGACGGCGTAGGTCGTTGTGACCTTCAAATACGATGCCAAACAAGTCAAATGCTTCGCGCTCGAACCAGTTGGCGGCGCTCCAAACCGGTGTGAGCGATGCCACCACAGGCATGTCGTCGTCGGGCGCAAACACTTTCAGCCGCACGCGCTGATTCAGGCTGACCGACAACAAATGCGACACCACGCTGTAACGCAGGCCGTCGTATGCACCGTCTTTGTATTCGGAAAAATCGATGCCGCATAAGTCGATCAATTGCTCGAACTGGCAGCCGGGCGCGTCGCGCAGGGCCTGGGCAACCGCCAGATAGTCAGCAGCAGTGACCACCAGAGTGATCTCGCCCAGCTTGACGCTGATGTGGCGAACCTTGTCGCCCAGCACAGCGGCAATGGTGTCTTTCAGCGCATGGGGGTCAACAGCAAATGCAGTCATCTGTGTTTATGCCCTTGCAATCGTTTGGGTACGACGGATTTTTTGTTGCAGCTGGATGATTCCGTAAATCAGCGCCTCAGCGGTGGGCGGGCAACCCGGCACGTACACATCGACCGGCACGATGCGGTCGCAGCCGCGCACCACCGAATAGCTGTAGTGGTAATAGCCACCGCCGTTGGCACAACTGCCCATGCTCAACACCCAGCGTGGCTCGCTCATCTGGTCATACACCTTGCGCAAGGCCGGGGCCATTTTGTTGCACAGTGTCCCGGCCACAATCATCAAATCGCTCTGCCGAGGGCTGGGGCGGAACACCACGCCGAAACGGTCCAGGTCGTAGCGGGAGGCACCCGCGTGCATCATCTCAACCGCACAGCACGCCAA
Source organism: Comamonadaceae bacterium (assembly GCA_031414805.1). GTDB lineage: Bacteria > Pseudomonadota > Gammaproteobacteria > Burkholderiales > Burkholderiaceae_C > JAAFIW01. Next base: position 15,677 of record JANOQJ010000014.1, read on the forward strand.
GCCGAATGTCATGGGCCACAGCGAGCCGGTTTTGGCCCAATTGATCACTGAGTCCACCGTGGTGGTGGCAAAGTTCTCTTTAAAAACGCCTTCAATCATGAATGAGTCCTGGTGTGAGGTTGGCCGGGTTTATTCCCAGTCCAGCGCGCCTTTTTTCCACTCGTAGATGAAACCCACGACGAGGATGGCTAAAAACACCATCATGGCCCAAAAGCCGGTGGGGCCGATCTCTTTGAGGGCAACGGCCCAGGGAAAAAGGAAGGCAATTTCCAGGTCGAACAGGATGAACAAAATGGCCACCAGGTAGTAGCGCACATCAAACTTCATGCGGGCGTCTTCAAACGCTTCAAAGCCGCATTCGTACGGGGAGTTTTTCTCGGCGTCAGGCCGGTTGGGGCCGAAGATGTAACCCAGGGCCTGGGGCGCGACGCCAACGGCGAGGCCCACGAGGATGAACAGGAAAACGGGCAGGTACTGGTCAAGGTTCATCGCACAGTGTTCATCTTTGCGTTGGCCTGAAAAGGCTTCAAGCCAAACGTTGTATCTGGTGCCGTCGGCGAGACTCGAACTCGCACAGCTTTCGCCACTACCCCCTCAAGATAGCGTGTCTACCAATTTCACCACGACGGCGGTTTTTTCTGCCCCGATTGCATGAGGAACGCGACCGTTTTTAAGGCGGCGGTTGGCTTTCAGGACAGCCCGAGAGTTTACCCGTAAAGCACCGCTGCCCCGGGGCCAGCGGCGGGTATTTGGCTAGTCTTATTTGGTGGGAATTTGCGCAGCGCCTGACGCTGCGGGTGCCGGGATGGCGGCAGCGCCCGTTGTGGCGGGCGCAACGCTCGGTGCAGTGGTCGCTGGAATCTGGGCGGCACCCGTGGGGGCAGAGGCGGCACTTCGAGCAGCCGAGGCAGACGTACCCGGAATCGCTGCAGCAGGGCCGTCCAGCACGCTGCCAGATTCGGTAGGGCGCAGATTGCCAAAGTAGGCCAGTGCGAGCGTGCAGGAGAAAAACACAGCTGCCAGCACACCTGTAGTGCGCGACAGGAAGTTGGCGCTGCCGCTGGCGCCAAACAGGCTGCCGGCGCTGCCGCCGCCAAATGCAGCGCCCATGTCAGCACCTTTGCCGTGCTGGATGAGCACCAAGACGATCATGCCCAGGGCGGAGAGCATTTGAATAGCCAGGATGATGGTGAGAAGAACGTTCATTAATTACTCCTAATTCGATAGCTGCTTGAGCACACGCCTAGCGGGCTGCAGCAATGATTTGTATAAATTCAGCGGCTTTGAGCGATGCACCGCCAATCAACCCACCGTCAATGTCGGGCTGGCTCAGCAGGGCTGCTGCGTTGGCGGCGTTCATGCTGCCGCCGTACAAGATGTGAATGTGTTTGTCCTGCGTGCTGGCGGCTTTCAGCTGCGCACGCAGCACCGCGTGCACGGCTTGCGCCTGTTCGGGTGAGGCGGTTTTGCCAGTGCCAATGGCCCAAACCGGTTCGTACGCCACGACGATTTCGCTGATGCAGTGGCCGTTGACATGAATCACTGCGGCCAGTTGGCGTTTGACGACTTCTTCTGTTTGCCCCGCTTCGCGCTGTGCCAGCGTTTCGCCGACGCACACGATCGGTGTGATGCCTGCAGCCAGTGCGGCCTTGGTTTTGTCAGCCACGGCTTGATCGGTCTCACCGTGGTACAGGCGGCGCTCGCTGTGGCCCACGATGCAAAAACGCACGCCAAATTCTTTCAGCATCGCTGCCGATGTTTCACCCGTGAAAGCACCCGAAGCCTGCGCAGAGATGTCTTGCGCTCCTAATTCAATAGCTGCTCCAGCAAGTAATACTTGGGCTTGAGACAGATATGGCATAGAAACGCACACCACCACCTGGCAGGCAGGCGCGGTCACGCTTGCCATCAATTCGCGCAGCAAGACGTCGTTGGCAGCCAAGCCGCCGTTCATCTTCCAGTTGCCTGCGATCAGTTTTTTCATGCTGCCCTCCAGGTCAAAACAATTTTGCCAATGTGTTGATTCGACTCCATCAGCGCATGGGCGTGCTCGGCACCCTGCTGGCTCTCAGCATCAAAGGTGCTGTGAATCACCGGCTTGATCGCCCGGCTTTCCAGCAGCGGCCAGACGTTTTTCTTCAAGTCCTGCGCAATCGCGGTTTTGAAGGCAATGGTCCGGGGACGCAAGGTCGATCCGGTGATGGTCAAACGCTTGCGCAGCACCAAACCGGCATTGATTTCGCTTTGAATGCCGCCCTGCACTGCGATGATGACCATGCGCCCGTCTTCCGCGAGGCATTCAATCTCGCGGGCCACGTAGCTGCCGGCCACCATATCCAGAATCACGTCCACCCCACGCCCGTCGGTGAGGCGTTTGACCTCGGCTGCGAAGTCGTGGGTTTTGTAGTTGATCGCGTGGTCGGCACCCAGGGCAACGCAGGCCTGGCACTTGTCATCGCTGCCCGCCGTGACGATCACGGTTTTAGCGCCCAAGGCCTTGGCCATCTGAATCGCTGTGACGCCAATACCGCTGGAGCCGCCTTGAATCAGCAAGGTTTCGCCCGGCTGCAAACGCGCACGGTCAAACACATTGCTGTACACGGTGAAAAACGTCTCTGGCAGGCTGGCGGCCTCGATGTCGCTCAAGCCTGCGGGCACGGGCAGGCATTGACCCACCGGTGCCACACAAAACTGCGCGTAACCGCCGCCCGCCACCAAGGCGCACACCCGGTCGCCGACTTTCAAACCGGCTTGCGCCATGGCAGCTGCGTCGCCCGACACGATCACACCCGCCACTTCCAGCCCTGGCAAATCCGACGCGCCCGGTGGCACCGGGTAATTGCCAGTGCGTTGCAGCACGTCAGGGCGGTTCACACCACTGGCGGCCACCGCAATCAGCACCTCGCCCGCGCTCGCGATGGGCTGCGGCCGCTCGCACGGGCGCAGTACCTCGGGTGGGCCAAAACGGGTAATTTCTATGGCTTTCATGGTCATTTAGTGGTCAATTCACACTCTAGCCCTTATGAATACTGCTCAAGCAGCTATCAAAGGGATAGCAAAATCAATTACTCGTGCGAACCATTTCCATTGCCACCACCGCGTGGCTCCTGCGCCGGACGCTCAATCAGCGCTTTCATCGACAGCTTGACGCGACCCTTCTCGTCGGTCTCCATCACCTTGACTTTGACAATCTGGCCTTCGCTCAGGTAATCGCTGACTTTCTCGACCCGCTCGTGGGCGATCTGGCTGATGTGCAGCAGACCGTCTTTGCCGGGCAACAGGTTGATCAGCGCACCGAAGTCCAGAATTTTGGTGACGGGGCCTTCGTAGACCTTGCCGATTTCCACTTCGGCGGTGATCTCAGTGATGCGGCGTTTGGCTTCGTCAGCCTTCGCACCGTCGGTGGCGGCGATGGTGATGGTGCCGTCTTCTTCGATGTTGATCTGGCAACCGGTTTCTTCGGTCAGCGCACGAATGACCGCACCACCTTTGCCGATCACGTCACGAATTTTCTCGGGGTTGATCTTCATGGTGTACAGCTTGGGCGCGAAGTTGCTCACCTCGGTTTTGGCTTGGCCCATGGCGTCCTGCATCTTGCCCAAGATGTGCATGCGGGCTTCTTTGGCCTGGGCCAGTGCCACCTGCATGATTTCTTTGGTGATGCCCTGGATCTTGATGTCCATCTGCAGCGCAGTAATGCCGTTGGTGGTGCCGGCCACCTTGAAGTCCATGTCGCCCAGATGATCTTCGTCACCCAGGATGTCGGTCAGCACGGCAAAGCGGTTGCCGTCCTTGATCAGGCCCATGGCAATGCCGGCCACGTGCGCTGTCATGGGCACACCGGCGTCCATCAAGCTCAGGCAGCCGCCGCAGACAGACGCCATGGACGAGGAGCCATTGGATTCGGTGATTTCCGAGACCACGCGCATGGTGTATGGAAAAACTTCTTTGCTTGGCAGCACAGCCACCAAAGCGCGCTTGGCCAGGCGGCCGTGGCCGATTTCGCGGCGCTTGGTGCTGCCCATGCGGCCCACTTCGCCGGTGGCGAACGGAGGCATGTTGTAGTGGAACATGAAGCGGTCTTCGTACTCGCCGCTGAGCGCGTCAATGCGCTGCGCATCGCGCTCGGTGCCCAGGGTGGTGATGACCAGCGCCTGGGTTTCGCCGCGCGTAAACAGGGCCGAGCCATGGGTGCGTGGAAGCACGCTGTTGCGAATTTCAATCGGGCGCACCGTGCGTGTGTCGCGCCCGTCGATGCGTGGCTCGCCTTGCAGAATCTGGCTGCGCACCAGCTTGGCTTCCACGTCAAACAACAGGTTTTGCACCAAGGCGTTGTCGTAGGGCACGTCACCGGCTTTGAGGGCGGTGTGTACTTCGGCATAGGTGGCACGCAGTGCTTGCGTGCGGGCCTGCTTGTCGCGGATTTCGTAAACCGCTTTGAGCTTGTCAGCCGCCAAGGCATTGACTTGCGCAATCAAGGACTCATTTTTAGGCTCAGGCTGCCAGTCCCACACGGGCTTGCCCGCGTCTTTGACCAGTTCGTGAATGGCGTTGATCGCGATGCGCGCCTGCTCGTGACCGAACACGATGCCGCCCAACATCACTTCTTCCGACAGCTGCAGCGCTTCGGACTCGACCATCAACACGGCGGCTTCGGTACCCGCCACGACCAGATCCATCTGGCTGTCTTTGCGCTGGGTCTGGCCAGGGTTGAGCACATATTCACCGTTGATGTAACCCACGCGGGCCGCACCCACCGGGCCAGCAAAAGGCACACCGGAAATGGCCAGGGCGGCACTGGAACCGATCAGGGCGGCAATGTCGGCGTCGACTTCAGGGTTGAGTGACATGGTGTGAATGACCACATGCACTTCGTTCAAGAAACCTTCGGGGAACAGCGGGCGAATCGGGCGGTCGATCAGGCGGCTGGTCAGGGTTTCATGCTCACTGGGCTTGGCTTCGCGCTTGAAAAAGCTGCCGGGAATCTTGCCTGCGGCGTAAGTCTTCTCAATGTAGTCCACGGTCAACGGGAAGAAATCTTGCCCGGGCTTGGCCGATTTGGACGCCACCACGGTGGCCAGCACCACGGTGCCTTCCATGTTGACGATGACCGCGCCGCCTGCTTGGCGTGCAATTTCGCCGGTCTCCAGGGTCACGCTGTGCTGGCCCCACTGAAATGTTTTGCTGACTTTATTAAACAAGCTCATGAATAGCTCCTCGGTTCAATGCAAGGGGTGCGGGCCACCCCTAAAAGCCGGTTGCTTGTTGCAGAACACGATGCCATTCCAGGGTTACTCACCGACCGAAAAACCCTGGAATGACACAGCTTCGCTCCGCTACGCGCCAACCCTGAAAATGAAAAATCAAAGTAAAAAATGCCTGAGTCAGTACACCAACTCAGGCATTTTTCATGTGTGACGTAATTACTTGCGCAAGCCCAATTTGGCAATCAAACCGGTGTAGCGCTGCGCGTCTTTGGACTTCAAATAGTCCAGCAGCTTGCGGCGGCGGCTGACCATGCGCAGCAGGCCACGGCGACCGTGGTGGTCTTTGGCATGGGTTTTGAAGTGAGGCGTCAGTTCGTTGATGCGGGCTGTGAGCAGCGCCACTTGAACTTCCGGGCTACCGGTGTCACCGGCCTGGCGTGCGTTGTCTTTGACGACAGCGGCTTTGATGCTGGATGCGATCATTTTTGTTTCCTGAATGTTGAACAACTTGCGTACGGGCGCTGGAACTGCCCCCGACGTGCGCTTGAACCCGTGTGTGGGCAAAGCCTGTCGATTATAGCCAGCCGCGTAGGCGGTTCACACCGTCTGCCAGTCGCATCAGGTCTTTGGACGCAAAACACCACCGCAGCCAACCCTGCGCCTCAGGCGCAAAAGCATTGCCGGGTGCCAGCCCCAGCCCGGCTTCCACCACGAGGCGCTTGGCAGTGACCAGTGAATCGTCATGCCCTTGCAACTTGAAAAACGCGTACATGCCGCCTGGCGCCGCGGCTACCTGCACGCCCGGCACCGCCTGCAGCAGCGGCACCAGCGTGTCGCGGCAGGCTTTCAGGTGGGCCACCACCTGGGGCGTGACATCGGCGGTGCGCTGTAGGGCGACCGTGGCGGCGCGCTGGGCGAACACCGGGGCGCATGAGGTGTTGAATTCGAGCAACTTACCCATGTGCGGCGTCATGGCAGGCGGCATCACCAGCCAGCCCAAGCGCCAGCCAGTCATTAAAAAGCTCTTGGAAAAGCTGTGGACGACCACGAGGCGGTCGTCGGGTTCGGTCACGTCCAAAAAGCTCGGCGCGCAGCCGTTGGGCGTGTCGCGCAACCCGGCGCCGGGCTGCCCCAAACCGGGTGCCCCCTGGGGGGAGGCGCGAAGCGCTTCGGGGGGGCCTGGGTAATACAGCCGCTCATACACCTCGTCGGCGAGGATCCAGGTGCCGGTCTTTCGGCAATGGGCCACGATGGTTTGCTGCTCAGCCCGAGTCAAGGTCCAGCCAGTGGGGTTGTTGGGGGAGTTGACGATCAGCAGTTTGGTGGTGGGCGTGATGGCGGCCAGCAGTGCATCCAGGTCCAGAATCCAGGCACCCTTCACAGGCTGGAGAGAAACACAGGTCAAACGCGCGCCAAAAATGACCGGCTGCGCCGTCAGGTTCGGCCACACCGGGGTGACGGCGACCACCTCATCGCCCGGATCGATCAAGGCTTGCATCGCCAGCATCAGCGCGTTCACACCGCCCGAGGTCACAGCCAGGCGGTCTGTCGTCACCGGCGCATGCAACCCACCCATGTAGTCGGCAATCGCCTGGCGCAGTTCGGGCAGGCCCAGGTTGTGTGAATAAAAAGTCTCGCCCTTTTGCAGTGATTCGATGGCGGCCTGGCGAATGAAGTCGGGCGTGACCTCATCGCTCTCGCCGAACCAGAAGGGCAACACATCGGTGCGCCCCATGCCGGCATTAGCGACTTCACGGATTTTGGATTCTTGAAGGTTCTGGATGGTTTGGCGCATGGTGAAACTTTAACGTGCGTCAATCGCAAGATCGTTTCTAAAATTGCTGCATTCAAGCCACCCGCGAATCATTCTTGCCAAAAACACCATGCCCAAGAAACCCATCGCCGCATCAGCTGATTCAGATCCCGAGCACCGGGGTCTGGACCGCTACGACATCAAAATCCTGGACGAGTTGCAACGCGACGGCCGCCTGACCAACGCCGAACTGGCCTCTCGCGTGGGCCTGAGCGCTGCGCCCTGCTGGCGGCGGGTGCGCGGGCTGGAAACCGAGGGCTACATCGACGGCTACCACGCGAGCATCAACCGACAAAAAATCGGCCTGGGCGTGGTGGCGTTTGTGCGGCTGTTTGCCGAGCGCAACACCGGGCAGGTCACCGACGAAATCAAGCGCCAGATCCTGGCGCTGCCGCAGGTGCTCAGCTGCCACCACATTTCGGGCGAAGGTTCGTTTGAAATTGTGGTGGTGCACACCGACCTGGAAGCCTACGCCCGCTTCGTGCGCGAGGTACTCATCAACCTGCCCCACATCAAAGACCTGCGCACCAGTTTTTCGCTGGGTGAGGTGAAGAATCTACGGCAGTTGCCGCTTGATCATCTGCGCTGAAAAAAAGCTAGCCTGGCCGCGCCATCTTGCAGGTCGTCGGCATCTCCGCCACAGCCGCAGACACCTGCTTGATCACGCGAAACCCGTAGCCCGAGCCTTCTACATCGAACTTCACGCCTGGGGTTCCCAGCCGGTCCATCAGCCCCACAACCAGCGGTTGCTGGAACTGGTGATCCGATGCGCGCATGGTGCCGGTTTGAGGACCAAAAGTGGCGACAGCCCTTTCCAATACTGTTGAAGCAGCTATCACATCCATAGCACCCAAGGCATCCACCGGTGTGTTGTCCACCGCCTGGGCCAGCATCTGCACCATCAGCTGCATACGCATGTGCACGTAGTCGTCGGCTGGTTTGGGAAAGCGCTGGCGAAACGACTGGTAGAAGGCCTCGCTGGCGGCACCGGGAACATTGGGCAGCCAGTCGGCGACCGCAATCACCTTGCCCACACCCGCCTCGCCGATAGCCGCCGGTGCGCCCAGGGCGTTGCCGTAGAAGGTGTAGAACTTGCCGTCGTAGCCCACATCTTTGGCCGACTTGACCAGCAAGGTCAGGTCGTTGCCCCAGTTGCCGGTGATCACGGCTTGCGCGCCGCTGGCCTTGATCTTGGCCATGTAGGGCACAAAGTCCTTGATGCGGCCCAGCGGGTGCAACTCGTCACCCACAATTTGCACGTCAGGCCGCTGCAGGCCCAACTGTCGACGTGCCTCGCGCAGCACGCTCTGGCCGAAGCTGTAGTCCTGCCCCAGCAGGTAGACGCTTTTGACCGGCGCATCGTCCTTGAGCACCTGCATCAACGCCGCCATGCGCATGTCGGCATGGGCATCGAAGCGAAAATGCCAGAAGCTGCACTTTTCGTTGGTCAGCGCCGGATCGACCGCCGAATAATTCAGGAAGATCACGCGCTTGGTCGGCTCGCGTTCGTTGTGTTTGTTGATCGCATCAATCAACACTGCGGCCACCGCCGAGCTGTTGCCCTGCATGACCACCTGCGCGCCGTCGTCAATCGCCGCGCGCAGGGCCGACAAGGCTTCTTCGTTCTGGCCTTTGTTGTCGTAGCGATTGAGCTGCAAAGTACGGGCGGGTTTGCCGTTCTGACCGGGCCGCTGATTGGCCCGCTCGACGGCCCACACCAGGTTGCGAAACACGGCCTCGCCGGTGTTGGCAAACGGGCCAGACAGGCCTTCAATCATGGCAATTTTCACAGGCGCAAGTGGCTGCGCAACAGCGTAGGCCGCGCTGGTCAGATGTAGCGCCAACACAGCCGATTTCAAGCCCCTAGAAAAGCCATTTTTCATTGCATCCATCCCTTGAAATACCACGCTGCATGCAAACATTTCATGCATCGGCGGCTCGTTAAAAGGCGCGGAGTGTAAAGGACAACACACCGCGATCTGGGCCAAAACAAGATGCCGGTTTGTCGTCCTGTTTTACCTTCTCTGGAGTTCATCTATGTTTTTCACACCTGTTCATACCAACGTGTATTGCGCCCCTGCCGCCGCTCGCAGTTTCGACCGCAGCTTTGAACGCTTTGCCAACCAGACTTTGCGTGCCAGCGCGCAGAAAAGCTTGAACGTGGAGCAAGACGAGCAAAGCTGGACCTTGTCGCTCGATGTGCCCGGCGTTGCCCGCGAAGAACTGACGATTGGCATTGAAGCCAACGTGGTTCGCATCGACAGCAAAGCCGATGCGAAACGCGTGGTCAAAGCTGCCTACGAGTTCCCATTGGACATCGACACTGCCACCAGCCAAGCCAAACTGGAAAACGGTGTGTTGACATTGAAGCTGGGCAAGAAAGTGCCGGTAGTCAATGTGACGGAACTGGCGATCAACTGAACGCCAGCAAAGCGATGATTTAATCAATAGCTACAAATTTGATAGCTGCTTGAGCAGTATTCACCTGGGCTATTGGTTGATTTCGTCTAAATTCCAACGCGGCTTCACGTCAAAAGCGTAAGCCGTGTTGGCTTGCTCAATGCCCGCTTGCAGCCTCATGGCAGCCGCCATGGCAATCATCGCGCCGTTGTCGCTGCACAAATGCAGCTCTGGGTAATGCACCTGCACGCCCCGCGCTGCGCAAGCCGCATTCAACTGCAGGCGCAGCGGGCCGTTTGCCCCTACGCCGCCAGCCACCACAAGACGATTTAATCCAGTGTCTTTCAAGGCCATGAGCGACTTTTTCACCAGAACCTCCACGATGGCCGCCTCGGTGCTGGCCGCCAGATCGGCCTTGCGTGCCTGAAGCTCATCACCCAACTTTTTGGCTTGTGTGAGCACCGCCGTCTTCAGGCCCGCAAACGAAAAATCCAGGTTGCCGCTGTGCAGCAAGGGCCGTGGCAGCTTGAAGGCTTGCGGGTCACCCTGCACCGCCAGTCGGGACAGCGCGGGCCCGCCGGGGTTGCCCAGGCCCATGAGCTTGGCCGATTTGTCAAATGCTTCGCCGGCTGCGTCGTCAATCGTTTCACCCAAAAGCTGGTACCTCCCCACGCCGTCAACCCGCATCAGCTGGGTGTGCCCGCCCGAGACCAGCAGCGCCACAAAGGGAAATTGCGGCGCATCGGCACTTAAAAAAGGCGACAGCAAATGCCCTTCCAGGTGGTGCACGCCCAGCACGGGCTTGCCCAGCGCCGCGCCCAGTGCGCAAGCCACCCCCGCGCCCACCAGCAGCGCGCCCGCGAGCCCCGGGCCACGCGTGTAGGCCACCACGTCAACCTGTGCCAGCGTGCACGCCGCCTGCTGCATCACGTTTTCAGTCAGCGGCAAGACCCGGCGAATATGGTCGCGGCTGGCCAGCTCCGGCACCACGCCGCCATAGGCCTGGTGCATGTCGATCTGGCTGTGCAGCGCGTGGGCCAGCAGCACCGGTAAACCCTGTGCCGGGGTTCGCACCAGGGCCACTCCGGTTTCGTCGCAGGACGATTCGATTCCTAAAACAAGCATGGCTCGAGTGTAGTCAGCGGTCTGGCGTGTAGCCACTGCGAAACCCCGACTCTTATAATTCGCAATTCCCACCACCAATCAAAACGACATGACCAAATTCGTCTTCGTCACAGGCGGTGTGGTGTCTTCCCTGGGCAAGGGAATCGCCTCAGCCTCTCTCGCCGCGATTCTCGAATCACGCGGCCTGTCGGTCACCCTCATCAAGCTGGACCCCTACATCAACGTAGACCCCGGCACGATGTCGCCGTTTCAGCACGGCGAGGTTTTCGTCACCGAGGACGGTGCCGAAACTGATCTGGATTTGGGTCACTACGAGCGCTTTGTGAACACGCGCATGAAGCGAGCCAACAACTTCACCACCGGCCAAATCTACAAAAGCGTGCTGGAAAAAGAGCGCCGGGGCGACTATTTGGGCAAGACCGTGCAGGTGATTCCGCACATCACCAACGAAATACAAGATTTCGTGCTCCGCGGCGCCTCCGATGTCGACGTGGCGATCGTTGAAATTGGCGGCACGGTGGGCGACATCGAGTCGCTGCCGTTTCTGGAAGCCGTGCGTCAGATGAGCCTGAAGATGGGCCCCAACAACTCCGCCTTTGTGCACCTGAGTTATGTTCCCTGGATTGCTGCCGCGGGCGAGTTGAAAACCAAGCCGACCCAACATACCGCCAAGCAATTGCGCGAAATTGGCATCCAGGCCGACGCCCTCGTGTGCCGCGCTGACCGGCCCATTCCCCAAGAAGAGCGCGACAAAATCAGCCTGTTTTCCAACGTGCCCGAGTGGGGGGTGATCAGCATGTGGGACGTGGACACCATCTACAAAGTGCCCCGCATGCTGCACGAGCAGGGGCTGGACGGCTTGATCTGCGACAAGCTGCGCCTGAACACGCCCCCGGCCAACCTGCGCCGCTGGGACGACCTGGTTTATGAGGTGGAACACCCGCAATACGAGGTGACGATTGCGATGGTCGGCAAATATGTCGACTTGTCCGACAGCTACAAATCATTGAACGAAGCGCTGCGCCACGCGGGCATGAAAAATCATGCACGGGTGAAGATTGCGTATATCGACTCCGAGACGTTGACGCCAGACAACGTAGCGCAGTTGGCCGCTTTTGACGCGGTGTTGGTCCCTGGCGGCTTTGGTAAGCGCGGCATTGAAGGCAAGATTTGTGCTGCCCAGTTTGCCCGCGAACACAAGCTGCCTTACCTGGGCATTTGTCTGGGCATGCAAGTGGCCACCATCGAATTTGCCCGTCATGTGGCGGGCCTGAAAGACGCCAACAGCACCGAGTTTGAGCCCGCCACACCGCACCCGGTCATTGCGCTGATCACCGAGTGGAGAGACGCCGACGGCAGCATCAAAACCCGCAACGAGCAGTCTGACCTGGGTGGCACCATGCGCCTGGGGGCGCAAAGCTCCGACGTGTCACCCGGCACACTGGCCCACCAGATTTATGGCGACGTGGTCACCGAGCGCCACCGCCACCGCTACGAAGCCAATGTGAATTACCTGGACGCGCTGCGCAAAGCCGGACTGGTGATCTCGGCACTCACCCAACGCGAGCAACTAACCGAAATGGTGGAGCTACCCCAGGCCACCCACCCCTGGTTTGTCGGCGTGCAGTTTCACCCCGAGTTCAAGTCCACGCCCTGGGCCGGACACCCGCTGTTCAATGCTTTTGTCAAAGCTGCGCTAGACCACAAAAGCGCTGGCAATTCTCAGCGAGTGCCTCTGAAGGCGGTGGCTTGATGTGCTTGTTTTTTAAGGTAGCAGCCTGATGCAACTGTGCGGATTCGACATCGGGCTTGATCGGCCCTTTTTCTTGATCGCTGGACCCTGTGTCGTGGAGTCCGAGCAGCTCCAAATGGACACGGCGGGCACGCTCAAAGAAATCACCGCGTCGCTGGGCATACCCTTCATTTTCAAGAGCAGCTACGACAAAGCCAACCGCTCTTCGGGCACCAGTTATCGCGGCCCCGGCATGCAGCGTGGCCTGGAGATCTTGGCCAAGGTCAAGAAAGACCTGAACCTGCCCATCCTCACCGACGTGCACGCCGAAGCGCACATCGCCGAGGTGGCAAAGGTGGTGGACGTGCTGCAAACCCCGGCCTTTCTGTGCCGCCAGACCGATTTCATTCACGCCGTGGCGCAAAGCGGCTTGCCGGTGAACATCAAAAAGGGGCAGTTTTTAGCCCCTTGGGACATGAAAAACGTGATCGACAAAGCCCGTGCCGCGGCGCGTGAAAAAGGCTTGAGCGAAGACCGTTTCATGGCCTGCGAGCGCGGCGTCAGCTTTGGCTACAACAACCTGGTGGCCGATATGACCAGCCTGGCCGAGATGCGCAACACGGGTGCGCCCGTGGTGTTTGATGTGACGCATTCAGTGCAGAAACCTGGCGGTCAGGGCACCAGCAGCGGTGGTGCGCGAGAGATGGTGCCGGTGCTGGCGCGTGCGGCCGTGGGGGTGGGCGTGGCAGGCCTTTTCATGGAAACGCACCCGGACCCGGCCAACGCCTTGAGCGACGGGCCCAACGCCGTGCCGCTCAAGCACATGAAAGCCCTGCTCGAAACCCTGATGGCGCTGGATCAGGTCACCAAGCGCAGCGGCTACCTGGAGACTCATTTTGTCTAGCGCTTACGTCATCGCCGACGTCAACGTTACAGACCCGCAGCAGTACGAGCAATACAAGAAGCTGTCCACGCTGGCCATGCAGGCCCACGGCGCTGAGGTTTGTATCCGAGGCGGCACCGTACAGATGCTGGAAGGGAGTTGGTCTCCAAGCCGACTGGTAATGCTCAAGTTCCCCTCAATGGCACACGCCCAGGCGTTTTACGACAGCCCCGAGTACCTGGCGGCCCGTGACGCCCGGCAAGGGGCTGCAGTCATGCAGATGCTGCTGGTCGAGGGCGCTTAGCCATCTATGCACACGCGTCGTGCGTTTTTAGTTTTTCTGCAAAACATGCCTGACGCAAGGCCCTTGGCATTGGCTGTGGTTCTGTCGGGGCTCATGCTGCTTTCGGTGAATCTTTGGCTTGACATCACCGTTTTTCAATATGACGCTCAGATCTATTGGCTCATGGCCATCTTGCCCGATGCGGTACCGCCTGAATACATGATTCGTGGGTACTTTTTCCCTTGGGTCATGGGCCGGATTTCTTACTTTTTTTACCACCTCGGATTGAGTCCGCTGACAGCCTTCAAAGCCTATTCGTCGGTGGTTTTTGCGGTGGGTTTGGGCCTGCTGTTGCCCGTTGCATACCGGCGCCTCGCGGGCGGGCAAGTCAGCCTGCTGCGCAGTCTGTTGCTGGTGCTGGTGGTGGTGACTATTTACCCAGGTGTCGTGACTTATCCGCTGAGTGATTTGCCCGCTATTTTGCTGATGTGGCTGGGTATTTATTGGGTCTTGTGCTGCCGCGACCATCCACCGTCAGACGGCGCCTACTGGGTACGTGTGACCTATGCCTTGGCTGCCGGGTTTGCTTTCGGTGCGACTTACAACACGCGCACGATTTTTATGTTCGCCATTTTTCTGGTGGCTGTGGCGGTTGTTCTGCAATTTCATCAGCGTCGGCATTTTTTGATCTACATGGTTGTCGGTTTCGCTTTGTCGTGCATTCCGCAGGTGCTGATGAACCAGCGAATTCACGGCGTCACCAGTGCCAATCCGTCCGTATCATTTGGGCGGCAACACGTGTCCTTGTTTGCCCAGCAACTGACCTGGGGACTCACCTATCAGCGCTATGAAACTGCAGTCGGGCCGGACCGGCTCGGCCGCCAACCGGGCACGCCCGGCCTGGTCTATGCCGACCCGGATGGCGCCCAGTTGTCCAAAGATATTGCGGCAGCGGCGTATCCGCTTGCCAACGGAGCCACCACCGCCACCAGCCCGATTAACAAGGTGTCCGACTACTTAAAAATCGTACTCAAGCACCCAGTGGATTTCGCTGCGCTGTATGTACGCCACTTCATCAACGGCCTGGACGTGCGGGACGGTGCGATGTATGTGCGGGAGTCGTCGCCAGACAAAACAATCACCAGCCTGGCATGCATCACGCTGATCTTGCTGTCGCTGCTGTCAATCAAGGCCGGGCGGGCCCGCCGAAACCAGTCGGTAACCACGGCACCACTGACGCCCCCACAATTCAAGCCGGTGGGGCATAGCTACTTGTTCACTTGTGCGTTGGTTATTTCGTCTTTGGCCGCAGTGCCTGGAGCCATGGAAACCCGGTTCATGCTGGCGTTGCTGCTGTACCTTTGGGTGGCCGGGATCGGGCATGGGTCGTTTAGTGCCATCGCCACCGAGCTGCGGCGGTATGGATGGATTTACTTTGGTATTGCGGTGGTTGTGTATCCCAGCTTTTACTTCATCACCGAAAACACGATGGCAAACCTGCAAACCCCCTGGATACGCAAATAGTTTTGAAAATAACCCCTGAAAGGATCTGTTCATGAGCGCAATTGTTGACATCGTTGGCCGCGAAATTCTGGACTCCCGTGGCAACCCCACCGTGGAGTGCGATGTATTGCTGGAGTCCGGCACCATGGGCCGCGCCGCCGTGCCTTCCGGTGCCTCCACCGGGTCGCGCGAGGCCATTGAGCTGCGCGATGGCGACATGAGCCGTTACCTGGGCAAAGGTGTGCTCAAAGCCGTGGAGCACATCAACACCGAAATTTCCGAGTCCATTCTGGGCCTGGACGCTTCCGAGCAAGCCTTCCTTGACAAAACCCTGATCGACCTGGACGGCACTGACAACAAAAGCCGCCTGGGTGCGAACGCCACCCTCGCTGTGAGCATGGCTGTGGCCCGCGCTGCCGCCGAAGAGTCGGGCCTGCCGCTGTACCGCTACTTTGGCGGCATGGGCGGCATGCAAATGCCTGTGCCCATGATGAACGTCGTCAACGGTGGCGCGCATGCCAACAATAACCTCGACATCCAAGAGCTGATGATCATTCCCGTGGGCGCGCCCAGCTTCCGCGAAGCCCTGCGCTGGGGTGCCGAGGTGTTTCATGCGCTGAAAAAAATCCTGCACGACAAAGGTATGAGCGTGGCGGTTGGCGACGAGGGCGGCTTTGCGCCCAGCGTGGCCAGCCACGAAGCGGCAATCCAAATGATCTTGCAGGCCATCGAGGCTGCGGGCTACAAACAGGGCGAGCAAATTGCCCTGGGCCTGGACTGCGCAGCCAGCGAGTTTTACAAAGACGGCCGCTATGTGCTGGGTGCCGAAGGCCTGAGCCTGAATGCCGAAGAATGGACCGAAATTCTGGCCACCTGGACGCGCAAGTACCCCATCATCAGCATCGAAGACGGCATGGCCGAAAACGACTGGGACGGCTGGCACGTGCTGACCCAGCGCCTGGGCCAGAAGGTGCAACTGGTGGGTGACGACCTGTTTGTGACCAACACCAAGATTTTGAAAGAAGGCATCGACCGCAAGATTGCCAATTCCATCCTCATCAAGATCAATCAGATCGGCACCTTGTCCGAAACCTTCGCCGCCATTGAAATGGCCAAGCGCGCTGGTTACACAGCCGTCATCAGCCACCGCAGTGGCGAAACCGAAGACTCCACCATTGCCGACATCGCCGTGGGCACCAACGCCGGGCAGATCAAGACCGGCAGCTTGAGCCGCAGCGACCGCATGGCCAAGTACAACCAGCTGCTGCGCATTGAAGAAGACCTGGGCGACATCGCCAGCTACCCGGGCAAGGCGGCGTTCTACAACTTGCGATAAACCGTTGCCGCCATGTCTGCACGCCTCATCCCCGTACTGCTGCTTGCCTTACTCGGCGTGATGCACGCCCAGCTGTGGTTCAGACGGGGCAGCGTGCCCAACGTGGCGGCTTTGCAGGAGAAACTTGAACTGCAAAAAACTTCCAATGTGCAAGCCCAGTTGGCCAACGACCGCCTAGCTGCTGAGGTGCGCGACTTGAAAGAGGGCCTAGAGATGGTGGAAGAAAAAGCCCGCATGGAATTGGGCATGGTGCGCAGGGGCGAGATTTACGTTCAGATTGCCAAGTGACCGCTTTGCTCAGCGATTGGTTTTTTTCTACCGCCTTCACGGCCTGGAGCTCGCCCACCACCTGGCTTGAACTGGTGGCCGTGGGTGTGGCCCTGGCCATGGTGGCTTGCAACATACGGCAGATTCACTGGGGCTGGCCGCTGGCCATCATCAGCTCGGTGATGTACTTCGCCATCTTCTGGCGCAGCAAACTCTATGGCGAAGCGGCCTTGCAGGTTTTTTTTGCGGTGGTCGCGCTGTGGGGCTGGTGGCAATGGCTACGCGGTGTGCGGCCGGATGGCTCGGCTTTGAAAGTAAGCCTTCTGAGCAAACTTGGTACTATTAAAACAATAGCTGCTTCAGCAGTATTGACAGGGGCCACAGCCCTTTTTCTTATCAAATACACCGATTCCGATGTGCCGTGGCTGGATGCGTTTCCCACTGCCCTGAGCGTGGTCGGCCAGTTTCTGCTGGGCCGCAAATACCTGGAAAACTGGCTGATCTGGGCCGTGGTGAATGTGGCCAGCGTGGGGCTGTTTGCCTACAAGGGCTTGTGGCTCACGACAGGGCTTTATGCGGTGTTCGCGGTGCTGAGCGTGCTGGGTTGGTGGCAATGGAAACGCGACCTGAACCGTTAGCCCAAAAGCCTTTGACGATAGCGTTGCTGGGCGCCGAAAGCACTGGCAAAACGCAGTTGTCCCTCGCGCTGGCCCGCGCCGCCGAGGCCCGTGGGTTGCAGGCGCAGGTCGTGCCTGAGGTGCTGCGCCAGTGGTGCGATGCGCAAGGCCGCACGCCGCGTGCGCATGAGCAGGCGGCCATTGCACACGAGCAGGCGCGTTGCGTAGCAGCGGCTGCGCAAACGCCGGGGCTGGACTGGTTGATAGCCGACACCACCGCGCTCACCATTGGCGTCTACAGCGAGTTTCTGTTTTCAGATTCATCACTCCACCCGTTTGCCGCCCAGCACCAGCGCAACTTTCACATCACCCTGCTCATGGGCCTGGACATGCCTTGGGTGGCCGACGGCCTGCAGCGCGACGGCCCGCAGGTGCGTGAGCCGGTGGATGGGCTGCTGCGGCAGGCGCTGACACGGGCTGGCGTGGGCTATCAGGTCATTTATGGGCTAGGCGAGCACCGCCTGCAGCAGACCCTGGGTGCCATTGATGAGTTGTCAGCCCGGCTATGTGCTACTGATTCGATAGCTGTTTCAGCAGTATTTAAAAGGGCTAACGGCCAATTCGGCTTAAATCATCGAGGCCTGCACGCGTTTTGTGCCGCCTGTGGCGATGCCGCCTGCGAGCGGCATCTGTTCACTGCGCTGGTGAGGCGGGGTTGAACGCCAAGCCTGGGTGCTGAGGCCGCCACTATCCAGTACGCCACCTTGAGGTCACCCAGAAACTGTCTTGCCCATTTATTACCGAGATTTGCGAAGCGACGGCATAACCATCGGCTCGGAGGGCAAGTCAAGACCCTGACAAAATTCAGCAATCAATTTTCCCCGAGCTATATCAACGAAGACAGGTGACGCCATAGCTTCAGGACTAAGGTGTGGCATAGCAGCGGCGTACCGCCCATTCATAGCATCAACCGTCAGAATGAAACTGCGAAGGTGTTGCGGTGCCATACCGCGTACCGCCCAGTTCGACGGCAGACCTTGTTCTCTGCGGCATATTTCTGCCTGTCCTCTCGAAAAGAACAATAAACCAAACAGAGTATTCCCCTCGTTTTGCCCAAAGGGTTCGAATGTATTCAAATTGAAGATTGTCCAGAATGGCTGGCCAACGATGTCGCTATTGGGCAAAGCGGCATTTTCTAGTCTTAGGCCAAGTAGATGAGCAATGGAGGGTAATTCCAGAAGCGTTAGCGCGTGAATGTCATTGTCGCGTGCAAATTTCGCTGCCCCGTCTTGATAGCCGTTGGCCGATACCATGACACCCAGCAGTCCTTGGCAATCATCCAGCTTCCCCTTAAATGCCAAGACGTCATTTCTCTCTACGGGACGCTTGGTATTTTTGCACTCAATTGCTACCCTATGGATAATTCCGGCCAGTTTAAATTCGTAGTAAACATCAATTTGGTAATGGCTTCCATCCCGGCCACGAAGCTGAACGTCACGGGCCACCATCGCTTGCTCGCCATCTAATTCGAGAAGCGTTTGATAAACCCGCTTCACGTGCTCCTCAAGTTGGCCCCAGTCTTTCGCTGATGCAGAATCCTTGCTAGCTTTGAGAATATCAATTAGCGCCGCGATGGATGGCTCTCGCATAGGCTCCACCTTAAATTGCAGCCAACATCAAATGCCCGATCTCTGCTTAGGCACCTGTGCGCCTGCATGGGTGAGGCCAAGGCCGTCACCGCTGCCGCGCATAAATTGACCAGATTGATCTATGCCACGCTGACCAAAGGCGAGGAATATACGGATCGGGGGCAGCACTACTTTGAAGAGCGTTACCGCCAGCGGGTACTGCACAACCTGACCCAGCGCGCCAAGGCGACCGGAATGTAGTTGGTGCCCAGTGAAAACGCCGTCTGAAAACACAATGAAGATCAATCAATGAAATGGTGTTTTTTGAGAACTACGCACCCGTGTATACATTGGGGTCTGGGCCTTCATAGAGCTTGAAAATAGCAATTCCATTTTTACTATCTTGCAAGAATCCATAGCGTTCGCCGTGTACTCTCATCGCATAGGCAGCCATTGTTAAGAAGAAATCCCTTCTGGCCTTGACGGTAGATTCGGATATTCCTGCAGACCGATGTGCCAGCTCAATCTTGGCCTTTTCCTCTTCGGCCTCCTTCTCGTATCGATACTGGGCACCGACCGCGCGAGCTATTCCGGCGACAATTGCTATGGGGTTCAGGGTGACTGCTCCAAACCAAGCCCCCGCGATTCCCCCAAGAAAACCAAGATCGGAGAATTTGAATGCACCAATTCCCGCGTTCTTGTAGGCCGCTGCCAGGGCCGCATCTAGTGCGAAGAGCTCGGATGATGCCTCCTGGCTAAGGCAGAAGCAGTCAAAGACTTCGGAGGTTCTGCTGAGAGAAGATCGAGCTGAAGCGATCGATTGGTACGTCTTCACTTTGGCACCTTATTTAGATCGTCCAAGATCAAGGAACAGAGCGCCGAGAAATGCGTGGCGGAGGGAGTGCTTCTCCTGGCTGCGCAAGCTCTGTTTCGAATATGCGCGAGTCGCTCCCGACGCGGTGAATATAGCCAGTGGCCGGTTTAATTACGCTCTCTGCCATATCGATCAACCGGGAAGTACCGCCCTCGTGATGGCGTTCCATTTTTGGTGCAGCATCGAGAAGCTTGGCCGCCAGCTCTGCTTGAATTCGAAAGCGGTCATTTTCAAACTTCATACGATTTGCCTCACGCTTCGTATTCTCGCCACGCCACTTGGTTACAAATTCTGAAAGTACCTTCAGTGGGTTCCAGTCGCCTATCAGTTGAATCCAGCCTGGAGAAGCATAGGAAATGGCATCCACTTCGAGAGGCTGCGAGACTGATCTTGTTAGTTCGAGCAACCTCTCGTATTGGGGAGGCTGAATCCCGAATGTACCCATGGGATGGTGAAGGGACCGCCCGAACAATTCTGAGTGCCAAGTGAAAACTTGCTTGTCGTAGTTGCTTTGCGCGCGCGCCTGCTCGTTGAACTGGGCCTCTGAATCGATAGCTTGCCGAAGTATGTAGATTGAGTTGATTCGGTCGTATACATCTGAAGTTTGCTGCAAAAATTCCGCAAACTCGTTTGCAGTCCAGTCACCGTCAATAGCGAAGCGGATTGAAGTGCGTTCGGTTGAGAAGATCAGTGTTTCCATGATGCCTCGGTTGGTGGTGAGATGATGTTTTGGTAAGGTCTAACGATCAGCGATTGTCCGTCGCGCAGGGGATTGCAAGCTGGGTTGGGGCGGGCATGCGCGAATTGTGGCTTTGACCGCTGTGCCAGTCATACCCTACAAGGGGCTTGACGCATCCATTGCGCTGGGGTAGTCCAATGTCGAGCGGTCTTGCTCCTAGCATAGGAAAAATGGCTTCATACAGAACGGCATTTAGGCCGTTTTTGGCCTGTAGCCCTGGCACTAACTGCTGGAGCAGCTATGCAATCAGGAGCAAATGAAAGGCCATATCCATCACTGCACCACCAACGTCCCCGGCGGCTGCGCATCCGGCGCGGTGAATATCTGAGCCGTATCCACGGGGTCAAACCGGTATTGCTGGCCGCAAAAGTCGCAACCCACTTCAATGTCGCCCCGCTCCGCCACGATGCTGTCGGCCTCTTCTTGCCCCAGGCTGCGGATCATTCGCGTGACGCGCTCGCGGCTGCAGGTGCAGGCGAAGCGCGGGCCCGACGAATCTTTGGCGGGCATGAAGCGCAGCACTTTTTCTTCCCAAAACAAGCGGTGCAGGATGGTGTCTACATCCAGGGTGAGCAGCTCTTCTTGCGTGAGGGTGCTGGCCAAAATTGACAGTCGGTTGTAGTCCTCGCTCTTGCCAATGCCGTCTTCATTGGACTGCAGGTTGTTCTCCCCATCGCTGGGCAAACGCTGAATCAGCAAACCTGCCGCCACCTGGTCGTTGGCCGCCAGCACCAGCGTGGTGTCCAGCTGCTCGGACTGCAGCATGTAGTGCTGCAGCGCCTGGGCCAGGTTGTCCAGCGGCTCGCGCTGGTCGCCAAACAGGGGAACCACGCCCTGATAGGGCTGCTGGCCAGGAAACTTGTCTTTGGGGTCTAGCGTGATGGCGCATTTTCCCTGGTTGCTCACGTTGACCAATTGGCTCAAGCGGTCGCCGGGAGCCACCTCGCCCATCACGGTGGCGGTGGCGCGCAGGCTCAAGTCGGGTTGTATTTCGGCGACCACCAGCTTCACCGGGCCATCGCCCCAAATTTGCAGGATCAGCGCGCCGTTGAACTTGATGTTGGCCTGCATCAAAACCCCTGCCGCCGCCATCTGGCCCAACAGTTCGCGCACGGGTGGTGGGTAAGCGCCGGTGGTGGTGTTGGCCTCGCGGCGTTTCAAGATTTCTTGCCAGGCGTCGGTCAGGCGCACCACCATGCCGCGCACCGGCAGGCCGTCGAAGATAAATTTGTGCAGTTCAGACATCAGATTCTCTTCAAACCCTGCGCAAACCGCTGCGCGTTGTGAACGTAATGCTCGGCGCTGACTTTCAGCTTGGCCGCAGCCGCGTCGTCCAGCGTGCGCACCACCTTGGCGGGGCTGCCGATGATGAGTGAGTTGTCGGGGAATTCTTTGCCCTCGGTCACCACGCTGCCCGCGCCCACGATGGAGTTTTTGCCAATCTTGGCATTGTTCAAAATCACCGCCTGAATGCCGATCAAGGAGTTGTCGCCCACCGTGCAGCCGTGCAACATGACCTGATGACCCACCGTGACGCCCTCGCCTATCGTCAGCGGGCAGCCAATGTCGGCATGTAGCACCGACAGGTCTTGTATGTTGCTATTGGCACCGATGCGGATAGTTTCTGTGTCACCGCGAATCACCACGCCAAACCACACGCTGGCCTGCTCGCCCAGCTCCACCGCGCCGATGACCTGCGCACTGTCGGCCACCCAGGCACCGGTTCCCAACAAGGGGGCTTTCCCATCCAGTTCATACAAGGCCATCGCCGACTCCAGTGATAAAAAATAGAATTGTAGGTATGCCTTCTGCCCCCCTGGCTGCGTCTCACGCACTTGCCTTCACACCATTTGCAGCGCCCGGGGAACCGTGCGAACTGCGTGCCGCCGCGCTGCAGGCCCTTGTGGCGACAGATTTAGAACAAAAAGTGGCTCTAGCCCTTGCATTGACTGCTCAAGCAGCTATCTATTCAATAGCAACTATACACCTAGCGGAGCCGGCTGGCTTGCCCGGCAGACCCCCGCAGCCCGCGCTGGTAGACCCTAAGCAGGTCAAACGCCGCTCGCCGCACTCCCCCGCAGGCCTGGCCGCGCTGCTGCACGCTATCGCCCACATCGAATTCAACGCGATCAACCTGGCGCTGGACGCCGTCTGGCGCTTTCCGGGAATGCCCGATGCCTATTACCGCGACTGGGTGAACGTAGCAGCCGAAGAAGCCCACCACTTCAGCCTGCTGCGCGCGCATTTGCGAGACTGCGGCCACGACTACGGCGACTTTCCCGCCCACGACAGCTTGTGGCAAATGGTTGAAAAAACCCGCCACGACATCACCGCCCGCATGGCCCTGGTGCCCCGCACGTTGGAGGCTCGCGGTCTGGACGCCACGCCACTCATCCAAACCAAACTACGCGCCGTGGGCACGCCCCGTGCCCTGCGAGCGGTAGGCATTCTGGACGTGATCCTGGCCGACGAGGTGGGCCATGTGGCCATCGGCAACCACTGGTACCGCTGGCTGTGCGCGCGCGACGGGCTGGAGCCGGTGGCGCATTACCGGGCCTTGGCCGTGCAGTACAACGCGCCTCGTTTGCAGCCGCCATTTAACGAGACAGCGCGTCGGCAGGCGGGATTCACAGATGAGGAAATGGCGGTGCTGCTGGCTTGACCAGGCCGTTCAGTAGCTGCTCCCCGAGGCAAGGCTCTCAAACTTGGTAATGGGTTTCAAGAACGCCAGCTTGACGGTACCGGTGGGCCCGTTGCGCTGTTTGCTGATGATGATCTCGGCCACGCCGGGCTCTTTGGAATCTTTGTTGTAGTAGTCGTCGCGGTAGATGAACATGATCACGTCAGCGTCCTGCTCAATGGCGCCCGATTCGCGCAGGTCACTCATCATGGGCCGCTTGTCAGTACGGGACTCCACCCCGCGCGACAACTGCGACAGCGCGATCACGGGGCATTGCAGCTCTTTGGCGAGCATCTTCAGTCCCCGCGAAATTTCGCCTACGGCCGTGGCGCGGTTCTCGTCATTCATGCTGGCTGACACACTCATTAGCTGCAAATAGTCCACCACGATCAAGCCCAGCTTGCCGCACTGACGCGCCAGACGCCGCGCGTTGGCGCGCAATTCGCTCACGCTCAAGCCCGGGCTTTCATCAATGTGCAGTGACACGTTGCGCAACTTTTCGATGGCTTCGGTCAGTCGTGGCCATTCTTCGTCTTTGAGTTTGCCGGTGCGCAAATTGGTTTGGTCAATCCGGCCAATCGAGCCCACGATACGCACAGCCAACTGCGAGGCACCCATCTCCATGGAGAACACCGCTACCGGCAAGCCTTCGTTCAAGGCCACGTGCTCTGCGATGTTGATGGCCAGCGCGGTTTTTCCCATGGACGGGCGAGCGGCCAGCACGATCATGTCGCCCGCCTGAAAGCCCGAGGTCATACGATCCAGGTCGTAAAAACCGGTCGGCACGCCCGTAATGTCGTTGGGGTTGTCGGCCATCTCCTGCACCCGGTCGAGCAGCTGAACCACCAGCGAGTCCATACCCTGAAAGCCCTGCTTCATGCGCGAGCCTTCTTCGTTGATGTTCAGGATGCGCTGCTCGGCACTGTCCAGAATTTTGTCAACCGACAAGCCCTGGGTGTTGAATGCGCTGGCCGAAATTTCGTCACTGGCACGCACCAACTTTCGCAAAATCGACCGCTCACGCACGATCTCGGCGTAGCGGCGGATGTTGCCGGCACCGGGCACGTATTGCGCCAACGAATTCAGATAAGCCAAGCCACCCACCTCGTCACCCTTGCCCTGCATTTGCAGGTGCTCGTGCACGGTGATCACGTCTGCAGGCTTGGTGGCGTTGACCAAAGCACCAATCGCTGCGTAGATGAGTGCATGTTCGTAGCGATAAAAGTCGCCATCGGTTAACAGATCACCCACACGATCCCAGGCGGCGTTGTCCAGCAACAAACCGCCCAGCACGCTGGATTCGGCTTCCATCGAGTGAGGGGGAATGCGCAACTGCGCAATTTGCGGATCGGGGGTGTAATCGGAGTCGACAGGGACCAATACAGCGGGCATTAAGCTTCCTTTGGAGGGTCGATGATGCTACGTCTTCGCGGTGCCCACGTCACCGGATAAGTCTGTGGAAAACCGCGGGGTTTGCAGCCAATACCTGTGGGCAACCGACCCGCATACCCCGCCTGATAACGCGCATCAGCGACAAAATAAAAAAAGCCGCTGGCGCGTACGCCAGCGGCTTTTCAAATGGCTGTTCGGTATCAGGCTGTTTCGCCGTATACCGTCACATTGATCTCGACCACGACATCGGTGTGCAGGGCAACGCTCACAGCGCTGTCGCCCACCAGTTTGATCGGGCCGTTGGGCATACGCACCTGGGCTTTGACAACGGGGTAACCTTGTTTGGTCAGTTCTTCCGCGATGTCCGCATTCGTCACAGAACCGAACAAACGGCCATCGACACCGGCTTTTTGAGTTAACTTGACGGTCGTGCCGGCCAGCTTCTCGCCCTGTGCTTGTGCGCCAGACAGCTTCTCGGCGGCCGCTTTTTCAAGCTCGGCGCGCTTGGCTGCGAATTCAGCCTTGTTGTTTTCAGTGGCGCGGCGGGCGCGGCCTTGGGGAATCAGGAAATTGCGGGCGTAACCGTCTTTGACCTTGACGATTTCGCCAAGCGTGCCCAGGTTGACGACTTTGTCGAGCAGGATGACTTGCATGGTTTCAGCTCCTTAGATGCGGTGTTGGTCGCTGTACGGAACCATGGCCAGAAAGCGCGCACGCTTGATGGCGGTGTTCAGCTGACGCTGGTAAATGGCGCGTGTGCCGGTCAGGCGCGCAGGAATAATCTTGCCGTTTTCGGCAATGAAGTCACGCAGGGTGTCGACGTCTTTGTAGTCAATTTCCTCCACGTGGGCCACGGTAAAGCGGCAGAAACGCTTGCGTTTGAACAGCAGCGATTGCGTGTTGCGCTTGGGGCGCTTGTCTTTGTTGAACTTTTTAAATCCGGCCATGATGAACCTCTGTGGTTAAGAGCTAAGTACTTTGAAAGTCTTGAATATGAAACACGGCATATTTGCCGTTGCGGGGCGTTGCCAGGAAACCGCTGAACTGCCAGTCTTTGCCAATCGAGTGCTGACCGATTCGCTCGGCAACCGCACCAAAAGCCACTGCCTTGATTTGCAGCTTGACCTGCCTGGGAGCACCTGCCTCGTCCAGTTGCGACTCATGTTGCAGAGCCATGTCCAGGGCAGGTAAACCAGCCGGGGTGTATCGCAGTGCGGAAAGCTCGGCGATACAGGCCGTCAGGATCAGTTGGTTCAACGGCTTTTGGCGTTAACTATTGGCTTGCAACAGTTCAGCTGTTGCTCAGCTGTTGTTGTTGGCGTATTCGGCTTGCTGGGTTTTGCGGGCATCTTCGCGTTCGACGGTTTTCATCATCGACGAAGGGCCGGTATCAGCCTTCTTTTTGACCACGGTCAGGTGGCGCAAAACCGCATCGTTGAACTTGAATGCGTGCTCGAGTTCGGCCATTACGGGTTGGTCGGCTTCAATGTTCACACACAGATAGTGCGCCTTTGATAGCTTGCTGATCTGGTACGTCAGTTGCCGACGACCCCAATCCTCAACCCGATGCACTTTGCCGCCGCCCGTGGCGATCATGGCTTTGTAGCGCTCCAGCATGGCTGGAACCTGCTCGCTCTGGTCCGGATGGATCAACAAAACGATTTCGTAATGACGCATAAACTCTCCTTGTGAATAAAGCCACCCGTTGCGTCCGCGGTGTCAACGACTGATGTTGACTCCGCGTGTCAAAAGACTACGGTGCGGCAAGGTTAACCGCGCATTATACCTACACGCGGTAGACGTTCATCGGTCTTTTCGGTTCATCCGATCAACGCCCTGGCCAGCGGACCAAATTTCTCGGCACCCACAGCTTCTTTGATACGGGGCGACAAGGCCAGCAATTCGTCGTAGCTGCCTGCAGCCTCCACGGCAAGATTGAGCCGAAACCCTCGCAAACCCAGACTGGCAGTCAGTTTTGTGGCTAACAAGTAGGCCTCTTGATAACGTTCGCGATCAGATCGCTCAAACAACAGGGGCTCAGCTGAGGCCACCTCCGTGGCCGTGTTGACAGGCATCGGGGTAGGCGCTGAATCAACGTCGGTACCGGCCAGCAAATCCAGATCAATCAACTGATCAATATCAGCCCGCGTCAGACCCGAAAATCCGTTTGTCTGCAACACCGCATCCACGCTACGTTTGCCATCAAACATGATCAAGGCCGATCGCTGGCGTTGACTGAGCGCAACCGACCGGTCCTTTAAAACCTGCAGCCCTTTGGCCGTCTTCACCATGGTCATATCAATCCCCCACAGAAGGTGGCAATTCACAATTTCGTCACAGTGATTGTGCGGTAGGGCTATGCGCTTAAGCAATGGGGTGAATCAAGAATGGCGCATAAAAAAGCCCGCGGGTGCGGGCTTTTGGAAGTGCTGGCGGTTGGGTGGTCAACCACCGGCCAGTGCGTTCACATCAATCGTTGGCGTAAATGTCCACATCTTTGGTTTCACGGATGAAGAGCATGCCGATCACAAATGTGCCAGCTGCGACCACGACGGGGTACCACAGGCCATAAAAGATATCACCCGTCGCCGCGACCATGGCAAATGCTGTTGTGGGCAGCAGGCCACCAAACCAGCCGTTACCGATGTGGTACGGCAGGCTCATGGAGGTGTAGCGAATGCGGGTGGGGAACATCTCCACCAGCATGGCGGCAATGGGGCCATAGACCATCGTCACCAAGATCACCAGATACACCAGGATCGCCAGCACCATGACTTTGTTCATCTGGGCATCGTCGGCTTTTACGGTAAGGTTGGCCGCCTTGGCGGTGTCCAGCACGTTCTTGCGGAACTCTGCAATTGCCTTGGCGCTATCCGGCGCAAAACCATCGCCCTTGTCGTTCAGCGATGCGTTCAAAGACGGAATTTCTTTGTCGCCAATCTTCACGCTCGCCAAGGTGCCGGATGGAGCCGCCACGTTCTTGTACGGAATGAAGTTTTGCGCCAGAACACGCTTGGCCAGATCGCAAGAGGTTTTAAAGTGAATCTCGCGGGCAATCGGGCTACCCTGGAAAGAGCACTGCGCGGGATCGGCTGTCACCGTCACAGGCACGGCGTTTTGGGCCTTCACCAGGGCCGGGTTGGCGTAGTTCAACATCATCGGGAAGACGGTGAAGTAGGTCAGGGCTGCCAGCAAGCACCCACCCATGATGATGATCTTGCGTCCAATTTTGTCGGACAGCGAGCCAAACACGATAAAGAACGGTGTGCCGATCAACAACGATGCCGCAATCAACAGGTTGGCCGTGGTGTTGTCAACTTTGGCAATGGTCGTCAAAAAGAACAAGGCATAGAACTGGCCGGTGTACCAGACCACGGCTTGACCAGCAGTCAGACCCAGCAGCGCCAGAATCACGATTTTCAGGTTGCTCCATTGGCCAAACGATTCGGTCAGTGGCGCTTTGGAAGTTTTACCCTCTGACTTCATTTTCTGGAAGGCGGGCGACTCGTTCAAGCTCAAGCGAATCCACACCGAAATTCCCAGCAGGATGATGGAAATCAGGAACGGAATACGCCAGCCCCACTCGCCAAACTCTTTGTCGCCCAGGTAGGTACGAACACCCAGAATAACGAGCAGCGACAGGAACAGGCCCAAGGTAGCGGTGGTTTGAATCCAGGCGGTGTAGGCACCCCGTTTGCCGTGAGGCGCGTGTTCGGCCACATAAGTAGCCGCTCCACCGTACTCGCCGCCCAAGGCCAGGCCCTGCAACATGCGAAGTGCGACCAGGATGATGGGCGCTGCGATACCAATGGTGGCGTAATTAGGCAGCAAACCGACCACAAACGTGGCCGCGCCCATGATCATGATGGTGACCAGGAAGGTGTATTTACGTCCGATCATGTCGCCCAATCGGCCGAAAACGATAGCCCCAAACGGACGAACCAGGAAACCTGCCGCGAATGCCAGCAACGCAAAAATATAGGCCGACGTCGCGTCAAGCCCTGAGAAAAATTGCTTCGCAATGATGGCCGCTAACGAGCCGTAAAGATAGAAGTCGTACCACTCGAATACCGTGCCCAATGAAGAAGCGAAGATCACCTTCTTTTCTTCTTTGGTCATCGGCGCTGTGTGTGCAGGCGCGATCGCAGTTGCCATGTAAGTCTCCTGTTGTGAGATGAGTAAAACGCATATGCAGTTTTGACAGAGCGTCTGACGTGTAGCTGACCAAGCCAGCGGTCAAACACCCTCATTTCACTAGGACTATCCCTAGTGACCCGCCTGACGGGAACGATCAGCCGCACTCACCAACCAGGTGACGACAAACCCCAGCGGTACTCCGAATACACCCGCCGAGATCGGCAGAATTCCGAACCACAAGTCTTGTCCAGGGGCCAACGCGAAAAAGGCTCGCACCACCATCGTGTTGATCAGCATGTAGTACGCCGTCAGCCCCAGTCCGGCCAGCATGCCGGCCACCGCACCCGCCCGCGTGGCACCACGCCAGAAAACGCCCAACACCATGCTCGGCACAAAGGCCGACGCCGCCAGTGAAAACGACGCTGACACCAATTGCAATATTTCGGCGGGTCTGGCGGTGGCGACGATGGTGGCCAGCAACGCCACGCCAAACAGGGCAAACTTTGACAGGATCACCCGCTGCTCCGGTGTCACGCGTTTGGATACCTCTTGACAGTAGCCATCATGTACCAGCGCATTGCTGATCGTCAGCAGTAAACCGTCTGCTGTTGACAAAGCTGCTGCCAGACCGCCCGCCGCCACCAAGCCCGACACCACATAAGGCAGCCCGCCCAGTTCGGGTGTGGCCAGCATGATGATGTCGGCGCCCAGGTAAATCTCGCCAAACTGCAAGATGCCGTCGTTGTTGACGTCGCTCACCGAGATCAGCGAGCTGTCTACATATGCCCACTGCGAAATCCAGACGGGCAGCGCATCAAAGTGGGTTCCCACCAAGCCATTCATCACCTCAAACTTGACCAGTAAAGCCAGCGCTGGCGCGCTGGCATACAGCAAAGCGATAAAAAACAGTGACCAAGCCACCGAGCTGCGCGCCTGTGCCACCGAGGGCGTCGTGTAGTAGCGCGTGAGTAGGTGTGGCAAGCCGGCTGTGCCCACCATCAGGCAAAACATGAGCGCCAGAAAGTTAAGCCGGGAGGTGTGAAACGCCTCTTTTTCTTGCGGCGTGCCATCGGGGTCGCCGGCAAACGCCTGCGCATGCGGTGGGAGCCCGCCCAGCGGTTTGGCCCGCTCCAGGTTCTCGTTCATCGCGCGCGTCCACAGCTCGCGGGCGCTCGCGGCGTCTCGCGGTAGGGCAGCCAATTCTCGTGCGACCAGGCGCACCGCTGCCGGGTCTGCGCCCTCGGCTTTGAGTTTGCGCAGGCGCTCTTGCAACATGGCGGGCTCGCGTTGCAAGGCGGCCTCCACATCGGCCAGCCTGGCTTTGTAAGCGTCTGCACGCTGCAGAAAAATAGCGCGCACGGCTTGCTCCTGGGGCGAGTCGATCAATTTTTTTTCCAGTTGTGCCACTTTCTCAAACTGTTGCCCATAGGCCAGGGGCGCGAGTGGATTGCCCAGTTGTTTGTAGGCTAGCCATGAGACGGGAATCAGAAAGGCCAGCAACAGCACCACATACTGCGCAACCTGCGTCCAGGTAATCGCTCGCATACCGCCTAAAAATGAGCACAGCAACACGCCGCCAAGGCCCAACAGACCGCCAATTTCAAACTGCACGCCGGTCAGACGCGAGGCAATCAGCCCGATACCGTAGATTTGCGCCACGACGTAGACAAACGAGCACAGGATGGCGGCCAGCGCAGCGATGCGGCGTGGCCACTTGCCGCCGTAGCGCACGCTGAAATAGTCGGGCACGGTGTACAGGTTCATCGCGCGCAGATGCGGCGCAATCAGCAAGGCCACCAGGCAGAAACCGCCGGTCCAGCCCAACAGGTAAGCCAGGCCGCCGGGCTGGCTGGGCGTACCCGAAAAACCGTGCAAATACAGACCACCGGCAAGGCTGATGAACGAGGCGGCGCTCATCCAGTCGGCAGCCGCCGCCATGCCGTTGTAAACCGCAGGCACACGCCGCCCGGCCACGTAGTACTCGTGCAGGTCAGCAGTGCGACCATAAATGCCGATGGCGGCATACATCATCAGCGTGAAAAAAAGGAACAACGGTCCCAGCCATGACTTGGGCAGCCCCTGCTGCTCGGCCCAGGTCATACCACCCAGAAACAGCAGCAACCCGCCAATAAAGGCCAGCAGGATGCGGCGTAGCTGGCGTGCGTAGAGGGTCTGCGACACAGCCGTTGCAGGTTCTTCAGAGACCATGGTCACCCCCGTCCTGCGTGTCGCGGTTTTCGCTGGGTACGCGGTTCATCAACCAAGCGTACAAGGCCACGATCATGACGAAGACCAACAGCGCACCCTGCGCGCCCAGCCAGTAGTGAAAGGGCCAGCCCACCACCATCACCTGCAAGTCTCGAGCGAAAAAACAAGCTACGAACGAAACCAGAAGCCACACGCCCAGCAAGCCGGTCTTCAGCCGCAGCGCAAATCGGCTGGGACCGGTATCGGGAAGCGCGGGTATGGCAGCGGGTGGCAAAGGGGTTGGGGGCGACACGACGGCAATCTTCGCATCGCAAGCATCCCAGTGGCCTCAGTGTTTCCGAGCAAGTACCGCCTAGTTGCTATTAAATAAATAGCTGCTTGAGCAGTAAATACAAGGGCTGTTGCCGTATTTGGCTTGAATTTGTACTTTGACGGCCGTCTACTGCCTCAAGCAGCGGCCAGCTGGCGCCAGGTGTCTATCACGCTGTCGGGGTTTAGCGAGATGGAAGCGATGCCCTGATCAGCCAGCCACTGGGCAAAGTCAGGGTGGTCGCTAGGGCCCTGGCCGCAGATACCGACATATTTGCCTTGCGCCTGGCAGGCCTTGATGGCGCGCAGCAGCAAGGCTTTCACCGCCGGGTCGCGCTCGTCAAAGTCAGCGGCCAGCAGCTCCAGGCCGGAGTCTCGGTCCAGGCCCAGGGTCAGCTGGGTCAGGTCGTTCGATCCGATGGAAAAGCCGTCGAAATACTGCAAAAACTCGTCGGCCAGTATGGCGTTGCTGGGCACCTCGCACATCATGATGATTTTCAGGTCATCCTGGCCGCGCGCCAGGCCATGGGCCGCCAAGAGCTTGGTGACTTTGTCGGCTTGACCCAGGGTTCGCACAAATGGCACCATGACCTGCACGTTGGTCAGCCCCATTGCGCCACGCACCCGCTTGAGGGCTTCGCACTCCATTGCAAATGCTTCGCCAAACTCGGCGCTGATGTAACGCGCCGCGCCGCGAAAGCCCAGCATGGGGTTTTCTTCTTCCGGCTCGTAGCGGCTGCCGCCAATGAGCTTGCGGTATTCGTTACTCTTGAAATCACTCAAACGCACGATCACAGGCTTGGGCCAGAAAGCCGCTGCAATGGTGGCGATGCCCTCTGCCACTTTGTCTACGTAAAACGCGCGGGGCGAGGCATGGCCGCGGGCCACAGACTCCACCGCTTTCTTCAAATCTGCATCAATATTGGGGTAGTCCAAAATCGCTTTGGGGTGCACGCCAATATTGTTGTTGATGATGAATTCCAGCCGCGCCAAGCCAACACCCTCGTTGGGTAACTGGCAAAAATCAAAGGCCAGTTGTGGGTTGCCCACGTTCATCATGATCTTGGTCTTGATGGGCGGCATGGTGCCGCGCTGCACTTCAGTGATCTCGGTTTCCAGCAGGCCGTCGTAGATATAGCCGGTATCGCCCTCGGCGCAGCTCACGGTCACCAGCGTGCCCATTTTCAGTAGATCGGTGGCATCGCCACAGCCCACCACAGCCGGTATGCCCAGCTCGCGCGCAATGATGGCCGCGTGGCAAGTGCGCCCGCCGCGGTTGGTGACGATGGCGCTGGCCCGCTTCATCACCGGCTCCCAGTTCGGGTCGGTCATGTCGGTCACCAGCACGTCGCCGGGCTGTACCTCGTCCATTTGCGCAATGCTGTGCACCAAACGAACCGGGCCGGTGCCAATCTTCTGCCCGATGGCACGGCCTTCGGCTAGCACGCGGCGTGCCTCGGTGTCATGACTTTTCAGCTTGTAGCGCTGCTCGGGCTTGCCGACCTGCTGGCTCTTGACGGTCTCGGGCCGCGCTTGCAGGATGTACAAAAGACCGTCTGTGCCGTCTTTGCCCCATTCAATGTCCATCGCACGGCCATAGTGCTGCTCGATCACCAGCGCGTAGTGGGCCAGTTGTTCGGTTTCGGCATCGGTCAAGCTGTAGCGGTTGCGTTGCTCGGTAGGCACGTCCACGGTTTGCACCAGTTTGCCGGTCGCGGCTTTATCGGCGGCGCTGGCAAACACCATCTGGATCAGCTTTGACCCGAGGTTGCGGCGGATCAAGGCGCGCTTGCCCGCTTTCAGCATCGGCTTGTGCACATAAAACTCGTCGGGGTTCACGGCGCCCTGCACCACGGTTTCGCCCAGGCCGTAGCTGCTGGTGATGAACACCACATCTTCAAAACCCGATTCGGTGTCGATGGTGAACATCACGCCCGCCGCACCGAGGTCGCTGCGCACCATGCGCTGCACGCCGGCGGAGAGCGCCACATCCGCATGCGCAAATCCTTTGTGCACGCGGTAGCTGATCGCACGGTCGTTGTACAGACTGGCAAACACCTCTTTCATTTTGTGCAGCACGTCGGCGATGCCCACCACGTTCAAAAATGTTTCCTGTTGGCCAGCGAATGACGCATCAGGCAGGTCTTCGGCGGTTGCCGACGAGCGAACGGCGAACGATGCGGCTGGATTGCCTGCGCTCAGCGTGGCAAAGGCGTCGCCAATGGCTCGTTGCAGGTCGGCAGGAAACGGTTGCGCTTCAACCATCGCGCGAATCTCGGCACCCACGCTAGCCAGGGCACGCACGTCTTCGGTGTCCAGCGTGGCGAGTTTGGCGTTGATTTTGTC
This sequence comes from Comamonadaceae bacterium, assembly GCA_031414805.1. Taxonomy (GTDB): domain Bacteria; phylum Pseudomonadota; class Gammaproteobacteria; order Burkholderiales; family Burkholderiaceae_C; genus JAAFIW01. Next base: position 49,156 of record JANOQJ010000014.1, read on the forward strand.
GGCCAAACCGTCGTGGCCCAAAAACTGGCGGAAGGCATGCGCGGTGGTCGCAAAACCGGTGGGCACGCGCACGCCCTGGGGCAGTTGCGAAATCATTTCGCCGAGGCTGGCGTTTTTACCGCCCACCGCCTCGACATCGCTCATTCTCAAATTCTCAAACGGGACCACCAGCGCCGTGGCGCTAAAGAGTACAGACATGGGGAAGCTCCAGAGTTAAAAACCAGGTGGCCTGCATGCGTGGTGCCGCTGTTGTGCTTTTTATGGCGTACTGGGTGCATGGCGAAGGCGAAATTCATAATCAGGTCATTCTAGGCTCGCCTTTCAGCGGGCCACTTGCAAAACGCTGAACATCAAAATCCATGCATAACCGCACCGTTTTTTTCATCTCCGACGGCACTGGCATCACCGCCGAAACCTTCGGCAACGCCATCCTGGCGCAGTTCGAATTCAAGCCCCGCCACGTGCGCCTGCCGTTTGTCGACACGGTGGACAAAGCGCACCAGGCGGTGCGCCAGGTCAACCACACGTTCGACACCGAGGGCAAACGGCCCATTGTGTTCACCACGCTGGTGAACATGGAGGTGCTGCGGGTGATTGAGGCCGGTTGCAAAGGCATGCTGCTGGACATGTTTGGCACCTTTGTGAACCCGCTGGAGCAGGAGCTGGGCCTGAAAAGCAACCACCGAATTGGCCGCTTCAGCGACGTGAGCAAGAGCCAGGCCTACCACGACCGCATTGAAGCCATCAACTTCAGCCTGGCGCACGATGACGGTCAGAGCAACCGCGATCTGGAGAGTGCCGATGTGATTCTTGTGGGCGTCAGCCGCAGCGGCAAAACGCCCACCTCGCTGTACTTGGCTATGCAATACGGCCTGAAAGCGGCCAACTACCCGCTGATTCCCGAAGACTTTGAGCGCCAGCAGTTACCCCCTGCCCTGGTACCGCACCGCAAAAAGATGTTTGGCCTGTCGATTGACCCGGGGCGCTTGAGTGAAATCCGCAACGAGCGCCGCCCCAACTCGCGCTACGCCGCGCTGGACAACTGCCGCATGGAGGTGTCGGAGGCCGAGGCCATGATGCGCAGAAGCGGTGTGCGCTGGCTCTCCACCACCACCAAAAGCATTGAAGAAATCGCTACCACCATCCTGCAGGAGATCAGGCCGGAGCGACTGGATTACTGAGGCAGCATGAACATTTGGGCAGGAATTGCTACTTATTTGATAGCTGCTTGAGCAGTATTGACAAGGGTCAACTGCCTAAATGATCAAAAATTGCTATCGCGTCAGCGTTGCTCGCCCGCAGTCTGCGCCAAGGTATCGTCTGCATTCTTGCTGGGCTTGGGCACTTTGATCTGCACCTTCATCCGCTCTTTCAGCAAGTTGTAATACGCCGCGCCTTCAGCCGATGTCCACAGTTGGGTGTACTGCTCCAGCTCCTGCTTGGCAACATCAGTTTTCGGTGCGTCGCGCGACACCACACGGTTTACACGCATGACTGCATAGCCTTGAGCCCCCAGATCCACACCCAACCATACGGGCAACGTTCCACCGTCGGCTCGCATCGCGGCATCGACCAATGCTGCTGGCAACTGTGACTCCAGGCGCGACACGATCACCGGAGCCGGCAAGCTGGCGGTCGTGGGAGCAGCCCTCCAAGCGGCCAACTGTGCCAACCCTTTTTCCTTGGCCAGTTGCGCCCCGCGCTGCGTTGCCAGCCGTGTACGGGCCTGCTCTTTGACCTCAGCTAACGGCAGGGTGCGGGCGGGCGTGTATTTCACTATGCGTGCCGACGCGAGCTGATTGGCCGAAATCTCGATGGCCGGGGTATTGCTCTTCTTCTCGACGGCATCCGATGCGAATACAGCACTCAAAAACTTGGGGTTAGCCAAAATTCCTGCCAGACCCGCAGCAGGACCTGCTGGTGGCTTGCGCGTGAGGTTCTGTGCCGTGCGCACCTGCAGCTTGAAACGATCTGCCACTGACTTGAGGCCATCTGCAGACTCGTACACGCCGTTGGAGAAAGCTTCAGCCTGCTCGGCAAACTGCTTTTGCGCCTGCTGCTTTTTCACGTCGGCCTCCAGATCGGCGCGCATTTCTTCGAAGCTGCGCTGCTTGGCAGCCTTGATGTCAGTCAACGCAATCACGTGAAAACCAAAGTCCGACTCCACCACAGGACTGATGTCGCCCTTTTTCATCGAAAACGCAGCCTCTTCAAAAGGCTTGACCATCGCGCCTTTGGCAAAAAAGTCCAGATCTCCGCCACTGGCCGCAGAGCCGGTGTCTTCAGAGTTCTTGCGCGCCACGTCGGCAAAAGTAGCGGGTGCTTTGCTCACCTGCTCCTGCAGGGCCTGAGCACGCGCCTTGGCCTTCTGGCGATCGGCATCCGATGCCGATTTGGGTGACGCAATCAGGATGTGACTGGCGCGCCGCTCCTCTTGCGCGGCCATGCGGGCAGCGTTTTGCTCGTAGTAGGCCTTGAGGTCTTCGTCTTTCACAACCAGGGTTTTCTTGATGGCTTCCAGGTCGAACACCACGTACTCGATATCCGCCTGCTCAGGCGCCTGAAACAACGCCGGGTTGTCTTTATAAAAAGTTTCAATCTGAGCGTCTTCCAGCTTCAGCTGGGCGGCAAACTCAGTGGCTGAAAACTGCGCAACCTGCACGTCACGCTTTTCATAAAAAGCATTCAAGGCAGTTGCCGCTGCCCCGGCCGGCGCAAAAGCCGATCCGCGAACCCCTTCCAGCACTTGGCGCGTTGACAGGTCGGCGCGCACCTGGGCTTCAAACATCTGCGGCGTCATGCCTTGTGTACCGAGCATCTGCTTGTAGCGCTCCATGTCGAGGCGCCCATCCGGGCCGCGCAGGCTGGCAATCGTGGGATCGGTCTGTAACTCACGGGCCACGCGCTGGTCACTGGTGACCAGATTGGACTTGGCTGATACAGCGGCCAGCACGCGTTCACGAACCAGGCGCTCAAGGACGGTGTAGCGAGCTTGGGGCGTATCCAGCAGCTTCACATCGAGCGTCGGCATTTGGGTGCGCAGCCGGTCAACCTCGTTTTTATGGGCGTTGTCCCATTCAATTTGAGTGATGTTGCGTCCGTCTACGCGTGCCACTGTGGGACTGGCGTCGCCAAACTTGAAACCCTCGGTGCCCACCAGCACAAATGACACGATGAGCAGTGGGAACAAGATCGCCATCGTCAGCTTGGCGTGCTTTCGGACAAAGTCAAACATTAAAAACTCTCAATCACAACAAAAACAAAAGGACAACAAAAAAGGCGAACCGTTGTTCGCCTTTTTTTATTCCCTCCGCCTGAAAACGCTAAGGGTGGAGGGTGGTGGGTGATGACGGGCTCGAACCGCCGACCTACGCCTTGTAAGGGCGCCGCTCTACCAACTGAGCTAATCACCCCTCCGATAAATTATTCAGTGGGTCAGTTCAACGCATCTTTCAATGCCTTGCCTGGACGGAACTTGGGAACTTTGGCGGCCTTGATTTTAATCGCAGCGCCGGTGCGTGGGTTGCGACCACTGCGCGCAGCGCGTTTGCCAACAGCGAACGTGCCAAAACCCACCAGCGACACGGAGCCGCCTTTCTTCAACGTGGTTTTCACGGCACCGATCATGGATTCCAGCGCGCGGGTTGCAGCCGCCTTGGAAATATCAGCATGTTTTGCGATGTGCTCGATAAGTTCAGTCTTGTTCACAGGTGCCCCTCTAAGAGGAAAAGTTGATCAGTGTGTCTCTTGAAAATTTTCGTCCCGTTGCATTGGCCCAGGTGGTGTCGTTGCACCTGGACATCAAAGCATCAGGGATCTACCGCGAGATAGCTTGGACGGCTTTGGCATTAAAGCCACGGCAACCCACCGTGTCAACAAAGTCCGTTGCAGCAATCGCAAAGCAGCCGCGGATTCTAGTGGCTGGCCTGTAAGGGGCGAAGCACGGCTGTGAACTTTTTTCGCCCCGATGCAAAAAGCACACCCTTGTGTGCAGTTGTTTGCGATCTGCGGCAACCCGCTTCACCGCTTGTCGAGCCGACGCACAACCGATTAAAGCGCTTGAGCAATCGCAAGCCCCACGTCTTGCGTGGTACCTGTGCCGCCTAGATCGGGCGTGCGCGGGGCACCACTTTGGGGTGCCAACACCTGTTCGATCGCAGCCAGCACCGCATCGTGGGCGGCCTTGTAGCCCAGAAACTCCAGCATCATGGCGCCGCACCAAACTTGCCCAATCGGGTTGGCAACGCCGCGCCCTGCGATGTCGGGAGCCGAGCCATGAACAGGCTCAAAAAGAGACGGGAACAAGCGATCCGGGTTCAGGTTGGCGCTGGGTGCAATGCCAATGGTGCCGGTGCAGGCGGGACCCAAATCGCTCAGGATGTCGCCAAACAGGTTGCTCGCCACCACCACGTCAAAAAAGTCAGGGCGCTGCACAAAGTGCGCCGTCAAGATGTCGATGTGAAATTTGTCCAGGCGTATGTCGGGATAGCCCTTGGCCATCTCGGCCACCCGCTCATCCCAATACGGCATGGTGATGGCGATGCCGTTGGATTTGGTGGCACTGGTCAGGTGCTTTTTGGGGCGTGATTGCGCCAGCTCAAACGCGAACTTCAAGACGCGGTCCACGCCGATGCGCGACATCACGGTTTCCTGCATCACGATCTCGCGCGCCGTGCCGCCGTACATGCGCCCACCAATGCTGGAGTACTCGCCCTCGGTGTTTTCGCGCACGATGTACATGTCGATCTCACCAGGGGCGCGAGCACTGCCGTCACGTCGCACCACGGGGGCAATGATGCCGGGCATCAGACGCGCGGGCCGCAGGTTCACATACTGGTCAAACTCACGGCGAAACAACAGCAACGAGCCCCACAGCGAGACATGGTCGGGAATTTTTTCAGGCCAGCCCACTGCACCAAAAAAGATCGCGTCGTGCCCACCAATCTGATCTTTCCAGTCGTCGGGCAGCATTTTTCCGTGCTTCTCGCAGTAGTCCCAACTGGAAAAATCGAAGTGATCAAACTGCAGGTCAATGCCGAATTTGGTGGCGGCCGCCTCCATCACGCGAATGCCCTCGGGCATCACTTCTTTTCCAATGCCATCGCCCGCAATCACCGCAATACGTTTTTTACCCATCATTCATCTCCTGAAAAAATCGTTGGCCTGTGCCAGCACCGCTGCTGGCGCTTCTTCGGCTATGTAGTGGCCGCAATCGAGTGCCTGGCCCGTGACCTGCGTGGCCCGCTCGCGCCACAAGTTGAACACGTCAAAGCACTGGCCGACCGCGCCGTGCTGGCCCCACAGCACGTGCAGGGGCTGTACCAACTTGCGACCAGCGTCGACATCGGCCTGGTCATGCGCCAGATCAATCGTGGCACTGGCTCGGTAGTCGGCGCAGATGGCTTGGGCTGTGCCGGGCAGCTGCATGCAGCGCTCGTAGTCGGCCAGCGCCTGCGCATCAAACGCAGCCAGCCCGGCATGGCGCCTGCCCATCACACTGCGCAGGTAGCAAACCGGGTCTGATTCGATCAGCGCTTGCGGCAACGGTGGCGGCTGGATAAGAAAGAACCAATGCCAGTAGGCTGTCGCAAATGCTTGCGTGGTGTTGGCATACATCGCCAGCGTGGGCGCAATGTCAAGCAGCAGCACACGCTCGACGGCCTGCGGGTGGTCAGCGGCCAGGCGGTGCGCCACACGGGCACCGCGGTCGTGCGCGAGCACCTGAAAACGATCAAAGCCCTGGGCCAGCATCACGGCCATTGCGTCAAGCGCCATCTCGCGTTTGGAATAGACGGTGTGACTGGCGTCGTCCAGCGGGCGATCCGAATCGCCGTAGCCGCGCAAATCCATCAGCACCACCCGAAAGTGCTGCGCCAGCGCAGGGGCCACGAGGTGCCACATGCTGCGGTTCTGCGGGTGACCGTGCAGCAGCAGCAAGGGCTCGCCTTGCCCGGCTGCGCAGCACTGCAGCCGCACACCGTCGCGAACCACCTCAAACGAAGAAAAATCTGAAAGCATGGGCGAGATTTTGCAGGCACACCAACGCTCGATCAAGCAATAATCGTGAAACTGATTCGTTCTGAAATGGAAACAAAAAACCCCTCAATCGACCGCACAGACCTTGCGCTGATGCTGGCCATCCGCCAACACGGCAGCCTGGCTGCCACCGCACTGGCGGCGGGCATCGTGCCGTCGGTTGTGACCAAGCGCCTGGCTGCACTGGAAGCGCGTCTTGGGTTTGCGCTGTTTCACCGCACCACGCGGCGCGTGACGCCTACTGCCGAGGGTGAGGCCTTGTGTGAGCGTGCCGGGCCGCTGCTGGAAGCCTTCAACTCCTTGGAGCAAGACCTGCTGGAGCGGCAAGCGCAGCCCAGCGGCCTGATCCGGCTGGCCTCCACCTTTGGCTTTGGCCGCCTGTGGCTGGGGCCTGCTCTGGCGGATTTTCAAGCGCTCTACCCCCAATTGCAGATTCAGTTGCAGCTCACCGAGCAACTGCCTGACCTGACGGTGCAGGGCTTTGACGGTGCCGTGTGGCTGTGGGCCGTGCAGGGTCCGCGCGCCAGCGAATGGGTGTCGCGGCGGCTGGCACGCAACCAGCGCGTGCTGGTGGCCGCCCCCGCCTACCTGCGCCAACACGGCACACCCACCAGCCCTCCCGATCTGCAGCACCACGCCTGCCTGGTGGTGCGTGAGAGCGAGCAGCGCTTTGACGTGTGGAATCTGCAAAAAACGCGAGACAAGACGCCCGTCCGCATTCGCGTGCAAGGCCCGCTGTCCAGCAATTCCGGCGAACTGGTGCGAGACTGGTGCATGAATGGCCGCGGCATCATGCTGCGCAGCCTGTGGGATGTGTCGCCGTTGCTCGCCACGGGTCAACTGGTGCGGGTGCTGCCCGGTTATTCGATGGTCGACGCCGACGTGCAGTGGCTGGCCCCGCACCGCGCGCAGACACCTCAGCGCATGCGGCTGCTGATTGATTTCCTGGCCAAGCGCTTTCGGGATGCACCTTGGGAACGGCAGATCGGGTGACGATGCTGGAAGTGCGAATGCAGATTACTATGTTTTTGATAGCTGCTTGAGCAGTATTTACAAGGTCTACAGGCTCTTTCGTCTTAAATCTACACCGGCTTGGCGTTGCTGCGGACCACCCAACTCACGCCCACCGCCGTCAGCACGATGCCCGCCAGCATGAACAGTGTGATCGGCTCGTCAAACAGCATCCAGGCCATCACGGCCGTGCAAGGCGGCACCAGGTACAACAGGCTCGTGACGGCAGTGGCCGCGCCGCGCTGAATCAATAGATAGAGCAGTGAGCTACCGCCTAACGTCAACACAAGCACCGACCAGGCCATCGCGCCAATCAGGTGTGTATTCCAGTTGACGCCGCCAGTCTCCAGCAGCGCCAATGGCAAGGTGACCACAAAGGCAGCCAGCAGTTGCACCAGGTTGGCAGTACGCACATCGCAGGGCGCGACAAACCGCTTTTGGTACAGCGTGCCCGCGGTGATGCTGAGCAAGGCGCCGCAAGCCAGCAGCAAATTGACCGTACTGATTTCACCCAACCCCAACTTTTGCCACACCACCAGCGCAAGACCCAACAACCCCAACCCCAATCCCGCCCACTGGCGGCGCGAGACAGCACCCTGGCCTGTAGAACCGACCTGCGACACCCAAATCGCCGTCAGCACCGGCTGCAAGCCAACCAGCAATGCCACCAAACCCGCTCCCATACCCAGTTTGACTGCCGACCACACGCCGCCCAGGTAGCCCGCATGCATCAGCACGCCTGTGATGGCCAGGTGCTGCCATTGCACTTTGCCCACCGGCCAGCGTGCGCCAGCCAACCAGGCCCAGATGGCAAAACAGATTGCAGACAAGAAATAGCGCACCACCAGAAACCCCATGGGCGGCGCATGCGGCATGCCGTAGCGCGCCACGATGAAGCCAGTGCTCCAGATCAGTACAAAAACGAGGGGGATCGCCTTGATGAAGGCATCTCTTTGCGCCGGGCTGCTCACCTACATAACCCGTTATTTGGCCCGCGCCCGGATTTCAGGCAGCGCTTTTTGCAGGTAATACACCATGGACCACACCGTGAACACCGCCGACAGCCAGATCAACCAGGTGCCCCAGACGCCGGTGTCAATCAGGCCAAACAAGGTGCCGTCGTACAGCAGAAAGGGGATGGCCGTCATCTGCACGACGGTTTTCAGCTTGCCAACCATGTGCACCGCCACGCTTTTGGATGCGCCGATTTGCGCCATCCACTCGCGCAACGCCGAAATGGCAATTTCACGGCCAATGATGATCAGCGCCACAAACACATCGGCCCGCTGCAAATGCACCAGCACCAACACTGAGGCGCAGACCAGAAACTTGTCGGCCACGGGGTCTAAAAACGCACCGAACGCCGAGGTTTGGTTCAGCTTGCGCGCCAGGTAACCGTCGAGCCAGTCCGTGGCAGCAAACACCACAAACAGCACGGTGGCGATCAGGTTGCGCGTATGCGTGTCCAGCGGCACATAGAAAACGCCCGCAATCAATGGAATGGCAACGATGCGCGTCCAGGTCAGGATGGTGGGCGTGGTTAAAAACATGGGGCTGATTCTGGCATGCGGTTCACTACGGGCTCAGGGCTCCAGAGTGCTATATTTTGTATAGCTGCTTGAGCAATCTGGTATTGGGCTACGGCCCGATGTCGTCAAAACAGTGCGTATCAGGCTGTCAGTCGCAGCTCGTCACCATCGCTTGCGCTGGTTTTGCCGGCGTTGAAATCGCGGGATTGGGAAAGCGCATGCAGGTACCCCCTGAAAATTTGACCAGGCGGGACCCGTCGGCCATTGCGGTTTCCGACACGATGGCCCCAGCCTGGTTTGCACTTGCAAGATGTTGGTTGAAACTCTTTTCGAATGCACTGGCGCGTGCATTGGGACCATCGAGTTGCTCCTGTGATCGGGTGGCCAGACTTTTCTGGCCGCTTTGCCTGAGGCTTTGCCTGGCTGCCCGATCCAAGTCCGTCTGAATCGGTTTTTCAGGATTTGGAAAAACGGCTACCCGTGGCTCTGATCCGGTTGCCGGATCTGGTGACGCGGCCACCTCAGCTGGCGAGGAAGACACGCCTGGTGCAGGTTCTGTGTCCACCCATGGCGTCAAGGCGGCCGGGTTGGGCTTCGAGCGCGGATTTAACACGGGCTTTCTCGCCACTGTCTCCATTTCGGGACTTGTACCGGACGCACGCGTGAACGGAACTGTTTGCGGCGATGCCCGCAGCGTCAGTTGGAGCCGCGGCGGGGAGAGACTGGCACGCTTGCCGGCTTGAGACACATTGCCCGCCCACAAAACAAAGACACCATGCAGACCCAGGGACAACAGCGTCGCCAGGGTCAAGCCATTGATAGAGAAAAACCGCGGCATCTCGTCAAGCATCACATTTGGCAGTGACACCTTCACCCATCCAGCTCAGCCAGCGTGCGCAGCTGAAACTTGAAGTCGTAGTCGTACAAAAACGTTTCGCTGAACTGCCAGGGCTGCGGCAGGTGGCCTACAGGGCCAAACGGGGCCGCGCGGGTGATGGCGCGCTTGGCCATTTCGATGGTTTCGGGTTTGTTGGTGGGCGTGCGCAGCACCTCGATGCGCTTGATGGAGCCATCACGATTGAGCTGCACCTGCAGCACGGGGATGGATTGCAGCGGCTCAGGCACCGGGCCGCTGAAGGTTTCGCCGGGGCTGGTTTGCGTGATGCGGCGGGCCGCTTGCAGGCGGTAGTCTTCCCAAGACCGGGCCAGGTTTTGGCTGGTGGTTCCGCCCCAAGCGGGTGCATGGCTGGTGCCGCTACTCGTGGTGGTGACGCGCGTGTTCGACGGGTCTGATGACATGGGGCTGCTGGCGCACGCGGCGAGGCCCACCACCACAACTGAAATACTCAAAACTCTAATGAAGCGCACGGTAAATCTCCTCTGCCAGTTCCTTGGATATGCCGTCGACGGTGGCGATGTCGTCTGCCCCCGCATTGGCCACGCCGCGTATGCCGCCGAAGCGTTGTAAAAGCTTAGCGCGGCGCTTAGGGCCTACGCCGGGGATGTCTTCCAGCTTGCTGCTGCCGGTGCGCACCTTGGCGCGCTTGGCACGCATGCCGGTGATGGCAAAGCGGTGGGCCTCGTCGCGAATCTGGGCCACCAGCATCAGCGCGGCTGAATCGGGGGCTAGCGAGACCTTGGCCCGCCCGTCGGCAAACACCAGCTCTTCCAGGCCCACTTTGCGGCCCTCGCCTTTTTCCACGCCCACGATCAAACCCAAGTCAAGCCCCAGCTCGGCAAACACCTCACGCGCCATGCTCACCTGGCCTTTGCCGCCGTCGACCAGCACCAGATGCGGCATCGTCTCTGCTTTGCCGTAGCGGCGCATGAGCACCTGGCGCATGGCAGCGTAGTCGTCCCCGGGGGTGATGCCTTCGATGTTGTAGCGGCGGTATTGGGCGTTTTGCATTTTGTGGTCGATAAAGACTACACAGCTAGCCTGCGTGGCCTCACCTGCCGTGTGCGATATGTCGAAACACTCGATGCGAAAGGTTTCCAGACTCTGCGGGGCAAGGTCTAGCGCGTCCACCAGCGCCCGCGTGCGTGCCTGCTGCGAGCCCTCTTCCGCCAACAGTTGCGTCAGGCGGATGGCCGCATTTTTCTGCGCCATCTCCAGCCAGATACGCCGCTGCTCGCGCGGGTTGTGCACCGCGCTGACCTTCACGCCTTGCTGCGACGACAGCGCCTCAATCAGCTCCACATCCACCGCCTCGCTGGTGATCAGCTGCGGCGGAACCACCAGATCAATATAGTGCTGCGCAATGAACGCTTCCAGGACATCCCGGGCGCTCGCATCATCCACATGCACCGGAAAGTAAGGCCGGTCGCCCAGGTGCCGTCCGCCGCGCACCATGGCCAGGTTCACGCAGGCCCTCCCGCCTTGCTACTTCACAGCCAATATGTCCACGTCTTTGTCCGATCCCGTGTCCATGCTTTGCTGGTGCAGCACCTTCGCCAGCGCCCCCATCTGGTTGCGCAGCTCGGCGGCTTGCTCAAATTCAAGCCGGTCGGCGTGGCGCAGCATGCGGGTCTGCAAACCGTCCAGCACCGCTTGCGTGTCGCCCAGCAAAAACGCGCCAGCATTGGCCACATCATGCGCATAAGCCTCGGGACTGATGTATTGCACGCAGGGGCCGGAGCAGCGCTTGATCTGGTAGAGCAAACAAGGCCGCGTGCGGTTGGCAAACACGGTGTCTTCACAGGTGCGCAGGCGAAAGGCTTTTTGCAGCAGCTGAATGGTTTCCTTGACGGCCCAGGCGCTGGGGTAGGGGCCGAAGTACTGGTGTTTGCGGTCGACTGCACCGCGGTAGTAGGCCATTCGGGAAAAGTGGATCGGCACTGCACCTGCTATTGAATTGGAAGCTGCTCCAGCAATTGCTGCCTGGGCTGGCGGGTCATTTGGCACATGGTTTGGCGCAGGAAGCGAGCCCGTCATCTTCAAATACGGATAACTCTTGTCGTCCCGAAACAGAATATTGAAGCGTGGGTTCAGCGTCTTGATGAGGTTGTTTTCCAGCAGCAGCGCCTCGGCCTCCGAACGCACCACGGTGGTCTCCATCCGCACAATCTTGGTCACCATGTGGCCAATGCGCGTGCCACCATGGTTCTTTTGAAAGTAGCTGGACACGCGCTTTTTCAAATCGCGCGCTTTGCCCACGTACAGCACCTGGCCCTGCGCGTCGAAATAGCGGTACACGCCAGGCATGGCGGGCAAGGCGGATACCTCGGCCAGCAAGGCGGCGGGGTGCGGCGAATCCGAGACTTCTTCCACCCTTTCAGCCTCCGAACAGTGATCGCACTGATTTGTGCAACGCGTCCAGCAGCACGGCGTTTTGAGGCCGCGTGCTGTCATACACCAGCTTTTCGCTGGCATCGTCGCCCAGGCCAGCCGTCAGGTGGGTTTTGACGCTGCTGGTCACCTCAAGGCCGATGAAGAACCAGGCATTCCTGAAAATCAGCGCAAACCGGGTCGCCAGCGGAACGGCCCGGGGCGCATCGTAGAAATCAAAGGAAAGCGTCATGGTGTCACTCAGAAGCGATTCAAAATTTTCTTCATTTTCTTGGTTATCCGGCCTTCGCCGGTGAGGACCACTCATCGTCGGCCACCGGTGGCTGGCCACCGTTGCGGTTCAGCAGCGCCAGCGCGGCTTCCAGGCTGCCGTTGGCTGCCCGCTCCACAAAGCAAGGGGCAGTGGTCTTCATGCTTGCCAGCTGTTCAGCCACCGCAGGCATTTGGCTAAGACGCCACGCGTTGGTCGAAATCCGTCGCTGGCAAATCGGGCACGGCATTCAGGAACTGTTCAAAGTCGCTTCGCTGGGCCTTTGCAGCCTCGACCTTTAGATAGTCCAAAGTCATGACGGATGCCATTTTTTCCGCTGCTGCGCTAGCGATGAACTGGTTCACCGAAATGTCGTCACGTGCTGCCAGTTCCTTGATTTTTTGGTGTACCGAGTTAGGCAAACGTACGGTTAATGCGGTCATGGTGTGCTCCTGAGCAGATTCAAAAATTCGCCTGGCGTGATAGCTGCAATTTTGAGCGATTCAGCACGCTGAAAGTCTTTCACGTTGTGCGTCACGATGTAGGTGCTGCCCGATGCCGCAGCGCACTCCAGGACCATGTCGTCATCGGGGTCGCGCAAAAAAGGGCGCCACAGAAAGTGAACGTCCTGCAAATGCGCAACCGATGCAAGATAGCGAACAAAACCCAATGCCTGCCCCGCAGTTACCCCCGGCGGATGATGGTCAGACCCGGACAAAACGTCTTGCCACTCGGTGTACAGCGCCACCGTCAGGGCTATTTGAAAACGCGACGACGGCAGCATGGACACCAATTGAAAGCTGGCCCCATTGCGCGAACGTGTCGCTGCAACCAGCACAGAGGTGTCTAGAACAATTTTCATGGTTACACCAGTGTAACTATGAATTCAGTCTTCATGAATGCGTGTCGCAGACAATCCAATGATGCCAACCAAACTCTGGGACATCTTCTGCCGCGTCATCGACAACCATGGCGACCTGGGCGTTTGCTGGCGGTTGGCGGTGGATTTGGCCTCGCGCGGGCAGCGGGTGCGGCTGTGGGTGGACGAGCCGGGTGGCTTGGCATGGATGGCTCCGACAGCCTACCCCGGCGTTGACGTGTTCGCATGGACAGAAAACACGGTATTTCCTGCTCCGGGCGATGTCGTCATTGAAGCCTTTGGCTGTGAAATTGCTCCTTCTTTTATAGCTGCTTCAGCAGAATTTATAAGGGCTGGTGGCCTAAAAGGCTTTAAACCGCCCGTCTGGATCAACCTGGAATACCTGAGCGCTGAAAAACACGTCGAGCGGCTGCACACCCTGCCCTCACCCGTGCTCGCGGGTCCCGGCGCGGGGTTGACCAAATACTTTTTCTACCCGGGCTTCACGCCGCGCACCGGCGGCTTGCTACGCGAGGCTGATCTGCAGAACCGCCAAGCCCGGTTTGACCGCACCGCCTGGCTGGCCCAGCAAAGCGTTCCCTGGCGTGGCGAGCGTTTGATTTCGCTGTTTTGCTACGAGCCGCCTGGCCTGCCAGCGCTGCTGGAGCAACTGGCCAGCGACCCGCAACCCACGGTGGTGCTGGTGACCGCCGGGCGGGCTGCGCACGCAGTTCGCGAGTGGACGGCAAGCCAAGGCTTGGGGCAACCAATTAGTAGTCAAATTGGCCACCATCCCCTACAAATGCTGCTCAAGCAGCTATCATTTTTATATCTTCCCCTGCTCTCACAAACTGACTTTGACCACTTGCTGTGGGCCTGCGATTTCAACCTGGTGCGCGGTGAAGACTCCCTGGTGCGCGCCATCTGGGCTGGTCAGCCCTTTGCCTGGCACATCTACCCACAGCACGACGACGCCCACCACACTAAGCTGCAAGCATTCTTGGAGGTGATGCAAGCACCCACCGATTTGCAAGACTTTCACCTCACCTACAACGGCATGACGAATCTGCCATTTCCCCCGTTGAACCTGCCTGCCTGGGGTGACGCCGCGCAAGCTGCACGCGCTCGGTTGCTGGCGCAAACCGACCTGTGCAGCCAGTTGATGGGTTTCGTCGCCGAACGCAGCTAAAATCATGGGCTTTGTGCAGGGGCTCCGGCCCTTGTCGGCCCACCTTCCCTCCCCCAGAACCTCAAGCAAACCTTATGAAAATCGCCCAAGAAATTCGCGCCGGCAACGTCATCATGCACGGCAAAGACCCCATGGTCGTGCTGAAAACCGAGTACAGCCGGGGCGGCCGCAACTCCGCCACTGTGCGCATGAAGCTCAAAAGCCTGATTGCCAACTTCGGCACCGAGGTCGTGTTCAAGGCCGACGACAAGATGGACCAGGTCATTCTGGACAAGAAAGACTGCACCTACTCCTACTTCGCCGACCCGATGTACGTGTGCATGGACGCCGAGTTCAACCAGTACGAAGTCGAAGCCGAAAACATGGGCGACACGCTGAACTACCTGGAAGACGGCATGGGCCTGGAAGTGGTGTTCTACGACGGAAAAGCCATTTCAGTCGAGCTGCCTACCAGCGTGGAGCGCGAAATCACCTGGACTGAGCCCGCCGTCAAGGGCGACACCTCTGGCAAGGTCTTGAAGCCAGCCAAGATCGCCACGGGCTTTGAAATTGGCGTGCCGATTTTTGTGGCCCAGGGTGACAAGGTGGAGATTGATACGCGGACGGGCGAATACAGGAAACGCGTCTGACCAGCCGCGTAGCCGCAAACGCGTCTGACCCTGCGTCGACTTGAAAGAGGCTCCGTTGCGGAGCCTTTTTTGTTTCTACAACCGATGATGGATGACGTTGCCGCTTCGCGGCATCCATGACAGATGACCCATCACGCCGCAGCGGGTTCTTCGTCATCCCGTCATCAAAGCCCGCAGGGCAAGTCATTCATCATCAACCCCATATGGACCTTCTCACCCGCATCGCCCAAGTCATCATCCCGGTGTTTTTCATCGTGGCGGTGGGCTACTTTTACGGGCGTAAAGCCCGGCCTGATCTGGGCGCTTTCAACCGTATCGTGCTCGACGTGCTGGCCCCGGTGCTGGTGTATTCGGCACTGGCCGGGCGCGAGTTCAAGCTGGCTGATCACACGCTGCTGCTGGTGGGCGGGGCCTTGCTCATTCTGGGCTGTGGCGTGGTGGCCTGGGGCCTGGCACGGGCCACGGGCGCACAGCCACGTAGCCTGGTGCCGGTGGTGATGTTCAACAACAGCGGCAACATGGGACTTCCGCTGGCTTTGCTGGCCTTTGGTCCTACGCACTTTGGCGCAGCCGTGGCCCTGTTTTCCATTGGCAACCTGCTGCATTTCTCGCTGGGCGCCCGCATCACCAGCGCGCACGCCAGCACCCGCGAGCTGCTGCTCAGCCCGCTGATGGTGGCCACCGCGCTCGGATTTGCCAGTGCCGCCACCGGCCTGCGCCCGCCCGATGTGCTGATGACCGGCATGAAGCTGATGGGCGACGCCATGCTGCCGCTGATGTTGTTTGCCTTGGGTGTGCGCCTGACTGCGCTGCAAAAAAACGCGGTGGCGCTGGGCTTGCTAGGCGCCTTTGCCCGACCGCTGATTGGCCTGGCTCTGGCCTTCCCGCTAGCCTGGGCGCTGGGCCTGCAGGGCGAAGCCCGTGCACAGCTGATTTTGTTTGGTGCCCTGCCCCCGGCCGTGATGCAATTTTTACTCGCCGAGCGCTACCACCAGGAACCCGAGAAAGTGGCCGCGATGATTTTGTTGGGCAATGCGCTGGCCCTGGTGTTTGTGCCCCTGGCATTGGCGCTGGCCTTGTAGCGCCCCTGATGACAGATGACCCGCGCTGCGCGCTGGGATGACGCGGCTGCGCCACATGACCGCTGACCGTCATCTGTCATGTCGGCCGCAGGCCACGTCATGTTCGCGCAGCGAACGTCATTCACCACAGCTTTTGCCGCAGCAGCACCACAGCCATCAACCCCAGCACCACAAACACCCCAATAGCGGCCGCCCAGCCTAGCCACACAGGCTTGGCGCTGGCCGGCTGTGGGGCCATCAGGCCGTTGGGTGGGGGCGTGGCTTCTGGCAAGTAATTCAGCAACTCACCCGCCGACTCGGGCAAAAACAGCTCGAGCGCCAGGCTTTGGAGGGGCGGCTTTGTTTTGCCGGTGCCAGCTGCAGGTGGCTTGAGCCACAGGTCGACCCGCGAGCCTACGGCGCGCCCGTGCATCACATTGGCCAGCGGTAGCTTGATGCGGTCGTCTTTCCAGTTGCCACCCTGCTTGAAGCGGCCCGCCATGCGCAACACACCTTGCTGCACCCGCACCTCAATTTCGCCGTCAAACTGGGGAATATCAAATCCGGTGCCTTCCACACCGTACAAGCTGGCTGTGAAAGTGGCCTGCACCACTGAGCGGGACGTACGCACGGGGTCAAAACTGCTCTCGCGGGGCGAGCGTTGGCTAAGCAGTTGGGCCACGGTCATACGAGACCCGGTTTGGCCCACCAGCACATGATCGTTATTCAGCGCGTGTTTCAGGCGCATACCCACCAGCGTGCGGCGGTTGTATGGCCCGACCTGTTTGCCGTCCAGCAGCACGTGAAATGCTGAATCCCCTGACTTGTTCATAGCAATGCGACATCCCTTGCAGTTGACGGTGAACCCGAAGCCTTACGGCTTACATCTGCCCAAAGTTGCGAAGAATAACGGAGAAGCTGCGTCTCCAAGCAAAATACTGAGATGACTACAACACCTCCCATCAGCCCAGCCTTACCCACCCCCGCCGCCACCCTGCACGAACCCCCGCTGACGGACGCCCGCACCGATGTGCAAACCCAAACCAAAGTGCCGCAGCCCGACGCACGCCGCCTGGCTTTTGCCGATCCCGAGTTTTTGCTGCGCCGCGAAACCCGTGGCATACGCTTCCAGCTGGAACTGCTCAAGCCCGACCTGGGGCAGCAAGCCCACGGCATTGAAAACACCATTGTCGTGTTTGGCAGCGCCCGCTTCAAAAGCCACGACGACTGCCAGGCGCTGCTGACCGCCGCCCAAATCGTTGCGGACACCAGTGGCGACAGAGTTGCACTGCAACGCGCACAAACCCTGGCGCGCAATGCGCCTTACTACGAAGCCGCACGCGCGTTTGCGGGCCTGGTAGCCCACTACAGCCAGAGCAAAAGCGCACCAGACCGTTTGTTTATCTGCACCGGTGGCGGCCCCGGCATCATGCAGGCGGCCAACCGTGGCGCTTACGAAGCCGGTGCCGAGAGCGTGGGCCTGGCCATCGCCCTGCCCCACGAGGAAGCCGCCAACGCCTACGTCACCCCCGCGTTGAGCTTCACTTTCCACTACTTTGCCGCCCGGAAAATGCATTTCATGATGCGCGCCAAAGCCCTGGTGGCATTTCCCGGCGGCTTTGGCACGCTGGACGAGCTGTTTGAAATCATCACCCTGGTGCAAACCAAAAAATCAGCCCAGGTGCCCATCGTGCTGTTTGGCTCGGACTACTGGAAGCGGCTGGTGAACTGGGCGGTGCTGGAGGAAGAAGGCGTGATCTCGCCGGGGGATTTAGACCTGCTCAGCTTTGTGGATACACCCCAGCAGGCTTGGGATGTGGTGCGGGGGTTTTATGGGTTGGATTAGGACGAAAAAAGCCGATAGCCCTTATAAATACTGCTCAAGCAGCTATCAAAATAATAGTAATCGATAGCGCCATCCAACTACGCAACGTCCAGCTTCACCGCCTGCGCGTTCTCGCGCACGTAGTCACGCACCACGGTTTCAAAGTCAACATCGGCCTTCAGGCCCAGCGCCCTGGCGCGTGCGGACGCGATATTGCCCGGCCAGCTGCTGACCAGGCGCATCACCGCAGGGTCCGGCGTCCAGTCGAGCAGGTCGGTGCCTGCAGTGCCGGCCACGCGGTGCAGCGCAGCCGCCATGTCACCCACGGTGGTGCGCAGCGCGGGCAGGTTGATGGCGGTCAGCGGCCCCCACTGCGCGGCGGGGGTCTGGGCGGCGCAGAGTAAGCCTTCAATGGTGCGCGCAGGCGAGGCCAGGGCGACCGGCGTATCAGCAGGCACCGGAACTTGCGCGCGAACGCCTGCCAGGGGCTCGCGGATCATGCCGCTCAGAAAGCTGGAGGCGGCGCCGTTGGGCTTGCCGGGGCGCACGCTCACCGTCATCAGCCGCACGTTGCGGGCCACTACAAAGCCTTTGCGGCCACAGTCGGCCACGAGCTGCTCACCGATGAATTTTTGTGTTCCGTAGCTGCTTTGCGGGGTGGGCAGGGTGTCGTCTTCAATCACCTCGGGCAGTGCGTGGCCGGGTGGATTGCCAAACACGGCTAACGAACTGGCAAACACAAACAGTGGCTGAGTTTGCAAGGCGCGACAAGCTTGCAGCAGGGCACGGGTGGCGTCCAGGTTGCTGCGCATGCCCAGGTCGAAATCAGCCTCGCATTCGCCACTGACAGCTGCCGCCAGGTGGAACACGGCGGCCGTATCTTTTGCGAGGAGTTGGCCGGCTGCCAGCAGGTCGTTCAGGTCACCGCCTGCGAAGCGAATGCGTGAGTCGCGGACCAGGTCGTCGGGCGGTGGGGCGCGGTCGGTGAGGGTGATGGTGCGAATGGTTTGGGCTGTGGCACCGTTGAGTGACAGGCTGTCGTGTGCCAGCAGACTGCGCGCCAAACGCGCGCCCAGAAAGCCGCTCCCGCCGGTGATGAGGATGTGCATGGTGTGTCTCCAGTTGGTTTTTGCTATTAACAAAGTAGCTATTGAGGACTTCAACCGACCTGCGCCACAGGCAATCCAAACCGGGTAGCCGCCAGCGACATCAAACCGAATTCTTCCAGCAAGCTGTGCAGCCGTTGCGCCGCGCTGTGCCTTTTCTGCCCGGTGTAGCGGGCAATGATCAACTCGTTTTTCAGGCTGTGCTCCCAGCCGACCAGCTCGGTGACGGTGACCTGGTAGCCCTGGGCTTCCAGGTGCAGGCAGCGCAACACGTTGGTGATCTGGCTGCCCAGTTCGCGGGTATGCAGAGGGTGGCGCCACAGCTCAGCCAGCGGGGTGCGGGCCAGCGCCAGGGCTTTGCTGCCTCGCAGCACGCCTGCCACCTCGGCCTGGCAGCAGGGCACCAGCACCAGGGCCTGGGCCTGCTTGGCCAGCCCAAAAGCAATGGCGTCGTCGGTGGCGGTGTCGCAGGCGTGTAGCGCGGTGACGATGCGGATGCGCGGGGGCAGCTGCGTGGCTTGCGCGGCGTCGGCTGCGGCGACGTTGAGAAAGTGCATGCGCTCAAAGCCCAGCTTGTGCGCCAAGGCTTGCGAGGCATGCACCAACTCGGGGCGGGTTTCGATACCGAAAATCTGGCTGCCAGGCTGGTTTTTGAAGAACAGGTCGTACAAAATGAAACCCAGGTACGACTTGCCGGCGCCATGGTCAGCCAGCGTCACCGGCTCGCCATCTGGTACTTCTTTGAGCAGCGGCTCGATAAGCTGGTACAGGTGGTAGACCTGCTTGAGCTTGCGCCGAGAGTCCTGGTTGATCTTGCCCTCGCGGGTCAGGATGTGCAGCTCCTGCAGCAGCTGCAGGGATTGGCCAGGGCGCAGGTTGAGTTGGGTTTCCACACCTGTCGCGCTGGTCAGCGGCGATGGTTGCTTGGTGGCTGCCGCCGCCTTAGCCACGCTGAGGCCCAACCTGCAACGCTCCCCAACCCGCATGGCCCAGCGCGGTCAGGGTGCGCATGTTCGTCTCGTAGATCGCAGCCGCATCGGGGAAAGACTGCACCGCTTGGTCGATGCTGGACTCGCGCAGCACATGCAAAGTGGGATAGGGAGCACGGTTGGTGTAGTTGGTGATGTCGTCTGGTGCGGTGCCAGCGAACTGGTATCGGGGATGAAAACTAGCCAGCTGGATTTCGCCCACCAGGCCAAGGTCATCCAGCACGTCATCGGCCTGGGCCATAAAGTCATTGAAATCCAGAAAGTCGGCGAAGGCGTTTGGCGCTATTAAAAGTGTAGTGGCTCGAGCAGTATCTGCAAGGGCTAACAGGCTTTTTATCTCATATTCCAGCGCTTCAAGCAACACGGGTGCATCGGGCGCCTCGCACACCGCCCAGTGAATCTGGTTTTTGGTGTGAACGGCTTTCGCGAACGGACACAGATTCAAGCCAATCACGGCTCGCTCCAACCAGTCTTGGGTTTGCGCGATGGCTGCTTCGGGTGTGACGCTCATGTGCAGGCCATACAAAGCTGGCTCACTGGGGCACAAACCGACTCGGCTGGGCCACCAAGAGCTTGGCCAGTTCATCCAGCAAGGCGGTTTGTATGCTGTCAGCGGGCCACTGGGTTTTGATCAACTCAAAGCCGTTGGCGTTGGAGATGCGAAATGCCAGCATGGCCTCGTCGTGATCAGGCGTGACGGTGACGCTGCCCCGGCTTTCCACGGTGTATTCGAACCGGTAGGCCTGCAAGGTGTTTTTATCGGGGTGGCGCTGCTCATGGCGATCGTGCTTCACATTGCCCTGCGACAGACGCTTTTGCACACGCTCCAGCTCCGGCGGGAAGTTCACTGTGACGCTGCCTTGCACTGTCGCGCCAGGCGGTGGAGTTTCTTTCGGAACAATGCTCCAGGCCATGGCGATGTAGTCGTAGCACTCCTGGTTGCGCAGCATTTTTTTGCGGGCGTCCGCACGAAAGTGAGCCAGCTTTATGGGTGGCCAGGGTGTTTTGCCGTCCAAAGAGAAAGTAGGGCCCGCCGGGTTGATCACGTTGAGCTGGTCGCTGAGTTCTTTCAGATACAGCCACACGCTTTTACAAGCAGCTTCGGTTCTTGCGGTATTGGCTGCCAGCAAGGCATGGTCAATCACCTGCTCGGTTTGTAGCGCACTGGCCTGCGCTTTGAGTTGGTTGAGAAAGCTCACGAATTCCCCGTAGATTTGAATAGTTGCTGAAAACTCGCAACAGTTTCAGTGCGCCGTGATTTTAGGGTGGCAGCAATGACGCGCCAGTAAGTCGGTGGTGCTCTTTGCTGGCAAAACGGTCGGTCATCCCCGCAATGTAATCAGCCACGGCGCGGTGGCGGTCGGGTCGACTGGCGAAGCTGGCGCGCATTTCCTGCGGCTGCTGGCTGTACGCGTCAAACAGCTCATGCACAACCTGCTGCGCCAGCCCGGTCATTTGGGTGACTTGCGGGTGCCGGTATAGCTTGTGCATCAAAAACTGTTTGAGCGGGGCAGCATCCTGGCGCATCGCTTCGCTGAAGCACACAACGGGCGCGGCTTGTCGCACAGCCTGCACGCTGTCGGGTTGGTAGTGGTTCAGGGCTGAGCGAGTGGCATCTATCACGTCGTATACCTGGGCACTGAGCAGGCGACGAATTGCTTCGTAGAGCAAACGTCGCTGGTTCTCAGGCTGGGCAAGGTGCGGGTGCTCGACCAGCGCTTGCAGGCGATAGCGCTCAAACAGCGCAATTTCCTGGAGTTGCTGCATCGAGATCAGACCTGAGCGCACACCGTCGTCCACGTCGTGTGCGTTGTACGCAATCTCGTCGGCCAGGTTGCACAGCTGGGCCTCCAGGCTGGGCTGTGTGCGGCCCAGAAAGCGCAGTCCCACGCCGCCGGGCTCCATTGCCTCCAACTTGCGCGCATTGGCTGCAGAACAGTGCTTGAGAATACCCTCGCGGGTTTCAAAGCACAGGTTCAAGCCGTCAAACTGGGCATAGCGGTGCTCCAGTTCGTCCACCACACGCAAGCTTTGCAAGTTGTGCTCAAAACCATGCCAATCGTCGTGCGCAGTGCGTTCGGCTGTGACCGCCGCCAAACAAGCATTCAGCGCGTCTTGCCCCGCGTGGCCAAAGGGTGTGTGCCCCAAGTCGTGGGACAAGGCAATAGCTTCCACCAAGTCTTCATTGAGCCGCAAAGCTCGTGCGATAGAACGCGCCAGTTGCGCCACTTCCAGCGAATGCGTCATCCGCGTGCGAAACAAGTCGCCTTCGTGGTTCAGAAACACCTGGGTTTTGTAGACCAATCGGCGAAACGCCGTGGAGTGAACGATGCGGTCGCGATCACGCTGAAAATCGGTTCGGGTGGGAGCATCGGGCTCCACATGGGCACGCCCGAGTGATTGACCCGGGTGACAGGCATACGGCGCATGGGCTGAACTTGAGATCAAAAACAAGCCTTATAGCTCGTCAATACTGCTCGAGCAGCTATACTTTTAATAGCAATAATTTGGATTGATCTAAGCACTGCATAACTCAATCACCTCTCCCACCAACGCATCAGGCGCAGTCCGCAACACAGCGCGCCCGGCACCCGGCCCCTCAATCAATACAAACCGAATCTCGCCGCCCTTGGCTTTCTTGTCCACACGCATCAGTTCCAGGTAGCGCGCCACCCCAAGAGCAGGTGCGCGTATGGGCAAACCTGCACGCGCAACCAACGCCGTCAAGCGCTCAACAAACACCATATCCACCAAACCGAGCCGCTGCGACAAATGCGCCGCCATCACCATCCCGCACCCAACCGCTTCGCCATGCAGCCATACGCCGAAACCCAACCCCGCTTCAATCGCATGGCCAAAAGTGTGACCAAAGTTCAAAATGGCACGAACACCTGACTCCCGCTCGTCCTGGCCCACCACATCCGCCTTGATCTCGCAACTGCGCTTGACCACATGAGCCAAGGCATCCATATTCATCGCGAGCAACGAATCCATGTTCGCTTCCAACCACTCAAAAAACACCATGTCGGCAATAGGTCCGTACTTGATAACCTCCGCAAGCCCAGCACTCAACTCCCGCCGAGGTAACGTTTTCAGGGTATTCAAGTCACAAATAACCAACTGGGGCTGATAAAAAGCCCCGATCATGTTTTTGCCTAATGGGTGGTTAATGCCCGTCTTCCCGCCAACAGAAGAATCAACCTGAGCCAATAGTGTGGTGGGAATCTGCACAAAAGATACACCACGCATGTAGCTGGAAGCTGCGAAACCGGTCATGTCTCCGATAACGCCGCCGCCTAGGGCGAATAGAACGGTGTCGCGATCACATGCATTCGCAAGTAGCGCATCGAAAATCAGGTTCAGCGTTTCCCAGCGCTTATGCTCTTCGCCGGGTTGCAAAACGACCTTCAGAATACGAGGATAAATCTCAACAAACTGATCGAGATAGCTTTGACCGTACAAGGCAAATACGTTTAAATCGCTAACAACAACAGCCGTAGATCCTGTAGGAAGATCCATTGCATCACACTGCCCAATCAACCCTGCTCCCACATAGATCGGGTATGAGTCTTTTGAAGTCTTAACCTGTAGCCTAGTCAAACTGACACCAATAACTGCGAAATTGAACAAACGCAAAACCTTCAAAACGCGACATCAATAACCTCTTCAGCAATATTTTGTGGGCTTTTATTGTCCACAGCTATCGCAAAGTGCGCTGTCTGTAGGTATAACGCGGAGCGCTCCGTCCAAAGAGTCTTGATACGGACCGACGGATCCTGAGCGTAAAAATGCGGCCTGTGGCTACTCGAGGAAAGCCTAGATACTAAAAAATCAGGATTTGCATTCAGGTATACCACACAAGAGAGTGATCTTAACAATCTGCGATTCTCCTGCTGGAGTATCACGCCACCGCCAGTTGAGAGGACTATATCGTCGGATTGGAGAACTGTAGCGAGCAAATTGGATTCACCAACACGGAATGCATCTTCTCCATTTGCCTCAAAATACTCAGCTACAGTGCAAGCTTGATCTGTTTCAAACACGCTGTCCATATCAACAACTTGCTTGTTCAAAAGCTTACCAATCAAGCTGCTGACAGTGCTTTTCCCAGAACCCGGCAGCCCGATGAGTGAAAGTATCACTGCTCTAAAAATCGGTAACTACGAACCGCTTCTAACCAGCGGTTTGACAATTCCTAAAACCATATGGTGGGGTCTGGAACGATCCATTCCTGACATCACCCTCTAAAACATCAGACACGAAACCTCTCTCCGCTTGACCCTGCGAACCTAAAACGCTAGTAGTCACCCTAATTCTGTAGTAGAGCCACCCCCCAAACCGCTGCGAATACTCGACTTTTACTGCGAGAAACCCATTAGAGTTAGTCGATGTTATAGTGGGTATATCATAACTTATCAACAAATCGCTTTTCCGCGGTTCAAGCGTGGGCTGTCCATTTACATCTAAACTTGCGTCGATATTCTCACCAGCGTCAACAATTCCATTTCTATTAGAATCTTCATTCAAACACCAATAACCTGCCAAAGTTGTTGTAACGCCACCTATAGTTGTCGTATAGGAATAGATGGAGGGCTCGGCAGGCGATGTTTGTATCGGGAAAGAGTAAGGAGCCCAATCCCGACTCTTGCGATACTGAACGAGATCTACGGAAATATCGACAGGAGCATTGACAATAGGCTTACCAGCAGCATCAGCGACCGATATTACAAATCGTTTGGTATATATACCTCCTGCAGATCCAATAAGATTATCGTCACCAATAGATACAGCAAGCGCCTGACCGGCAACGGTAAGGAAAACGGTCACAGCATTTGGACAATCGGCTACAGAAATGAAGTCTACAGGTGAATAGCATGCTCTGACAAAAACTCCATTAGTGGAGCTTGCATTTTGACCAGCAATATATTGAGCCCTAGCCTGCCCAGTAACATCAGTATACACAGTTTGTGTACCTGTTGAAATTGAAGCGCCGAGTGCCGGCAGACCAGTTGTCAGATCCTCAAACCGGACGCGAACGTTTTGAATGGGGTTATTTAGGGAATCCAAGAAATTCAACCTAAGTGTTGACTGGTTCGCAGTTGAACCCGGGGTGTTAACAGCCAAAACGTTAGGTGTGGCAGCCAAAGAAGGTGAAGCCCCCACTGGTATGACGGCAATCGGTACGACTGAATCGAATACACGCACCTGAAATTCTGAGGAACTGACACCTACACCACGGGCGGTCACTGTGTAAAGTCCCGGAACCGCTGGTGCTCTAAAAGTGCTTGTTGCGATTCCTAGCAAACCTGTGACGATAGGGGCACCAGTCTGTACGGGGAGCGTTCCCGAAAAAGTTATTGCAACACCTGGGATAGGGTTTGAAGCAAAATCCGTTACGACTGCGGTGATGGTACCAATTTGGCCAGGTGAGGGACTAGAGGGTAGTGTAGCCAGTACAATTTTACTGCCGACAACTTGAATTGAAGTCGTTCTTGAAATATTATTAATCAAAGCAGTAACAAACACCTCTCTGTTGGACTTGTCACTACCAATAGTAATATTACCCCTGTATGCTCCATCAGCGCCTGTGGTATTTCCGGAAGACGCACCAAAAGCGGCAGATTGGCCTATCGTGACGTTAACGGCAGCATCCGGCACTATATTACGCGTAGAGTTTAAAGCCGTTACCGTTAAGACTACAGTATCAAGTCCGCTATTACTAATGTTGTTTTTGTTGGTGGATAAAATAATATCCGTAACTGACAGAGTTGCGGTGCTAGGGGATATGGACGAAGTGCCGGTTCCTACTACTTGAATAGCCGCAGTCTTTGCTATACCATTAATGCGCACAGAAACCGCCAAGGTTCGAGTGGTTCTATCGTCTGCCAATCTAATATCACCTTTAAACGTTCCATCAGCAGCAGTAGATGTACCACTGGCAGAAGTGAATACAGCACCAGACCCAACCGCCACCTGTACCGACGCGCCGGCGACTACGTTTCTACTTACATTCAATGCGGTAACAGTAAGCTCGACCTTGTCTAGGCCGCTGCCATCCAGGGTATTTTTGTTGGTGGCAACCAAAAAGTCTGTAACCGAAACGGTGGCTGTGTCTTGACCCGGAACAGTAGCGCTTGTGTTGGAAGATGCCCCTGGACTTCCGCCGCCCCCGCCACACGCAGTCAACAGAAACATAAGCATTGAGAGAACAACGAATTTGAATTTGGAGGTCATGGATCGGATTTTCGTAATTTAAATTGTCAGATTTTACCGAGCTGCTGCTTTGTCGGAAATCATTTTCGGAGTAATGAATACCAGCATCTCTTGTTTACTAGCGGTGCGCGATTTGCTTTTGAATAGGTTACCAACGGCGGGCAAATCACCTAAAAACGGGACTTTGGTCTCATTCTCGGTTTCGTTCAACTCAAATATACCACCAATCACAACAGTACCGCCGTTTTCCACAAGAACCTGCGTTTTGATGTGTTTAGTATTAATTGCGATTCCCGCAGCAGTAGTTTCACCCCGGCTGTCCTTATTAATATCCAGATCCAGAATAATATTTCCTTCTGGCGTAATCTGAGGCGTTACTTCAAGTTTCAAGTTTGCTTTACGAAAAGCGACAGATGTCGCGCCGCTGGAGGTCGCCTGTTGATAGGGAAATTCTGTGCCCTGCTCTATGAGAGCCTTAGTCTGATCAGCCGTAACAATTCGAGGACTCGAAACTAATTTACCCTTGCCATCCGCCTCTAGAGCAGATAGCTCCAAATTTAGGAATCGATTTGCGCTAGCACTAAACAGTGATATTGCGAAAGACGCTGCATTGAAGCCACCCTGACCTACAGCCGGCAGGTTCACAAAATTTGTGTTGATAGTATCAAGCGTCGCGGAACTTTCCCCCGTAGTACCCGCTACTGCATTGTAAGTGCCACCAAACGCGACCCTATTAGTTCCAGATACTGCATATCCCGGGTCGCCTCCCCTTAGACCTCGTAGATCGCTTCCACCAAGTCGGACTCCTAGTGATTTGCCGAATGTATCCGAGGCTTCAACTATTCTAGCTTCGATCAACACTTGCCGGACAGCGATATCTAGTTTCAATATTAACTGCTGGACTTGCTCAAGCTTCGCCCCGATATCACTAACAAAAAGTTGATTAGTCCTTGGTTCGGCGATGACGCTTCCGCGTGGACTCAAAATTCTCGCACTTGCTGCGCTTCCACCGCTACCGCTTGCTGTTAGTTGCGCGGCGATATCTACAGCCTTTGTATAATTTAGTTGAAATGCCTGCGTCCTTACCGGCTCAAGATTCTGAAGCGCCGCTTTTGACTCCAGGTCAAGCTTCTCTTTGCTCGCGATTTCGTCTTTTGGGGCAATCCAAAGAACATTCCCCGACTTACGCATACCGAGCCCTTTAGCCTGAAGAATAATGTCCAACGCTTGATCCCACGGTACGTCTTTCAATCTCAGGGTAACTCCGCCCGTCACCGAATCAGACGTCACGACGTTGAAATTAGTGAAATCGGCGATCACTTGAAGTAAGGATCTGACTTCGATGTTCTGAAAGTTCAGCGACAGCTTCTCACCGCTGTAGCCCGGCCCCTGGGTGAGCTTGCCTGGGTCTACCTTTTGTTGCCGTACTTCCACGACGAACTGGTTGTCACTCTGGTAGGCGCTGTGCTCCCACGCCCCTTTGGGTTCAACTACTACCCTGACTCTGTCTCCTGTTTGAAAGGTAGTCACGGTTTGAACAGGCGTCCCAAAGTCTCCAACATCGAGACGTCGTCGAAGCCCCTCAGGAAGAGTTGATTTTAAAAACTCCACGACAAGCGTTTGTCCTTGCTGCCTTATGTCAACACCGACTTGGTTATTGGCCAGATCAACAACGATCCGTCCAGAGCCGTCAGGACCGCGGCGAAAATCAACATCTCTCAAAGCGAGATTCTCACGGTTTCTGCCCTCAGCAAACGCAGCCACTGGTGCATTTACTTGAGGTGATGCGGTAGAAGAATCCAGGGAGACAAGTAACGACTTCCCAACGATTTGTGTTCGATAGGAGGCTGCACTTTTCAAATTCAATACAAGCCTCGTCCGGTCGCCTGACTGGACGACATTGACAGATTTAAGATTACCCTGATTGATCTCGACGACGGATCTACCCATGCTGTTCAACACGCCTGGAAAGTCCAATGCGATTCGTGCAGGAGTCTGCACCACAAAACCAGTCGGAGCGGCGGCGAGCGCTTGTGAAAAATCCACACGAACCACCTCAACACCACCCTGAAGAGATGAGCTAATTGATTCGATCGCGCTATTTTGGGCACTAGATAAACTGCTTCCAGAAATTAAAAGCAAACCCACCAGCCAGCACCGAAAGGCATGTTTTTGTACGTTGAAATTTGGATGCCTCATTTCGACCTCTCTTGTAGTTGAAGCGTAGCAACACGCTCGATCCATTCGCCCGCAGCGTCCTGAACTATTTCACGCAGTACCACCTCAGTTTCGGATATTTTGGATATCCGACCGTAGTTCTGACCAAGATAGTTACCCGCTTTAACCTGGTACAGCAAATTATCGACTCGAACCAGTGCGACGGGAGCTCCCGTACTCAACAAGGTTCCAACCATTGCAACTGAATCCAATGGATATCCCTCCAACACTTCTTTGCGACGGGAAAGCTCCGGCGCTATGAGCGCTGCATTTGCGGTACTTTGAGAGGATTCTCTCTTCAATGCCTGAGTAAGCTTCAAATTACTGAATGGATCAATTGATGCTTCCTGAACATACGACTGAGGCACAAATTTCTTGGGCTCAGATATTGGATCTACGCGAGGACGCGTCAGATTTCGTTGCTCCGTCATCCAAACATCAATTTCTTCCTGCTCAGACGACCCGCAGGCGCTGACCAGTAGCAGGGCGCACAATATTCCAGAAACGCTACTTTTCGAGGTCATTTGCCAGCTCCTTTAGGAGCAGACGCTGCAGCCTTTCGCTGAGCAGCAACCTCCTCTTGATCCAAGTACCGAAAGGTCTTTGCTGTCGCCTCCAACACCAAAGTGCCATCGCGTCCAGAGGTAACACCTAGGTTATTTAAGGTAACTATTCGAGACAAGTTGGCTATGTCAGAAGCAAAGGAGCCTATGTCGTGGTACTTCCCGCTGACTTTCAGTGCAATTGGAAGTTCCGCGTAGTATTCTTTAACGGTTGCTTGACCTGGTTTAAATGACTCGAATTGAAGACTTCTACCGAGACCGGCCTGATTGATATCAGACAAAAGAGCATCCATCTCTGCTTTGCTGGGCAACTGCTTTTCTAGTTGCGTCACATACTGCTGAACTTGCTCTCGCTGCTTTTTTAGCGCTTCAAGGTTCACGGCTTGGACCAACTTTTTCTTGTAGTCTTCCCGTAACGTCATTTCCTTTGTTCTCTCCGCCTCCAACTCATCCGCAGAACCGCTTAACCATACAAACCACAGAGCCGTCACAATGGCAGCAATCAAGGCGATACACAGCGCTGCTCTTGGTAATAGAGGCCAAGTGGCAGGATCATTGGGGTTCAAACCCCTGAATTGACCCGCAAACCACTGCGATAGCGCCTGGGCGTCAAATTTTGAGGAAGCAGTTGCCATACGCGTGGAAGTTAGGTTTTCGCCGAAGCTGGCTTTGCACTGAGTGGCGCAACAGTATCGCCAACAACCGGTGCGGGCTTTTTCAGTTCACTTGCCTTGACCAGTTGGGCACGTATATCGAATTTGGATACCCGCCGCTGCTCCCTGGGGCTTAAGGATATTGTATTTGTCACAATCTCAATCAAATCTGGTTTTCTTAACCAATCGCTGTTGTTCGTCAAGTTTCGCAGCAACTCTGAAACGCGTTCGTTAGATTGGGCAAACCCAGACAGAGTAATAACCTGATTTTCTTGCTTTAGGCTGGTTACATAAACTCCGTCGGGCAGCTGACGAACGAGCTCATTCAAGAGGTGAACTGGCAAATTCCTGTCGGCTTGCAAATCTTCCACAGCTTGCTGTCTTGCTTTTAACGCAGCGATTTCTGATTGCAAGGTGGTGATGTCTTTTATTTGACCCTCAAGCCTGCTGATCTCATTCTTCAGAATCGTATTTTTATTCTGCTGCGCCGAAATCTGCCCCTGGTACCATAAAAAAACAATCCCCGCCAGCACACCCCCGACCAACGCAGCAGCGCCAAGGGAAGCATAAAACGCATCGCGCCTGCGCTTTCTTGCAGCCTCCCGGTGTGGCAGTAAGTTAACCAGAATCACTGTAGGAACCTCCTCAAAGCCAAGCCACAGGAGGTGAGGTAAGACGGCGCTTCCCTACGCATTTTTTTCTCGCGAATTGTTTCGCCTATTTCCATTCCGTCGAATGGATTAGCCAAGCTGCACGCAAACGATGTTTGTTGCGTGACGGCCTCGACCAGACCCGGTAGTGCCGCGGAGCCACCGCCTAACATAATGTAGTCGACGCGATTGTGAGGTGTGCTGGTGAAAAAGAACTGCAACGCGCGGGCTACTTCCTGGGCCATGCTATCGACAAACGGACGAAGCACACCTGACTCGTAGTCTTCAGGCAAATCGCCGCTTCGTTTCTTTGTCTCAGCCTCTTCAGGCGAAAATCCGTACTGACGAACAATTAGTTGCGTCAGCTGTGCTCCGCCAAACGCCTGATCCCTGTCATACAACACTTCATCGTTTCTCAACACTTGCATACTGGTGGTGAATCCACCTACTTCGAAGAGTGCGACGATCATGTCGACGCCTTTTTTGGGCAGCGCCTCAACAAGTCGCGCAACAGCGAGGCGCGAAGAATATGACTCCACGTCGATAATCACGGGTTTCAATCCCGCGGCCTCGGCAAGACCTTGCCTGTCCTGCACTTTCTCTTTGCGCGATGCGGCAATAAGCACTTCCACATCACCAGCAGATGAAGCACTTGGGCCAACTACGCAAAAATCCAGACTCACCTCATCCAGAGAAAACGGGATGTACTGATTAGCTTCCGCCTCAACCTGGATCTCTAGCTCCTGCTCCGACAATCCGCCGGGTAGAGTTATTTTTTTTGTGATTACCGCTGACGGTGGCAACGCCATCGCAACGTTTCGTGTTCTTGTTCCACTCTTTTTAACAACTTTCCGCATGGCCTCGGCGACTTCGTCAAATTTTTCGACGTTTCCATCTGTAATCCATCCACGCTCAAGCGGCTCGATGGCGCAGCGCTCAAGAACATAATTTCCGGCTTTGTCACGCCCAAGCTCCACTAGCTTTACGCTAGACGAGCTGATGTCCAAACCCAGCAAAGGAGCAGGCTGTCGACTGAACAAGGACCCCATTGAAATCAAGGCATTCCCCAGTTGCTAAAAAACTCAAAAATCTTGAGAAGTTACTTGAATGCTAGCAGCAAGCCTGTTGACTAGCAAAGGTTTTTCAGTGTTTGACTTTATTTGACCGTTGCCAAAA
The DNA here is from genome assembly GCA_031414805.1 of Comamonadaceae bacterium. Lineage (GTDB taxonomy): Bacteria > Pseudomonadota > Gammaproteobacteria > Burkholderiales > Burkholderiaceae_C > JAAFIW01. Next base: position 80,401 of record JANOQJ010000014.1, read on the forward strand.
TCAGACGCGACAAGTAAGTGGAAGTGCTTCGTTGAACCACATGCCATCTGCCGCACCTGGGGCAGAACCCACATTTGCAGCCGTGTGACTGAACTATGCGTTTCTATAATGATTCCACTTTTGTTTGACCATGCAATGACACCTCCCAACACCTCATCAGCAGCCGATCCCGCTCACGGCAACGTTCGTCGCCCGGCACCCGTTTGGGCCCGGTGGGGGCTGAAACTCGCGACATGGGCGGCGGGCCTTTTGGTAGCGGGGGGTTTGGCGTTGATCATTTTGGTAACCGTTGCGCTATCGGTGGCGTTTCCGAATTTGCCAGACATCTCCGATTTGTCGGACTATCGACCCAAGTTGCCGCTCAGGGTTTACTCATCGGACAACGTTCTCATTGGTGAGTTCGGCGAAGAACGTCGGAACCTGACGCCGATTAAAGACATCCCCAAAGTTATGGTCGATGCGGTACTGGCAATAGAGGATGCCCGATTTTTCTCACATGGTGGTGTGGACTACAAAGGTGTGGCGCGAGCCGCCATTGCCAATTTAGGGCGAACCCGAGCGCAAGGCGCATCCACTATTACTATGCAGGTCGCGCGTAATGTCTATCTCTCCGCGGAGAGAAGTTACACCCGAAAAATCTATGAGGTTTTGCTGACATTCAAGATGGAGCATTTGCTGACCAAAGATCAGATTCTGGAAATTTACATGAATCATATTTTTTTGGGTAACCGGGCGTACGGTTTCGCATCTGCAAGTGAAGTCTATTTTGGGAAACAACTCAAAGACATCAGCATTGCAGAAGCCGCCATGTTGGCCGGCTTACCCAAAGCCCCGTCCACGGCCAATCCGGTGGTGAACCCCAAAAAGGCACGCGCCCGTCAGTTAACGGTGATTGACCGAATGCTGGAAACCGAGTTTATTACCGCATCCCAAGCTGAATCTGCAAAAGCAGAGGAATTAAAAGTGCGTGCGGGGCCCGACGAGACTCGATTGCATGCTGAATTTGTTGCTGAAACCGTTCGACAGCTTGTATATGCGCAATATGGCGACGAAGCCTACACACGTGGCCTGAACGTCTACACCACACTCAAATCAGTCGAACAAGATGCGGCATATAAAGCCTTACGCCAAGGCATCATGGACTTTGAACGTCGGCAGGTTTACCGTGGCCCGGAGAAATTTATCGACATAGGCGCCGATGCCAAGCTGTCCGAGGAGGCGATTGACGAAGCCCTCACCGACCTGCCGGACAACGGAGATCTGCTTTCGGTGGTGGTGCTGGAGGCCAGTACGAAGCGCGTGTTGGCTGTGCGCCAAAACGGGGAGCAAGTTGAAATTACAGGTGAAGGCCTGAAGCTTCCCCAATCAGGTTTAAGCGAAAAAGCTCCACCGAAAATCAAGATTCGCAAAGGCGCAGTCATTCGGGTCATGAAGACGCCCAAAGGAGCCTGGGAGATCACGCAACAGCCTGAGGTTGAAGGTGCTTTTGTAGCGTTGGACCCCCGTGATGGGTCAATTCGCGCACTGGTGGGTGGATTTGACTTTAACAAGAACAAATTCAACCATGTCATGCAGGCATGGCGCCAGCCAGGGTCAAGTTTTAAACCCTTCATTTATTCGGCGGCACTTGAAAAAGGCTTTACCCCGTCGACTGTGGTTAACGATGCGCCGCTGTTTTTCGACGCCGGTGTGACGGGGGGTCAGCCATGGGAGCCTAAAAACTACGATCAGAAATTTGACGGGCCGATGCCTTTGCATACCGCTCTGGCAAAGTCCAAAAACATGGTCTCGATTCGAGTTTTGCAGTCGGTCGGTGCTCAGAACGCACAGGACTGGATTACCCGCTTCGGATTCGACGCCGAAAAGCATCCACCCTATCTCACCATGGCGTTGGGTGCCGGATCGGTAACCCCCATGCAAATGGCAACGGCGTACTCGGTGTTTGCCAACGGCGGTTATCGCGTGAATCCCTGGCTTATTACGCGTATTACCGATCAAAAAGGCAAGGTGTTGCTGGAAAGCCAGCCGCCGATACGCAACGAATCCATGCGCGCCATTGATGAGCGCAACAGTTTCATCATGAGCCGTTTGATGCAGGAGATCACCCGCTCCGGCACCGCTGCCAAAGCGCAAGCCACCTTGAAACGGGTTGACGTATATGGGAAAACAGGCACCACCAACGACGCAATCGACACCTGGTTTGCGGGCTATCAACCCACCATCGCGGCGGTGGTGTGGATGGGTTATGACAACCCACGCAAGCTGGGTGATACAGCTACTGGGGGAGTCCTGAGCCTACCCATCTGGATTTCATTCATGCAAACGGCGCTTAAAGGTGTTCCTGTGCGTGAGCCGACGCCGCCTGAGGGCGTCGTGAATATAGGCGGCGAGTGGTATTACGAAGAATACGCCCGCGGCGCTGGCGTTAGCAGCCTGGGACTTGGCGACAAGATGCCCTCCACGGGAACCGAGCCCAGCCCGGTCGATGGCAGCTTGATGAACTCGGACGGTCAGCCGCCGGCTACATCGGCCCCTGCAGAGGAAAAGAAGAGCATCCTTGATCTATTTAGGAATTAGGATCCAAACACCAGCTTGTTGCCACTTTGATCGGTGGCACTTTTCGTCAACTGAGCAAAAAACTCGCCCTGCCCTTTGGTGTCTTGCCAAGAGCCGTCAACAAAACGGTAGTGGTATCCGCCTGAGCGCGCCGCCAGCCACACTTCGTGCAAAGGCTTTTGCAGGTTCACAACGATCTGGCTACCCCCAGGGAACGCCAGTGTCACCATGCCTCCGGTCCGCTGGTTGTCGATGTCGGCGTCGGTTTGGGCGTTGAGGGTGTCGCAACAGGCTTCGATACGGCCCAGCAGGGCCTCCGCATGATCGAGGAATTCGAGGTCGGTCATTACAATTTATAGATGTTAAAAATTGCTCAAATTTTAGTCAGCATGCACTGTGCAGGCGAGGCAAAGCGGTCTTTCAGCCTTGCATTGTGTGTGGTTGCGCTCGTCGGATGCGGTCAGAAGGGCGCGCTGTACCTGCCCACCGAACCGGCAGCGGCCAACCGCGCCACCTTGCCCGAAGCACTGAACCCCACCGCTCCCCCTGCACCAGCGAGCCCGGCTCCCGGCCCCGTACCCGTACCCGCCAAACCATGAATCACAACACGCTCCTCCCGGGTTCGCCCCACATCGCCTATCGCGCAAGCGATTTGTACATCGAAAACCAGCCGATGCGCCACTTGGCCGAGCAGCATGGCACGCCTTTGTTTGTCTACTCCAAAGCCGCCATGTTGGGTGCGCTAGCCGCCTATCAACGTGGGTTCGCTGGACGCGACGCTCAAATTTGCTATGCGATGAAGGCCAATTCGTCGCTGGGCGTGTTGCAAGTATTTGCGCAGGCAGGCTGCGGTTTCGATATTGTCTCGGGCGGTGAGTTGACGAGGGCACTGGCGGCAGGTGCAGATCCGAGTCGAATTATTTTTTCTGGCGTGGGAAAAACACGCGCCGAAATGCGCCAGGCACTGACTGCAGGAATCGGTTGCTTCAACGTGGAAAGCCAGGCCGAGCTGCGGGTTTTGAACGAAGTGGCCATAGCGGTGGGCCAGCGCGCCCATATCAGCATCCGCGTGAACCCGAATGTCGATGCCAAAACCCACCCTTACATCTCTACAGGCCTGAAGGGCAACAAGTTTGGTGTGGCGCATGAAGAAGCCTTGGCTGCTTACCAACTGGCTGCCTCGTTGCATGGCTTGAAAGTGGTGGGGATTGACTGCCACATTGGCTCGCAAATCACCGACGAAACGCCGTATCTGGATGCCATGGATAGGGTGCTCGATCTGGTCGGTGCCATTGAATCTGCTGGCATTCCTATCGAGCACATCGACTTCGGCGGTGGCCTGGGCATCAACTACAACGGCGACCAGCCACCTGCTGCTGACGATTTATGGGCCAAGCTGCTGGCGCGGCTGGACGCACGAGGCTACGGTCAGCGCAAGTTGATGATTGAGCCTGGCCGCTCGCTGGTGGGCAACGCGGGCGTATGCATCACCGAAGTGCTTTACCTCAAGCCCGGTGAACAAAAGAACTTTTGCATCGTGGACGCCGCAATGAACGACCTGCCCCGCCCCGCGATGTACCAGGCCTTCCACGCGATCGCGCCGTTGCGCCTGACGCTAGACGACAGCGCCCTGTACGACGTGGTGGGCCCCGTGTGCGAAAGCGGCGACTGGATTGGACATGACCGTCAACTGAATGTGCAGCAGGGCGACCTGTTGGCCGTGCTCTCAGCTGGTGCTTACTGCATGAGCATGGCCAGCAACTACAACACGCGCGGCCGTGCGGCGGAGGTGCTGGTCGACGTTGATGCGGCTCATCTGATTCGTGAACGCGAGACGACAGCGCTTCAGATGCAGGGTGAGCACTTAGTTGGCTAATCGAATGAGCATTATTGCTACTTATTTAGTAGCTGCTTGAGCAGTATCTGTATCGTTTTTCAGGTTTTTTCGCAGAATTCCGAATTCCGGTAGTGGCCCAACGCGGCTCATCACAGCTTCGTGACCATCCACTGTCGGAATCAACCCACGGTTTTAGCGATTTCGGATCTGTTCACGTGCACTAAATCACCGCGAAATGAAAAGTCGGTCACTCGTGACCCACAGCGCGCAGAATACAAAGTCGCAACATTTTGTAACTTTGATTGGACTCGCCATGCTGACATCGCACCACAAGCTCCTGACGGCCGTATTGACTGCGATGGCGCTGTGCCCGTTGCAAGCCCAGACCACCGCCAGCGCGCCGCTGCGCATCGGCCTTATTTTTCCGTTAACCGGTGGGTCATCCGACATGGGAAACAGCGCCCGATTGGGTGCTCAAGTGGCGGTCAACGAGATCAATCAGTTTGGCGGCGCTCTTGGTCGCCCGCTGGAATTGGTGATCCGCGACGACGAAGGCAACCCTGATGCAGGACTGAAGCACGCACAAGACTTGGTGCTCAAGGAAAAAGTGGCCGCGACCCTGGGCTTTTGCAACAGCGGCGTGGCCATGAAGGCGTTGGATGTTTTTCAGGACAACAAGCACGTGCTGATCGTGCCGTGTGCGACCGGCAGTGCCATCACAGCCAAATACCCAGTTACAGAGAGCTATGTTTTCCGAAATGCCGCGCGCGATCAGCTGCAAACCCAGTTTTTGGTGAACGAAGTTGTCAAGCGTGACCTGCGAAAGGTCGCCTTGTTGGTGGACACCAGCGGTTACGGAGACGCTGGCTTGAAAGACCTGGAGGCTGCGCTGGCCAAAGCCAACCTAAAGCCGCATGCAATGCTACGCTTCAAGGTGGGCACCACCAACCTGGACGCCCAACTCAAGCAACTAAAAGACTCGGGCGCAGACGCCTTGATTGGCTGGACAGTAGGCCCAGAGCAAGGCGTGATTGCAGCAAGCCGGGCCGCTGTGGGCTGGAAGGTGCTGCAGCTGGGACCTTGGGGACTGTCCCACGCATCGGCTTTAAACACATCGGGTGGCAAGGTAGACGGTACCGTGATGGTTCAAACCGTGCTACCGAACCCCAGCTGGGAGCGCAACAGCTCATTCGTGCGGGCCTACAGCAAGCTGTCCAAAGAGCAACCGATTGGCTCCATGATGGCGGCAGCGCAGACCTACGATGCCGTTCACTTGCTGCTGCAAGCCATCAACCAGGTCAAAGGCACCCTATCAGGCCCGTTACTCAAAGGCGCGCTGGAGCATCCGACAACTGTTTACCGTGGCGTGGTCACCACCTACGATCCAGCTTTCACACCACAAGACCACGACGCCATATCCGACAACATGCTCTGGCTGGGCACTTGGCGCGGCTTTGAGCGTGCGTACTATTACAAAGACGATGAGAAGCGGTCGTCGCTGGTGCGAGTCAAGAAGTAATGGTCCGAATGGGCAGATTTGCTCCTATTTTAATAGCTTCTTGAGCAGTATTCACAAGGGCTGAAGCCGCTTTTTCTTTATAAACTGCGCTACACGCCAGCCCAGCAGCACCGCCAGAATCGCCGCATACACCGCCACCTCGGCAAAGTCGTTCTTTCCCGAGCGCATCCAGAAAAAATGCAATAAGCCCAGGCCTGCAATCAGGTAGACCGCTTTGTGCAGCATTTGCCAACGCGCAGCACCCATCGCCTTGATGGCACGATTAAAGGAAGTAGCGGCCAGCGGCGTGAGCAGCAAAAATGCCGCAAAGCCCACCAGGATGAACGGCCGCTTGGCAATGTCTTTGGCAATCTCGGCCACATCAAAACCCTGGTCGAACCAGCTGTAGCTCAGCAGGTGCAACACCACATAAAAGTAAGCAAACAGCCCCAGCATCCGCCGAAACCGCGCCAACTGCGGCACCCCGCCCACCACGCGCAAGGGCGTCACCGCCAGCACGATGCACAGAAACCGCAAGGTCCAGTCGCCGGTGGAGCGAATCAAATACTCCGCCGGGTTGGCCCCCAGTTGATTGGCCACGATGCCGTAAACCAGCCAGGCGAATGGCAGCAAGCACAGCGCAAAGAGCACCGGCTTGGCCGCTGGGTGCATCAGCGCTTTGCCCAGGCGCTGCCGCGGGGTTTGCGCACGCGGCGCAACCAGGGTGGCGGAAGCCATCAGTAGTTCTTCTTCAAGTCCAGGCCCGCGTACAACTGGCCCACTTGCGCTTCGTAGCCGTTGAACATCAGCGTTTTGCGCTTCTTGGCGAACAGGCCGTCTTCGCCGATGCGGCGCTCGGTCGCCTGGCTCCAGCGGGGGTGATCCACCTCGGGGTTCACATTGGAATAAAAGCCATATTCATTAGCTGCCGCCTTGTTCCAGGCGGTTTTGGGTTCTTTGTCAGTCAGGCGCATGCGCACGATGCTTTTGCCGCTTTTGAAGCCATATTTCCAAGGCAGCACCATGCGCACCGGTGCACCGTTCTGGTTGGGCAACACCTCGCCATACATGCCGAAGGCCAGCATGGCCAGCGGATGCATGGCTTCGTCCAGCCGCAGCGCTTCGACATACGGCCAGTCGAGCACGCGCGAGCCCACACCCGGCATCGTTTTGGGGTCGTTCAGGGTGAAGAACTCGACGTATTTCGCATTGCCCAGGGGTTGCACTTTTTCCAGCACTTTGCTCATCGAGTAGCCCACCCATGGAATCACCATCGACCAGCCTTCCACGCAGCGCAGCCGGTAAATACGCTCTTCCTGGGCGCTGAGTTTGAGCAGGTCTTCAATGCCAAACGTGGTGGGCTTGCCCACCAGGCCGTCCACGGTCACTGTCCAGGGGGTGGTTTTCAGGGTGCCTGCGTTTTTAGCTGGATCGGACTTGTCGGTGCCGAATTCGTAATAGTTGTTATAGGTGCTGGCGTCTTTGTAGTCGGTGGCTTTCTCCATCACCACAGCGCCTGCCACGGCAGACTTGGCACCAGGCAACGCGGCCAGCTTGCCGGGTTTAGCGGTTTCCGCCAGCGCCTCGCGCCCCGCCCAGGAGGCCAGTGCAGCACCGGCTGCGCCCGTGGCCATCAGCTTTATCAGGTCACGGCGGTTCTGGTAAGCCGACTGCGGTGTGATGTCGCTGGAAAAGGGGTGAATAAAACCGTCGCGGTGGCTCTTGATCAACATGAAAAGGCTCCTGGTTATCGTTGCTGGGAAGTTAGTAGGGTTGGAGGTTAGTTCTTGCCCGACCCCGAAAAAGTTTCAACGCAGCTAAATTCAATTTTGCCGCCAGGGCAGCCCGTGCATGCGCCAGCCGCCCGTGTTGCCTCGGTGGCCATCGGCATCGGCATCGCCTTCAAAGCCTTCCAGAATGTTCCAGGCTTCAATGCCCAGCTCGGTCGCTCGCTTGGCGGCAGCAATGGAGCGCACGCCGCTGCGACACAGCAAGACGACTTTTTGGCCCGGCGCCACGGCGGCCTTCAATGCGGTATCAAATGCTGAGGTGATCACCATGCCAGGCCATTGCTTCCAGGCAACGGCGAGTGCGCCGGGTACAAAACCTACCCATTCCCGCTCCGCGTCGGTTCGAATGTCAATCAGTACAGCCTGGCCGCTTCGCCACCACTCGTAGGCCTGTTGCGGGGACACATCGCCAGCGTAGCCAGCGTAGCCAGCGTGGCTGGCGACGTTAGCGGTGGGCGTAGTCGGCATGTTCATCTTGTGTGGAATTTTGCCAGCGCTTGGTTTATCAGTTGGAGCGCTATATTTTATATAGCTGCTTGAGCAATCACCACCTGGGCTGAAATCACTTTTTATGCATATTTGAACCCTATATCCCACTGGGGTAACTCCGCTGACAGCCAAGCTGAGTTCATCACTAAATTACTTATCGAGTAATCCGTTTTTTCAACCAGGAGACAAACCTTGACCGATACGAAGACCTCGCGCCGCCGCAACCTACTCAAAGGCGCAGCCGTTGCCGCCGGTGCGCTCACCGCACCGATGGTGGCCACGGCCCAGACCACCACTTCACTGCGTTTTCAAAGCACCTGGCCGGCTAAAGACATCTTTCATGAATACGCCAGCGACTTTGCCAAAAAGGTCAACGACATGGCCAGCGGCAAGCTGAAGATTGAAGTGTTGCCCGCCGGCTCTGTGGTGCCTGCGTTCCAGCTGCTTGAAGCAGTGGCCAAAGGCACGCTGGACGGCGGCCACGGCGTTGTGGCCTATCACTACGGCAAAAATTCGGCTCTGGCGCTGTGGGGTTCCGGCCCCTCATTCGGCATGGATCCCAATATGCTGCTGGCTTGGCATAACTACGGTGGCGGCAAGGACTTGTTGGCCGAAATCTACAAAAGCCTGAATCTGGAGGTCACCTCCTACCTTTATGGCCCAATGCCCACGCAACCTTTCGGATGGTTCAAAAAACCCATTGCCAAGGTGGAAGATTTGAAGGGTGTGAAATTCCGTACCGTGGGCTTGGCGGTCGACATGTACACCGACATGGGCGCGGCTGTGAACCCGCTGCCCGGTGGCGAGATTGTGCCGGCACTGGACCGTGGCCTGATCGACGGTGCCGAGTTCAACAACGCCAGTTCCGACAACCTGCTGGGTTTCCCCGATGTGGTGAAAAACTGCATGTTGCAAAGCTTCCACCAGAGCGGCGAGCAATTCGAAATTCTGTTCAACACCGGCAAGCTCAATGCGCTGCCCACCGAGCTGAAAGCCATCATCGACTACGCCGTGCAGGCCGCCAGCGCCGACATGAGCTGGAAAGCCATCCAACGCAACTCGCAGGACTACATCGAGCTCAAGAAGAAGGGCGTGAAGTTCTACAAGACACCCGATGCCATCCTGCGCGCGCAGCTGGCCGCCTGGGACAAGATCATGGCCAAAAAGGGCGGCGAGAACCCCTTGTTCAAGAAAATTCTGGATAGCCAGCGTGCCTTCGCGCAGCGGGCTGGCCAGTGGCACAACGACTACACGGTCGATTTCAAGATGGCCTACAACCACTACTTTGGCAAAGGTGCCAAGAGCTGATCCAGCGCTTGTCGAATCGGTGCGCCGTCGGTGCACCTTCTCATCGGGGCGCTGTTGGCGCCCTTTCTTTTTCCATCGGAGCCACGATGCAACAATTTCTCTGGACGGTGGACCGCTTTTCCACCTGGTTTGGCAAGGTGTGCGCCTGGTCGGTTGTCGGGCTGACCGTGCTCATCTGCTGGGAGGTGTTCTCGCGCTACGTGATGAACAAACCGCATGCCTGGGTGCTGGACGCGCAAATCATGCTGTACGGCCTGCTCTTTATGTCAGCCGGTGCCTACACCCTGGCCAAAAATGGCCATGTACGCGGGGACGTGCTGTACGGATTTTTTAAACCGCGCACGCAGGCCAGCGTTGACCTGACGCTGTACATCCTGTTTTTTCTGCCTGGCATTCTGGCGCTCACATGGGCTGGGTGGACCTTTGCCAACGACTCGCTGGCCATCCGCGAACAGACTTTCAACGCGGACCCGATACCGGTCTACCCGTTCAAGTTTGTGGTGCCCATCGCGGGAGCCATGCTGCTGCTGCAGGGGCTGGTCGAAATTGTGCGCTGCGTGATCTGCCTGCAAACCGGGGAATGGCCAACCCGCGAAGACGATGTACAAGAGGTTGATGTGGAAAAACTCAAGGAGATGGTGCACGTGAAAGACAGCGATATCGAGAACCTGGACAAACTGGTGGTGCAACAGAAAGGCGGCCAGTGATGGCGATCCGTAAAGAACTCTGGTTTGGCTTTGGCCTGATGGCGCTCATTTTGCTGGCTGTGTTGACCATGGTGATCAGCGTGCCGGTCATGACCAACGGGCACTATGGCCTGCTCATGCTCTCCCTGGTGGTGGTTGCCATCATGCTGGGCTTTCCCACTGCCTTCACGCTGATGGGCATGGGCATGGTGTTCGCGTTTTTTGCTTACCACTCGGGCGACCAGACCTCGGCTGGGGCGGTTCGCCAGACGCTGGACTTGATGGTGCAACGCGCGTTCTCGGTGATGAGCAACGACGTGCTGATCTCCATCCCGCTGTTCGTTTTCATGGGCTATCTGGTCGAGCGCGCCAACCTGATCGAAAAGCTGTTTCACAGCCTGCACCTGGCACTGTCCCGGGTGCCCGGCTCGCTGGCGGTGGCCACGCTGGTGACGTGTGCGATCTTTGCCACCGCCACCGGCATCGTGGGCGCGGTGGTCACGCTCATGGGCCTGCTGGCCATGCCGCAGATGCTGCGCGCGGGTTACGACGTGCGCTTAACCGCCGGTGCCATTACCGCTGGCGGTTGCCTGGGCATTTTGATTCCGCCGTCGGTGCTGCTTATCGTCTACGGTGCCACTGCCGGTGTGTCGGTGGTCAAGCTGTACGCAGGTGCATTTTTCCCCGGCATCATGCTGGCCGGCCTTTACATCGTGTACGTGATCATCGTCGCCAAGATCAAACCCGCCTGGGCACCGCCGCTGAGCGCCGACCAACGGGTGGTACCACTGCCCGCGCTGCTCACACGCCTGGGCGCTACCGGTCATGCCTGGGCGCTGGGTGGATTGATCCAGGGCCTCAAGGGTGCCAAAAACAAAGGTGTACCCACCGGCTACATGCTGCGCCAACTCGGCATTGCGCTAACCCCGCTGCTGCTGTTTGCCGCGGTGGCGGTGCTCAGCTACCAAAATGCCACCCGTGTTGCCGCCGTAGAGACTTATGAAGAACTACAGCCCATGGGCTCGGGCAGTGCCTCACCCAGCACAGGATTGGCCGAGCCCGGCAATACCCAAGCAGGCGGCCTGGCAGAGCCGCCGGCAGCGGGCGGCCTGGCGGAACCCCCCTCAGCAGGCGGGCTGAGCGAGCCGCCAAACGCCGACAAGGGTCTGAGCGAGCCACCCGGCAGCACCCGTGACGCAGTTGCGCTGCCTCCCGGCGCTGTAGCCGATACAACAGCTGCAGCAGGTGCAACACCTGCAACACCTGCAAAAGTGGGCGGCGCACCGGCCGTCACCACCCAACCAGCCCCGCAGGGCTTTTGGATCGGTCTGGGCGTGGGCGCACTGGCGCTGGCCGTTTTCTACGGCATCCTGAGCTACGCGCGGTTTGAAATTTTCAAGATGCTGCTGACCAGCTTCTTCCCGCTGATGGTGCTGATCCTGGCGGTGCTGGGCTCCATTGTGTTCGGCTTGACCACACCCACTGAGGCAGCGGCTGTGGGCGCGATGGGCGGCTTCCTGCTGGCCATTGCTTACCGCCAACTCACGATGAACGTCATTAAGGAAAGCGTGTTCCTCACCGCCAAGACGAGTGCCATGGTGTGCTGGCTCTTCGTGGGCTCGGCCATCTTTTCGGCGGCTTTTGCGCTGCTGGGCGGCCAGGCACTGGTGGAGGAATGGGTGCTGAGCATGAACCTGACCAAGACCGAGTTCCTGATCTTGAGCCAGGTGATCATCTTCATCCTGGGCTGGCCGCTGGAATGGACCGAGATCATCGTGATCTTCATGCCGATTTTCATACCGCTGCTGGACAACTTCGGGGTCGATCCGCTGTTCTTCGGCCTGTTGGTGGCGCTGAATCTGCAAACGGCCTTCCTGAGCCCGCCGGTGGCCATGAGTGCGTTCTACCTTAAGGGCGTGGCGCCCAAGCACGTGACGCTGAACCAGATTTTCGCAGGCATGCTGCCCTTCATGGGGATCCAGATCCTGGCCATCGTGCTGCTGTACATGTTCCCGGCCATCGGCATGTGGCTGCCCGGGGTTTTGTACAAATAGTCCGTATTGGCACCCCGCGCCGGGACCGGATTCCCTCGAACAAGGAGCGCCAAGACGCTCCTTTTTCGTTGTAGGCGATGGGGACCGCATGGCATTACACTCAGATTGACGTTTACGTCAACGTCAACCACCGATTGGAAACCTAATGGCCAGCTCCTCAGACACCAAAAAGTCCCCTGCCCCTCGCCTGGCCGACTGGCAGCCCAGCGGTACCAAGCCAGTCAAACTGAAAGACTTCGACCCCTCGGCCAAGCCCTGGTCTAGTGGCGACAAGGCCGCTGACAAGCTCGCCATTGACGCTCTGGCCACCGAAATCGACGTGTTGCAAGACAAGTTTTACGCCGACGGCCGCCGCAAGATGTTGGTGGTGCTGCAAGGCACCGACACATCGGGCAAAGACGGCACCGTGCGCGGCATCTTCAGCCGCTCCAGCCCGCTGGGTGTGCACACCGTGGGCTGGAAAGCGCCCACCGAAAACGAGCGCGCACACGACTATTTGTGGCGCATTCACCACCGCATGCCCGGCAATGGTGAGGTGTGTGTGTTCAACCGCAGCCACTATGAAGACGTGCTGGTGCCCGTGGTCAACAACTGGATCACGCCCGAGCAAACCCAACAGCGCTACACCCACATCAACGACTTTGAACGCATGCTCACCGAGACGGGTACGGTGATTTTGAAGTTCATGCTGCACATCAGCTTTGAAGAGCAGCGCCAGCGCCTGCAAGAGCGTCTGGACGACCCGGCCAAGCACTGGAAATTCAGCATCGGCGACGTAGAAGTGCGTAAACAATGGCCCGCGTACCAGCAAGCCTATGGTGCGCTCCTGGTCGCCACACACACAAAACACGCCCCGTGGACCATCGTGCCTGCCGACTCTAAAACCCACCGCAATTTGATGATCGCTACCGTCGTACGCGACACGCTGGCAGGGCTTGATTTGCGCTATCCGGAAGGCGACCCTGCGCTTAAGGGTTTGGTGATTGCGTGATCGGGCGAGTGAATTTTTTGAACGCAGAGGACGCGAAGGTTGCGCAGAGAGCGCAAAAGAACAGCCAAAAAAATTGGGAACCCCTTTTGCGTCCTCTGCGAATCCTTCGCGTCCTCTGCGTTCATTGACTCCGAATTGAAGAAAGCAACCCATGACCGACCTCTCCGCCGAATTCAAAGCCCTGGCCAACTACCGCCCGACCCACAAAGTGCGGTTTGTCACCGCCGCCAGCCTGTTTGACGGGCACGACGCGGCCATCAACATCATGCGGCGCATCCTGCAGGGGATGGGCGCGGAAGTGATTCACCTGGGGCACAACCGGAGTGTTGACGAGGTGGTTACTGCCGCCTTGCAGGAAGATGTGCAGGGCATTGCCATCAGCAGCTACCAGGGCGGCCATGTGGAGTATTTCAAGTACATGGTGGACTTGCTGCGCGCCCGCGGCGGTGAGCACATTCAGGTGTTTGGTGGCGGCGGCGGCGTGATCGTGCCCGACGAGATTCGCGAGCTGCAGGCCTACGGCGTGACACGCATTTACAGCCCGCAAGACGGCCAGCGCATGGGGCTGCAAGGCATGATTGGTGAAATGGTGATGCGTTGCGACCGGGATTTGACCGGGCAAGCACCCGCAGAGCTAGCAGCCATTCAGGGCCACAGCGAGATGGCCTGGCGCAAGCTGGCGCAAATGCTCACCGCCATCGAGAGTTTTAAGCTAAATCCGGCTCTAGCCCTTGAATTGACTGCTCAAGCAGCTACTAAAAAGATAGCTGTTGTCGGTATCACCGGCACCGGTGGTGCGGGCAAGTCCTCACTCACCGACGAGCTGATTCGCCGCTTGCGGCTGGATCAGGATGACAGCCTTCGTATTGCCGTCATCTCCATTGACCCGAGTCGTCGTAAGAGCGGCGGCGCGTTGTTGGGCGACCGCATCCGCATGAATGCGATTGCGCCGTGGGCAACCACTGAACTAACTCCTTCCCCTTCCGGGGGAAGCTTGGCCTGTCCTGAGCTTGTCGAAGGGGGATGGGGGCAGAACGACAACCCATCTCAGGAAACAGCCGCCTCACACGCGGCCCCCACCCCCGCCTCCCCCAGCGGGGGAGGGAGTGATTCCATGTCTTCCCCGAGCGGGGGAGGGAGCAATTCAGCGAGTCAATCAAGAGTCTTCATGCGTAGCCTCGCCACCCGCGACTTCGGCTCCGAGATCTCCCAAGCCCTGCCCGACGTGATCGCCGCCTGCAAGTGCGCGGGCTTTGACTTGATCATTGTGGAAACCTCCGGCATCGGCCAGGGCGACGCCGCCATCGCCCCGTTGGTCGACGTGCCCATCTACGTGATGACACCCGAATTCGGCGCTGCCAGCCAGCTCGAAAAAATTGACATGCTCGACTTTGCCGAGTTTGTCGCCATCAATAAATTCGACCGCAAAGGCTCGCTGGACGCGCTGCGCGATGTGGCCAAACAAGTGCAGCGCAACCGCGAAGCCTGGACCACGCCGATGGAGCAAATGCCCGTGTTTGGCACCATGGCCGCCCGCTTCAACGACGACGGCGTGACCGCGCTGTATCAGGCCCTGAAACCACGCCTGATTGAACTGGGTGTGCCGCTGAGTGAAGGCACCCTGCCCCTCCAAAACGTTCGCCACAGCACCAACCAGAGCCCCGTCGTACCCGCCGCACGCACCCGCTACCTGGCAGAAATCAGCGACACCGTGCGCAGCTACAAAGCCCGTGCAACTGCACAAGCCCAGCTGGCCCGCGAGATTCAACAGCTGCACGAATCCGCCCGCATGCTCACCGCAGCCAACCCCGCCAAAACCCGCGCCGTAGAAGCCGTGACCGACCTGGCCACCCAGCGCACAGCCGTTCAAGAACCCGCCGCCAAAAAGCTGCTGGCCCAGTGGCCTCAAATGCAGCAGGCCTACGCAGGCGACGAATACGTGGTGAAGATTCGCGACACCGAAATCCGCACGACTCTGGTCACCAAGTCTTTAAGTGGCACCCCCATTCGCAAAGTCAGCCTGCCCACCTACGCCGACCATGGCGATGTGCTCAAGTGGCTGATGCTGGACAACGTGCCCGGCAGCTACCCCTACACCGCGGGCACCTTTGCGTTCAAGCGAGAGGGCGAAGACCCCACCCGTATGTTTGCCGGCGAGGGCGATGCCTTTCGCACCAACACCCGTTTCAAACTGCTCAGCTCCGGCATGGCCGCCAAGCGCCTGAGCACTGCGTTTGACTCGGTCACGCTGTACGGCAACGACCCCGCCGTGCGCCCCGACATCTACGGCAAGGTGGGCAACAGCGGCGTGAGCATCGCCACGTTGGACGATATGAAAGTGCTGTACGGCGGCTTTGATTTGTGCAGCCCCGCTACCTCCGTCAGCATGACCATCAACGGCCCGGCCCCCAGCATCCTGGCCATGTTCATGAACACCGCCATCGACCAGAACCTGGACAAATTCAAGACCGACAACAACCGCGAACCCACAGACACCGAAGCCCAAAAAATCCGCGAATGGGTGCTGGCTAATGTGCGTGGCACGGTGCAGGCCGACATTTTGAAAGAAGACCAGGGCCAGAACACCTGCATCTTTTCCACCGAGTTCAGCCTGAAGGTCATGGGCGACATTGCCCAGTATTTCGTGCACCACAACGTGCGCAACTTCTACAGCGTGTCCATCAGCGGCTACCACATTGCCGAGGCCGGTGCCAACCCGATTTCGCAGCTTGCCTTCACGCTGTCCAATGGCTTTACGTTCGTCGAAGCCTATCTGGCGCGCGGCATGCACATCGACGATTTCGCGCCCAACCTCAGCTTCTTTTTCAGCAACGGCATGGACCCCGAATACACCGTGATGGGCCGAGTCGCCCGCCGCATCTGGGCGGTGGCCATGAGAGAAAAATACGGTGCGAATGAGCGCAGCCAAAAACTCAAATACCACATTCAAACCAGCGGCCGCAGCCTGCACGCCCAAGAAATCCAGTTCAACGACATCCGCACCACCCTGCAAGCTCTGATTGCGATTTACGACAACTGCAACTCCCTGCACACCAATGCGTTTGACGAAGCCATCACCACGCCAACAGAAGATTCGGTCAGACGCGCCATGGCCATCCAGCTCATCATCAACCGCGAATGGGGCCTGGCCAAGAACGAAAACCCTTCGCAAGGCAGCTTCATCATCGAGGAGCTGACCGAGTTGGTCGAGGAGGCCGTGTTGAAGGAATTCGAAAGCATCGCCGAGCGCGGCGGCGTGCTGGGCGCCATGGAAACCGGCTACCAGCGCGGCAAGATTCAAGACGAATCCATGCACTACGAAATGCTCAAACACACCGGCGAGCTGCCCATCATCGGCGTCAACACCTTCCGCAACCCACATGGCGACGCCGTGATGGACAAGCTGGAGTTGGCGCGTTCAACCGAAGAAGAAAAGCAGTCGCAACTCAAGCGACTCGGTGAGTTTCACGCTCTGCATGCCCACGCATCACCCGCCATGCTGAAACGCCTGCAGCAAGCAGTGATTGACAACCTGAACGTGTTCGAGGTGCTGATGGACGCCGTGCGCGTGTGCTCGCTGGGGCAGATCACGAATGCGCTGTTTGAGGTGGGTGGGCAGTACCGGCGGAATATGTAAGGAAGGTCACTTGCTGCGGAAATTTAGAAAGGAATGGCCACCAGCCCTTATAGATGCTGCTCAAGCAGCTATTAATTCGGGAGTGAAACCCTGCCAAGTCGTGACGAGCATTTGGGGTCAGATGCAATTGAAGAACGCGGTCTACCCGAAGCGACACTGTACAAATACGGGAGAGGGAGTCAGGGGCACGGCTGCGAACTGGCGGCGGTGTGCGCATGCCCCCCATCCCCACCTTCCCCCGAAAGGGGAACGAGCCAACTGCCGTCGCGCGCAACCGATTCGGTGCTTTCTGCCTGTAGCCCCTACAAATACTGCTCAAGCAGCTATCAATTCGGGAGTGAAAACGCCCGTATCAACAACACTCATCCGGCCTTCGGCAGCCCCAAAGCCAGCCACCCCTCGCCGCGACGCATTGGTACATCAAAAGAACGGGCCATGGCTTCCACATCCTGCCAGCTGATGTCGCGGGATCTGGGAACGGCATCGGGCGGGGTGAGTGAATTGGCGGCGCTGGTAGCCAGCACGCGCATCATCAGGCGGCGGTCGTTGTCCGACCCTGCTTCAAAGCTAATGTGCAGGCGGCCACGGGTCGTGGCGTGATCGCAAAACGCCAGCAATGCACCCACCAACACGCTGCGATAAACGTTCTGCGGTATGACTACCCCGTCATCCGGCAACTCGTTGGCGATTTCAAGGGCGCTGATGGACAGGTCCATGGCCAGCAGGGCGGCGGCCTCATCGACGCTGCTGCGCAAGTTGACGCTGGGGTTCTCGCGCGAGGCCATCCAGCCCATGGCATTCATGCAGCCAGCGGTGGACTCTTTCGCCAGGGCGCTCAGCGATGTCACGTTTTTGATGATCGCCTGCATGTCGGGCTCGGGCACCTGCACACGCCGCTGCAGCACCATCATCAGCAAGCCGACCGGCTGCATGAAGCCTGCCACATCGTGGCGCAGCACGGGCGCTACCCGGCGCAGCACCGCGTAACACGCGGCTTCGGCCAGGCGCTCCCGCAGGTGAGTCGATAAACCAGCGGGCGCGTCGGCTCCGTGGGCAGATTCTTCGGTAGGGTGGGTGAACATGGTTTTACGCGCTCGCAAAAAAACTGGCCAACATGGTTTCAACGGCGTCCGGGTCGACCGGCTTGGTCAGGTGGGCGTGAAAGCCCGCCACTTTTGATTTTTGAATGTCGTCTTCGGTGCCCCAGCCGGTCAGTGCAATCAGTTTGCAGGCTGCGGTTGTCGGCTCGGCCAGCAAACGGCGCGCCACTTCGTAGCCGCTCATGTCTGGCAGGCCGATGTCCAGAAACACCACATCGGGACAAAACACACACGCCACGTCCAGCGCTTCCTGGCCGCAGAAAGCCGCGCGTGCGTCGTGGCCCGACAGGTCCAACAGCATGGCCATGGTCTCGGCGGCATCCACGTTGTCGTCAACCACGAGAATCCGGCGCCCCGCCAGCACGCTCGACAGGGCCGGTGCTGCAGGCTCAGTCGCTTGCGGCGCCAAAATCGTCGGCAGGCGCACCGTAAATTCGCTGCCCCGGTCAATGCCGTCACTGGCCGCCTGAACAGAGCCGCCGTGCATTTCCACCAGTGTCTTGACCAGCGACAAGCCAATGCCCAGACCACCTTGCGAGCGCTCAAGCGTGCGGTTGCCCTGGGTGAACATGTCGAACACGCTGCCCAGCATCTCCGCCGGAATGCCCATGCCCGTGTCCCGCACCGAGATCACCACGCAGTCAGCCTGGCGGCGCGCAGCAAATTTGATCTGACCGCCTGGCTGCATGTACTTGGCCGAGTTGGTCAATAAATTACTCAGCACCTGCGCCAGGCGCGTCGGGTCAGCATCCAGCCACACGGGCTCATCGGGCCAGTCAGTGGCCAGCGAATGACCTGCTGCATCCATCAAGGGCTGCGATGCTTCAAGCGCGGCAGCTGCAATGTCTTGAAGAGCAATGCGCTCGCGCCGCAGCACGATCTTTCCGGTGCTGATGCGCGAGACATCCAGCAGGTCGTCGATCAGGCGCACCAATTGACTCAGCTGGCGCTCCATCACAGGCAAGGTTCGCGCAGCAACCTCTGCTTTGGGCGACAGTTTGAGCAGCTGCAAGCCCGTGCGAATAGGCGCCAGCGGGTTGCGCAACTCATGGGCCAGTGTGGCCAGAAATTCATCTTTGCGCATGTCCTGTTCCCACAGCTGGCGCTCATAGGCGCGGCGAGAAGTCGTGTCATGCGTCAAGCCCAGGGCAGACTCCACTTGCCCGCGCTCGTCTAGTTCAGGCACCAGCCGACAGGAAAAATATCGCAAACCGTCATGCGGCGTGTCGACCGAGAACTCCAATGCGCTGGGTGCTGCGTGGTCGAACACGAAGCGAATCGCTTTTTCCCACTGGTCGCACAGTGCGTCCGGCACGCCCAGTTCGCGGTGGGTTTTGCCCAGAGTCTCCGCCGCCGGGCGGTCGGATACTTTTTCCATCACCGAGTTGACAAACACATGGCGAAACTGGCCGTCAAAGCGCGTGAGCCCGTCGGGCGTGTTCTCCGTCACGCTGCGCAGTTCACGCTCGCGCTTGGCCAATGCCTGTGCAGCAGTGACCTCTGCTGTGCGGTTCACGCCATGCAGAAAAATCCCCGAAACCTGGCCGTCGGTATCACGCAGGGGCAGGTATGCGAAGTCGACAAAAATCTCGGTCAATCCGTCACCTGTGCCCGTGCGGACAATGGCCCGCATGCCTGTGGCCTCAAATTTTTCGCCCGTGCCGTAAACCCTGTCTAACAGTTGAGGAAACGCCTGCTTGGCGAGCTCTGGAAAGGCCTCCACATAGGTTTTCCCCAAGACTTCAGGGCCGTGCTGTACCAAGTCGTAAAACGCCTGGTTGGCCATTTCAATCACGTGCTCAGGCCCTTTCAGCACGGCTGAAAACGACGGCATGATCGCCACAATCTGCGACAACTGCACCCGGCTGGCCAACAGCCTTGCCTCGCTGCGCACATGTTCCACCGCAGCCCAGGTGCGCTCGGCTATTTCCCGCGCCAGAGACATCTCCTGCACAGTCCAAACGCGCGGCGCATTTTGATGAACACCGAGGACGGCAACAAGGCATCCGTTTTTCAAAATGGGAATGCCCAGATTGGCCACAATTTGCAACTCGGCGAAGGCGGCTTTTTCGCTCTGCGAAGAGTCGCTATCAATGCGTACATCTGACATCACGATGTTTTCACCCGACAGCAAGGTATCCACCAGCTTGGTGCCATAGACGTCCAGACTGTAGGTGCCCTCTACCTGCTGCACGCCACAAACGTAGCTCTGACCGACCACGATATTTCTCTCATCGACCACCTCGGCATAAAGCACCCTGCTGGCCTGCAGGTGTTCGCCCAGTAAATGCGAGGTCATTCGTCTGAGCGCCAACTCGTCGTTCAGCCCACGCGTTGCATCGCTGAATACGCTGCGAAAGGTTTCGCGGTCGGTTACCAGCCGCAAGGCATTTTTGCGCTGGCGAAGTTCACGCGCCATGGCCCAGCTTTCACAGGCGTTTTCGACGGCGCGGCAGAGCGTGCTCGGGCTCGTCCAGTCTTTGGCGATGTAGTCCTGCGCGCCAGCTCGCAGCGCAAGACGGCCCTCCTCACGGTTGGCGCCACCGGTCACCACCACCACCGCGCATACCGGCATGCCATCAAGCCCAACCAGCTCGGCCAGCACCTCTGGTGCATTCATATCCGGCAAGTTGTAGTGCAGAACGATGCAGTTGGGCAGCTGTATGGCAGCGAGCACGGCCTGGATACCGCTAGCGCCCGACTCGGCCTCAACAAAAGTCAAGCGCCGCTCGGCGCTTTTCAACAGCATGCGGCGAATATCGGCCCGGTCGTCAGGGCTTTCGTCAATGATGGCAACGCACCATGGCTGCGGCGGTAATTTGTCGGCGCGCTGCATCAATCGGCCCTGAACATCGGGTTTTGAAGGGTGGCGGTCTCAAACCAGCAAAGCAGTATCGAACGAAGCAACGCCAGGTAATGGTCATGACGCACCGGCTTGACGTGGTAGGCATTGGCACCCGCCTGATAGCAGAAAGCCTGGTCTTTGGGATTG
This sequence comes from Comamonadaceae bacterium, assembly GCA_031414805.1. Classification (GTDB taxonomy): domain Bacteria; phylum Pseudomonadota; class Gammaproteobacteria; order Burkholderiales; family Burkholderiaceae_C; genus JAAFIW01. The sequence continues at coordinate 101,339 of JANOQJ010000014.1, forward strand.
GCCGAGGTGGTCAACACCACCAGGGGAACCTCTTTGAGCCCAGGGGCGGTTTTGATGAGTACCAGCGCTTCGCGACCGTCCACACCGTGGGAGTTGAGGTCCATGAAGATGAGGGTCGGCAGCATCGACAAAGGCGCTTGATCGGTGCCGCCTTCGCCGCGCAGAAGTGCCAGGCAGTCTCCGCCGCACAGCACACGGCGAATGACACGTTTCTCGCCAACGCCACGTGCAGCCTCCAGCAGGGTGTCGAAATCTTCGTCAGAGTCTTCCACCACGAGGATTGACGCGGGGAATGGAGTGGTGGATGGCGCGGCAACTGGCTCGGCAATCAGAGCGAAATTTGACGCGACCATGCTAACTTTCATCCGAAGCACTGAGGGTAAAGAAAAACGTGCTGCCCCCGCCGCTTTCAGCACCTGCGGATTCAGGCCAGACTTGCCCCTGATGCCGCTCCACCAGCTTGCGCACGATGGTCAGGCCCGCCCCCGTGCCACCGCCATAGTCTTCACGGCCATGCAGGCGCTTGAACATCTTGAACACCTGCTCGAAATGGCGCGGGGCCATGCCAATGCCGTTGTCACGCACGTAGTACACGGTGTGCCCCCTGCTGGATTCGGGGAAACTGGTGCGCAGCGTCGATTCATGCGCCTCGATAAAACCCACTTCCACCCGCTTGCTCGCCTGGTCGTTGTACTTCAGCGCATTCGACAGCAAATTGAGCAGCACTTCCCGAACGCGTACGCGGTCGCACACGATTTGCGGCAGCGGGCGCGGTGCCGTGATCTGCGTGCGGCCGTCACTGGTGCGGGAGCTGACCATCTCAATGGCGTCAGCCAGCACCTCGTTCAGATCAACCGTTTCCAGCGTCAAGTCTTCACGGCCTACCCGGGAAAAATGTAGCAGCGAGTCGAGAAGATTGTCCATGCGCAGTGTCAAGCGCATCAGGCCGTTGAGCTTGCGTTTTTCTTCCTCATCACCTGATGCGGCTTCCATCAACTGGTGGGCGTATTTGTGAATGCCGCGCAGCGGCTCTTTCAAGTCGTGGCTAGCCACATAGGCAAAAGCATCCAGCTCTTCGTTGCTCTTTGCCAGATCGGCATTCAGGCCAGCCAACCGCTCCGCACGCACGATAACCAGCTCCATGATGAGCGTGCGCAAACGCGCAGCCGCATCAATTTCGACTTGCAGCCATGGAAAAGCGTGCTGGCGAACCGCCTGGGTGAACCGTTCAAAACTGCGTCGGGGCGTGCGGCGAAGGCCGTGCGGGCTTGGCACCATCGGTTTGTCATGCGGATTGCCGCCCCAATTGATGGTTTGAATCACCTCGGGTCGAAACCACATCATCAGGTTTTGTCCGGTGGACGACAAGGGCGCGGCCAGCAAGCCACTGGCCACATTCGAGAAGGCTGCGCCGGGTGGGTAGTCAGCGCTGAGCGCCTGGGTGGCGTACACCGGCCCTGCCAGTGGATGGGTGTTGAGATGCCCCACCAGCCACGCAGCGAGCGCGTCCAATTGCGTCTCATCGGGCGTCTGGCCCACCCGCCACCACCGGTCTCGGTGGAAGAGCGCCGCGCCGCTGGCATGCATGGCACCCAGCAGCGAGGGCTGGCCGTCGGTGATGGACGCCAGCCCGCCTTCCTGCGCGGCCAGGGTCAGGAGTTGCTGGTTGACCTCTTCCAGTTTGATGCGGTAGGCCGCGTTTTCACGGTCTTCAACCGCCTGCAATTGCAGCGAGCCGACCTGCGCCAGAAACTCGCAGGCCGCACGCATCTGATACGGCACCTCACGCGGCCCGCTGTAGTGGTGGCAGGCAATCAGCCCCCACAGGTCGCTGCCGCGACGCAGTGCCATCGTCAGGCCAGCACAAACGCCCATGTTGTGCAGGTATTCGGTGTAGAGCATGGACACGCCGCGTAGCGCGCAATGCGTCATGTCCACCGGCTGGCCGGTATCGGGGTTGAGTAGCGGCGTCATTTCAGCCAGCGCGCCATTGGTGTTGGGCACCGGGCGAATCCAGGTTTTGACAAACATGTCGCGCGCTGGCTTGGGAATATCTTCGGCCGGGTAATGCAGACCCAGCCAGGGCGGCAAGTCGCCCAGAAGGCTTTCGGCCACCACTTCGCCGTGGTGGTCGGCATGAAATTTGTAGATCATCACCCGGTCCATGCCAGACAAAAGGCTGACTTCGTCGGCCAGCACCTGGCAGAACAGCTGCAGTGTGCTGGCCGACTGCAACCGGGGAACCGTTTTTTTGATGATGGCGTAAGGGTCGGGCTTCGCGGGTGTGCCCGGCGTACCGGGCGTACCGGGCCTGGCAAACGACAGGGGCGCACCGCTGGCCGTGTGGCTGCGGTGCAAGGGTTCAAACTCCACCAGCACCACGCCATCCACCGTGTGCAGCGTCACATCCAGCGCGGGAACCTGCTCAGCTTCGGGCAACGTGAACGCGTACGTCGGGTTTCGGTCGGTCGGCTCGGTGGCCAGGATGCTGCGCAGCTGGGCCTCGCCCTGCACGTTGACAACGACCGCCACGTTCTCACCAAGCAGCGCTGGGGCCGGCCGACCCAGAATGGCCTGGGTGTTTTCGCTGGCCTGCAAGATCGACAGGTCTGACAGGCGCAGCACCAGCAGGGCACCGTGGGCCTGAATGCACCCGGGTGTGCGCACCGGCTCGGCGTCGCAGTCGGTGATGCTGGTGCCATGGCGCTTGGTGCTGTAGGGCTGGCTGTCCCACGGCGCGGCTTCGGTCGTTGTGGGCTGGGCCAGGGCGGTTTTCGCCGCAGGTAGGTGCTTGCTCAGCGTGTCATGCATGTAAATATGTCCGTGTTGATTGGTTGCTGGAATCACACCAAAGGCGCAGGCCAGAAAAAGTCGCTGTCGCGCTGGCAACCATCTTGTTCTCGGTCTGTGTGTCCACCGCGCAGTTCACCAGTAGTTGACGCGTGGCTTGCCACATTTTTCCGGTGTCCTGCGCATAGCCCTCAAAAAAGCAGCCGCCGGTGGTGGGTGTGATGCCCAGCGTGGCGCGCACATGCCTGGTAATCATCTGCCCGCCCAGGGTGGCGCCTTCCAGCACATACAGACAGCCCAGCACATCGGCCTGCGTTTCAAGCCGGGGCAACGCGCGGCACAGCGGCAATTCGTCGAACTCGACGCCAAAGTACTCAAGGTCTTGCCGCAGGTGGGCAGTTTTGCTCAGCCGGGCGAGCAAGGCCGCCTCGCCGTTGCAACGCGCGTGCAGCGCGGCCTCCAGCGGCGCATAAAAACCGTAGAACTGTTCGAGCCGCTGGCGGTAGCTTTCGCGTGTGAGCGAGCTGCCCATCAAATCAAGCACCTGCTCAATCGCATCGTGCTCGCTGCGCGTCTCCAGCCGTAGCCGGGAGAGGATGGAAGACGGAAGAACCGTGGAGACAGACACGAGAGGCAAAGCGAATTGGCTGACAGGGTCAGCGACTGCATAAACGCCCATAAAGCCTCGTGCGGTTGTAGAAATTTGGATCAAATTTCCATGGCAAGGTACCACGCATGGCGTGTGAGAGGCATGCTTATTTCTGTGTAGGACAGGACCTACAGCGCATTCGGTTGCTATTGTTTATATAGCTGCTTGAGCAGTATTTACAAGGGCTGAAGGCATATATGACCGCCAAACGCCACCATCACTTGTTTTTTGTCTGCCGCTCAAATTTGCGCCAATATTGAAACTCGTCCTCGTGATATTCAATATCCAGCTCGGAGACGCGCATCTGCAAGCGCTCCTGAATATCGGCCACTGCCTGGTTATAGACCAGCGGGCCAATTTCTTCCAGGAAATACCCCAACAGCGCACCGGCTGCAATATTTCCAATTTTCTCGTCCATGTTTTCGCGGAAATACCTTTCGATTGACGCAACCGCCTCTTTGCGCGCTTCTTTGGATATGTCGACGGCCATGGCTCATACCTCCTGCGCGTAAACCAAAAAGCCCGCGTGCTTGGCCACCTTGTCATACAGCAGCCGGCCTGCCGCATTGGTTTCGTGGGTTTGCCAGTACACGCGCTTGATACCCGCGTCCTGCGCCTGGTGGTACACGCCTTCAATCAGCGCGCGGCCAATGCCCTGGCCACGCAGGTCGGGGTCGGTGAACAGGTCTTGCAGGTAGCAGGTCAGCTCCAGCCGGGTGGTGCTGCGGTGGTACAGGTAATGCGTCAGCCCCACAAGCTGGCCATTGCGCTCGGCCACGAGTGCAAACACGGGTTCTTGCGGGTCAAAAAATCGGCTCCAGGTAGCCTGGGTGATGGCGTCAGGCAGGGCCGTGGCACCCTGGCGACCATAAAAAGCGTTGTAGCCATCCCAGAGCGGGGTCCAGGCGGCGAAGTCGGTGGGTTGAATGGGGCGGATTTGCACGGTGGGTTCCGGTGTGGGGGTTTGGGTGGTTGGCATATGGTGGTTGGCATATGGTGGTTGGTCAAAAAGAACGCGGCACGGATGTGATTCTGGCTGCTTTGTCGGCTTTAACAATCCTTGCCCCACGCCGATCCCCAGCAAAATCTATTGCATGCACTTCATCAAACTACTCCTTGGAACCCTGCTGCTGGCCAGCCAGTTGGCCACCGCCCAAACCCCTTGGCCCAACTACATCACGCAGCTGGAGCACGACACCACGGAAAGCACGGTATTGGCAATTGCGCCGGCCGATGTGGTGATTCGGGCGCCCGACAGCAACGTGCCGGCTGATAAAGCCCGCTTCAGCGGTGCGTGGTCTGGATGGGGGTGCGCTGCACGTGCGTGCGACGTGAAGTTGATGGTTGAAAGCGTGACCGCAGACGGTGCCGTTGTCGTTTATGCCGCAGCCTCTGCGACCAGCCAGATCAGCGAGCGAGCGCAAGCCCGGTTTGTGGGTGGGGAACTGACCGCGCCTTTGTCGACCGGCTCCTTCATCAGCCTGCGGATGCGTGCAGGCGCTGATCAGATTGCCGAGTTTGTGATTCACAAAGACGGTGCGCTGCGTGCTGCGGGCGTGTTGTCTCAAACACCGGCCCCGGCAAAAACCATTGATCGCATTCCCACCCCCTTTGTGGAAAACGGCAAACCCGTCACGCTGGAGGTGGTGATCTACAAGCCGCCCGGCAAGGGCCCTTTCCCGGCGCTGATGTTCAACCATGGTTCCACCGGCAACGGCGACAACCCGGCCCTGTTCGGGAGCACCTGGAGCAGCGCCACCCTGGCCCGTTTTTTCACCGACAAGGGCTGGCTGGTGGCCTTTCCCCAGCGACGCGGGCGCGGCAAGTCTGATGGCTTGTATGACGAAGGTTTTGAAGCAAACCGCTCCCGCTACGCCTGCAGCCCCGCGCTGTCACTGCCTGGACTGGAGCGCGCCTTGAGCGACATGGACGCCGCCGCCGACTACCTGGCCGCCCGGCCCGATGTAGACAACCAACGCATGCTGGTCGGCGGCCAGTCGCGCGGCGGCATTGCGTCTGTGGTCTACGCGGGCACACGGCCCACCCGCTTTGTCGGGGTGATTAACTTCGTGGGCGGATGGGTGGGCGACCGCTGCGTGAATGCAGAGGCTATCAACACCGCCAGCTTCAAAAAAGGGGCTGCATTTGCAGCGCCCATGCTCTGGCTGTATGGAGAAAACGACCCGTTCTACCGGATCCGCCACAGCAAAAGCAACTTCGACGCTTTCATGCAGGCGGGTGGCAAAGGCTCTTTTCACGTTTTTGAGTCTGGCCGGGGCGTTAACGGGCACGGCTTGGTTTCGATGCCCCAGCTATGGGGCGCTGAGCTGGGCCGTTACCTGGAGCCGTTTGGGCGGTAGTAGCTTGATGTGAGTCTGCTTTTAGACGCTATTATTTTGATAGCTGTTTGAGCAGTATTTGTATGGGCTGCTGCCGCTTTTCGTCCAAAAACGGGGTAACTGCGAAGGTGGATACCAGCAACCCCTTCCCCCGCTGGGGGAAGGCAGGGATGGGGGCATGCGCGTGTAGCGGCTTGTTCTCCGTGCTGCCTGGGCTTGAGGTGCCTTTCGGCATAAGCGGCCTTGGGTCGGACCGAAAGCCCCCATCCCAACCTTCCCCCAAAGGCGGGAAGGAGCAAGACAGCCCGCCGCAACCTGAACCGCTACCCCAGCAACCCCAAATTCCCCCGCCACAACACCCAGTTCAGCACCACCGCAAAGCTGACCCACAGCAGATACGGCACCAGAAGCGCCCCCGCCAACGGTTTGATGCGCCAAAAAGCCACGAGGGTGCAGGCAATCAGCACCCACATCAGCACGATTTCAGCAAAGGCCACGCCGCCCCGCTGCCAGGCAAAGAACAGCCAGCTCCACAAGGTGTTGGCCGCCAGCTGGGCCATGAAAAGGCCCAGGGCTACCTGTTTTGACTTTCTGTCCGCAGCAGATCGCCACACCAGCCACACGGCCACTGCCATGCACGCAAACAGCACCGTCCACACCGGGCCAAACAGCCAGCCCGGTGGTGCCCAGCTGGGGCTGACCAACTCTTTGTAAAAGTCTTTGGCGTTGATGGAGGCCGCGGCGCCCAGGGCGCTGGCGGCAAAACACAAAACCAGCCAACCCAACAAACCCAATAGGTCCTGGAACCTGGAACGATGTGGTGTAAGCGAATTCATGGGGTTTTGCAGAGTTGCGTTAGGGTGTGGTGGGTGTAAAAAAAGGCATCAATTCACTACGATATTGATAGCTGTTTGAGCAGTATTTACAAGGGATGGAGGCCGATTTGACGTTTATTTTTCATCCGGCATCGGCCGTGCCTGCATCGCAGCATCCAGCGCCTGTTTGTATTGCTGCTGAATTTGTTGGCTTTGCTCTTTCACCGAGGCATTGGGGTCCACCGCTGGCAGGCCTGGAATCTGCGCACCTGGAAGCTGCGCACCTGGCACTTGGAGCGCAGGAACGGACTTGCGCGTGGCGGCCAATTGATTTTTGGCCACCAAGGCGACGATGACCAGCGTGAGCAGCAGGCCGACGATTCCGAACAGGGCTTTCATTTCAACTTTCCTTTGCGTTTGAGGTCATGCCCAACACGTCCATCCAGCGCCCCAGCGCCTGGTGGTTCTCGTCACCCGCCGCATACACCGCCCGCAGGGCAGCGTGGGATTCCGGGCGGTGCTGGTTGAGCTTGAGTTTGCATTCCACCGCGTCCACCCGCAACTCAAAAGCCACGATACCCGCCAGCATTTTGTGCTGGTACTCATGGCCGAGGTCTATCCACTGCTGCGCATACGCCGGCTCATGGTCGCCAATGAGTTTTTCAGCAGCGCGTCTTTGGCCTGCGGCTCTTCAATCAAGCGCACCGTGACCCGCGCATGCACGGCCAGGTAATTCCAGGTGGGCACGCGGGCCAGGTCGGGGTAGACCTGGGGCGACATATAGGCATACGGTCCCAAAAAGGTCACCAGCGCTTGGGGCCGAGCCTGCAAGTAGCGCCAATGCGGGTTGGGCTTGGCGCAATGGCCCAGCAGCCGCCAGCCGCCGTCTTGCGGCAAGCCGTCCACCGAGTCCACATGCAGCGGCAGGTGGGTGACAAACGGAAAACCGTCGTCGTCATTGGAAATCAAACTGGCCAGCGGGTACTCGCGCATCAGGCGCAGGGCCATGGCAGGGTCGGCGGCGTTGAATTGGCGGGGCAGGTACATGGCGTTTTGAGGGGTTGATTACTATCTATTTGATAGCTGCTTGAGCAGTTTATACAAGGGCTACAGCCTGTTTTGATTGATTATTCACAACTTGGTATCCTGCACCAGCGCGGCCTGCCGACCGCGCGCCATGTGCAACTGTCAGATGGTCACTTTTTAAAACGCGTCTCCACATCATGTTCAACGAAGAAAAGAAATCTGCCAAAAACACTGCACGGAGCCTCGCGGGTACGGCGTTCAAAGACCTGGTCTTTCAGGCCTTTATGTGGATCAGCGCCATCATCACCCTGATCATTGCCTACAACATGCAAAGCTGGTGGCCGTTTGCTGGCTGGTTTGTTGCTGTGTTGGCGTTTGGATTGTGGATGGGGAATTGACAGGCACCGCAACCGATCAGCTCTGCGCCAACGCCGCCTGCCGCCCCCGCTCCATGTTCAGCGGCACCAGCAGCACCAGGCCGATGATGAACATCACGCCGGTGGACAAAATGGCGGTGCGCTGATCGCCACCCGTGGCCCAGGTGATGGCGCCGTAGGTCAGCGGCCCCACGATGCTGGCCAGCCGGGTGGCAAAGGTCCACAGCCCATAAAACTGCGCCAGCTGCCGGGCTGGTGCCAGCAGGCCCACCATGGCCCGCCCGGCTGACTGGCTGGAGCCCATGCACAAACCGGCCAGCGCAGCGGCATACCAGAACCCGCCCTTGGTGGTGACCACCGAGGCCAGCACGCAGGTGGCAATCCAGCCCACCAGGGTCAGGCCCAGCGCCAGCTTGTGGCCAATGCGGTCTTGCAGATAGCCGAAGCCAAACGCGCCGAACGCGGCCGCCAGGTTCAGCGCCAAGATCAACAACATGGTTTCCTGGGGCTGAAAGCCAATGACCTGCTCGGCATAAATGGCGGCCAGCGCAATCGTCACGGCCACGCCGCCTTGGTAGAACACGGCGCAGGCCAGCAGCCACATGAAATCGGTGTAGCCGCGCGCCTGCATGAAGTTCTGCTTCATGTCAGCCAGCGCAGCCTTCAGGCCAGGGGTGTGCGGTCTGTCTGTCTGCGGCACAGCGCGCTCTTTAAGGAGGCGAAAAGTCACCAGCGCCGCGCCGCCGTAAATCGCGGCGGTGATCAGCATGGTGATGGGCACAAACTTGTCTGCACTCATGCCCTGGCCCTGCGCCCACAGCACAAAACCCAGGCTGAGGCCCAGCGCCAGCATGCCGCCAAAGTAGCCGAAGCTCCAGCCCCAGCCGCTGACCTTGCCCAGCGCCTCAGGCCGGGCCAACTCGGGTAAAAACGACGCGGTGAGCGACTCGCCGTAGGAATAAAACGTGTTGGACAACACGATCAACACCACCGCCAGCGCCACCATGCCCGGCCCCACCAGCGCGAGCCCCAAGGTGGCCACCACGCAGCAGGCGGTGGAGATCATGAGCAGGCGTTTTTTGGCCGCATGCCGGTCGGCGTAGGCCCCAATGCTGGGCATCGTCAACATGACGATGGCATACGACACACTGAGCGCCGCCGTCCAGGCAAACGTGGCCCAAGCGGCTTTTTGCGCCACGCCGCCCACAAAATAGGCTGCAAACACGGCGGTGAGCACCACCGTGGTGTAGCCCGAGTTGGCAAAGTCATACATCGCCCACCCAAACACCTCGCGCTTGCGCACGCCGGGGTTGAGCGCGTCTTGAGAAAAGATTGCCATGTGGAGCCTGTGAGGTGAGGGGTTGAGTGGGGTTGCTGATGACCTGGGGATTATTCCTGTGCGCAATGACCGGCTTTACTCATTCCCCTGACGGGCATGGATATCTACACATCTTTGCGGCAAGTGGGTTTGGCTCCCTCGCCCCTCCGGGGAGAGGGCTGGGGTGAGGGGCTGCGCGATACCTGTCCTGTACGACGCGGCGGCCTCTCCCTGGCCTATCCGCAAGCGGTACAGTGAATAAAGCCGTTTGCATCACTATGCTTTTGATAGCTGCTTGAGCAACATTGACAAGGGCTAGCGGCTGTTTTGCCTTGAAATCTGCTCGCTGCCCGTACCCAAAAAAGGTGACTATTCACCTATACCCGACTAAAAGTTATGCGGCATGATGGGGTAACAAAATCTTACGGGCGGCGGCTGATAGATGGCGACTCTTATTCCTTCGATGGGCACGTGCGCAGGGCGCATGACCAGCGGCGAGCGCCGACTTGCCGAGCGGCTGGAGCAAAAGCTCGACGCTGACTATCTGCTGTGGTACGACGTGCCCATGGGGCCGCGCAACACCCACCCAGACTTTTGCGTCATGCACCCACAACGCGGCATTTTGGTGCTGGAGGTCAAAGACTGGCGGCTCTCCACCGTCTTGCAGGCTGACAAACAAAACTGGGAAATATTGGGTGATAACGGCCCCAAGACGGTTATCAACCCGCTTGAACAAGCCCGCCAATATGCCCATCAGGTCGTCAATGCGCTGGAGCGTGACGCGCAACTGGTGCAAGCCGACGGCCCACACGCAGGCAAACTGGCTTTTCCGTGGAGCTATGGCGTGGTGTTTACCAACATCACCCGCAAACAGTTTGAAACCGCAGAACTACAGCACGCCATAGAGCCGCACCGCGTGTTGTGCCAAGACGAAATGCTGGAATCTGCAGGCGCCGAAGAGCTGCAAAGCCGCCTGTGGGAAATGTTCCCATACGGTATGCGCGGCGCTATCAGCCTGCCCCAGCTTGACCGCGTTCGCTGGATTATTTTCCCGCAGGTGCGTGTGCAAAACCAGGCGGCACTGTTTGACGACGCCGCACCAGACGCCGACTTGCCCAGCATCATGCGCGTGATGGACTTGCAGCAAGAGCAACTGGCCAGGTCGTTGGGTGACGGCCACCGCGTCATTCACGGCGTGGCGGGCTCTGGCAAAACCATGATCTTGGGCTACCGCGCTGAATATTTGGCTAAATCCAATGTTTCCAGCACCGCCAGCAGCAAACCGATTTTGATTCTTTGCTTTAACGAGCCGCTGGGTGTCACGCTTGATTCGGTCATGCGTACCAAAGGATTGGACGGCAAGGTACACGCCAGGCATTTTCATAAATGGTGCCGTGACCAGCTCACTGCGTTTGGGCAAGCATTGCCTGGGCACCAGTTAACCAGCGAGCAATATGCGCAAGAGCTGGTGCTGCGCGTCATACACGGCATTGACCGCAAGCAAATCCCCGGCGGCCAATACCAGGCCATATTGATCGACGAGGGCCATGACTTTCAGCCCGAGTGGCTCAAGCTGGTCACGCAAATGGTTGACCCGAGCACCAACAGCCTGCTGGTGCTGTATGACGACGCCCAAAGCATTTACCAACGCAGCCGCACCAAACAATTCAGCTTCAAAAGCGTGGGCATTCAAGCAGCAGGCCGCACCACCATTCTGAAAATCAACTACCGCAACACCCGGCAAATTTTGCAAATTGCCAGCCTGGTTGCCGCCGACCTGCTGACAGCAGACGACAAAGACGATGACGCTAAATTTGAAGACTGTGTGCCCCTGCTAAAACCCATCAGCTGCGGCCGCGAAGGGCAAGCCCCCATCATCATCAAACTACCCAGCCTGCGCGAAGAAGCATTTGCCATTGCCGACCAGCTGAGCACCGCCCATAAGGAAGGTTTTGCTTGGGGCGACATGGCCATCTTGTGCGCCGACTGGCACACGATAGACACCTGCGCAGATGCCCTGTATCACCGCAAACTGCCCTTCAATGTGCGCAAGAGATCAGGCGACTACAACCCCAGCGCAGATGCGATACAAATCATGACCATGAAAGTCAGCAAGGGCCTGGAGTTTCCTGTTGTTGCGCTGCCGGGTGTGGGGCATATGCCGGCTGCGGGTGAGGATGAGCAGGAGGCGGCTCGGGTGTTTTATGTGGCGGCTACGCAGGCTACGCAGCGGTTGGTGATTGGGGCGGGTGGGGATGCGAAATTCGGGGGAAAGTTATGAAATCAGCGGAGAGTGATGTGATATTTAAAGACCTGACCTGACCAGACCTGACCCCAGCATCCCTTAAAAGGATTTTTCAGATTGTTCCCCGGCAACAAGGTGCGACTGAAGTACGGCCACGTCATCGAATGCACAGGCTGCACAAAAGATGCGTCGGGCAAAGTCACTGAAGTACAAGCCCTGCTGATACCCGACACCAAAAGCGGCACCCCCGGCTCAGACGCCGTTAAAGTCTAAGGCGTGATCACATGGGTAGCCGTAGCCGACGCCCTGCAAGCCGAAGTGCGGCTGTACGACCGATTGTTTAAAGAAGCCCACCCCGAAGCAGGCGGCGTTGACTTCTTGCAGAACTTGAATGCCACCAGCCTGACGGTGATGCAGGCAGTAGTCGAGCCGTCATTGGCAACGGCCACGGCTGATGACAAGTTTCAGTTTGAGCGGCATGGCTACTTTGCTGCGGATCGGGTGGATCATGCTGCGGGGAAGCTAGTGTTTAATAGAGCTACCAATTTGAAAGATACATGGGAAAAATGATCATGCCAGTTAATAAATCTTCAAGTGCAAAAAGTAAGGTGTTGATTTTGAAAACAAAGAAAAAAACCCAATTCGTTCTTCCATTCAAAGTATCAAAAAATTGTCCAGTTGAATTATTAGAGCTGGATAGCTCAAACCCAAGGTTACAAACTGGTTTAGATAGCCCCTCAGGTTCAGAGGATGAGCTTATTAGTACGTTGTCTGATATTGCCGCCTTAGATGAGTTGATTACGTCTATTAGTACCAACGGATACTTGAATTTGGAACCGATGATCGTTATTGGCTCTACCGACAGTGGGCCTTTTAAAGTCTTAGAAGGAAACAGACGATTAGCAACAATCAAACTCATTCGAGATCCAGAACTCGCCCGTCGGCTAAGGATAAAAGTTCCCTCAAAAGTTTCTCAAGAAGCCATAAATTCAACATCTGAGATTCTGTGCTATCGAGTGGCCTCTGAAGACGATGCCAGGGCGTTCATTGGCTTCAAACACATCAATGGAGCGCAAAGATGGGACGCTTACGCCAAAGCGAGATATGTCACCGATTGGTATAAAAAAAGTGCTGGAAAAACAAAAATCTCGCTCATTGCCGACTGCCTCGGAGATAACAATGACACCCTAAGAACTTACATCTATAGTTTGTTGATACTCGAACAAGCAGCTGCTGCAAATATGTGGACAGTACAAGATCGCGCAAACCCTGGACGCTTCGCGTTCTCTCATATTTCGACAGCAATTGGACGCAAAGAATATCAAGAATATCTTGGCCTAGAAAGTTGGAGTGATACGCCACCGCTTAAGCCGATAAAAAAAGAAAAGCTTAGCAACCTAGATGAAGTGCTGTCGTTCATTTATGGATCGAAATCATCAGATCAACCAGCTTTAGTTAAATCTCAAAATCCAGATCTGAAAGATCTTGGTTTGGCAATCGTAAATCCTGATGCCAGGTTAGTCCTCAAAGCCAAAGGAACATTAGACGAAGCAAGAGATGCGTTTAAAAATCCTGATCAAGCCTTTCACGACGCAATCATTGCAGCAAATATCAAACTGAGACGTGCGATTGAGTTAATTACCAAGTACGACGGTGCAGACAAAGCAATAAACATAGTAGTTGAAGAAGTCTTTGAGAGAGCTGACACGCTTAATACGATGACTAAGAAAAAGAAGGGATACGTAAGTGCCGCTTAACTTACCCCCTTTAAAAGATAGAACTGATGTATTGGCAGATTGGGTTGAATTAAGAACACTCGCAGATTCAGATGGTGTATTCCTATTTTCTAAGTTAAAGCGCTATTGGGATACTCATAGAAATAGCGAAGACACCGACGTTGAAGGTCGTCGTACCGAAGAAAAAAATACTGACGAAGAAGGCGTATCGGGACATGATGAAGATAAATTTCTTGATGCAGTCACTGATGAACTGGGTGAACGATCTAAGAAACTGTCATCGAGCTATCCTTTCCACTTTTCCGGCGATGGCCTCAGATTTACGCTAAAGCAAGACATATCACTTGGCGGTTGGACTTATTTGCTCTGCATATTATTTGATCACCACAAAGTAGGGGAAATGTGGACTGGCAAATGGATTCCGAATATAACCAATACAGAACGCGATCTTTTTCAAGTTTGTTCGACCTTGGCCGCTGCAAGCCAAGTGCACGGCTGTGCGATATCTTTTGGTTGGCCAAGACCAAATAGCAACCCGCCCTTCCTACAAAAACTCAAAGAGGTTTATGAGAAATTTGGTGAAGGCCGTCCTAGGCAAACGGCCTTACCAGGCGCGTCGCCAATGGTGAAAGACGAAGAGATCGACATCATCGCTTGGCAGCCTAGAACTGATGGCGCTGCGGGAACACTCTACATGCTTGGGCAAGTTGCATCCGGTAAAGATTGGAAAAGCAAATCAATATTAGGAGGGCCAATAAAGTACTTCCACCAAACATGGTTCGAGGTTATTCCTCCGTCGGAGCCGCTAGCAGCAATTTTTTTTCCGCACGCTGTTCCGCCAATGGGCGAAGGGACAAGAAAAGACCGAATCGAGAGACTAACAGCAGGTTTTGGAATGTTGTTTGACCGCATGATACTTCCACGCATGACTCAAGATGGTCATTTACTAGCAATGGATGCCACGAAAAACTTTTGTATCGAACGCGCTGACGAATCGCCCAAGGTAGGGGTGTGGGTTAACGAACAGATAAGCTCACTAAGATTACTTTCGGCTGAATTACCGCTATGAATTTGAGCCCACTCCGCTATCCCGGTAGCAAGGCAAATTTTGTTCCGGTTTTGGCCAACTTGTTAATTGAAAGTGACTTCAAAGTACATACATTCGTCGAGCCTTATGCGGGCAGCGCGTCAATGACGCTCGGTCTTTTAGAAAAAAAAATCATCAAAAATGCCTTGTTGGGCGAACAAGATCCACTGCTTTTTGCCTTTTGGGAGGCTGTGTTTCGGCATACGGATGAGTTGCTAGAGCGCTTTTTGGATTTACCCATCACGCTTGAAACATGGCATAAGCTACGCCCCCTTCTTACTATTAAATCACCCTACGAGACAGATGATTTTGTTGGTTACGCATTAGCTGGTCTATTTTTTAACAGAACTAACTTTTCGGGAATATTGAACGGTGGACCTATTGGGGGAATGAAGCAGCTATCTGAATACAAGATTGATTGCCGAACTAATAAAGACGAAATCGCATGTCGAATTTTGGCGACTTCAACTTGGGCTGACAACGTGGAAGTTTTTTTTGGCGACGCAATCGAGTTGATAAACAAGCGTTCTCGACGTAAAACAGATTTCGTCTATGCTGACCCTCCCTATTATTTGCAGGGCGAGAGTTTGTATCGATACTTCTATCGATTAGGTGACCACAAGCGCTTGGCGCAAATGCTGACTGACACTGATGCAAATTGGCTTCTTAGTTACGACGATCACCATGTTATTGAGTTTTTGTATGAAAAATTCAACATGCGCCGCCATGACTTCCAGTACAGCGCCAGAAGCCCCAAAAAACACACTGAACTATTGATATCGAATTTCAATTTACCCCCTGTAATTGAAGGCTGGTCCACAGTGAAGCTCACAGCAAAACAAAAGGAAGAACTGACGTCAGAGTCCAAATAACTAGTAACTGCGCGCACTAATCTGCTATTTAATTCGTAGCTGCTCGCGCACGCATCGATTGGTTTGTGGCTACTTTTCATGCTGAAAATTGCCAGTTTTTAACGTCAAAAGACCAACTTGAGGCAGGTTCAGCCTCGAAAAAAGCCCTGAAATGCCTTTTTTGGCCTGTTTTTACCCATGATTTAAGCCCCGAGACCAATGAATACGAGATCAAGCAGCTATAAAAACAGGAGTAAATGAATTGGGCGTCGCCCCCGTTTCAGGCAGGGTAGCCCGGCATTCCCTAGCATTCCTTGCATTCCCACCCGCCAGCCACAAGCTAGCCCGTATGAGCGAATCCCTGCACATCGTCTGCCCCCATTGCCACACCACCAACCGCGTGCGTGCGGATCAGCTTGCCAGCGCGCCTGACTGCGGGCAGTGCAAGCAGCCGCTGTTCACCGGCAAGCCGGTTGACCTGAGCGAGGCTGCGTTTGACAAGCACCTGCAGCGCAACCAGATCCCGCTGCTGGTGGACTTTTGGGCACCGTGGTGCGGCCGGTGCCGCCAGATGGCACGTCGTGTGGTGTTGCACGCTACCCGGTACATAAAACTGCGTCTTTTTGCCCATGGCAGCGTTGTAAAGCCTCGCAATAGTGGAACTATTGCTGCGTTTTACGCCTTGCCCTGAGCAAAAATCCATCAGTTTTATTTGTACCGTCCAGCC
The DNA here is from genome assembly GCA_031414805.1 of Comamonadaceae bacterium. GTDB lineage: Bacteria > Pseudomonadota > Gammaproteobacteria > Burkholderiales > Burkholderiaceae_C > JAAFIW01. The sequence continues at coordinate 117,299 of JANOQJ010000014.1, forward strand.
TGCAACACCACACTGGCTACGTGCAGGCCGCAGCCCAGCTGGAGCCTGGCGTGCGCGTGGCCAAGGTGGACACCGAGGCGCAGCAGGCGCTGGGGTCGCGCTACCAGATCCGCAGCATTCCGACGCTGGCGCTGTTTGTCAATGGCTTTGAGGTGGCCCGCCAGGCCGGCGCCATGAGCGCCAGCGAGATCGTGCGCTGGACGCAGCAAAACATACCGGGCTGACAACGTCACCCACCCATCCGCGTGCGGCGGGCGCAACCGACGGGTGCGACGCCAGCGACAAGGTGGCTAGCATTGGTTGATGCAACTTCAACCCGACTACAGCCCAGCCGCAGACCGCAACAGGCAGGCCATTCGGGATGTGCTGGTTAGCGTTGTGCCGGCGCAAGGCAACGCGCTTGAAATTGCTTCAGGCACTGGCCAGCATGTGGCCTGGTTTGCTTTCGGCCTGCCGGGGTGGGCATGGCAGCCCAGCGACGCACAGCCAGACGGGTTTGCGTCCATCAACGCCTGGGTCGCTGAACAAGGCGTGCGCAACGTGCGTTTGCCGGTGGTGATTGATGTGACGGCGACCAACTGGTTGCCTGGCCAGCAGCAATTCGACCTGATTTACTGCGCCAACATGCTGCACATCGCGCCATGGGCCACCTGCGCCGGCCTGATGCACGGCAGCGCGCAGCACCTTGCACCCGGCGGTCGGCTCGTCACCTATGGCCCCCATCTTGAAGACGGCGTGCCTACGTCACCGGGCAACCTGGCGTTTGACGAAAGCCTGCGCGAACACAACCCAGCCTGGGGCATTCGCCGCATTGCAGACGTGAAGGCGCAAGCCGTCAAAGCGGGGCTGCGGCTACTTTCCAGGCACGCCATGCCCGCCAATAATTTGCTGCTGGTGTGGGTGCGCGAGCAGCCTTCTGAATGACGCCGGATCCGACCCCGAATGCTTGTTGCGTCGCTGAGGGATTCAATCACTACGATATTGATAGCTGCTTGAGCAATATTGATCCGGCACGGTTTATTCCCGACCGTTCGCCCTGAGGTGGCTGTTCCGATGATCCTGAGGTATCGAAGGAAGGGCTCGCGAGGGCTTCGATACCTCAGCCCGAACGGGAATTCGCGATTAAATCGTGCCGGATCAATATTGACCTGGGCGAGCGGCTGTTTTGGCTTCAAATCCGCTCAGCACGCCAGAAAAATGGGGGTCGGATCCCAATTCAGGACGCGGTTTATTCGGAGACCCTCAAAGCGGATACGAAATCGGGCTCCGACCCCGATTTTTGGGTTCCGGCGCGGGACAAAGCCCGCACGCACAGGCTTGCAGTCGCCGGGTACACGCAATCGGGGTCGGAGCAAAATTTCGTATGGGTACCCCGCCCGCCGATTCAAACCGCGTCCTGAATTTTGATCCGACCCCGATTGCTTGTTGCGTCGCTGAGGGATTCAGCCACTGCGTTTTTGATAGCTGCTTGAGCAGTATTGATCTGGGCGAGTGGCTGTTTTGGCTTCAAATCCGCTCAGCACGCCAGAAAAATGGGGTCGGATCCCGATTCAGGACACGGTCTATTCGTAGACCCTCACAGCGCATACGAAATCGGGCTCTGACCCCGATTTTTGGGTTCCGGCGCGGGACAAAGCCCGTGCGCACAGGCTTGCAGTCGCCGGGTACACGCAATCGGGGTCGGAGCAAAATTTCGTATCGGTACCTCGCCCGCAGATTCAAACCGCGTCCTGAATTTTGATCCGACCCCGAATGCTTGTTGCGCCGCTGAGGGATTCAGCCACTACGTTTTTGATAGCTGCTTGAGCAATAAATACAAGGGCTAAAGCTCGTTTTTCCTTATTTTCACCACCCCAACCCATGAACGCCCTACTCGTTATCGCGCATCCCAGCCCCTCCAGCTTCACCCATGCCATGGCCGATGTCGCCGCTGGCGTGCTGTCTGAATCGGGCTACGCACTGACCCGGCACGATCTGTACGCGCAGGGGTTCAACCCGGTGCAGCCCACGGTCGAGAGCGCGAATACCACTTCCGCCGACGCCTTGGTGGAAGCGCATTGCGCCGACCTCAGCAAAGCAGACTTGATCCTCATCTTTCACCCCAACTGGTGGAGCCAGCCGCCCGCCATCCTGAAAGGCTGGATTGATCGCGTCTTCAGGCTCAACACCGCCTACGGGTACCCGGACGGCGTGGGTACGAGGGTGAGCCGGTGGGTTTGCTCAAGGCAAAACACGCCCTTGTCTTCAACACGTCAAACACGCCCGCAATGCGAGAACAGGCGGTTTTCGGCGACCCCCTGGAGACCCTTTGGCGAACCAGCGTCTTTGCTCTCTGTGGCGTGAGCAGCGTTCACCGGCGCATGTTCGGCCCCATGGCGTCCAGCGACCCGGAGCAACGTGCAAGCTGGCTCGAAGAGGTTCGCAGCCTTGTAAAGCAGGCAGCCGGATCGCCCGCATAGGCACGGCGGTTTTAGAGGCTCCGCGAGCTCGCGGGGCCCCGCCATCACTGTCCCAGCTCACTAGACCCGAATCGGTTTGCGCAGCATCCGATCAACTGTTGGGCGATGACCAATCGCTCTTACACTTGTAAGACCCTCCAAACAACCCATCCCCGGATCAGGAGCAACATGGAACAGCAGGAAAAGCAACAGTTTCAAGCCATCGTGCACAAGATGCTAAGTGCCATGGTGCAGTTGAAGGGGTCGGATCTGTTCCTGACGGCTGGCTTCCCGCCGGCCATCAAGATCAACGGCAAGCTGACCCGGCTCAATGAGAACCCGCTGACAGCGGAGCAGACCAGCAAGATGGCACGCGCCATCGCTTCGGAAAAGCAGTGGCAGGGTTTCCTGGATACCAAGGGCCAGAATTTTGCGATTTCGCTGGAGGGCACCGGTCGCTTTCGCATCAACATCTTCACGCAGCAACAGCGCTGCGGCATGGTGATCCGCGTGATCACGACCGAGATTCCAGACTTCGACCAGATGAAGCTGCCGCCCATTCTCAAGGCGATCGTGCAGGAAAAGCGCGGCCTGATTCTGCTGGTGGGCGCTACCGGATCGGGCAAGTCGACCACGCTGGCGGCGATGCTGGGGGTGCGCAACCGGGAATCGCATGGCCACATCATCACCATTGAGGACCCGGTGGAGTACGTGCATCCGCACGGGAACTGCATCGTCACGCACCGCGAGGTCGGCATCGACACGGTGGGCTGGTTCGACGCGCTCAAGGACACCCTGCGCCAGGCACCCGACGTGATCCTGATTGGCGAAATCCGCGATCAGGAGACCATGGAATACGCGCTCAATTTCTCCGAGACAGGCCATCTGTGCATGGCCACCCTGCACGCCAACAGCGCCAACCAGGCGATTGACCGCATCGTCAACTTCTTCCCCGTCGAAAAGCACGATCAGGTGCGCAGTGACCTGGCGCTGAACATGCGCGCCATCGTGTCGCAGCGCCTGGTTCGCAAGATTTCGGGTGGGCGCTCCGCGGCTGTCGAAATCCTGCTCAGCACGGCGACTTCGCGTGATGCGATCGCCAAGGGCGAGGTCGGCCAGCTCAAGGAGATCATGAAGAAATCCGTCGAGCTGGGCATGAAGACCTTCGATCAGTGCCTGTTCGAGCTGTACGAGGCAGGCGACATTTCGGTGCAGGAGGTGCAGGTCAACGCGGATGCCAAGAGCGACCTGATGTTGCGCCTGAAGCTGAACAGCCGGCGTTTCACGCGGGAAGAGGCGCCCGGCGGCATCGGCGACGACTCGGGCGGGTTGTCGCTGCAGGTCGATGCAGCACCCGACGAGGAAGTTCACAAGAAACTGGGCGAGTTCAAGAAGCCGGAGCCTGCGAAGGCTGGGGCTTCAGCCGTGGCGGCAGCGCCCGCAGCCAGACCCGCACCGATGTCGCTGTCGCTCGAGGAAAAGCCGACAACGCCACCGAGAGCCTGAATGTCGCGGAGGCTTTATGAACGAGTTTGACACCATTGACGACCACTTTGCCAGGCACGCCAGGCTGCTGATGGAGGCGTCGGCAGAGCGCCTCAAGGCCTTGCGCAGCTGCTCCTTCTTCGAGCCAGTTTCGGATGATTGGCTGCGGCGCATCGCGGAGATGGCGCAGGTCAAGACGTTTTTTTCGGATGTCTCCATCACGACGCAGGATGAAGACATGAAGGCGTTCTATGTGATCCTGTACGGCTCGGCCGAGGCATTCCGCAACGGCAAGCTGGTCGGCACCATAGCAACCGGAGACTGCTTCGGCGAAGGCATTTTCTTTTCCGATGGCAGCATCACCACGTCGGCAACGGTGATTGCCGACGACAAGCTGATCGCCGCGGAATTCAGCAAGGCCGTCGTCGAGCAGTTGCATGCCGACCCCCACGCGATGGTCAGCATGAACAAGGCGCTGCTGCTCGCGCTATTCAAGAAACTCCACGGTGCGAACCAGAAGATCGAACGGCTGCTGCTGAGGTCGTGAAGTCAAAAAGAAGGCCCATTGCGCATTGCGCAGGCCGAACCGGCAGACCCATGCTCTCCTTCAACCCAGAATTTCCATTAGGGTTTGGATAGACAACGGATGCAGTTGCGAGTCAGTTTTGGCTCGAATGAGGAGCTCATGGCCTGTGCCATGGGCGACGAAGAGGGTCGAAAATGGCCGCAAATGCGCCGTTGGAATCCGAACAGCACCGAAGGTGCGCCCAATGGAAAATCTGGGTTCAGGCCAGCGGATCTCCCGCCATCACCATCCCGCCCCACTGGTCCATGGTGATCAGGCCGCCCACCGTATCCGCCTTGTTCTGGTCACGCACCGGCAACACGCCCTGAATCGCGTCGATGCGCTTCCAGCCGGGAATGGGCTGCACGCCAACCGCATCGGGTATGTAGCGCGAGGGCTCCATGCGTTGCATGCGCGGGATGTATCGCGGGCAGTTGGTGATCAGCGCGGTGATGTTGACCTGCACCGCAAACTGCGCGCCCGGAAAATGCCCTACCAAAGCCGGGTCGTCGGTCAGCGATGCCTTGCCCTGCACGCGTAGCCGTGCGGGCCGGTCAAACGCCATGAACAGCATGCCGATTTGTGCGCTCGTGGCGATGTTGCCCATGGAGAAATACATGCCGTTGCCATCGTAGTTGGGGAACAGAAGGGTGCGATCGTCCAGCACCTTCACAAAGCCGGGTGCGCCGCCTTTGTAGCTGACGGTGGGCGCGCCTTTGTCGTCTACCGATGCCAGCCAGAACATCTCGGCGCTGCTGATAAATCCCTTGTCCAAATCCGTCAGCTCGTCATGCACGATGACGGCCAGCTCAGCGTCGGCCAGGTTGCGCGTGTCAAACCGGTCTTGCAGCTTGCGGGCTTCGGTGGTGTAAGTGAATTGGTGCATGGTTAACGCTCCAATTCAAGGCTGCACAGCGGTGGATTCCGCCGCCTGGCGCAAGCCCTGGTCGAAGTTCACCACCGGGCGGCGGCGGGTGGTGTCCAGCATCAGGCGGGTGACGTCGGGGCGCGAGTAGTGGCCGACCGGGTCGGCAGCGGCCTTGGCCACGGCGATCATGGGCAGGCTGATGTCGGCATACAAAATACCTTCTTTGTCTTCGGCCAAGGGCTCGCACAGCGGGCGGCCATCGGGGCCAAAAATCATGGAGAAGCCGCCACCGGGTTTACCGGTCTCGGGGTTGAGCATGGCGGTTTTGTCGGGCGTGTCGCACAGCATGTCAAAGGTGTCTTGCCCGGTGAGCGCCACGGCGGCCAGCACGTAGCAGCTGCCCTCCACCGCATAGGTCTGGCTGGCCGCCATGTTTACCTGATGACCCAGTGCATACGCACCGCCGCGATACAAGGTGAAGCTGGGCCAGGCCGCCACATGCACCTGCTCGTGCATGGAGTACATGGCGTATTTGGAAAGTGGCTGCAAATGCTCCCAGCAGCACAGCCCGCCCACGCGGCCCACGCTGGTGTCGGCCACCTGAAAGTCAGACCCATCGCCCTCGCCAAACAGCGTGCGCTCTACATGCGTGGGCTTGAGCTTGCGGCGCGCGTAAATCAGCTTGCCGTCGTCGCCAATCAGCGCTTGCGCCATGTAGAGGCTGCCGCCATCTATCTCGGTGAAACCCATCATCACGTTGATATTCCCGCGCGCCGCCGCCGCGCCCAGCTGCGCCATCTCCGGGCCATCCACCCGCATCGAGTTCGCGTGATAGCGCGGGACAAACTGCAAACCCCAAGCCGGCGCACCCAGCCACAGCCACCACGGGTAGCCCGGAATCCAGGTTTCGGGGAACGCAATCAGCTTGGCACCGTTGGCGGCGGCTTCATCAATCAGCTTGATCGCCTTGGCCACACAGCCAGGTAAGTCCATGAACACCGGGGCGGCTTGCACCACGGCGGCTTTGAAGTTGGGGTTGGGCATGAAGGGCTCCTGTGGGTTGGGGGTTGGATCGGGTACTTGCCAACGAATGGTGCAGGGGCGCGGGCGGGTTTGCTTGACTGGGTGCGCGGTGGGTGTTGGATAGGGGCGCGGGTACAGCAGAATCTCTCGACCCTCTCGAATTTCGTATCCCATGAAATACACTACCAAGTGATTGAAGTTCGCCAAACCGCCAAGTACGCTGCATGGTTCGCTAACCTTCGCGGTCAGCGAAAGTACGTATCGATGTCCGAATTCGCCGCTTGTCTCTTGGAAACCCTGGCGACATCAAGCCTGTTGGCGACGGCGTTTTAGAACTTCGAGTCCATGTCGGCCCCGGCTACCGGGTGTATTTCGTGCAGCAAGGCACTGAATACATCGTTCTTTTGGCAGGTGGCGATAAGTCGTCGCAAGACAGCGATATCCGTGAAGCCAAAGCACTGGCTCGTGAACTGTAGGAGAAAGCAAATGGTGAAAACTGCGACAACTGTTTGGGATCCCGCTGAGCACCTCCAAACAGAGGAAGACATGGCGGAGTACCTGGAGGCAGCGCTTGAAGAAGCTGACCCTGCCGTGATTGCGGCTGCGCTTGGTGACATTGCGCGCGCCAAAGGTATGACGCAGGTCGCCCGCGATGCGGGTCTGGGCAGAGAAAGCCTCTACAAAGCGCTTTCGCCTGCCGGTAACCCGGAATTCAGCACCATCCTCAAAGTGGTGGCCGCGTTGGGCCTTCAATTACACGCGTCGCCGATACCGGTCAAAAGTGCCAGCTAGTCGCTTCGTATCCGACGAACCAAGCGACGCTAAAAGCTGGATCCCGGCTCCGCCAAAAACGCAATTTCCTCTGCGGTCGACTCGCGCCCGAGCGCTGCATTGCGGTGCGGGTAGCGACCAAACCGGTCCACGATGGCTTTGTGCCGCAGCTCAAAGTCGTAATTGTTCTGCGGTGCGTTTTCTCGAAACAGACGCTCGGCCGTTTCATGAATGAGTGGGGATTCGCTGTGCATGTAAGGCATGTACAGAAACACCCGCTCGTCCATGGACAGCGCCTGATCAGCCCCGCTCGCCACTGCCTCCTGGGCCAGCGCCAAAGCCAGCACATCGGTGGCAAAGGCCAGTTGACTGCCGCGGTACATGTTTCGGGAGAACTGATCCAACACGATGATTTCGGCCATTCGGCCTCTGGGGTCAGAGCGCCAGGAAAACAGTTCGGCGCGCGAGGCCTGGCTATGAATGTCTGAAAACCGCTGGGTAATGAGCGCATCGAACGCCGGGTCGACTTTCCAGCGCTGCGCGGGGGTGACTTCGTGGAACCAGAAATCAAGGATGGTGTGGGGCATGGTCGCTCTTTGCGATTTGATAGTTTGCGCTAAACCCGGTGAAACACCTCGCTGAGCTTAAAAGGCAAACTCTGCGAGACAAGATTAAATCAGCCCGCCGTTTGCTCAATTCGTGACAGCAGCGCAATGGCAGGATGCCACTGCCGCTTACTCATGAGTTGAGACACCCGATTTTTGTATTTTTCTGGGTTCGGTGCTTTGTCTTTTCTACCTCTGTGGCGCATTGTGTTGCACCACAAACAGGCATGTTGCGCCGCAAATTCCGCCGGATCACTTTCCCACATTGGCAGTGAGCAATAAAAGCAACGGCAGCTTTGACGAACAAAGGCTTGGTGACGGAGTTTTTTAAGTTTTTGGGCGTTCAAGGGAACTCACTTGGTTTAACAAGCAAATCCCCGTTGACGTTCCACGTATGGCGGGCGCCGTCGTGACAACGTATCGGCGGTGATTGGACCAGTCCAAATCGGTCGGGGGTTGCAGGTCCCGAGCACTTAAATTTTATTAGGTCACTTGAAACTACACAAGCTGATAGCTGATTCCATGTGGTTTTCCATGGTTCTTGCAGCTATGCCTTCCCCGCCCGAACCACATCTGCCCTCGCCGTCACCGCCGCCCGTTCCCCATCCGTCAACCTTGCCAGATTCCTCACCTGCAAAGCCACCCGAGGATTCTTGGCCAGCACGGCTTCATGGCGAATCAGGTAGTCCCAATACAGGGTGGTGAACGGGCACGCGGTGTCGCCCACCCGCAGCGCCGGGTCGTACCGGCAGCCTTTGCAGTGCGGGCTCATGCGCTGGATGTATTTGCCGGTGGCGATGTAGGGTTTGCTGGCCATGATGCCGCCGTCGGCGTATTGGCTCATGCCCAGCACGTTGGGCAGCTCCACCCATTCCACGGCGTCGACATACACGGCCAGGTACCAGGCATGAATCTGCTGGGGTTTCACGCCCAGCATCAGCGCATACAGGCCGGTGACCATGAGGCGCTGAATGTGGTGGGCGTAGCCGTGGTCCAAGGTTTGGGTGATGGCGTCTTTCAGGCAGGCCATGTCGGTCTGGCCGGTCCAGAACCAGGCAGGCAGGTTTTGCTGCGCGTCCATCGCGTTGCGCTCGAGGTAGCCGGGCATTTGCGTCCAGTAGATGCCGCGCACGTATTCGCGCCAGCCCAGAATCTGGCGCACAAAGCCTTCCACGCTGGCCAGCGGTGCCTTGCCGGCCTCGTAAGCGGCTTGCGCTGCGGCCACGACTTCTCGCGGATTCAGCAGCTTCAAATTCAGCGCGGCACCCAGATGGGCGTGATACAGCCAGGGCTGGCCGGGCCACATCGCGTCCTGGTATTGGCCGAACAACGGCAGGCGCTCGGTGATAAAGGTGTGCAACGCCTGCAGGGCATGGGCACGGGTTACCGGCCAGGCAAAGCTGTCCAGCTTGCCGGGGTGGCTGGCGAAGCGGTTGTGAACCAGGGCGATCACGTCGCGGGTGATGGCGTCAGGCTCAAACTGGCTGCGCGCGGGCACGTCAGCCGGGCCTGTGGCGGGGAAGGCCTCGCGGTTTTCCACGTCAAAGTTCCATTGACCACCGACGGGCTGGTCGCCCTCCATCAACACGTTTTGTGCGCGGCGCTGCTCGCGGTAAAAGTACTCCATGCGCAGCGATTTACGGCCTTTGGCATGGGCGGCAAAGTCGCGCACGGTGGTGAAAAAGTGGCGGTCGTCGCGAATATCCAGCGGCAGCTGGCTTGACGCAGCCACAGCTTGAATGGCCCTGAGCACCCGCCAGTCGCCGGGAGCGGTCATCACCAGGTGGGTGGGCTTCAAGCGGGCGATGTCGGCCGTGAGCTGATCGGCCAAGGTGCCAGCGTTGTCCGGCGCATCCAGCTGCGTGTAGTGCAGCGGTTTGCCGACTTCGCGCAGCACTACCGCAAAATGCCGCATGGCCGAGAGAAACAAAGTGGTGCGTTGTTTGCTGGACCACACATGGGTGGATTCTTCGGCCACTTCGGCCATCCACACTGCGTCTTGCGTGGCATCAAACCCGTCGAATGCGCTGGACTGCGCATCCAGCTGGTCGCCCAGCACGATGACCAAGGTGCGCATCATTTCTTGGCCCGGCAGGCGTCAGAGCAAAACTTCACCTCCGCCCAGTTCTTCGCCCAGCTGCGCCGCCAGGTCATGGTGCGGCCACAGACGGTGCAGAGTTTGCTGGGCAAGGCTGATTTATTGCCTTTGAAGCTCGTGTTGGACATTTTCATTTGATTAGATGCATGCCTCAGACCGTCATTCCCGCGCAGGCGGGAATCCACCTCAGCGACTGACAAACCGCGCCGTCTGCGTGGTCCTCGCGCCTGGATTCCCGCCTGCGCGGGAGTGACGGGCTACTAGTAGACGTCTGATGCATGTACATATTTAAGCGTTTTCATGCCCTAGCCCTAGCAGAACCTGCTCAAGCAGCTATTCTTTCAGGAGCAGAACCAAAACCCCACGCCTGCGCTAGCGCAAAGCCCGAGGTAGCAGCCTTGGCGTAAACCGGTGCGTCACGTCGTTTCTTGATACCCGCACGCAGGTCGTAACCCGCCGCGTTGTCTGCTGGGTCCCGTTCGGGCAGCTGCAGCAAGCTGGGGCACTGCTGCTCCAGCAGGCTTTGCAAGGTGACCGACTCAAGGTAAGTCACGATGGCAACGTCCAGGCCCGCCCACAGATCGTGCTGCACGCGCTCAGGCGCATCGGCCAGCTCACCACGGTTGCCCTGTTCGCAGCTCAGGCGGCCCTCGTCCACCGCGCCCAGAATTTCCATGGCCGTGATGTCTCGCGCACTGCGTGTGAGCATGTAGCCACCGCCCGGCCCACGGCTCGCAGCGAGCAGGCCGCTGCGGCGCAGGCGGGAGATCAATTGCTCCAGATACGACAGCGAAATTTGCTGGCGTTGCGCCACCGATTTGGCGGTGACGGTGCCGCGCCGTTGGTGCACGGCCACGTCAATCATCGCCACCAGGGCGACACGACTTTTGGATGTGAAACCCATGTCAGGCTCCCTTAGGCTTTTTTGGCCCAGGCGCTGCACCAGCCCTTGGCATTGACTTGCTTACCCGCAAACAGCGGGCAATTACCCCATGCGTCGGTGGGTTTGGATTGCCACAGCGCGCAGTTGGTGCACACCTGCGTCTTAGCATGCTTGGGAAACTTCTTTTCATCGACCTTGGTGGTGTCGTGCAGGTAGCTCAATGCAACGGCTTGGGGATCTTTTTCTTCCAGCTTGGTTTGCGCGGTGGCAACCGTTGTGCCCAGGGCACCGGATGCAGCAGCGGCAGTCATCAGAAAAACGCGACGATTCGTGGTCATGGACATCCTTGTAGTGGGTTTAGTGTGTTTTCGAGGTCTATTATGCAACTTGAACTGGTTTTTTTCAAAGAAAAATCAAAATATTGAATACAAATAAAGGACAATTGAGTTCATTTTGAATACAACCATGACCCCCTCACCCCTCCACTTGACCCGCCCGCCCACATCCGACGCCCGTTTTCGCAGTGGCGCTGTTGCCCGCATGGCCAATTTAAGCGTGAACACGCTGCGCATTTGGGAGCGGCGCTACCAGGTGGTCGCGCCGCCGCTGACCGATTCCGGCCACCGGCTGTACAGCCCGCACGATGTGGCCCGCCTGACCCTGCTGGCCCAGCTCACCACACAGGGCCACGCCATTGGTACCGTAGCCAAGCGCAGCCTGGCCGATTTGCAGGCGCTGGCCGATCAGCTGGACGACGTGCAAACGAGCCCACAGGTACCCACCGGCCAGCGGCAAGACGCCAACAGCCTGCAGCGCGTGGTGGTGGGGCGCAACATCGCTCGTCGCCTGTCTTCCCCTGCGGTCGTACGCTTGCTCGCGCTGGGCGGCACCACACCGCTAACGGTGCACGACGACTTGGCCCAAGCACTTGCCGCCACCGCCCACCCCCCCCAGGAACCCTTGACATCCACCGTTCAGCTCGTGGTGCAGCTGACATCGTTGCAACCCGAAGACGCCGACCGCATTCAAGAACTGGCGCGCCGACTCCAAGCACGCCACGGCTCGGTGCATGGCTTGGTGATGTACGGCTTTGGCCCCGAGCACGCCGCCCAGGCCTTGACAGCCAGCGGCATGACGGTGCGGCGTAACCCCCTGTCAGACCGCGAGCTGGCTACGTTGTTAGCCGCGCCTGCACCCGCACCGGTCAAACGCCCGCCCGCGCCCCGCCGCTTCGATGACGCGACGCTGGCAACTCTGGCCGCGCAGGCTTCGACCATTGCTTGCGAGTGCCAGCGCCACGTGGCCGAGCTCACCCAGCAGCTGGCCGACTTTGAGAAATACAGCGCTCAATGCGAAAGCCGCACCCAGGCCGACGCGCAATTGCACCTGTACCTGAGCCAGGTGGCCGCCACCTCGCGTCAATTGTTTGAAGATGCGCTGGACAAGCTGGCTGCTCATAACGGATGAAAGAGATAACTGGCTTGGCGGATGTACATTGAAACACTAGTGTCCGGTAAATTCTTCGTAGAAATGGCGCAAACGCAAGCTGGGTGCGGGTTTCAAGAGGTTTTGCGATTCGGACGATTTCAAACGTGATTTTTGCAGCTGCGTATCGTGGCCTCATTTTTCGAGGTTTTCGCT
>JANOQJ010000015.1:0-262414 GCA_031414805.1 Comamonadaceae bacterium
GCGCCGCCGCCAGCCCTGCCGCGTCGGGCACCGGGTGCGCGGCTTCCACGATTTCAATGCGGGGGTGGGTCACATTGCTGGCCGGTATGTGGCCATAGCGCGTGACCACCAGGCCCGACAGTGGCTTGTCCGCAGGCCACAGAGCCTCCACTGCCTGCACCATCGCGCCACCCGCTTTGCCCGCACCCAGCACCAGGGTGCGGCCGCGGGGCGGCTCGGGCAAATAGGCGGCAGTGTTGTGCTGTGGGAGGGCGCGCTGTACGGCGGTTTGGAACAGATGCTCCAGAAAGGCGCGGGGGTTTTCTTGGGGATTGGGGGCCGGCGCGAGAGTGTTCATGGCTGATTATCTGGCGCGTCAGGAGCAAGGCCTCGCCAGATCCAATGCCCAGGCCGCTCGCCCGATCCGCCGACTGCTTTGAGCCTGCGCTAACAGACTCTGAGCGGAGAAACGTTTTTATCAGTAAATTTATATAATCACAAACAATGAAAACATTGAAGTTCATCGGTAGCAGCCAAGAAGACTTAGTCAACTTCCCGCGCGATGCCCGTCGTGAATGCGGTCGTGAGCTAGACCGGGTGCAACGCGGGCTGATGCCTACGGACTTCAAGCCCATGCTCAACGTGGGTAAAGGCGTGTATGAAATTCGTGTGCATGTACTGGGTGAATGGCGCGTACTTTACGTAGCACGCCACGGCGATGCGGTGTACGTGCTGCATGCCTTCCATAAGAAGAGCCTCAAAACGGCAAAACCCGATATTGACTTGGCGATTCGCCGTTACAAACAAATGGAGAACGATGCATGAAAGAAAAAATCACCACCGGCTCAGGCAACGTGTTCACTGATCTGGGCTTTTCTGCTGAGGAAGCCGTTGTACTGGGCATGCGCTCGCAACTCATGTGCGACCTGGAGCAGCTGATTGACAAACGCGGCTGGACGCAGGCCCAAGCCGCAAAAGAGCTGCGCATCGCCCAGTCCCGCGTGTCTGACTTGGTGCGCGGCAAGTGGGACAAATTCAGCCTGGACATGCTGATCGAGCTGGCTACCCGTGCGGGGTGCAAAGTGACTTTGGAGATGGTTTGAACAGCCCTTCGGGCGGCTAGTGGGTTTGTTTTTTCACTTTAGCTTTATAGATTCGATTTGAGTGTCACGCGCACTCCTAAATATTGAATCAACAAGGCGACTACCGGCACCGACCATTTTTGCTAAAACACGAAGTTGCTCCCTACAGGAAAGAATTTCAGAAGGAACGGGATAGTTCAAACCATGATCAACTTCTCCCCAAATCTCCTCGAACAAGGTGCGCACTTGAATTTCGCAGCAAACAGGTGAATCTGCTCTGGGCTTGATTAAATAATGAACACTAGTATAAAAACTTTCTTTGATGTGTACTGTTACCCCAAGTTTTTCAAAAAATAACTTTGATTCCGGATCCCATGTGTACGCTTTTGGTGCCTCTGGCAAATACCAGTCCTTCAACACATTTACTTTATTCATCAGCTCGGAATGAATTTGAGGGAATTGATCTTGGTAAAGATGAAGAACACGTACCCCAGCCAGATCAGTAACCCGCTCGAAAACAGTGCCTCGGTTAATTGGTGCCCCGTCATCCCATTTACGACTTAATTTTTCACGCAAGTGCTCTCTATTTTTGAGTCTCGCCTTGACTGAGTGAACAACGGGAAAGCCAGGCTCTGCAAGTGCTGGATGCGACGAAAACCATTGCTGTACGCCACTCAAGAATATGTATAACTCGTGTTTCTTTTCGTCGAATGCTTTTAGCGCTTCTTCGATGGATTGATCTTTAGTCATACGTCTTCGAATCAATCAAGTGTTTTCATACGATCAAGCAGATCCTCTGCAAACACCTTGTATTTGTCGAGTGTCGCCAAATAAATAGCCCGATTCCCTCTGATCGTATGACTATCATCATCAGCCAATGTTGTGCATGAAGGTACCATCCACATTGGAATGTGATAACGTTGCGCCATGCTAGGCAAGGTATTGTGCGTGTGCATTATTGACATTTCACCTATTGGGTGCGAAAGAACATCCTCGTCAATAGAGCTACGAACTTCAGTACCTACAAACTGTTTTATAGCGGTTGGTATCTGCATCGCAAAGTTGTAATGTGCTTTTGCCAAATCCCATGGTTTTTCACCAGAATATTTCTTTGCGTTGTAAATGGTAAATCCAAGTAGTCGTACATACTTTTCTGGGAATGCCTTTCGTTTTTCTTCAGAAAGCAGATGATAGATAGTGTCAAACTGTTTCTTCCAAACTGCAAGTGCGTTGCCAATGTTGCGTATGCCGTAAAGCGAAAACATATCAGGCATGCATGGGATTACAAATCCGTCCGCTGTGGAAATAACAACTTTATTTAGCGCACCTAAACTGGGCGAAGTGTCCATGATCACGAATTCATAACCATGTTGTTGCGCATAGGAATTTGCAAGTTCCCTGATCTTCGCTACAGTCCTAATCGCCAACGGATCTCCTTGATATACATCGCTCCATCGACTGGCAATTTTATCTTCATAAAGATGCATCGTTAATCGTCCTGGTATCAAGTCGAGATTTGTTCCGAGTGGGTGCGGAGGTGTCAATTTTCCTATTTCAGAAGCTCCGTCCTCGGATGGCTTCAACAGAAAATGTACAGACCTTGGTGTAGAAATTAAACGTTCAAACTCTTCGCCGGTACGCTTTTGCCTAGCGCCTTGGAAGTCATCTATAAATTCGTCTTCGTCTTTCCATATTTGATGCAGCTTTTCTTCATTCATACCAAGTACAGTTAGATTGCACTGAGGATCTAAATCAATGATAAGCGTGCGATGACCCAACTCGGCTAGCGCATGCGCGAGGTGAAATGTGAGAGTTGTTTTTCCAACGCCACCTTTATTATTAAATATTGAAATGGTTTTCATTTTTTTCCTTAAAATTCTGCATTCTGCAAATAAAACTCATGCAACTTGCTCTGCAACAAAGCCTTATCCGGCAACTGCGTCTCATACTGCGCAATCAAAGCGGGTGATGCAGTACGGCTCAACGCATATTCAACTACCTCATCGTCTTTGCTCGCACACAGCAGCACACCAATAGCCGGGTTTTCATGCGCTTTGCGCACGTCGCGGTCCAGCGCTTCTAAATAGAACGACAGTTTGCCTAGGTATTCAGGCTCAAAGCGACCGACTTTTAGCTCGATGGCGACCAGGCAATTCAAGCTGCGGTGAAAGAACAGCAAGTCCAGCGCAAAGTCGCGCCCGCCAACTTGCACAGGGAATTCGGAGCCTACGAAGCAAAAATCACGGCCCAACTCGCTGAGGAAGGTTTTGAGCTTAGCCAGCAGGCCTTGGTGCAGGTCGGATTCGCTGTGGTCGTTTTGCAGGCCAAGGAATTCGAGCATGTAGGCGTCTTTGAAGACGCTGACAGCTTCTGGATGTAATTGTCTCAGCGCTGCTGAGACTTTTGCCGACTCTAAGACGGTGCGCTCAAAAGCGGCGTTTTTGAACTGACGCTCAAGTTCCCGGCTGGTCCATTTTTCTTGTGCCGCCATTCGCAGGTAAAACTTTCGCTCTTCTGGGCGTTTGCTCTGGCTCAGGATGGTCAGGTTGTGTGTCCAGGGCAATTGTCTCAGTAGCGCTGAGACTTTTAGATCGTCTTTGTAAGCCTCATAAAACTGCCGCATGCGAAACAAGTTTGGGCGGGTAAAACCGCGCAGCCCCGGTTGGGTTTGGGCGATGTGCTCAGCTAGCTGACTAACCACACCGTCACCCCATTCCGCCGCCGCAATCTTGCGGCTGATGATTTCGCCAATCTGCCAATACAGGTCGATCAGGGTGGTGTTGACCGCTTGCAAGGCCCGATCGCGGGCAGAGGCAATCAGGTGGACGACTTCGGAGAATCCGGCAGCAGCGGGTAAATTTGTGGAGTGGTTAGGGGTCTTGGACACGCTTGATTTTAGGGAGTCAATACGCCAAGCGGTTTCAGCGGTCACCCTGGACTCACTCCACCTTCGCGCCCGCCAAAAACCACTTCCCCACCTGAGCCCGCTCGTCATCAGTAATTCCCGTTGAGTTGTTCATGGGCATGGCTCTGCTGACCACCACCTGCTGGTAAACGCTTTGCGCGTGTTGCTTGAGCAGCGCAGGTGAATCGAGGCGGACGTTTTTCATTTGCACGGCCTCGCCGTGGCACATGAGGCAGCGCTGGGTCACGATGGTTTGCACGGTTTTATAGTCATTTGAGCCATCAGCCCTTGTAGATACTGCTGGAGCAGCTATTGAATTAGTAGCGTTTTTAGCAGACGGTGCAGGTGCCAGCCAGACCACGACGCCCACGATCAAGGCCACGCCCACCACCGCGTAGCCGATGGGGTGGCGGTTGCGGCCCAGTTTGTAGCCGTGACGCAGCACGAAGAACTGGCGGATGGCGGCACCGGCAAACATCATCACGATCAATATGATCCAGTTGTGTGCGTGGCTGTAGGCAAAGCTGTAGTGGTTGCTGAGCATGGCAAACAGCACCGGCAGCGTGAAGTAGGTGTTGTGCACGCTGCGCTGCTTGCCGCGCTGGCCGTGGATAGGGTCGACCGGCTGGCCCGCCTGAATGGAGGCGACCACTTTTTTCTGGCCGGGAATGATCCAGAAAAACACGTTGGCGCTCATGGCGGTGGCCATCATGGCGCCCACCAGCAAAAAGGCGGCACGCCCGGCGAACCAGTGGCAGGCCAGCCACGAGGCGGCGCACACCAGCAGCAACACCAGCGCGCCCACCACCGCTTCGCCGTTTTTTCGGTGGGCAAACAAGCGGCACACCCCGTCATACAGCAACCAGAACGCTGCTAAAAACCCCAGCGCCACAGCCACGGCTGCGGCGGGTGACCAGTCCATCAGGCTTTTGTCGATCAGGTAGGTGCTGGCGTTGAAGGCATACAGCACGCCAAACAAGGCCATGCCCGACAGCCAGGTGCTGTAACTTTCCCAGTAAAACCAGTGCAAGTGCGCAGGTAGCTGCGGGGGCTGCACGGCGTATTTCACCGGGTGATAAAAGCCGCCACCATGCACCGCCCAGATCTCGCCCGTGGCACCTTTTTCGCGCAATTTTTCATCGAGCGGCGGGGTCAGGCTGCTGTCTAAAAACACAAAGTAAAACGAGGAGCCAATCCACGCGATGGCTGTGATGACGTGCACCCAGCGCAGCAGCAGGTTGGCCCAGTCGAGGAGGTAGCTTTCCATGTATTTAGTGTGCTTGATGAACGGGAGCCAAAGTGAGGCGTTGGGCAGAAACCAACTGCATGAGTTGGGCCGCCACGCTGGCGGCAATCACCTCGGGTTGCTTGCCCACAATGCCGGGCAGGCCGATGGGGCTGGTAATGTGGGCCAGCTCAGCTTCACCAAACCCCCGTTCTTGCAGGCGATTACGAAAGCGGGCCCATTTGGTTTGGCTGCCAATCAGGCCAATGAAGGGCAGGTCAGCCCGCTCGCGCTGGCGTTGCAGGCAGGCGGCCACGATGTCCAGGTCTTCGGCGTGGCTGAAGCTCATCACCAGCACCTGCGATTGGGCTGCCAAATCCCGCACCGCCGCGTGTACGGGGCTGGAGTGCTCAGCGCTGACGTTGAGCGGCAAATCTGCGGGAAAAACTTCGTCTCGGCTGTCGATCCAGCGCACGGCGAAGGGCAGCGGGGCCAGGGTGTGCACGATGGCGTGGCCCACGTGGCCGCCGCCGAAAAGTGCCACGGGCTTTTGCTGCGCCATGGCGGCTGCATTGAGCCGGGCCAGCAAGTCGTTGACGCGCTGGGTGTCGCCCGGCACAAACGATTCAAACTGCAGATGCACCACGCCACCGCAGCACTGGCCCAACGACGGACCTAAGGGATAGCGCTCAATCAGCGGTGCATCCAAGTGAACGCTCAGCAACCCGCGCGCTTTCTCAATCGCCTGCAACTCCAACTGCCCGCCACCCACCGTGCCCAGCTGTTGATCGGTGGTCACCAGCATCCACGCACCGGCTTCGCGCGGCACCGAGCCTTGATGGGCGTGCACGCTGACGAACACGGCGGGGGTGCGCAACAGGTGCTGATGCAGGTCTAGAATGGCAGCTTCTGTGTAAACCATCATTTACTCAAATATGCAAAACATGCTGGAACCCACAACCGAATCGACTCAGCGCCTGAATGTTGATTTGCCCGCTTCGCAATACCTTGCGCTGAAAACCTACGCACTGCACAGCAACACCACCGTGTCGCAACTGGTGCGGGATGCTTTGCAGCAGTTCACCAGTTACGACGCATGGTTTCGCCAGCGGGTTGATGCAGCGCGTGCTGATCAGCGTCTGCCGATTGACTCGCACGATTGGCAAACCATCAAGCAAGCCAAACTTGACGAGCAACGCAAACTCGCCAACACATCGAAGCGCCGCAAAGCCGCATGATTGTTTTGCGAAAGCCGCGTTACGGCGATAGCCTGAACGCGATACAGGCACACATTGCCCGAGACAACCCCAGCGCAGCGGTTGACCTGTGGCTGCACATTGACGAGCAGGTTGATCGCCTGGCAGACCCCAACTTCCCCAGGCGTTTAGGTCGAGTGCCGGGCACACTCGAATTGGTTGCGCACGAAAACTACATCGTGGTGCTGGAGCAGTTCGACGACACCGTGCTGGTGCTGGATGTGATTCACGCCGCCCAGCAGTACCCTTAGTGCGCATTTCTACGACCCACGATACGTCGAATAGCTCCAGGGGCTGACCAGCAGCGGTACGTGGTAGTGCTGGTCTTTGTGGGCAATGCCAAAGTCCAGGCTCACCTGATCCAGAAACGGGGGTTGCGGCAGGGCTACACCGCGCGCAGCGAAATAGGCGGCCACATCAAACACCAAGCGATAAGTGCCTGCGCGCAGACTGGCGTTGTCATACAGCGGGCCGTCTGGGTTGCGGCCATCGGCGTTCAGCACGAACTGTTTAACGAGCTGCGCCTCAGCGGAACGTTGGGTGGTGAACAGCGCCACCGACATGCCCGCTGCGGGGCAACCGTGCATGGTGTCCAGGACATGTGTGCTCAAACCCACGGTCGTTCCTTTTCGATAATCTTGGTAAACACCAGTGTATACAGTTTGCGCGTCCGGCTATTATTGTCCGGATGGAATATGCCAAGTTCACCAGTACCGCCACCATCGTTGAGGCGCTCACCCGTGCCATCGTGGAACACCGCTTGCAGCCGGGTAGCAAGCTGGCCGAGCAAAAGCTGGCCGATCACTTTGGCGTGTCGCGCACGCTGGTGCGCCAGGCCTTGTTTCAGCTGGCACAAAACCGCTTGATCAACCTGGAGCCTGCGCGCGGCGCGTTTGTGGCGGCACCGTCGGTCACCGAGGCACGCCAGATTTTTGCGGTGCGCCGCATGCTGGAAGCCGAGATGACCCGCAGCTTTGTACGCGAGGTGACACCGGCCAAAGTCAAAGCCTTGCGCGAGCATGTGGCGCAAGAGAAAGCGGCGCTTGAAAGCGACGATGCTGCCAACCGCACCCATTTGCTGGGTGACTTTCATGTGCGCATGGCACAGCTGATGGGCAACGGGGTGTTGGCACAAATGCTGGGCGAGTTGGTCTCGCGTTGTGCGCTCATCACGCTCATGTACCAAAGCGCCACCGCGGCCGAGCACTCCTGCGAAGAGCACGCGCAAATCGTCAAGGCCATGGCCGCTAAAGACGAAGCGTTGGCCGTGCGACTCATGAGCGAGCACCTGGTACACGTTGAAGAAAATCTGGCGTTTGACCGCGCTTTACCCAGCCACGACATTGCCGTGGCGCTCACCGCATGAACACACCTACCTACCCACGGGACATGGTCGGCTATGGCCGCAACCCACCGCATGCGCAATGGCCCAACCAGGCCCGCGTCGCCGTGCAATTTGTTTTGAACTACGAAGAAGGCGGTGAAAACAACGTACTGCATGGGGATGCCGCGTCGGAAGTATTTCTGTCGGAAATCGTGTCAGCCCAGGCCTTTGAGGCACGCCACATGAGCATGGAGTCGATGTATGAATATGGCTCGCGTGCAGGGGTCTGGCGCATCTTGCGGGAGTTTGAAACGCGCGGGCTGCCCCTGACGGTATTTGGCGTGTCCATGGCTTTGCAGCGGTACCCGGAGCTCACACAGGCTTTTGTGGAATTGGGCCATGAAATCGCCTGCCATGGCCTGCGCTGGATTCACTACCAGCACCTGCCCGAGGCCGTCGAGCGCGCGCACATGGCGCAAGGCACGCAAATCATGCGTGACATGACCGGTGGCCAATGGCCGCTGGGCTGGTACACCGGGCGCGACAGCCCCAATACCCGCCGCCTGGTGGCCGACCACGGCGGCTTTGCTTACGACAGCGACTACTACGGTGACGACCTGCCGTTCTGGATGCCGGTGCAAAAAACCGATGGGAGCACCGCGCCCCACTTGGTGGTGCCCTACTCGCTGGACTGCAACGACATGCGCTTTGTGCAGGCCCAGGGTTTCAACACCGCCGACCACTTTTTTACCTACCTGCGCGACAGCTTTGATGCGCTGTATGCCGAGGGCGACGAAACGCAGTCGGTTCAGCCTGCGCCCAAGATGATGAGCATCGGCATGCACTGCCGCATCCTCGGCAAGCCCGGCCGCATCGTCGCCCTGCAGCGGTTTTTGGACCACGTGCAGCGCCACGAGCGGGTGTGGATTTGCCGGCGCATCGACATTGCACGGCATTGGCAAGCCGTGCACCCGTACAAGGGCCAGCGATGACCACTTCACTGGCGGCGATCAACGTCGCATCAAACGAGCACGCCGCTGCGCTGCTGGACGGCTTGTACGAACACTCGCCGTGGATCGCTCACCAAGCCCTTTCGCAGCGGCCGTTTCTCAGCACTGCGCAGTTGCAGCAGGCCTTGGTACAAGTGGTCGCCCAAGCAGGCCCCGATGCCCAACTGGCCCTGATTCGTGCCCACCCCGAGCTGGCTGGCAAAGCCATGGTCAGCCAGACGCTGACCGATGAATCCAGCCGCGAGCAAAGCAGCGCAGGCCTTACGCACTGCAGCCCGCAAGAGCTGGCGCAAATCCAGCAGCTCAACGCCGACTACAACGCCCGCTTTGGGTTCCCCTTCATGCTCGCGGTGCGCGGGCCACGTGGCACGGGTTTGAGTCGCCAGCAAATCATCAGCACCTGGCAGCGCCGCCTGCTCAACCCCGTGGATTTCGAGCGAGCTGAAGCGCTGCGCAACATTCACCGCGTGGCCGAACTCAGGCTGCTCGACAAGCTGGGCCTGCAACCCGAACAAGGCAACCAGGTGTGGGACTGGGCGCAGGCGCTTGCCCAGCACAGCGACCCTGACTACAAGGAACAAGGGCAGTTGACGGTGACCTACCTCACCGAAGCACACCAAGCCTGCGCCCGCCAATTGCTGGCCTGGATGCAGGAATGCGGGTTTGACGAGGTGGGAATAGACGCTGTAGGCAATGTGGTGGGAAAGTACCACGCAGGCCCCCACCCCTACCCTCCCCCAGCGGGGGAGGGGGTCAGCTCTTTTCCCCCAGCGGAGGCTAAAACCTTGCTGACCGGCAGCCACTACGACACCGTGCGCAACGGCGGCAAATTCGATGGCCGCCTGGGCATTCTGGTGCCCATGGTGTGTGTCAAAACACTCGCTGGAACAGGCCAGCGCTTACCGTTTGCGATTGAAGTCGTCGCGTTCGCCGAAGAAGAAGGCCAGCGCTACAAAGCCACGTTTCTGGGCTCGGGCGCCCTGGTCGGCCAGTTCAACCCAGCCTGGCTGGGCCAGCAAGACAAAGACGGTATTTCGATGCAGCAGGCGATGCTGCAAGCCGGTCTGCCCAGCACCCTGCCCGCCATTGCCGCGCTGCAGCGCGACCCGGCGCACTATCTGGGGTTTGTCGAAGTGCATGTGGAGCAAGGCCCGGTGCTCAACGAGCTGAACCTGCCTCTGGGCATCGTCACGTCCATCAACGGCAGCGTGCGCTACGCCTGCGAGGTGGTGGGCATGGCCAGCCACGCGGGCACCACGCCGATGAATCGCCGCCGGGACGCCGCCGCGGCAGTGGCCGAACTCATTTTGTACGTGGAGCAACGGGCGGCGCGCGATGGCGATTCGGTGGGCACGGTGGGCATGCTGCAGGTGCCCGGCGGCTCGACCAATGTGGTGCCGGGGCGCTGCCAGTTCACGCTTGATCTTCGTGCGCCCCACGATGCGCAGCGCGATGCGCTGGTGGATGATGTGCTGCGTGAGCTGTCGGCCATCTGCGAAAAACGTGGCCTGCAGCACACCATTGAAGAAACCATGCGCGCGGCTGCCGCACCCAGCGACACTGCGTGGCAGCAACGCTGGGAAAACGCCGTTGCCGCGCTCGGCTTGCCGCTGCACCGCATGCCCAGCGGCGCCGGGCATGACGCCATGAAGCTGCACGAGGCAATGCCGCAGGCGATGCTGTTTGTGCGCGGAGAGAATTCAGGTATCAGCCACAACCCGCTGGAGTCCAGCACCCACTGCGACATTCAACTGGCGGTGGACGCCTTTCAAAATTTAATAAACAACTTGGGGAGGGACTTGCCATGACCGATTACGACCAGCTCGATGCGTGGATTGACGCGCATTTCGACGATGAAGTGGCTTTTTTGCAAGAGCTGGTGCGCGTGCCCACCGACACGCCGCCCGGTGACAACGCCCCTCATGCCGAGCGAACCGCCGAGTTGCTGAAGGCCTTTGACCTGCATGCCGAAAAGCATGTGGTACCCGAAGCTGAAGTGCGTGCTTGCGGCATGCAATCCATCACCAACCTCATCGTTCGCAAACGCTTTGGCCCCGGAAAAATCATTGCACTGAACGCCCATGGCGATGTGGTGCCGCCTGGCGAGGGCTGGACCCGCCACCCTTACGAGGCGCAGATTGAAAACGGAAAGATGTACGGCCGCGCCACCGCGGTGAGCAAGAGCGACTTTGCCACCTACACCTTCGCGCTGCGTGCACTGGAAGCGCTGAGCACCAAGCTGAAAGGCAGCGTGGAGCTGCACTTCACGTACGACGAAGAATTCGGCGGCGAGTTAGGCCCTGGCTGGCTGCTGCGCAACCGCCTGACCCAGCCCAGCCTGGTCATTGCTGCGGGTTTCAGCTACGAAGTGATCACCGCGCACAACGGCTGCATTCAAATGGAAGTCACGGTGAACGGCCGGATGGCGCATGCAGCCATACCCGAAAGCGGTGTAGACGCGCTGCAGGCCACCAACGCAATTCTGCGGGCGCTCTACCTGCAAAACGGCCGCTACCGACGCATCACCTCCAAGGTGCCGGGCATCACGCACCCTTACCTGAACATTGGGCGCATTGAGGGCGGCACCAACACCACCGTGGTTCCCGGCAAAGTCAGTTTCAAGCTGGATCGTCGCATGATTCCTGAGGAAAAACCGTCAGAAGTTGATGCGTCCATCAGCAATGTGATCAACGTGGCGGCTGCGGCTTTCAATAACCTGCGCGGCCTGGAAAACTCGGTCACCGTGGAAATTCGCCGCCTGTTGCTGGCCAACGCCATGAAACCGCTACCCGGCAACCAGCCGCTGGTTGAAGCCATTCAAAAGCACGGCCAGGAAATCTTTGGCCGGGTGATTCCCGCCATGGGCACGCCCCTGTACACCGACGCACGGCTATACGGCGAGGCGGGCGTTCCGAGCGTGCTGTATGGCGCCGGCCCACGCAGCGTGCTGGAGTCGCACGCCAAGCGCGCCGACGAGCGACTGGCTTTGAGCGACTTGAAAGGTGCCACCAAGGTGGTGGCGCGTACTTTGCGCGATTTATTGGCCGAATAGGCCACTAGCCCCTATAAATATTGCTCAAGCAGCTATATTATTAATAGCAAAAAGTACCTGCTAACGACGCCGCACTAGGGAAACTCGGGTGCAGAATTCATCCAGCTTTGTATACAGTTCTGCACACGATCACGCCACATGGGCACTGTTTTTGCGTAATGGTCTTTAGTTCGTCCCCACATTGATTTTTCTCTGGAGCTAGATATGAACAAGCGTTCCCTGATCAAAACCGCCACTGCGCTGGCTTTTATGGCCGCTTTTGGCACGGCCCATGCGCAGACAACCCCCATCAAATTTCAGCTTGACTGGCGATTTGAAGGCCCTGCCGCCCTGTTTTTGCAGCCCGCTGCCAAAGGCTATTTCAAAGATGCCAAGCTGGACGTGACGATTGACGCGGGCAACGGCTCGGGCGGAACCGTCACCCGCGTGGCCTCGGGCAGCTACGACATGGGTTTTGCCGACTTGGCTGCTTTGATGGAGTTTCACGCCAACAACCCCGACGCGCCCAACAAGCCTGTGGCCGTGATGATGGTCTACAACAACACGCCCGCCGCCGTGCTGGCGCTGAAAAAATCCGGCATCAAGACTGCGGCTGACCTGAATGGCAAAAAACTGGGTGCCCCGGTGTTTGATGCCGGCCGCAAAGCCTGGCCCGTGTTTGCAAAAGCCAACAGCGTGAGCAACGTGACCTGGACCGCCATGGACCCCCCTTTGCGCGAAACCATGCTGGTGCGCGGCGATGTGGATGCCATCACCGGCTTTTCGTTCACCTCGCTGCTGAACATTGAGGCGCGTGGGGTGAAAGCCGAAGACGTGGTGGTGCTGCCGTATGCCGACAACGGCGTCAAGCTGTATGGCAACGTCATCATTGCGTCGCCAAAAATGATCAAGGACAACCCGGCCGCCGTCCGCGCGTTTTTGCAGGCCTTCACCAAAGGCGCCAAAGAAGTCATCGCCAAGCCCGAAGCCGCCATTGACAGCGTGAAAGCGCGCGACGGCATCATCAACGTAGAGCTGGAAACCCGCCGCCTGAAGCTGGCGATTGACTCGGTGGTCAACAGCCCGGACGCGCGTGCTGAAGGTTTCGGTCAAGCCAAAGGCCCGCGCCTGTCGCTGATGGCCTCACAGGTGTCCGATGCCTTTGCCACCAAAAGCCGTGTGAGCCCCGATGCCGTGTGGAACGGCTCGTTTTTGCCTACCGTGGCCGAGCTGAACATCCTGCCGGCCCGGAAGTGAGCGTGGCTACGCATCAGGTTGGTGCAACGCCTGCGGGCGACGCACCATTTGTGGACTTTCAAAATGTCTGGCTGGCCTACAACGACGAGTTGCTGGCGCAAAAACACTTTGCGGTAGAAGACATCAACCTGCAAGTGGGCCGGGGCGAGTTCATTGCCATCGTGGGGCCGTCGGGCTGTGGCAAGTCCACCTTCATGAAGATGGCCACCGGCCTGAAAATGCCTAGCAAGGGCAGCATTCACATCGACGGCGCACCCGTCACTGGGCCTCTCAAAATCTCGGGCATGGCGTTTCAAGCGCCGTCGTTGTTGCCTTGGCGGACAACCGTAGACAACGTGCTGCTGCCGCTTGAAATCGTCGAGCCGTATCGCAGCCAGTTCAAGTCCAAGCGCAAAGAATTTGAAGCCCGCGCCCGCACCCTGCTGCAGTCGGTCGGCCTGGGTGGCTACGAAGACAAGTTTCCCTGGCAGTTGTCCGGCGGCATGCAGCAGCGCGCCAGCATTTGCCGCGCCCTGGTGCACGAGCCCAAAATGCTGCTGCTCGACGAGCCGTTTGGCGCGCTGGATGCCTTCACCCGCGAAGAGCTGTGGTGCGCGTTACGCGACCTGCATGCCGCCCAACGCTTCAACGTGATTCTGGTGACGCACGACTTGCGCGAGAGCGTGTTTCTGGCCGACACCGTGTATTGCATGAGCTCAAGCCCGGGTCGCTTCGTGGTCAAACGCGAGATTGACCTGCCGCGTCCGCGCGATCTGGAAGTGACCTACACACCGCATTTCACTGAAATCGTGCACGAGCTGCGTGGGCACATTGGGGCGCATAGAAAAGCGGTGGGGGCCGTCAAATGAACAACAAACAACAAGAGCGCTGGGCACCCTGGGTGCTGCTAGTCGCCGTGCTGCTGCTCTGGCAAGGCGTCTGCACGCTGTTCAAAATTCCTGACTTCATTTTCCCCAGCCCCTGGACCATTGGCCAGGCGCTGGTTGAGTTCACCGGGCCGATTGCACAAGCCGCCTGGAAGACTTTCTGGGTGACTATGCTGGGGTTCGGACTGTCGATCGTGGTGGGGGTGTTGCTGGGCTTCATGGTGGGCTCGTCGAGGCTGATCTACGCGGCGCTGTATCCACTGCTGGTGGCGTTCAACGCCGTACCCAAAGCGGCCATCGTGCCCATTCTCATTGTGTGGTTTGGCATTGGCGTGGGTCCAGGCATCCTGACGGCGTTCCTCATCTCGTTTTTCCCCATCACCGTGAACATGGCCACTGGCCTGGCCACCTTGGAGCCCGAGCTGGAAGACGTGCTGCGGGTGCTGGGCGCCAAGCGCTGGGACGTGCTGGTCAAAGTGGGCCTGCCGCGCTCCATGCCCTACTTTTTCGGCTCGCTGAAAATTGCCATCACCCTGGCCTTCGTGGGCACCGTGCTGGCTGAAATGACCGCGGGCGACTCCGGCATTGGCTACCTCATGCAAACCGCTGGCAGCCAGCAACGCCTACCCCTGGCCTTTGCCGGCCTGGTGGTGATTGGCGTGATGGCCATGGCCATGTACGAGCTGTTCAGTGCCATCGAGAAAAACACCACGGCATGGGCGCATCGGGGCTCTCAGGGGGAGTGATGGTGCCACTTTATTCGAGCGCTAGGCCGCTTACCGCTCAGCAGGAAGGCTCAAAATGCAGAAAAAGCTCAGGTACATGTTCCCGCATGATGAAACTGCTCTAAACCCAACGCTTGAAACGGAAAACTCGATTCAGTCACTTATCTGTGATGCCGCAGCGAAGTCTGGAGCGAAGATTGATGTGGATGAGGTTCACGACTCGCAACGAGTGATGCAAGTGCGCTTCACCAGTACAGAAATTGAGCTTCAATTCAAGCTGACCTGTTGCCACCTTCGGAAATACTTAGTCGAGTAGTTCGACACAACGACCGCCCATCATGCATAGTCGAAACACGCGGTCAGTCAAGAGCAGGAGCAAGGGCTTCACGCCAAACCAGCGGACGAATTCCAACGCTTGGACCCACAAGTCGGCGGCGGCAATGCGCATCCCATCACTACAGGAGATTCCCTTTGACAAATCAGGCTTATTGGCGCGGCAAGCGACCGTCCGATGGAAAGCGCTGGAAAGGTGCCACCTCAGCGGAAGAACTCAGCGCAAACATCTATAGCGAGCCCTTGTTCCGCATGTACCGCCGATATGCAAAGCAATGGAACGAAATTGAGCTTGATCGCACACGCAGCTTGTCGGAGCACACCCATACAGTCTGTGGCTCGCGGGTAGTCGGTGCTCCAGGGATGTTCGTTCTCCACTGTGATGTTAGCCGCGAGAACGGATGGATACTGGAAATGAAGTTTGCGCGCGGGTTCCACCAATACCACCCAGGCTGGTCAACTGGCCTGAATGCTCTAAGGTCAACAGCAGATGTAGCTCGATCTGTTCTGCACTGGCGTGGCGCTGGCAAAGAGGCATTTGACCATTGGCTCGACCAAGAGCGCGCGGAAAACGCTCCTCGCGGAGAGTGGCTTGAGTACAAAGCATAGCTGCGCGACACGGCCTCCGAGGTCGTAGATCGAACTTTGGCCTTCACACAATTGAACGCAACCAACACCTCTTTAACTCAGGGTTGGCTGTGCGGCACAGCTAACGAATTCAGGGCAAAACGACCTCTATTGCAAGCGCTGATTGCTCAAGCAGCTCTCTATTTCATAGTTTCCCGGCCAGTTGCAACGATGCCCGTAGCGTTGCGTCAATGCGTGTTTGCCAACCGTCTCCCGTGGCCCGCAGCGCGGCCAGAACGTCTGGCGACAGGCGAATCTTTACCGGCTCTTTGGTGGTGGGTTGCACGCTGCCCACAGGCCTGCCTCGGCGGCGCTGCACCTGGTCGGGCGTGGTCACACGGGCATAGACCCCCGCTTGGGCCTCTTGAAGACTTTGCTCCAGATCGGCCATGAATTGCAGTGTTTCTGCATCCGGCACTGCGCCGGTAGTTGACGCTCTAGGCATCGTATTTCTCCTTCAGGCGAGTTAAAAAATCGGTGGGCAAATCATCAAATTTGGCCTTGGTGTACCCCATCAACAGCACCACCTCACCGTTGGCCAGTCGCTGAAAGTACACCACCCGCACACCGCCACGCTTGCCCATACCCGCGCGGCTCCAGCGCACTTTGCGCAGGCTTTTGGTGTTTTGTATGACATCGCCAGCGGTGGGATTTTCCGACATGAAGTCCACAAATTCATCGGCTTCATCCTCACTCCAGATGCCAGCCATGCTGCGCATGAAAGTCGGAGTTTGGATAACGGTAAGCATGAATTTAATGTACACCCAATCAAATATAGCCATCCCGCCCCATGACCGCTTTTCCCTGAACAAAGGGATTTTGAAGCACACAGGCCAAACCGCCTTTGGTCGAGTTCAACGCCGGGCACAACATCGGCTACCTGAATTCGCCCCAGGCAATGAGCTTGGATGCTTAGCGACCGGGTATGCTGATCCTAAGGTAGCTGATGGAGCTGCTCGCCCGGCGTGGGGAGCACGAGGTGCATCGAATAGTCGCTTTATGAACCAGATCGGCCACCAGCCCATGTATTCATTGCTCAAGCAGCTATTATTTTTATAGTATCCAACATGCAGTTTTCATGACTTGGCAAGCCAGTTTGAGCTTGGCGTATGCCGCCCGACCACGTGATGGTCAAGCGCACACCACGGCCCGCTTCGCACACACCGGCCCCTTGCGCATTCTGCAAAGCTTGTACCCCGAAGGCCCTGGCATTTGCCACAACGTGCTGGTGCACCCGCCGGGTGGCCTGGTGGGTGGCGACACGCTGGACATCGAGGTGTCGGTGGCACCGGGTGCACATGGGCTCATCACCACGCCTGGCGCCACGCGCTTTTACCGCTCAGACGGCGAGTTGGCCCTGCAGCGCAGCCACCTGCGTCTGGCCGACAACGCGCGGCTGGAATGGCTGCCGTTGGAGGCGATTGCCTACAGCGGTTGTCTGGCAGAAAACCGCGTGACGATGGATCTGGCGCCCAGCGCGCAACTGATCGGCTGGGACATCACTGCCCTGGGCCTGCCCGCTGCCCGCGCGCCGTTTGAGCGTGGCCAGTATCAGCAGCACCTGGAGCTGCCTGGCGTGTGGCTGGAGCGTGGCCGCATGGCAGCAAACGACCTGCGCCTGATGAACAGCCCTGTGGGTCTGGCTGGCCACCGCTGCCTGGCGACGCTTTTTTGGGTTTGCGGTAGCGAGATTTCACGTGCGCAGCGTGAGCTGGCGTTGGACGTCGCACGTGCGCTGCTGCCACCGCTGGGCACTGACCTGGCCGCCGCTGCCACGGCCCCCCATCCGCAGGTGGTGGCGGTGCGGGTGCTTGCGCCGCTGGTTGAGCCCGCTATGCAACTGCTCAAGGCGGTGCGCAATGCGTGGCGTGTGCAGTTGTGGGGGCTGGCCGCGACGCAGCCCAGGGTGTGGAGCACGTAAGCACCTGCTCTGCCACCGCAGGGTCAAATTTATAACAAAACACGCTAAAACCCTTATAAATACTGCTCAAGCAGCTATTTATTCAATAGCAAAATAGCAATGTCAATCACTCCGGCAGCAGTATCGTGCAACCGGTCGTCTCACGCGCTTCCAGCACCCGATGCGCCTGCTGCACATCGGCCAGGGCAAAGCGCTGGTCAATGCGAATCTTCACGGCACCACTTTGCACCACCGCAAACAAGTCGTCGGCCATCGCCTGGTTGGCTTCGCGGGTGGCGATGTGGGTGAACAGCGTCTGGCGCGTCACGTAAATCGAACCCTTCGCACCCAGGATGCCAGGCGCAAACGGCGCGACAGGTCCCGACGCGTTGCCAAAACTGGCCATCAGGCCGAAGGGCTGCAGGCAATCAAGTGATTTGTCCCAGGTGTCTTTGCCCACCGAGTCGTACACGACTTTTACACCCTTGCCGGAGGTGATGTCTTTCACCCGCGCCGCGAAGTCTTCCGTGCGGTAGTTGATGGCGTGTGCCGCGCCATGCTCAATGGCCAGCGCGCATTTCACATCCGACCCCGCAGTTGCAATGAGCTGCAAGCCCAGCGCTTTGGCCCACTGGCAGGCAATCAACCCCACACCACCGGCAGCCGCATGAAACAGCACAAAGTCCCCCGCCTGCAAACCACCCTGCGGCAAGGTGCGCTTGAGGAGGTACTGTGCTGTCAGCCCCTTGAGCATCATGGCTGCGCCGGTTTCAAAGCTGATGGCGTCGGGCAGCTTGCAGACGTTTTTCGCGGGCATCACACGCACCTGGCTGTAGCTGCCGGGCGGGTTGGCGGCGTAAGCCGCGCGGTCACCTGCTTGCAGGTGTGTCACGCCGTCGCCCACCGCTTCCACGATGCCCGCGCCTTCCATGCCCAGTTGCAAGGGCAAGGCATTGGGGTACAGGCCGGTGCGCTGGTACACATCGATGTAATTCAGACCGATGGCATGGTGGCGAATGCGGATTTCACCCGGGCCAGGGTTGCCAACTTCGACGTTGACCATCTTGAGTTGCTCGGGACCGCCGAATGCGGTGATTTGAATGGCTTGGGGCATGGGGGTCTCCTCGTTTTATGACGCGTACATGCTGCCATGAAACGACGCAACGTGCAGCGCCGGGGGGTTGCCAGAGGGTGGCTTACAGTGCTTGATGATGAATCAACGCCTGACACTTTCTACCGCCGCCTTGCTGGTGGTGCCGCCCCTGCTGTGGGCCAGCAATGCCGTGCTGGGCCGCGTCTTGAACGGTGTGATCCCGCCCTTCACGCTGAATTTCATGCGCTGGCTGATCGCCTTTGCCCTGCTGTTGCCCTTCACGCTGTGGGTGCTGCGTAGCGCAAGCCCGCTGTGGGCACACTGGCGCCGCTATGCGCTGCTCGGCCTCCTCGGGGTGGGCCTGTACAACAGCCTGCAATACCTGGCGCTCAAAACATCAACCCCCATCAACGTGACCCTGGTGGCCGCCAGCACGCCGATCTTCATGCTGGCCATGGGCGGCCTGTTCTTTGGCCAGACCATCACGCGGCGGCAAATGCTGGGGGCGCTGTTGTCGGTCGCGGGGGTGCTGCTGGTGCTCAGCCGCGGCCAGTGGCAGGTGTTGGCGCAGCTGCAACTGGTGCCCGGCGACATCCTGGTGTTGGTGGCCACAGTGGCATGGGCCTGGTACAGCTGGCTGCTCACCCGGCGCGAAGACGATCCCGCCGCCCTGCGCAACGACTGGGCCGCCTTTGTGATGGCCCAAACCGTGTTTGGACTGGTATGGGCGGGTCTGCTGACGGGCGGCGAATGGGCGCTGACACCCAATACCCAAATTACCTGGAGCTGGCCTCTAGCCGCTGCGTTGCTCTACGTGGCGGCTGGCCCCGCCATCCTGGCCTACCGCTGCTGGGGTTTAGGTATCCAGCGCGTGGGACCCAATGTGGCGGCGTTTTTTGCCAACCTCACGCCGCTGTTCGCCGCGGTGTTGTCGGCCGCTTTTCTGGGCGAGCTGCCCCAGCTGTATCACGCAGCGGCGTTTGTGCTGATCGTGGGCGGGATCGCGGTGGCGTCGCGCCGGTAAGTGGCCCGCGATCGGGGGCCCCCACAATCCAGCACATGTCCAAACTCGAACTCAAAATTCCCCCGCCCGCTGTGGCGCTCTTGCTGGCCTTGCTCATGGGTGTGGCGTGGCACTTCAGCCCCCAGTCGGGTGCCACGTCGGCGTTCCGTTTGCCGGTAGCCATTGCGGTCGCCCTGATGGGCATCGGTTTCAGTGCGGCAGGCCTGGTGGCCTTCCGCAAGGCCCGCACCACCGTCAACCCGCTACAACCCGAAAAGGCGTCATCACTGGTGACGTCGGGTGTGTACCGCATCACCCGCAACCCCATGTATGTGGGCATGCTGTGCGTGCTGCTGGCATGGGCCACTTACCTGTTGACCATCTGGGCACTGGCCGGGCCGCTGGCGTTTTATGTGTACATGAACCGCTTTCAGATCAAACCAGAAGAACGGGTGATGAACCGGCTGTTTGGCGAGGCCTACCAGGCGTATTGCGGGCGGGTACGGCGCTGGTTGTAGCGCCTCAATACGTGCCCGGGTAAGCCCCGCCATCCGCCAGCACGTTCTGCCCCGTCATATACCCGGCCTGCTGGCTGCACAAAAACGCGCAGATCGCGCCAAATTACTGCGGGTTGCCAAAGCGTTGCGCCGGAATGGTTTTGCGCCTTGTGTCCATCACGGTGTCCAGACTCTGGCCGGACTTGGTCGCCACGCCTTGCAGAGTTGTTTTCAATCGGTCGGTTTCAAACGCACCAGGCAGTAAATTGTTGATGGTCACATTGGCCGATGCGAGTTTGGGGTTGCGCGCGACACCCGCCACAAATCCGGTCAGGCCACTGCGGGCTCCGTTGGACAGGCCCAGGATGTCGATGGGGGCTTTCACGGCGCTGCTGGTGATGTTCACGATGCGGCCAAAGCCACGGGCAGCCATGCCGTCGACGGTGGCTTTGATGAGCTCAATGGGCGTGAGCATGTTGGCATCGATGGCTTTGATCCAGGCGTCGCGATCCCAGTCGCGAAAGTCGCCGGGGGGTGGACCGCCCGCGTTGGTCACCACGATGTCGAAGTCACGACGCAGGGCGAACACTGCCGCTCTACCCTCTGCGGCCGTGATGTCTGCGACAACTTGTTTCACTTGAGTTGTGTTTTCAATTTGTGTGCCAAATTGCACACTTGCGCTTATCTGGCTTGCACGGGCAGCTATTAATTTCGTAGCAGCATCACCCAAAGCATCAACGCCCCGCGCCACGAGCACCACATTGACACCTTCTTGCACCAGCGCCTGCGCGCAGCCAAAACCCAAGCCTTTGCTGGCGCCGCAGACCAGCGCCCATTTGCCTGCTATTCCTAAATCCATAATAATTTCCTGTTACTTTTAAACGGGGTTGACAACGATGTTAGCGATGTGTGGAAAAACCATCAGACGTGTGACTGGACAGGCGCTCAAAGGGGCAACGATTGCCCTGTTGGTGGTCGGCGTTGCCCAAGCACAGGGCTTCAAATTCTCGAATCCCGACCCTGACGAGGCCGCCGAGAGGGCCGCGCAAGCCGAGCGCGACGGCAAAACCCAGGCGCAACTGGCCACGCCGTGCCGCGCCCGAATCAAGAACCAGAAAATCATGGTGCTGTTAGCCGAAGAGCGCAACGGCGCTCTGGTGGCCAGTCAGAACAATTTTGGCCGACATGTGGATGCCATCAACAGCCGTTTGCAGGCGTTGGGCTTGAAGACCTACACCGCTGCGCAAATTCGCTCGCAGGTGGCGCAAGCCGAGATTGATGCGTATTTCAAAAACAACCCCGATGCCGCGCTCAGCGCATCACGCCGTCTGGCTGCTGCGTATGTGCTCAAGGGCTTGGTCACCAGCCGGGCCGAGCGCAACGCCATGATCAACGTGAACCAGGTCACCATCAACATGGACTTCATGCTCAGCACGTCGGGCGGAGCGGTGATCTCGCGGGCCAAGGCCAGCAATGCCAGCTACGCAGGTAGCGACACCACCGGCATGGCCTTGACCTTGGTGGAGGAGCGGGCCGAAGAAGTAGTGGCGCAGTTGTACAGCGACTATTGCCGCAAAGCGGGCGGGAAATGATCTGCAGCATTTCTGATTTGTTTTTATTGTTTTAGGGGATTTTTATGTCGATCAAACACACTTTGTTGGCCTGCGCGTTGGTCGCAGCATCGATTGCAAGCGTTCAAGCCCAACCTAAATTTGGCAACCCGTCGCCCACAGTCGGCACGTCGACATCCGACGCGGCCAATGCGGCTGCCGATCAGGCGGCTTACCAGGAGGTGGAATACACCAACAAAGCTCGGCGCGGCCCGGCCCTGGTGGTCATTCCTGGCGAAGTTAAGAGCAACAACGCGGGCTTCATGCAAAAGTTTGGCCCCAACAACATTGCCGACTTTGGTGAGCTGGAGCTCTCGCAAGCCAATTTCCCGGTTCTAGAGCGAGCCAACCTGGGTAATCTGCTCCAGGAAGTGTCGCTGGCCTACAACCTGGGCGACCCGCAGGCAGCGCGCAAAACGATGCAGATGGGCAAGCTCAGAACCACCAAGTGGGTGGTGAAGTTCGACATCCTGAAAGCCGAGCAGATTTCCGAGAACAGAAGAGGCTTTGATGGCCGCGCCCTGGGCGGCTTGCTCTCGATTTTTGGTGGTGGCAGCATGGCTGGCGCGGCGGCGGGCACCGTGGCGGGGTCCATCAACAACCAGGACACCACCGGTGTGTGGCTGATTGGCATGCGCTACAAAATCATGGATGCCAACACGACCCAGCAAGTCGCCCAAGGCTACAAGGAGTTGAAGATGGAAGTGGGCAGCACCGTAACCAGTGTGATGGGTTCATCCGAAAGTGCCAAAGGCGGCGTGGGGCTGGACACGATGGTGCAGCGTCTGGTGCAAACAGCGGTGTGGGACATCGACGCGAAGTACAAGTAATCCACCTACAAGTCCGCAGGAACCACCATGACACCCAGCACCACCCCCGTTCCACTGCACCAGTTAGGCAAATACCAGATCAAGCGGCAGCTCGGCAAAGGTGCCATGGGCGTGGTGTACGAAGGCTTTGACCCGCTGATCGAACGCACGGTGGCCATCAAGACCATCCTGCCTGCGCAGTTAAACAGCACGGAAGCGGCTGACGTGCTGGCCCGCTTCAAACGCGAAGCACAAGCGGCGGGACGGCTGAACCACCCGCACATCGTGGCCATTTATGAATACGGTGAAGTGGTGGTACAAGACGAGCAGACCATGATGGCCGCGCCTGGCAGTGCGCCTGCCGGTGAGCGGGTGGCCTTTATTGCGATGGAGTTTGTCAAAGGCAAAGAGCTGCGCGACTACCTGGAAGCCAACGAACGGTTTGCACTGCCCGAGGTGGCGCGCATCATGGGTGAAATGCTCGAGGCACTGCAGCACGCGCATGCGAATGGCGTGGTGCACCGGGACATGAAGCCCGCCAACGTGATCCTGCTGGACGACGGCAAAGTGAAGGTGGCCGACTTTGGCATTGCACGCATCGAAGCCTCACAACTCACACAGGCCGGCACCATCATGGGCACACCGTCCTACATGTCGCCCGAGCAATTCATGGGTCAGACGGTTGATGGTCGCAGCGATATTTTTTCGTGTGGCGTGATCCTGTACCAGTTTTTAACGGGCGAGAAACCGTTCACGGGCAGCCAGACCACCATCATGTACAAGGTGCTGCGCGAGGAGCCCACGCCACCGTCGGAGCTGAACATTACGTTGCCCAAAGGGCTTGACCTCGTGGTGCAAACGGCGTTAGCCAAAAACCCCGCGCATCGCTACCAGACGGCGGGCGAGTTCTCGCAAGCCATCCGCAACGCGGTATACGGCTTGACCGTATCGCCAGACTTTGCGCTGCTGGGACCTGAAGACCCGACCCTGCCACCGGGTCAGCACATGGCGGCGGCGCAGCGCACCGTGACGCAGCGCGTCGCTGCACAAGTACCTTTGCACGCTGCGCCAACACGGCCCACCGTGGCGCCTGAACAGATCACCGTTGCGCCCATCGCCCGCGCTGGCAGTGCAAACGCAATGGCCGATGAGCCCGCCCACTCCAAAGCGCCCCAAGGCCGGTCCAAGCTTCCTTTGTACGCAGCGGCTGCTGCGGGCGTGGTAGCGGTTGCCGGTGGGGCTTTTGTGCTGCTCAGTGGCACGGGCGGCAAGAAAGCGAGCTTGGCGCAACAAACACAACCGGCAATAGCAGTGGCTGCCCCTGCTGCGCAAAGCACACCGGTGGCTGCTCAGGTAGTGGCCGCCGCACCCACCGCGCCACCAGCCGCCTACGAGCCAGCGCCCGAGCCCGGCACGATGATCATCAGCGCCGTGGGCGTGGCCGATACCAAAGATCCCCGCTTCAATGGCGATGCTGCGGCCGCACAAGGCTTTGCGCGCGACGACGCCAAGCGCCGCCTGATTGAGAAGGCGCTGGCGTTGTACGTCGACGCGGGTTCGCTGGACAAAAACCATCAAGTGCTGGAGCAAAAACTGCTGAATACTTCCGGCGGCTTCATCAAAACCGTGATTCGCGAGGGTGCCAGCCCGGCCGGTGGCGGTCTGGTCGAAAGTGAAACCCGCGCCGTGGTGCGGGTGCGCGACGTCCAAAAGTCACTCAACCAACTTTCTCGCGACGAGCGCATTGATTTCATCCGCAAGCAGGGCGATCCCAAGGTTTCTCTGCAAATGATCATTCGCAGCGGCGAAGGCATTCAGGCCCTGCCACCCGAGCGTTCGCAGCTGGCTGAGAACGTGCTCAAGCAGCGAATCAAGTCGTTCGGCTTTCGCGTGTGGTCGCCCGAAGGCGAGGCCAAGGTGGCCGACAAAGCCAAGGTGGCCGACTTTGAGGTGCAAGGCGAGGTGCGCCTGAAGCAACTGTCGGCCAAGCTGGCCGCCTCAGGCCTGACCATTACCAAATCGGTGCTCACCTCCTGGACCATCAAGGCCATCGACAAGTCCACTGGCGAAGAGATTTACCTGAACACCGTGCTGCCCAAAAACCAGAGCTGGGCCTCCGAAGAGCAGGCGCTGGCAGACATTGGCAAGCTGATGGGTGACGAGTTTTCGCGCGGCTTCTTTCTGCAGCACTTCAACTACGGCACCCAGAAAACCAGCCTGACTATTACCGGCGTGCCCGACGCCACCACAGCTGCCCTGTTGCTGCGCGAACTGCGCGCCAGCCGCCAGGTACTGGACGTGCAAGCATCGCCCACACCCGGCCAGTTCACCCTGCAACTGGCCGACGGCAGCGCGCCCGACATCGTGCAGGAAGCGCTGGTGGCGCCGCTGAACGGCAAGCTCGGTCAGGCGTGTTTAGCGCTGGCAGGCTCTGCCGGATCAGAAGTGACGGTGAGTTTTTCGCCAGCCTGCGCCACGCCGGATGTGCGCGCCAAACTGGAAGGCGCGGCACCGGCCGGTGCGCTGCGAAAGATCAAAGCCTCGGTTTGAGGTTTGCTGTGTAAAAGTGTGAAGCCCGCCGATACGCCGGATTCTGTGCGTGGGGGTTGCCCCCCACGTGACCGTCATTAATCTGGGCTGTTGGTCACCCAACAGCTCGGTGCTACCTACCCGCCAGCTCGCCCTGCGGAGCCACAGGTCAAAAGGTAACGGCGAACCGCCACCGCCTTGGACTGGCCTACTTGGTATTGCTGCGCGTAGAGATTGCCCGTTTCACCCGTTGCGGTAACCGCCACGGGTGGCTGCCAGGCCCAAGCGTTGCTTGGTGCCGACCGACTTGCGCCGCCCGGCAGTTGGCTTTCGCCAACCCTGCACAGAACACCCCCAATGGTTCTCCGCCTCGACTCGTCTCTGTTGCTCTAATCCTCACCTCACGGTGGACAGCCGTTAGCTGCTACGCCGCCCTTCGCAGTCCGGACGTTCCTCCAGTGCTTGGTTTCCCAACTTGCACCAGCGACGGCCTGGCGGACTTCACGAACGCATTATCTCAGTGCAACCAATGCTATGTTTTTTATAGCTGTTTCAGCAATATCTACAAGGGCGCAAGGGCATTTTTACCTAAAAATGGCACCGATGAACTTACGCAGCACTGGCCGTGCGTCTCTGCCCAGTGCCGGTCGATTTGTTTTTCGGCGCGCGATCAGGTGGTCGCGGCGCGTCGCTCTCAACCCCCGCCATTTTTTGTTCATACGCCGCCCACAAACGCTGCTCGATGTGAACCGCCTCGGGAACATCCGTCACCCAGCTATCGGTCGGCTTGGTGCTCGCCACGCCCGCGTAGCGGGCGACGGGTATCTTCACGCCGAGGCTTTTCATCCGCTGGCGCAGCGACGGGTGGGTGTCGAACGGGTGCGGAATTTGCGCGCTGCGCATCACTTTCATGAAGTGCGCAGACTGCATGTGGGCCACAAATCCGCTGGCCACCGCGTATTCAAAGTCCAGCTTACCGTCGGTTTGGTGGTTGCGGGCGAACAGCGCGCTTCGCGTTTGTTTGCGGTAGTGCGCGTAGGCGGCCATTTTGATCAGGCCACGCGCCAGACTGCCGGATGAGACAAGCTTTGCGGCGGCTTGATCGGCAGAAAATTCTCTGGCCAGTTTGTCCGGCAGCGCGACAGCCTGAAAGAGAGCCCGCCAGCCCCGCATGAGGTAGAAAACGCCCACCGCCGGGATCAGCTGGCGCATTTGTTGGCTGTATTGTTGAAACCGATGCAACTGGGCACCCAGTGGCGTGCGGCGGGATGATTCGTCGTGCGCACAGTGGGCCAGTTCGTGCGCCAGCAACGCGTCGGCTTCGCGACGGCTCAGCAGACGCAGCAGGGCCAGGCTGACATACAAGGTACGCCCCTGCAGCATTTCACGGCCCAGCCGCACAGGCGCTTGCGCGACAAAGAAATTCGTGTCGATGCTCGCCACGATCTGATCGGGTGGTGGTGTTTTAAGCGCAGCAGCGGTCTGGCGAACATGCGCCCACAGCAGCGGTGACTGCTGCTCATCCAGCCGCTCACCCGCCAAGCGGTACGGCACGGACACGAATCGCCGCACACGCAGCAAGGTGTAGATCACGCCCGCCGCCGCCACACACAGGCCCACGGGCACGAGCCACTTGTACAAATTGATTTCCCCGAAATACACCGGGAGCCAGAAGCACAGCCAGGCGAGCATACCGGCTTGCACCAGCAATTGCGCCAGCCCCACCAAGCCGTGAAGCCACCCACCGAACACAAAAATCCGTCGCTGCAGTGGCGCACGCGCCCAGGCCAACGCCACCAAACCCAGGGCGATGGCAACCGTCAAGGTACTGGCAAGTAGCGTCCACTGGGCGACCTGCTGCACTACGTGGAACTGCCACAAGTCAGACAGCGGACCGCAGGTGTGTGCACGGTACTGCGCCAAGCCTGGCTCGGTGCGCCCGCAGACTTTTGAAGGCGTGATCTGTCTGTAAAACGTCAGGCGCTCGTGGCGTTGTGAGTCACTGAGCCTGTGGTTTTCGAGTGTCTCCTGCTCAAGCTGAGCCAGAGATTTCGCGTCAGCGGTGCGCTGTACGTAGCCGGTGAATCCCCAAGTCAAAAGGGGAATGAGAAACAAGACCAGCAGCGCGGCGGCTATGGCCTTGAGCAGGTCCTTGTTTGCATAACGGTTCAAGCGGAACAACATGGCAGCTTTAGAGTTAACCATACGACAAAGGTTTTATACCAGCAACTGCGAAATCAAGCATCAGTTTGATGCATAAATGACCTTCAGCCCTTGAATAGATTGCTCAAGCAGCTATCTATTTTGTAGCATTTGAATGTGTACAGCCCCCTGGCAGCCAGGACTAAGCCCTTGCCGCACAATTGCCAACCCACCCACCACGCCCACATCCACCCGGAGCCCGTCTCATGCCATTCGACAACATTCTGCACACCATCGGAAATACGCCGCACATCCGCATGCAGCGCCTCTTTGGCCCCGGCCAGCAGGTATGGATCAAGTCGGAGCGGAGCAACCCTGGCGGCTCCATCAAAGACCGCATTGCGCTGGCTATGGTCGAAGACGCCGAGAAAAGCGGCGCGCTCAAGCCCGGCGGCACCATCATCGAGCCCACCTCGGGCAACACCGGCATTGGCCTGGCCATGGTGGCTGCTGTAAAGGGCTACGCGCTGGTGCTGGTGATGCCCGACAGCATGAGCGTGGAACGCCGCCGTTTGATGCTGGCCTACGGTGCCACGTTTGACCTGACGCCGCGCGCCGGTGGCATGAAAGCCGCCATTGCCCGCGCACAGGAACTGGTGGCGCAAACGCCGAATGCGTGGATGCCTTCGCAGTTCGACAACCCGGCCAATATCGAGGTGCATGTGCGCACCACGGCGCAAGAAATACTGGCCGACTTCCCCGACGGGCTTGACGCCCTGATCACCGGCGTGGGCACCGGTGGGCACCTCACCGGTTGCGCGCGGGTGCTCAAGGGGGTTTGGCCGCAACTGAAGGTGTTTGCGGTGGAGCCACTGGCCTCGCCGGTGATTTCGGGCGGCGCGCCGTCACCGCACCCGATCCAGGGCATTGGCGCGGGCTTTATTCCCAAGAATCTGGACACGAGTTTGCTCGACGGCGTGATTCAGGTCGATGCCGAACCCGCCCGCGAAATGGCCCGCCGCTGCGCCCGCGAGGAAGGCATGCTGGTGGGCATTTCGTCAGGGGCCACGCTGGCCGCCATTGCACAAAAACTGCCTGACTTAACAGCGGGCACGCGGGTGCTGGGGTTTAACTACGACACCGGTGAGCGCTACCTGTCGGTAGAAGGTTTCCTGCCCGCATGACGTGTCGATGATCCGGATTTCAGAACTCAAATTCGCGCTGGACCACCCACCGCAAGCGCTGCCCCAGCTGGTTTGTGAGCGGCTGGGCATTTCAGCCGACGGGATGGCGAGCTGCCAGGTTTTCAAGCGCAGCTTCGACGCCCGTGGCGCGCAGGTACGGGTGGTCTACATCGTCGATGTTGTGCTGCATAGAGCAGCGCAGACGCAGGCACTGCTGGCCCAACATGCAGATCACGCCCACATCACCGCCACGCCCGACATGGCCTGGCAGCCACCCGTGCAAGCGGGTGCCGACTTGCCGCTGCGACCGATTGTGGTGGGCTTCGGCCCCTGCGGCATTTTCGCGGCGCTGGTGCTGGCGCAAATGGGTTTCAAACCCATCGTGCTGGAGCGCGGCACCACGGTGCGCCAGCGCACGCAAGACACCTGGGGCTTGTGGCGCAAGGGCGTGCTGAAAACTGAAAGCAACGTGCAGTTTGGCGAGGGCGGTGCCGGCACGTTTTCTGACGGCAAGCTGTACAGCCAGATCCGCGACCCGCGCCACCTGGGCCGCAAGGTCATGCAGGAGTTTGTCAAGGCCGGTGCGCCCGAAGAAATTTTGACTGCTGCGCATCCGCACATTGGCACCTTCAAGCTGGTCAAGGTGGTGGAGCACATGCGCGAGCAAATCATCGCGCTGGGCGGCGAGATTCGCTTTCAGCAGCGGGTCACCGATGTGCTGATTGAAGCGGGACACATCCGTGGCCTTTCGGTACTGAACCAGGCCACCGGCGAAAGCCATGAACTGCGCGCCGACCATGTGGTGCTAGCCCTGGGCCACAGCTCGCGCGACACCGTAGAAATGCTGCATGCACGCGGCGTGTACCTGGAGGCCAAGCCGTTCTCCATCGGCTTTCGCATCGAGCACCCGCAAGGCCTGATTGACCGCGCGCGCTGGGGCAAGCACGCTGGCCACCCGCTGCTAGGCGCGGCTGACTACAAGCTGGTGCACCACGCCAGCAACAACCGCAGCGTCTACAGCTTTTGCATGTGCCCCGGCGGCACGGTCGTGGCCGCCACCTCCGAGGTGGGTCGGGTGGTGACCAATGGCATGAGCCAGTACTCGCGCAACGAGCGCAACGCCAACGCCGGCATCGTGGTTGGTATAGACCCCGCCGCCGATTTCCCTGGTGGCCCGTTGGCCGGCATGGCCTTGCAACGCGCGCTGGAATCCAATGCCTACGTCCTGGGCGGCAGCAACTACGAAGCGCCCGGCCAACTGGTGGGCGACTTCATTGCAGGCCAACCTTCC
The DNA here is from genome assembly GCA_031414805.1 of Comamonadaceae bacterium. Taxonomy (GTDB): domain Bacteria; phylum Pseudomonadota; class Gammaproteobacteria; order Burkholderiales; family Burkholderiaceae_C; genus JAAFIW01. The sequence goes on from JANOQJ010000015.1 coordinate 29,679, forward strand.
ACCACCTTTGGCTGCGTGCTGCCCTCGTACACACCCGGCGTGAAACTGGGCGACTTGCACCTTGCCCTGCCCGCCTACGCCATAGCCGCCATGCGCGAAGCCCTACCCGCCTTCGGCAAAAAAATCAAAGGCTTCGACATGCCCGACGCTGTGCTCACCGGCGTCGAAACCCGCACCTCGTCCCCCGTCAAGATCACCCGTGGCGACGACTACCAAAGCCTGAACGTGCGCGGCCTATACCCGGCGGGCGAAGGCGCCAGCTACGCAGGCGGCATCTTGTCGGCGGGGGTGGACGGCATTCGGGTGGGAGAGGCGGTGGCGCGGGCGATTTCGCGCGATTACACGACGAATCATGGCCTAGCCCTTGTCAAAACTGCTCAAGCAGCTATTGAATAAGTAGCATATTTAGCAATCTGCTAGCGGCTTTCAATTCGGTTTGATAATTTGCCGATGCATAACTTGGTGAAAACTCACTTACCGCAAATCAACACCCTGTGTGAACAGCACGGCGTTGCTCAGTTGGAATTGTTCGGCTCAGCCACTGGTTCAGCGTTTGATGCAGCCACGAGTGATTTTGATTTTCTCGTGAGACTGGACACGCAGGTACCCGGGTCACGCGCCAAGCGCTGGATCGAATTGGCGGAAGCCCTGGAACAGCTCCTGGGTCGACATGTGGATCTGGTCAACCCGGCCACGATACGTAACCCTTACTTTCAGCGTGCTGTTGATGCCAGCCGAACCCTAATCTATGACCGACAAAGTCCCAAAGTGGTTGGTTGATGCCATCAGCGCCATCGAAACCGCCCAGGAATTCATTGGAGGCGTTTCGTTATCTGACTACACCGCAGACAAAATGCGTCGCTCAGCCGTCGAGCGCCAACTGGAGATTCTGGGCGAAGCCTGTGCACGGCTTGCGAAGTACGAACCGCAGCTGGCTCAGGCTATCCCCACGTTGAAACTGGCAATCGATGTGCGTAACCGGGTCATCCACGGCTATGACACCGTTGATGACGAAATTATTTATTTCACGGTGACGCAAGACTTGAATGACCTGGCTGCGTCGCTAAAAGAGCTGCTGTCACGCCGCGGTTAAAACCGAGACCGCCAAGCTTCAAGGCGCACGGATTTCACCCGCGCAATGCGCTCTTCACCCCTGCGCCGACTGCAACCGCGCAATGCGCTCCTCAATAGGCGGGTGCGTACTAAACAGCTTTCCAATGCCACCGGTGATACCCATCGCTGCCATGCTCTTGGGCAGCTCGCCGGGCACCATGCCACCCAGGCGGGCCAGGGCGTTGACCATGGGTTGCTTGCGGCCCATCAGGTCAGCAGCGCCCGCGTCGGCGCGGAACTCGCGCTGGCGGCTGAACCAGGAAACGATCATGTGGGCCAGCACGCCCAGTGCAATGTCCATCACCACGGTGGTGATGTAGTAGCCGATGCCGGGACCATCGCTGGTGTTGCGCAGCACCACTTTGTCGACAAAGTAGCCAATGATTCGCGAGATGAAGATCACAAAGGTGTTCATCACGCCTTGAATCAGGGTCATGGTGACCATGTCGCCGTTGGCGATGTGGGCCACTTCATGGCCAATCACGGCTTCCACTTCCTCGCGCGTCATGCCTTGCAGCAAGCCGGTGGACACGGCTACGAGGGCCGAATTTTTGAACGCGCCGGTGGCAAAGGCATTGGGCTCGCCGTCAAAAATGCCCACCTCAGGCATGCCAATGCCTGCCTTGTCGGCAAACTTGCGCACGGTTTCCACAATCCAGGCCTCGTCGGCGTTTTGCGGCTGCGCAATCACTCGCACACCCGAGCTCCACTTGGCCACCGGCTTGCTGATGAGCAAAGAAATGATGGCACCGCCAAAACCCATGAGCAGTGAAAAGCCCAGGAGGGACGTCAAATTCAAGCCGTTGGGCGTGAGGAAGCGATTGACGCCCAGCAGGCTGGCCACAATGCCCAGCACCACCACCACGGCCAGGTTGGTCATTGCAAATAAAAGAATGCGTTTCATGGTTTCCTCGTTAAAGAGCGTTGAAAAATTGTCCTGGCGCGAAAGATACGGCTACGCGTGTGAAATTCAAGGCATTTCCGACGGCGCAAAAGGCCAATGTGGCCTGTGACTGACATGATTTCACTATATTTTTTATAGCTGCTTGAGCAATATCCACAAGGGCTGGTAGCCGATTTGATTTAAAACTGGTTCGTTGAAATGATTGAGGTTATAAGCTGGCGGCTGGACGCACGCGAACGCGCTCAGGCCTGAAAACCTGCTTGTCGTCGTAAAAAACCGGGTTTTCATTCTCCGCGCACCAACCCGGCACACCCAGCACGGGCAAAGGCGTGAACGGCTTGGTGCCCAACCACTGCGGCGTGAGTTCGCGGGCCAGCCACGCATCGGTAGATGCTATTGAATCGATAGCTGCTTGAGCAAGTAATACATGGGCTACATGCTGTTTTCGTGCATAAACCAGCTTTTCCAGCAATGCATGGCCCACGATGAGCAAATGGGCCTGTTGCCACAGCGCGCGGTGGGTCACAAAAAGTGCTTGCCAGTCGTGCGCTCGCAGCGCTGCCCACAGTGGATCGGGGGCGCGCAGCACCGCGCCGCTCTCGTCAAACAAGGTCAGCGCATCGCGCAGTGGCCCGCGCGTGGCCTGCACGCCGTCGTTAGCGATTGTTTGGGCTTGCAGCTGGTTCAGGCGGCGCTTGGTGTGGGGCAGCAGGTGCCAGCACAGACCGTTGAAAAAATCGTGCAGGTTGTCGCGGGTGGGGCACTGCTTGCTTTGAAAAATGTAGCGCTCGTAGGGCTCACCGTCTGGCAGGGCGGATTGCGGAACGAACTGGACGGGACACTCGCCCACTTGGTTTAACGCGCGACTCAGGGGCAAACCAGCATCCATCGCTTGCGCCACTGGCTGACCCAACGCGCACCAGGGTTGCAGCCAGGGCGCAGCCCAGTCAACGGCCTCTACACCATGCGCCACGGCAGCGTTTCGCCTGATCGCAAGGGTTTGAGCTGCGCCTGGCCAAACTGAAAGTGCTCGGGCGGGCTCCAGGTTTCGCGGCGCAGTGTGACGGTGCCCGTGTTACGCGGCAGGCCGTAAAACGCGGGGCCGTTGAAGCTGGCGAAGGCTTCCAGTTTGTCTAAAGCGCCCGCTGTATCAAAGGCTTCGGCGTACATCTCCAGCGCGGCGTGGGCGGTGTAGCAGCCTGCGCAGCCGCTGGCGTGTTCTTTGAGCTGCGCGGCATGGGGCGCGCTGTCGGTACCCAAAAAAAACCGGTCACTGCCGCTGGTGGCGGCTTGTACAAGTGCCAGGCGGTGCACCTCGCGTTTGAGCACAGGCAGGCAGTAGTAGTGGGGCCGAATGCCGCCGATAAAAATCGCGTTGCGGTTGTACAGCAGGTGGTGGGCGGTAATCGTGGCCGCCGTGTGAGGGTCCGCCTGCGCCACGTACTGCGCAGCCTCGCGGGTGGTGATGTGCTCGAACACGATTTTCAGTTCGGGGAAATCGCGGCGCAACGGGATGAGTTGTTGGTCGATGAACACGGCTTCACGGTCAAACAGATCAATGTCGGGCGAGGTGACCTCGCCATGCACCAGCAGCAGCAGGCCGTGGCGCTGCATGGCTTCCAAGACCGGGTAAATTTTGCGCAAATCGGTCACGCCTGCGTCGCTGTTGGTCGTCGCGCCTGCGGGGTACAGCTTGCAGGCCACCACACCCGCTGCTTTGGCACGCTGAATTTCGTCAGCGGGCAGGTTGTCGGTGAGGTACAGCGTCATCAGCGGCTCAAACTGCACGCCGGGTGGCACAGCAGCCAGGATGCGCTGCTTGTACGCAAGCGCCTGCTCAGCGGTGGTCACGGGGGGCCGCAGGTTGGGCATGATGACCGCGCGGGCAAACTGCGCAGCGGTGTGGGGCACAACGGTGTGCAGCGCGTCGCCATCGCGCACATGCAAGTGCCAGTCGTCGGGGCGGGTGAGGGTCAGGGTGTCGGTCATCTGTGGATTGTCGATGACGAAATGACTTCGCCGCATTGCGGCTTGCATGACTGCGCTACGCGCAATGACTGAATACGTGTCAGCCATCTGTCATCAAGCCGCATCGCGGCGAAGTCATCCGCGCGCAGCGCGGGTCATTGCTTTCAGTGCTGCAAGATTTTGTTCAGGAAATCTTTGGTGCGCGCCTGCCGGTTTTCCGGATGGTTGAAGAACTCGTCTTTCGAGCAGTCTTCCAGAATGCGGCCGCCCACGTCGATGAAGATCACGCGGCTGGCCACCTTGCGGGCAAAGCCCATTTCGTGGGTCACCACCATCATGGTCATGCCTTCTTTGGCCAGCTTGACCATCACGTCCAGTACCTCGCCCACCATCTCGGGGTCTAGTGCGGAAGTGGGTTCGTCAAACAGCATCACGATGGGGTCCATGGACAGGGCGCGGGCAATCGCCACGCGCTGCTGCTGGCCGCCCGACAGCTGGCCGGGGAACTTATCTTTGTGAACCATCAGGCCCACACGGTCCAGCATTTTCAGGCCGCGCACACGGGCATCGTCTTGGGAGCGGCCCAGCACCTTGATTTGCGCAATGGTCAGGTTTTCCGTCACGCTCAAATGCGGGAACAACTCAAAGTGCTGAAACACCATGCCCACGCGGGAGCGCAGTTTGGGCAAATCGGTTTTAGGGTCATGCAGCGGAATACCGTCGACGGTGATGGTGCCTTTCTGAAAGGGCTCCAGCGCGTTGACGGTTTTGATCAGCGTGGACTTGCCTGAGCCCGACGGGCCGCACACCACCACCACATCGCCCTTGTTGATGCTGACATTGCAGTTGTTCAGCACCTGAGTGGGGCCGTACCACTTGGAAACGTCTTTGATTTCGATCATGTGTGTTCTCCAGATTTTTTAGCGAATGATGGCGATCTTGTTTTGCAGGCGTTTGACCATAAAAGACAAGCTGAAACAGATGATGAAATACACCACGGCTGCCAGCAGGTAAGCCTCTTCTGGTCGTCCGTAAATTTTGCCAGCCGTCACGAAACCTTTGAGCAGGTCATACGCGCCAATGGCGTAAACCAGCGAGGTGTCCTGGAACAAGATGATGGTTTGCGTGAGCAGCACGGGCAGCATGTTGCGAAAGGCTTGCGGCAGCACGATGAGGCGCATGTTCTGGCTATAGGTCATGCCAACCGCTTGCCCCGCATGCACCTGACCCCGCGGAATGGACTGAATGCCCGCCCGCATGATCTCGCTGAAGTAAGCCGCCTCGAACGCAATGAAGGTGATGGTGGCTGACAGCTCGGCACCAATCGGCCGCCCGATGAGGGTGGGCACCAGCAAAAAGAACCACAAGATCACCATGACCAATGGAATGCTGCGCATGCCATTGACGTAAATGGTGGCGGGAATCATCAGTATCTTGTTGCCCGACAGGCGCATCAACGCCAGGATGGTGCCAAAAATAATGCCGCCCATCGTGGCAACAACTGTCAGTTGCAAGCTGAACCACAGACCCTTCAACACAAACTTGTTGACGATGTCCCAGTTAAAAAAGCTTAAGTCTAGGCCGCCCATATCAATGCCCTCCCCCGGTTCCGCCAGCGACGATATAGCCCGGAATTTGAGCCTTCTTTTCAATGAAAGCAAACACCCGGTTAACCGCAAATGCAGAGGCTGCATACAGCGCGGTCACCGCGATGTAAATCTCGATGCCGCGCGAGGTTTCTTCTTGCGCCTGCATGGCAAACATCGTGAGCTCCGCAATTGACACCGCAAACGCAACGGACGAGTTTTTCAGCAGGTTCATGGACTCGCTGGTCAGCGGCGGCAAGATGATGCGCACCGCCATGGGCAGCAGCACGTAGCGGTAGGTTTGCCAGGTGGTGAACCCCACCGCCATGGCCGCATAACGCTGGCCCCGGGGCAAGGCCTGGATGCCGGCACGCAGCTGCTCGGCAATGCGCGAGGAGGTAAAAAAACCCAGCGCGAACACCACCAAAACAAAACCAGGCACTTCTTTCATGGGTGGTATGAGCTTGGGCACCACGAAGTACCACAGGAAAATCTGCACCAGCAGCGGGATGTTGCGAAACAGCTCCACCCAGGCATTGGCCAGGCGCACCAACCAGGGGCTATTGGGCAGCGTGCGCAAAGTGCCAATCAGGGCGCCCACCACAATGGCCACCACCCAGGAGGCAGCCGCGACGGAGAGCGTCCAGCCCCAGGCGTCAAACATCCATTGCAAGTAGGTTCGCCCACTGCCGTCGTCGTTTAAGAATACTTTCCAGTCCCACGCCATAAAAGTTCTCCGCCTGTTATTGAGTTATTGAAGTCTCACAAAGCAAGTGTGATGCCGACCGCATGCCCTGACCATAAGGCGAAACCCCGCTAGAGCATCTGCTGTAGCGGGGCTTCCTGTTAAGCCGTCAAGCGTGGCTTACTTCTTGGCGTAGTCTTCCATCGGCTTGTCATTCGGTGCATTCCAGGCGGCCTTGGTGCTTTCGCTGGCGGCGTAGCCCACGCGCGTGTTTTTCGGTGGAATGGGTTGAATGAACCATTTGTCCCACAGCTTGGCCAAGTCGCCAGATTTGGCCAGGTCACGCACGGTGTCGTCACCAATTTTCTTGAACGCCGCATCGTCTTTGCGCACCATGATGGCAATCGGCTCCACGCTCAACACTTCGCCGACGATTTTGAAATCAGCGGGTGCTTTGGAGGTGGCGATATTGCCGGCCAGGATGGCACCGTCCATCACGAACGCGTCAGCACGGCCCGACTCCAGCAGCAAGAAGCTGTCCGCATGGTCTTTGCCAAACACTTCCTTGAAGTCAACGCCGGTGGCGCGCTCGTTTTTACGCAGCGTTTGAACCGAGGTGGTGCCGGTGGTGGTGGCGACATTTTTGCCGTTCAACTGCGCAATAGCGTTGATGCCGGAGTTGGCCTTCACAGCGATGCGAACTTCTTCCACGAACGTGGTGGGCAGGAAGGCCACGTCTTTCTGGCGGGTTGCGTTGTTGGTGGTGGAGCCGCACTCGATATCCACGGTGCCGTTTTGCACGAGCGGAATACGGTTTTGCGAAGTCACCGGCAGGTATTTCACTTCCAGCTTGCGGCCGGCTGCTTTCTCTACGTTGGCAATGATGCGCTCGCAGATTTCAACGTGAAAGCCGGTGTACTTGCCATCACCCAGTGTGTAGGAAAGAGCGCCGGAAGAGTCACGCACGCCCATGGTGATGGTGCCAGAGGCTTTCACTTTGGCGAGGGTGTCTGTGGCCTGGGCGAATGCGCCGGTCACTGCGAAAGCTGCAACGGCAGCGGCTATCAAATGCTTCTTCATGAAAATCTCCTGTGGTGAAGCGTTGGGGAAACGAAAAATTTGTCGGAAAACTCAGTAATGAAATTTTAGGTAGTCGGCCTTGCGGGATTACCCTGGAACCGGCTGATTCCGAGGGTAAGCACAGGGCCGCATGTCTAGTTGGGCACCTGGTCGGTGGGGTATTTCCAGAAGTCGCGCAGCAAGTAACTGACCGGCAGGTTCAGCGCCGTGTTGCGAGGGGGAATGGGTTTCATGAACCACTTGTCGTAGATGGGGTAGATCTCTTTGCTCACGATCAGACGGCGCATTTCATCGTCCACCAGTTTTTTGAATTCGGGATCATTTTTGGGCAGCATGATGGCCAGCGGCTCTGTCGTCAAAAACTTGCCCACCACTTTCAGCCCACCGGCTGTGGCGCGGTTGGCGGCCAGTCCATAGAGCAAAACGTCGTCCATCACGAAGGCATCAGCCTCGCCCTTTTCCACCATCTCGACGCTACGGGCGTGGTCGGGCGCTTCCACGATGGTGATGCCCATCAAACGCTCGCGGTTAGCTTGGTCTGCCGCCTTCAAAGGTGTGGTGCCCTTGGTGGAAACCAGCTTTTTCCCGCTCAAGTCTTCCATGCGCTCCACTTTGCTGTCAGCTTTGACCAGAAAGCGGGCCCCGGTAATGAAGTGGGGGATGGTGAAGGCTACTTTTTGCCGACGCTCGGTGTTGTTGGTGGTGGAGCCACATTCCAGATCGGCTTTGCCTTGTTCGATGAGGGCGATGCGATTGGCGGGCGTAACGAGGAGCATTTCAACCGGCATCTCGCGCGCACCTGTCTTTTTACGTACCGCATCGGCAATCTTCAAACACAAGTCCACGGCGTAGCCCAGAGGTTTCTTGTCGCCATCGACATACGAAAACGGCACAGACGACTCACGGTGTGCAATGACCAGCTTGCCGCCTGACTTGATGCGCTCCAGCACGCCAATGCTGCTCGTGGCGGCGCTGGTTTGTGCCTGCACCAGGGCTGACGCTGCCAGCACGCAACAACTAAAAAGAATTCCGCAACGAAGTGCACGCATGATTTTTTTCCAATCGGTGAAAAGAGACAAGCAGGCTTTATGCCCGAAAGCCCAGTTTCACGCGGTCTGATGCGTTATTGGTGTCACCAGCGGTTGGGTTAACTTCTCAGGCACCAGCAAGGCCTCAATCTGCGCGCGGGTCATGATGCCCAGCAGCTCGGCGACTTCGTCGATGGGTTTGCCAGTAGCGATTGCAGTCTTGGCTATCAGCGCTGCTTTTTCGTAACCAATGATGGGATTCAAAGCGGTGACCAGGGTCACCGATTCGCGCACCCGCTTGGCCAGCAACTCAGTATTGGCCTCAATGCCCGCGACGCAGTTGGCTTGCAAAGTCAAGCAGGCATTGCTCAGATGCGTGATGCTTTTGAAAAGACTCCAGCCCATGATGGGCTCAAAGGCGTTGAGCTGCAGTTGACCGGCTTCAGACGCCATGGTCACCGTGATGTCGTTGCCAATGACCTCAAACGCCACCTGGTTCATCACCTCGGGAATCACCGGGTTCACCTTGCCCGGCATGATGGACGAACCGGCCTGACGCGCGGGCAGTTTGATGTCGCCAAAACCAGCTTGCGGGCCGCTGGACAGCAGGCGCAGGTCGTTACAGGTTTTGGAAAGTTTCGTGGCCACGCGCTTGAGCACACCCGACAGTTGCACAAATGCGCCCGTGTCTTGCGTGGCTTCGATCAGGTTGGCGGCTTTCACCACCGGGATGCGGCTTTCTTCGGCCAGAAACTGACAGGCAATGTCGGCATATCCATGCGGTGCATTGATGCCGGTGCCAATGGCGGTGGCACCCAGGTTGATTTCCTGAATCAGCGCCCGGGCTTCACGCAGGCGGGCTTCGTCTTCGCCAATCATGATGGCGTAGGTCAAAAATTCCTGGCCCAAGGTCATGGGCACCGCGTCTTGCAATTGTGTGCGGCCAATTTTCAGAATGTCTTTGAACTCTTCCGCTTTGGCTTCAAAACCCCGGCGCAACGTAGCCATCGATCCCAACAGGCGGTCGATGCCCGACCACAGCGCCAGGCGCACCGCCGTGGGATATACGTCGTTGGTGCTTTGCGATGCATTCACGTGGTCATTGGGGTGCAGCACGTCGTAGCGGCCTTTTTCAAAGCCCAGCTTTTCCAGCGCGAGGTTGGCAATCACCTCGTTGGCATTCATATTGGTAGAGGTGCCCGCACCGCCTTGAATCACGTCCACCACAAACTGGTCGTGGTACTGGCCTGCAATCAGCATGTCGCAAGCGCCCATGATGGCGTTGGCACGTTTCTGGTCGAGCGCACCCAGTTGCACGTTGGCACGGGCGCAGGCTTTTTTGACAAAACCGAAGGCGCGGATCATGTCGGGCATGGCCGAAATGGCAGTGCCAGAAATCGGGAAATTTTCAACGGCGCGAGCGGTGTGCACCCCCCAGTAAGCGGCGAAAGGTATCTGCTTTTCGCCCAAAAAATCGTGCTCGACGCGGAAGGTGGAAGTCATTGAATCAATCATGTTTTGCAATGGGTAGGACTGTAAAAGTCTGTGCCGTGAAACGCCAATGCTGTTTGCGTGCCGCGTTATGCAAAAAATTTATATGACGGATTCTTGTAAGCGTAAACCCTTGTGAATTCAGTTTTCACCACGCTCGCTATAGAAAAAATAGCAATCTGAGCAGCTTTTGCGCCGTGAACCCGATGAGTGATTGAATTTCTAGTTTGGAACGGGTGATGCGAGCGAGCGCACCAATTGCATCAGTCGCGTCTGGCGTGTCACGTTGGCTTTCACAAACACGCGAGACAAGTGTGTTTTGACCGTGTTCTCGGACACGCCCAATGTCACCGCAGCGTTGCCGGTGCTTAGACCGGATCCCACCAGTACCATCACCCGGGCCTCTGCCGGTGTCAGGTCATACAAGGCTGCCAAAACCTGGTGAGGCGGCGACGCGGTGTGCTGCGCCACAGACACAAACACGGCCGCAGTCGCTCCATCAAACCCTGAGGGCAGGGTACGGTTTTGTAGTGGCAGCACATAGGCCACTGCAGCCGGTTGGCCAAGCACCACCAACGGTATCCCAATTCCCCGGCCACCCAGTTCTTTGCCCTGCGCCCCGCAGCGCAACAAGGCATCTTGCAACGCAACGGTGACCGCGTCGTGGGTGGTGCACAAGCAGCCATCACGCAGCGTGAGCAGCAGTTGTTGTTGGAGCATTAGTTGCGCAGCGTTATTGGCAAACAAAACCTTGGCTCGATGGCCCACCAATATCACCGGCGTCTTCAATTGGTGCACCGCTGCGCGAAACGATTCGGCCTGCACGCGTTGATAGTCTAATAAGTCACCAATCATGGCGGCACGCCGGATGTGAGGGGCCAGCAACTGCATGAACCGGCGCTCATCGGCTGTCACCACATCGCGACTGGCCCAGGTGGCTGTCGCAATGGCACCGATCCGGTCAGCGGTTCGTACAAAGGTCATCACGCAGGCGTCACGCAAACCCTGGGGCTGTACCCAATTGCGGTAAAACGGCGATGCGTAAAAAGCAGACTCGCCCAATTGGTTGATGGATGACTGGGGCGTGTCGATATCGCCAAACGCCACTTCCCGCAAGCCAGGAACCCCATCCACGCCATATTCCTCATTCAAAATCTTCAGCATCTGCGAATCCCATGGGCTGTGCGCCGCCATGCGGGGATGCAGGAACGCCGGATCCGTCAGGCTGATCGTGGTGTAAGCCCCATTCATGGCCTGGTTTATGCGCGTCAACGCTTGCACCCACCCGTCCGGGTTGATCACGCAGTCATAGATGTCACCGATGATGCTGGACAGGGTTTCGGGGAGGAGGCTTTGCATCGTTGACCAACTTTGTCGCGAATATGCGGGGACACCAAAATTTACCTCAGTTCAGTTTATGACCTGTTCACCCGCGCCCCAAAAAGTTATGCCCAGCTGCGCACTTGGAAACTTCAATGTGAGGCCGCCATATCCATACCCCGCAAAGCCTGAAGCAAAAAAAGGAGCCCACGGCATACCAACGGCAATCTTGGGCAGGCCGAAATAAAATATGCCTGCCTCTGCGGCACCAGGTCCAATGGCACCCGCCAGAATAATTGATTGCATATGGTCTTCAGTTAAGTTTTGCCATGTAAGTGGTGGTGACGGCCTGCCTTTCGTTAGCATTGCTGCCGCTACAATTAAACCTATGGTGGTGGGGGGCACGAGCTGCTGAAGTATCTCGAGGTTCACACGCACTTGATTCGGCTTGATAATTCCTTTGGTTAGGCTTGGTGTGACATCGTAATAACTAAGAAGGTCACCCATAGTTCCGGTGTTGACATTTCCCAACAATGCCTTCACCGTATTAGCAACTAAATGTCCTTTTCCTTCCTTGCCAGCAAGCGACATCTTCTTCATTAAGGTCTCCTGTAAAGTCTGCACAGATTTTGGGGCAAATGTTGCAGAAACCGTAGCACCTCCTCTGAGAATATCCCGTTTATTACCAGCGGGGTCTGAAACGGTCATTTTTAACGAAGTAACGCCAACATCCATTCCGGGCACAACCGGTATTCCACCGCTGACCATGCTCATGCTTTCAATATTCCAGCTGCCATTTGCCATACTCTAATCTCCGATCATTGAGTTATCAAAATTACCAGCCCACTGTAGCAAGAGCATTGTCCAGATGGGTTATGGTCATTTTTCCGACAATATCATCTGCAGTTTTTTGATATGCAGGATTGATGATTCCGTGCTGCTTTTTATATGACAGAACTGCAGCTGCCGTCGTGGGGCCATAGCTGCGACCCTCTATTTCTGACTTTGAAATACTGTTACCCGCAGTTGGAGATAGTTTTATCAACGCAAGTTGAATATGTTGAACATGGCACCCGCTCGCCCCGCGAGTAATATGGTGTGGATCACTCACTTGGCACTGCTGTAACGCCATAGAGGCTTCCCGCGATACTAAAATCGTGAAGAATTTTGATTTGAGCATGGTGTGTTTCCTGCGCCGTATGGAAAATTTTTCCATACGGCAACCTTTCAAGTTGAAGCGGGTTTGCTTGGGCCCAAGAAAAACGCCGCAGTGCTGGCCAAGATCAGACGCGACAACAGATGGTAGACACGGATTGCAGATGTGTCGTCATACTTTTGTATGACACAGTCCACTTTCTCACGGCTGATTCCGAAAGTTTGCGGCTTTAGATTTTTTGTGCTGAAACGCTGTTGTTACGGGTTACCAGTGGCCCGTAGAGTGATCTCGGACTACGTCGAATCCGTTTGCGCCAAGTAGGCCCACAGTGCCTGCGCAGGGCCTTTGTGGCTCTGCTTGTTGCCTGCGCCAGAGGTCTTGGAGGCTTCTTTGCTGACAGGTTTTTCGCGGTACGCGCGCACCTCCATCGTCATGCTCAGGCCCTGCATCTCTGCCGGTGCGGCACTCACCAGTTTCTTGGCGCGCAGCTCTTTTTTCACCGCGCTAAACGGCAAAAATGCCACTCCGTGGCCTTCCAACGCCATCACCTTCAAGCCTTCGGCCATATCGGTTTCGTAGACGCGATCCAGGTGGATGGCGGTGCGTGACTCCTTCAGGATCAAGTCGGTCACGCGGCCCAGGTACGCGCCTGGCGCGTAGCCCAGGTAGGGCAGAGGCTGGCCAGCGCGGCCAGGCAGGCGGAACAGCGGCTGGCCGTCGCTGTCAGCTTTCACATACGGCGACAGCACTTCTTCGCCCAGCACCACCATGTCGTAGCGATCAGCATCCAGCTGGAAGGGTTGCGAGGCGTGGTGGTAGGCAATCAACACATCGCAACCGCCTTCGACCAGGCGCATCACGGCGTCGTGCACGTTCAGTGCAATCAAGCGGCTTTTGATGGGGCCAAACTTATCGCGCAGACTGGAAACCCACGCGGGGAAAAACGTGAACGCCAAGGTGTGCGGCACCGCAAACTCCACCACGTCTTGCGCCGCAGTGGAATGGCCGCGCAGCATGGCTCGGGTGCTCTGCAAGGCCTGCAGCATTTCCAGCGACTGGGCATACAGGGTTTCGCCCGCAGGTGTCAGCCTTGTCGGGTACGAACTGCGGTCCACCAGGTCAGACCCAGCCCAGGCCTCCAGCGCCTGAATGCGCCGGGAAAACGCCGGTTGGGTCACGTGGCGCAGCTGCGCGGAGCGGCTGAAACTGCGGGTTTCAGCCAGGCTGACAAAGTCTTCAAGCCATTTGGTTTCCATGTGGCCGATTATGGAAGGCTTGGCAACGGTTGCTTACAAAGCGCTTTTGGTGCGGCGAATGCTATTGACTCAATAGCTGCTTGATCAGTATTTACAAGGGCTGCAGGCCTAAAACACTTAAAACACAGGCATCAGGCGGGCACAGATGCCGCCTTGCGGTCTGCCGCCACTTTTTGCGCCGCCGGCCGCTCGCCAATCATCTTGCCGTAGGTTTTGTAGTCCACACCAGCGGCCAGCAACAGGTCTTCGCCGTAGATGGCTTTGGTGGCCATGCCCACCAGTGGCAAGTTGGTCCAGGCGGCGCAGTCGGCCTGGGTGAAGGTGTCGCCGGCTACAAACGGCGCGAACTTGGCCAGTTGTTTGAAGGCAGCAATGTTCTTGTCCAGCTGCTTGCGCACGCGGGCCTGGCTGCTCTCGCTCACGGTGCCGCCAAAAAAAGCTTGCGGGTACAAATCACGTGCCACCAGCTCCAGGTGCAGGTCGATGAACGTGGCCAGTTCGTGCACCTTGGCGGCTGCAAATGGGTCAGCGGGCAACAGGGGGACTTGGGGGTAGGCGGCATCCAGGTAGTCGAGGATGACCTGGCTTTCGCACAGCGGGCCGTGCGGCGTGCGGATGAACGGAATTTTGCCCAGCGGCGAGGCGGCCAGCACGGCCGGGTCGGTGCTCTTGGTCATCACCGCTTCTTCGGTGAAAGGCACGCCTTTTTCCAGCAGCGCCAGCTTGACTTTGTTGTAGTAGTTGGAGACGGCAAAACCGCACAGGGTGATCATGGTGGGGGGTTCCTAAAAGTGGTGACAGAGTCTAAAACTGCCGCATGAAAAGCAGTTGCCACACGTGCGACACGACGCGAATCGCTATTATTTATATAGCTGCTTGAGCAGTATTTATAAGGGCTGATGGCCGTTTTGATGCTTATTCACGCCAACAGCCCCATAGCCCGAAACATCCGCCGTCAAATCCGGGTGCCCGCCCAGTCCCTGCAGCACAAAGTCCACGAACGCCCGCACCCGCTGGGGCAGTTGTTTGCGGCTGGGGTAGTGCACAAACAGCTGCAAGCCCTCCAGAATGTTGTCTGCCAACACCAGTTTGAGCTGCCCCTTCTGCAGCGCGGCCAAGGCCAGCGGCTGGGGCAAATGCGCAATGCCCAGGCCGGCAATGCAGCAATCGAGCAGGCTGCGAAAGTCGTTGCAGTGCAGGCGTGCGGGCAGTTGCAGCATTTGCGCGGTGCGCGCCGCGCCATTGCGCACCTGCACCGCCCACGGCAAGGGACGCTCCTGGCCGCTCAAGTGCAATTGAAGCAGGCTGTGTTGATGCAGTGCTTCCAGCGACGCGGGCACGCCGCGCTGCGCCAGGTACGCGGGCGACGCGCACATGAGCAGCTTCAACGGCCCCAGCGGGCGCGCCACATACGCGGCGTCTTGCAAAGCACCGGCGCGTATGCCCACATCAAAGCTGCGCGAGATCAGCGGATTGACCTCTTCGCTCAGCTCCAAGTCCAGCTCAATGTCGGGGTATTGCGCAAAAAAAAGCGGCAAAAACGGCACCACATACAAGTGGGCGACGGGCGACACGAGCGTCACGCGTACCTTGCCGCTGGCCTGCTGCGCCCCCTCAGACACTTCGCTACAAGCCGCTTCCAGCTCACCCAGCGGTCCACGGCATTGCTCTAAAAAAGCGCTGCCCTCGGGCGTGAGCGACAGCGCGCGCGTGGTGCGGGCCAGCAGCCGCACACCCAGTTGCTGCTCCAGGCGGCTGATGTTTTGACTCACGGCAACAGCGGAAATACCCAGTTCCTTGCTGGCTTTGGCAAAGCTGCCCAGCTCTGCCGTGCGCACGAAATTCAGGATGCCGCGAATGCTCTGCATAAGGTGCCCTCTTCATGATTACAAACTTTATGTGTTTATTCTATGAAGCATTAGGCCAATTGTGCCAAGCAAAGGGTCTGCCTAAAGTCCAACCCATCGCGCTAAACGAGGTTTCAGAAAAGAGTTTCGTTAGAACGATAGTTATCAACTCAACCCACAGGACACCCCATGAAAGCACTTCTTCTTTGCCACTTCGAACCCGCAGCAATGGCCCACGTACCTGCCGATGCGCAGGCGCAAATGATGCAAGCCATGATGGATTTCAACCAGCAACTGATTCAAGCGGGCGTGCTCAAAGCCGCGGGTCAGCTGGATTCGCCCGTGAACGCCCAGCGCGTCAGCCTGAACAGCGGCAAGCTGCAAACCGTGCACGGCCCCGCGCTGGCAGGCGACATTCAGATCGGCGGCTATTACGTGCTGGACGTTCCCACGCTGGCCGATGCCACAGCCTGGGCCAACCGCTGCCCGGTCGCCCAAATGGGCGGCGGAGTGGAGGTGCGCGAGGTCAGCTACTCGCCGATGTAAAACAGCAGGCAAACTGGCGCGACTGTTTTTGTTTATCTGGAGACTTGTATGACCGCCCTGCCCCTGCCCACCATCACCTTGCTGCTGGCCAGCGTGTTGGCCATCGCCCAAGTGCTGCTGACCGTTTGGGTCATCATGCGCCGCGTCCAGGCCAAAGTGATGTTTCTGGACGGGGGCGACGCCGCCCTGACGCACCGCATGCGCGCCCACGGCAATTTCAGCGAAACCGTGCCCATTTGCCTGCTGCAGATCGCACTGCTGGAGCTGTGCGGCGCACCGATCTGGATGCTGTGGACGCTGGGCGGTGCATTGGTGGCAGGGCGCAGCTTGCATGCGCTGTGTTTGCTGACCAACAACGCGCAATGGAGCCGCATCACCGGCATGTGCACCACGATGCTGGTGATGTGCGGCGGGGCAGTGGCAGGTGGGTGGGTGTGGCTGCGGTGAGGGTGGCGGCTAACGAGCCTGTGCAATTCAGTCGCTCAGCACGTGCAGCACGTCCGAATGAAACTCACGTGCGTACAAGATAAGCACCACCAGCAGGGTGGCGACGGCAAACACCAGGGGCGAGAAAAACCAGGCCAGCGCGGCGAACGAGAAGTAGTAGGCGCGCAGGCCGTCGTTGAAGGTCTCTGCGGCCACGCCAAGCAGATTCCCAGCCCGAGTGGCCACCGATTCACGGTCAAAGTCACCCGCTTCAAACTCCTTGGGCTCGGGCATGGCACCCACCACCACGGCCACGATGGTGTATTGGCGCATGGCCCAGGAAAAGCGGAAAAAGGCATATACAAAAATGCCGATCAACACAATGATTTTGAACTCGAACACCAGGACGGGCGTGGCCACGGCAAATGGCATTTCGCGCACAAATTCAACCGCTTTGTCGATGGTGCCCAAGAGCGCTACCAGGCCGCCGATGATGAAAATCGTGGTGGAGGCAAAAAACGAGGAGCTGCTGGACAGACTTTGTGTGATGAAGCCATCCAGCACCCGCGGGTCGCGGCTGGTGGCTTGCAGCATCCACTTGCGGCGAAATCGGTTGGTGGCGGCCAGCAGTGAGGGGCGGCGCGTGCCCCAGAATTTGGCAAACCAGTTGTAGCCGATCCAGGCGGCCAGAAAACCCAACACGGCCAGCCAATCGGCCCAGGGGAGCAAAGCGAGAACTTTCATGGGCTGATGGTAAAGCCCCACACGCGCCCATTGAACAACTGCACGCAAGCGTCATGCGATCTGCAGCAAGACGACAAGAAGCCCTGCTTGGCTAACCAACGCAGGGCTTCTTTTGATCTATGGCCGCAAGCTCAGGATGCTTTTTGGGCAGCCGACTTCGCGTGTGTTGCATCGTCTTTCTTCAGCCAGGCATCGCCCAGTTTGACTTCCCACTGCGCGATCTGCAGTTCAGCAGCGTCTTTGGCAATGCCGTAGCGCTCCTGAATTTTGCCGGCCAATTGGTCGCGCTGGCCAGCAACGATGTCAAAGTCATCGTCGGTCAGCTTGCCCCACTGCTCGCGGCAATGCCCGGTCATCTGTTTCCAGTTGCCTTTAACTTGATCCCAGTTCATAGCGTGTCCTTTGATTTGTAGAACGCGTTCAAGGACGAACAGAAATTTCGTTTTTCACCATCTTCACGCCGCTCACACCGCGTGCGATGCGCTCTGCGGTGGATTTCTCCGTCGCGTTTTTGGCAAAACCGGACAGCATCACGGTTCCATTGAGTGTTTCAACACGAATGCTGGACGCGTCCACTTCCACGTTGTCCACAAACCGCGCCTTGATGCCAGTGGTGATCGACACGTCATCGACGTAGGCACCCACTGTTTCCTGTCCGCGTGTAACGGCGCAACCGCTGATGGTGATCAGTGCGAATGCGGTGAGGGTGGCAGCCAGGAACGAACGGCTCAAGGTGCTGGTGCGGGGTGTATATGTCATGAAAATCTCCTGAAAATAGTAAGTTACGACCAGAGCTGTGTGAGCCGGTTGGCCCCGAACAGGGCCTTTGACACACACGGCTCCTTGAGAAGCAGTGTGTGCAGTAACGCACTTACGCACGATCAGCGTGCTAGCAGTTCGACTGACAGGCAATGCCTACACGACGTGTAGGACAGCGCTTACGCCGCGTGTTTTCAGGAGGCCCGCGAACCGTTCCTTTAGCCACGCAGCTTGGCTGCCATTTCTGCGACGCGCTTGCCAAAGAGCTTGGCGGTGTCCAGGTCACCTTGTGGCATTTCTGCCGGTGACGCGTCCGACGGGCTTTGCGCCATGGCACCGGCAAACGAGCCCATGTAATTGGTGTCGTTGCGGGTGGCGGCTTTGCTGTTGCTGGGCATCAGGCCCGTGCCCAACCACACGCCGCTGTGTTGCATGGCCAGTGTGAACAGGTAGTGCAGGGTAGACAGCTTGTCACCGTTCATGCTGGCGCTGTTGGTAAAGCCAGCAAATACCTTGTCTTTCCAGGCCTGGCCAAACCAGGGCTTGCTGGACGCGTCGGCAAACTTTTTGAACTGCCAGCTCACGCTGCCCATGTAGGTGGGGCTGCCCATGATGATGGCGTCGGCTGCAGCCAGTGCTTCCCACGCGCTGTCGGGCAAGTTGCCCTCGGCGTCGATGGTCAGCAACTGCGCATTGGCGCCATCGGCCACAGCTTGTGCCATGCGCTGGGTGTGGCCGTAGCCTGAGTGAAATACAACAACGGTTTTTGCCATTGGAAAGCTCCTTAAAAGGCTGGTGAAGGGGATCGGGAAAATTTGAACGCAGAGGTCGCAGAGGTTTCGCAGAGGACGCAAAAAAAATTACCAATTGGCTTCCCCTCTGCGTTCTCTGCGTCATCTTTGCGGCCTCTGCGTTCAAAAACTGCTTTTCAAGACTCAGCGCTTGAACGACGCTTCGAGGTGACCCATCTCGCCCCGCTGAAAGCGCAGGGCGTACTGGGCCACATCGTGGGCGGTGTTGCCCATGAAGGGGCCTTTCGGAAACATGGGTTCGTTGATCGGGGTGCCGCTGAAAAACACACCGCGTAAGCCATGGTTACTCGCCTCTAGCTGAACCACATCGCCATCTGCTTCAAAAATGATAGCTGCTTGAGCAGTATTCACTTGGGCTAGAGCACTAAAAGACCCTGAATGCAGCGCAAAGAAGGCGTTGTCACCGGGTTTAACCGGGATGCTCAACACGCCGCCTGCGGGCACCGTCACATCCAATATGTTCACGCGGGTCAGCCAGCGGGCGTCTTGCACGATGGGCGACTGCTGGCCAGCGAATTCGCCAGCCACCACGCACACCTGCGAGCCATCAACCGCGACCACCGGCATGGCGGCCCGGCTGACATGAAACGCGGCGGGCTCGGCCTGTTTGTTGGCGGTGGACAGGTTCACAAACACCTGCAAGCCGCGCGCTGCCTGGCCCGGCGTGGCGGGAATTTCCTCATGCATCATGCCGCGCCCCGCCTGCGTCCAGTGCAAGTCGCCGGGGGCGATGTGGCTGCGGTCACCCAAACTGTCGCGGTTGATGAAACCACCTTGCGCGCCACCGTCGGATTCGGGCAGCATCACCGTCACCGCGCTCATGCCCGCGTGCGGGTGCGGGCCGAAAAACGGTTGCGGCATGGTGAAGGCGTCAATGCCGATGAACGGGTCGAGCCAGGCGGCCTCGGTGCGCAACATGTTGGCACCGGAGTGCGCGTCAAACGCGTGGTAAGGCATGGGCACGATGGCGCGGATGCTGCGATTCATCATGGTTGTCCTTTCAAGCCGTCAAGTCAAATACGAGTACTTCGGCCTGCTGCCCTTGTGAAAGCTGCACCAGGCGCTCCTGTTGTAGTAGCACGGCATCGCCGGTGGACAAGTTTTGTCCGTTGACTTGCAACTGACCCTTAATCAGGTGCACATAGGTTTTGCGCGCGGGGTCCAGATCAAGCTGGGCCGCTTCATTGCCATCAAACAGCCCCGCGTACATGCGTGCATCGGCATGAATCGTCACGCTGTCTTGCGCGCCGTCGGGGCTGGCCACCAGGCGCAGGGTGCCGCGCTTTTCAGTGTCAGCAAAGGTCTTCTGCTCGTAGCTGGCGGGAATGCCGCGCACGTTGGGCTCAATCCAGATTTGCAGGAAATGCGTGTGCTGGTCGCGTGCGTGGTTCACCTCGCTGTGCTGCACGCCGTTGCCCGCACTCATGCGCTGCACGTCGCCGGGTGGAATGCCTTTGACATTGCCCAGCGTGTCTTTGTGGCCCAGGTTGCCTTCCAGCACGTAGCTGATGATTTCCATGTCTTTGTGGCCGTGCGTGCCAAAGCCGGTGCCGGGGGCAATGCGGTCTTCGTTGATCACGCGCAGGTTGCCAAAAGCCATGTGGGCCGGGTCGTGATAGCCCGCAAACGAAAAGCTGTGGAATGACTTGAGCCAGCCGTGGTCGGCAGCGCCACGGTCAGCAGATTTGCGGAGGGTCAACATGGTTCGGGTTCCTTTCAAGCAGGTTGAAGAATCAGGTGAATCGAATGTAGGGCGTTCAATCGTTCAAATCAATCCGCTTTATCTGTACACATCGTTCATAATTTTCGAATGATGAAAGTCTCCAATCCACCCGCCCTGGCACAAACCCTCACCCCCGACGCCCTGGCGCTGCTAGACACCATTGCCACCCAGGGCAGCTTTGCCGCCGCTGCACGCGCCATGGGCCTGGTGCCCAGCGCGCTGACCTACCGCGTACGCCAGATCGAAGACGCGCTGGATGTGCTGCTGTTTGACCGCAGCGCACGTACCGCCGTGCTCACCCCGGCGGGTCAGGAACTGCTGCGCGAAGGCCAGCGCCTGTTGCGCGAGCTGGATGCCGTGGCCCACCGCGTCAAGCGCGTGGCCACGGGCTGGGAGCCGCAGTTCACGGTGGCTATCGACAGCATCATGTGCATGACCACGGTGATGGAGCTGGCGCAAGACTTTTTCGCCCTCGGCGCGCCCACGCGCCTGAAGCTGCGCGAAGAAACCCTGTCGGGCACCTTGGCGGCGCTGACCAGCGGCCAGGCCGACCTGGCCATCGGCGTGGTGCTCGACGCGTCTGACAACGCCAGCCTGCAACACCGCGCGTTGGGCCAGGTGCCTTGGGCCTTTGTGGTCGCACCACACCATGCGCTGGCCCACTTGCCCGAGCCATTGAGCGACGAGGTGATTGCCCAGCACCGCGCGGTGGCCGTGGCCGACTCGGTTCAGCGGGGTACAGGCTTGAGCGTGGGCCTGCTGGGCGGACAAGACGTGTTCACCGTGCCCAGCATCAGCGCCAAGCTGCAAGCGCAGCTGCGTGGTCTGGGCTGTGGTTTTCTGCCGGAAGCCATGGTGCAGCCCTACCTGGAATCAGGCCGCCTGGTGCGCAAAACCGTGCGAAGGCAAAACCGCCTGTCGCGGGTTTGCTATGCGTGGGCGAGCCAACCAGCAGCAGCGCAGGGCAAGGCGCTGGGCTGGTGGCTCACGGCGCTGGAAAGTCCCAAGACAAGGCAGGCGTTGTTGAGATAAACACTGCCGACTTTTGAAAAACCACCCACGTTCAGTTAGCTTGGGTTCGTAAAAATCTCAACTTCCGTTCGGACTGAGCCGGTCGAAGTCCTCGCGAACCCTTCGACAGAGCCGTTGCTGAGCCCGTCGAAGGGCTCATGCGAACGGGTCAAACTTCATCAACAAACTACTCCCGTTGCGGCCGCAAAGCCACCGTGCCACTCGCCTTGATCGCCTTAAACTTCCTCCATGAAACCTCGCGTCTACGTTGAAACTTCGGTCATCAGCTACATGGCGGCAGCCGCCAGCAAAGATGTGGTCAACGCTGCACGCCAGCAGTTGACGCGCCAATGGTGGCAGCAAGCCAGGCGATTTGAGTTGTGCACCTCGGCCCTGGTGTACGACGAAGCACGTCAGGGTGCCGCTGGTCAAGTTGCACGCCGATTGGCTTTGCTTGACAGCTTGCAGGTTCTGCCACCAGACCCGGCGCTGGGTGAAGTGGCGGGTGCGCTCATACGCGCAGCCGCCCTCCCAGAAAAGGCTGTTCGTGATGCGGAGCACATTGCGTTGGCAGCGATTCATCAAGTCACTTATTTGGTGACCTGGAACTTTCGCCATATCGCCAACCCGGTAACGGCTGGCAAGATTGATGCTGTACTGCGCCTTCTGGGCTACACACCTTCCGTGTTGTGTTCGCCAGAGCAGCTATTGGCCGACAATTGACTTATTGATCTGCATCGACCCCTGGAGCCATTATGCGAACTGCCAAGCATTCAGACACTGTGATCGATCAGATTCGCGCTTACCGCGAACGCGAGGTCGCCCCGTTTGGCTACAGCGTTCAAGCCGCAGTGGCCGAGTTTGAGAAATTGCACCGCGAGTTAATGAAAACCCGTAGCTGCGAGCCCGTGCAGTCAACGGTAAAACGCCGAAGCGCCAAAAAGTGAGTGCAATCTGGCTGACACCTACGATGCCAACGGCAACCTCACAAGCGACGGCTTGCGAACCTTTGAATACGACGAACCTAACCGATTAGCCAAATTCAATATCTTGAAAGACGGCGAAGCCGCATCGATCAATTCAGATCAATATACGCGCCGCAATTACGCGAAAATGACTGGGTTTAGTTTAATTTATGGAGTTATTTATTTAATCTTTGGAGCATGGGTTTATAACTCGTTAGCACCCGTTTCGTCCACTTTGGTGGCAATAATGGTTGCACCGTTAGCCGTGATCGCGCTACATTTTTTTCTTGCTTTTTTAGGCTATATATCCATGCTTTTACACAAGAAGAGAAAAGCCAAAGATGGCTAAACTTTAAATATGACATTGGAAAGCGCAGCGGTTTATTTACTCAGTTTTGTTGGATTCGCTGCGGCTGGTCTCTTGCCATATCGATCCTGGTTGCTGATATTCGCGGTCGTAAAGAGCGAAGTGCCGCAGGTACGAAAGCGCTTGGTGGTTATCGTGGCTGCACTGGTCACCGCTGTTGCCTTGTGGAGCGAGATTCAGATCGGCAGTCGGGTCTTTAAATGCCTCACTGAAGCGTACTGCGGGCCAGGTGTCGCAAGTGGCTGGGGATATCTTGCGATGCTGGGTATCGTCTATGTTGTCTTTGAAACTCTGGGTTACTTGCTGCGCAAAGTTATCAAAGGCGAAGGCAGGTAACTGGCTCATCGCTCCTAATTCAATAGCTTCTCCAGCAATCAATCCCTGGGCTACAGCCCAGTTTGATCCCAAACCAGCGCTCCTGCCTCAAACCGTCCTGCCCTTGTTCCGTCTTCTCCTCCAAACTTGCCTCCAATGCATCCAGACGCTGGGCCAAGCCCTGGTGCGTGGCCAGCTGCCGCTTCGACGCCGCCAGCCGCGCATATCATCCCCGCCATGCTTGCCAAACTCATGGGATGGTTTCTCTTAGGCCTCATCCGCCTGCTCACCGGCGCACAGGCGCGCTGGTATGGCTGCCCGCCCAAGGCGGAGCAGCGCATTTACTTTGCCAACCACCAAAGCCATGCCGACCTGCTGATGATGTGGGCGGCGCTGCCCGAAGAGCTGCGCGGGATCACGCGGCCCATTGCGGCCAAGGACTACTGGACGTCGTCACCGTTCAAGAAATGGGTGACCACCGCCGTGTTCAACGCGGTGTATGTGGAGCGCGAAAAAAAGGGCGACGAAGACCCGCTGCAGCCGCTGATTGACGCGCTGGCGCAGGGCGACTCCATCATTATTTTTCCCGAAGGTACGCGCGGCCATGCCGACGAGCCCATGCCGTTCAAGGCTGGTCTTTACAACCTGGCCACCAAGTTTCCCAACGTGGTGCTGGTGCCCGCGTGGATCAACAACGTGCAGCGCGTCATGCCCAAGGGTGAGGTGGTGCCGGTGCCAATTTTGTGCTCGGTGACCTTTGGTGAGCCGGTGAAACTGGGCGAGCACGAAGAGCGGCGCGCGTTTCTGGACAGGGCGCGGCTTTCCATCATGGCGTTGCGGGAAATTTGATATGGACTGGTCATCACCTACCTTGCCGTTTCAAATGCAGAACTTCATGCGCTACCTCACGCCAGAGCAACAGGTCGGCGCGCTGTTTGCCCTGGTGTTTGGCTTCTTGTTGATTTCCACCATCACCGTGTTTTTTCTGTCGCTGCGCGAGCGCGATGGGGATGCGGCCAGTGTGGCGCGCCACGCCCAGTTGCGGCACTACGGCAAGCTGCTGAACACCACCTGGTTGATGGTGGTGGTGTTCTGGCTGGGTTGGGCAGCAGGTAACACCGTGGCCACCATCTTGTTTGGTCTGGTGGCGTTTTTGGCGCTGCGCGAGTTCATCACCCTGTCGCCCACCCGGCGAGGGGACCACCGCAGCCTGGTGCTGGCATTTTTTGTGGTGCTGCCCATCCAGTTCTGGCTGGTGGTGACCGAGCACTTTGATTTGTTCACGGTGTTCATCCCCGTTTATGTGTTTTTGCTGATTCCGGTGGTCAGCGCGCTGGCCGACGACCCGCAGCGCTTCCTGGAGCGCAACGCCAAGCTGCAGTGGGGCATCATGGTCTGCGTCTACGGCATGAGCCATGTGCCCGCCTTGTTGCTGCTGGATTTCCCGGGCTACGAAGGCAAAAACGCATTCCTGGTGTTCTTTCTGGTGTTTGTGGTGCAAGGCGGCATGGTGGTGCAGCACCTGGTCACACGGCACCTGGGGCGCGCGCCGAGTGCGCCCAAGATCAGCAGCACTTTTAACTGGCGCAGTTGGATGATTGGACTGGCCGTGGCCGGCTTGGCGGGCGGCATCTTCTCGCCGATCACGCCGTTCAAACCCGCGCAGGCGATTGCCATGGCCTTGATTGCTTGCATCGCTGGGTCGCTCGGGCATTTGGTGATGAAAGCACTCAAGCGGGACCGTGGCATCACCAACTGGGGCAGCGAAGGCAAGTCGCTCACCGGGGCCAACGGCCTGCTGGACCGGGTGGATTCGCTTTGCTTTGCGGCGCCGATCTTTTTTCACTCGGTTCGATGGTATTTTGGAGTCTAGCCCTTGTGGATACTGCTCAAGCAGCTATTAATTTAATAGTGACTAAGGCGACTTCATGCGGGTGCTAGGCATAGACCCCGGCTTGCAAACCACCGGCTTTGGCGTGGTGGACGTAGCAGGCCAGGCGCTGACCTATGTGGCCAGCGGCACCATCACCACCACCCACCTGCCACGCGGCGACTTGCCTGCGCGGCTCAAGGTGCTGTTTGACGGGATCAGCGAAGTGGTGACGCGCTACCAGCCCGACGTGTCGTCGGTGGAAATCGTCTTCGTCAACGTGAATCCGCAAGCCACTTTGCTGCTGGGCCAGGCCCGCGGTGCCTGCCTGACTTCGCTGGTCAGTTGTAATTTGCAGGTGGCTGAATACACCGCGCTGCAAATGAAAAAAGCCGTGGCCGGTTACGGCAAAGCAGGCAAAGCCGAGGTGCAGCAAATGGTCATGCGCCTGCTCAAGCTCCCCGGCCTGCCTGGCAAAGACGCCGCCGACGCGCTAGGCCTGGCGATCACGCATGCGCATGTGGGCGGCGCGATGCAGCGGCTGGCGGCGGCTGGACAGGTGCAGCGCAAGAGCAGCGGGATGTATGGGGGTGGGCGGAGTTATTGACTTGGTTTTTAAGTTAAATCGGGCTGTAGCCCCTGTGGATACTGCTGGAGCAGCTATCAAAACAATAGTCCTCAAAGGCGCCGGAAAGCCCGCAATTGGGGTCAGAGTCCAATTTCGTATGGGTGATTCGTGCGCCAATGAATACCGCGTCCTGAATTGGAATCGGACCCCAAATGCTCATCACTGCACCAACGCCTCACGCATCACATCAGGGTGTTTGCGGGCAATTCGAATCAGCGCTTGCGCTGCGCCCGACGGTGATCGGCGGCCCTGCTCCCACTCTTGAAGGGTGCGTTTGGAAATGCTCAGGGCCAGTGCAAATTCGGATTGCGACATGCCTGTGCTCTGTCGGGCTTCAGTCACTTCGTTGACTTGAACCTGCGTGGTACGCGCGAAATTGCGTGCTTTCATCTGACGCACTGATGCCAGCAATTTCAGCCCGAGTTCTTCGCCAGAGTTTTTCGACGGCGTGGCCTTAGGTGTCGTCATCTTCTATCTCCTTGCGGATTGCCTTCAATAAGTGGCCAGGAATCGAATCTTTTTCGGCCTTGGCGTAGACCAGCAGCATGCACAGCTCACTCGCCTCCAACCGACAAAAGTAGATCACTCGAACGCCACCCCGTTTGCCCATGCCGGGGCGCGCCCACCTGACTTTGCGGCAACCGCCGCTGCCTCGCACAACACTTCCCGCCTCGGGTTCTCCAGCTATCCATGCAAAGAATTCAAGCTGCTCCTCGGTAGACCAAATCGCGGCTGCCTCTTCGACAAAAATTGGCGTTTCGTAGATGGTGAGCATTGTTGATGGTACGGCATTGACGTATTAACGGCAACACTTAAGCGCCGAACTGTCCTCCAGCCCATGTCAATCAAGCTCAAGCAGCTATCAAAACAGTAGTACTCCAGCCCTTGTACGCGCCGGAAAGTCCGCAATTGGGGTCAGATTCCAATTTCGTATGGGTCATTCGTGCGCCAATGAATACCGCGTCCTGAATTGGAATCTGACCCCAAATGCTTGTTACTGCGAACCCGTCACAGTAAACGCATCCATCGCCAGCGAGCCATACAGCACTTCGCGGCTCAGGTAGTTGACTTGTGTGTCGCTGGAATCACCCAGGCCCCCCGCCCCCAGCGCAAAAAACATCGGCAGGAAGTGGTCATCGGTCGGGTGTGCGCGCACCGCGTGGGGGGCCTGGCTGCGGTAGTTCAACAGGGCGGGCAGGTCGCGGCGAACGACCGCGGCTTCTGTCCAGCGGGCGAACTCGGTGACGTAGGGGGCCGGTGCATCGTGCAGGACGGGCCGGCCGTTGCTGAAAAACTCTTCCAGGTTGTGCGTCATGCTGCCGCTGCCAATGATGAGCACGCCCTGCGCACGCAAGCTGGCCAGGGCCTGGCCCATGGCGTAAACCTGTTGCGGGCCGGCGGTTTGAGGGAGCGCCACTTGCACCACGGGCACCTGGGCGGCGGGGAACAGGTGCATCAGCGGCACCCAGGCGCCATGGTCTAGCGGGCGTTTGGCGTCGGCCTGGGCAGTCATGCCGGCCTGGGCCAGCAAATCCATCACCTGCTGGCCCAACGCAGGGTCGCCTGGCGCGGGGTATTGCAGTTGATAGAGAGCGGGCGGAAAACCGCCAAAGTCGTGCCAGGTGGCGGGGGCGGGCGTGGTCATCACGGCGGGTGCCCGGGCCATCCAGTGCGGCGACATGATGACGACAGCTTTGGGGCTCAATTGAGCTCCCGCCCCTGTCAATATTGCGCCAGTAGCTCCTGATTCAATAGCAAACATCGGCGAGCCATGGGAGACGAACAGGGCGGGTTGTATGTCCATATCAAGCGACTTCAGCGGGGGATAGGGCAGCAATTTGTCTGAGGGCACGCTCAAACGCTTCCGGCGGTTGGCCGCCTTGAATCAGGTGCTGTTTGTTGATTACCACCGACGGCACGGCGCTGATGCCTTGCGACTGCCAGAACTGCTGGGCCGAGCGCACTTCGGTGGTGAACTCGTCAGACGCCAAAATCTGCGCGGCGCGCGTCGTGTCCAGCCCCACATCACCGGCCGCTTGCAACAGCACCTCGTGCGCCGCCAGACCTTTTCCATGTGTGAAAAACGTGATCAGCAAAGCCTTTTTCAAATCGCGCTGCAAATCAGCGCTTTGGGTGCCGGCCCAGTGCAGCAGACGGTGCGCATCAAAGGTGTTCCACACCCGGCCCCGCCCCTCGGGCTTGAAGGTAAAACCCACCGCGGCACCTCGCTCGCGCAGGGTTTCGCGCATGCCCGCCTGCTGCTGCGGTGTGGAGCCGTACTTTTGTGTCAGGTGCTCGCTCACGTCCTGGCCTTCGGGCGGCATCTTGGGGTTTAGCTCAAACGGTTGAAACGTGAGGTGTACTGGCACCCCAAAGTCCGATGCGCTGCCCAGCTTTTCCAGCGCCCGCTCCAGGCTCCACAAACCCACAGCGCACCAGGGACAGGCCACGTCGGAGACGAAATCGATTTGAATGGGTTGGGGCATGGTGGCTTTCATGGTTGGGGATTTACGGTGAATCGTGCTCACGCCCTTGTGGAATCAGCACGACCCGCTATCAAAACATTCGTAATTTCACTGCGCCATCATCTGCCCGCGAATCTCGCCGCCCTTGTTGGCGTCGGTGTGGATGTTCACGTACCACCGGCCCGCCATCAAATCGGCTGCCTGCGCAGCCGTCAGCGTGGCTTGGCCAGATTGCGGGCTGGTGATCGGGTTGTTAAACCCCAGGGCGACGCCCGCGTTTTGTGCCGCGGTGGCCGGGCCATGGAAGTGACCTGCTGTAGCGGGGCCACTCAAGCCGGTGTAGTTCAAATTCCAGGTGAGCAAGTTGGTGGCTGGATTGAAATTGGCTGTGACCATGCCGGACCCGGCGGTCATGACCGGCGGAATTTCATTGCTACCGCTCAAGGCTGCTTTGAACGCAACCATTTTGGCGGTGGGGGCTGTGCTGCAAGCGGCCAGGGCGAATACGGCTGCCGTTGCACACAAAGCCAGGCGAAAACTTCTATGGGTGATCATGGTTGTGTCTCCAAAAAATGAGTAATCGACCAAAAAATGTTGGCATCGCAGCTTAAACCGATGGTGCGATTTGTGCATGGCGCCGCGCCCGTTTGCCCACAGAACCTTCCCGGTCGTCTGTACCAAACGGCGGGGTCTATCGGTTCGGCGCATTATTTGCATGGCCTCTAACACCTGCCTCACTGCCCCATCACATCAGGACTTGCCATGACCCCTGCACACCTTTTGCCGCTTCTGCCCCACCGCACGCCCCACACCCTGCAACGCTGCCTGGCGGGTGTTCTCGCCCTGCTGTTGATGATGGTGTTGGGTAGCGCCCGCGCCGCCACACTGCGGGCGGCTGACGAGAAAGCGGTCATCACGGTCGTGCAAGCGCAACTGGCGGCGTTTGCGGCAGACGATGCGCAAAAGGCTTTCTCGTTCGCCGCCCCCTCCATTCAAAAAATGTTTGAAACCGCACCCAACTTCCTGGCCATGGTCAGGCAGCAATACCCGGTGGTCTACCGGCCCGCATCCACCGTGTTTCTCAAACCCGAAACCCGGGATGGGCAAGTGGTGCTGCGCGTGCAATTGACCGACGCCGATGGCCGGGCCTGGCTGGCGGCCTACAGCCTGCAGCAAGTCAACCGGCAGTGGCGCATTGCCGGTTGTGTGGTGGTGATTAACGAGGCTCGCAGCACCTGAAGCTGTTAACGGCGCCCACCACGCTGGGGGTTTGACGAGGTTTGCCGGTCGGTGGACGCTTGAAGCCAAGCATCGGGTTTTTAGATCGAATAGGGCTGTAGCCCTTTTGGATATTGCTCAAGCAGCTATTGATTTAGAAGCAAAACGGGTGTTTTTTGGTTGCACTGAGATTCAGGGAACTCCTGATTTTGTAGCTGCTTGAGCAGATATTGCTTGGGCTGGAGGCCGATTTTGCTCATAACCGGGCGCGATTCAAACGGCTGCGTAGCCCCGCTGAGCCTGGGTGCCGCGGCTATAGTGGCTAGTGAAAAATTGCTGGTTCAACCGCCTCAGCAATTGACGAAACGTCTCAACCCGCTTGCTGCTTTTTCTGGGAATGTTATGACTGTCAGTTCAAACACGATTGTGGCCAGAACCTATCGCGCAAGCGGCTTGGGACGGCTTTTTGGATGCCGGGTTACGGCGACAAAGGCGATGCTGCGGAGGCAGGTTACTGTCTCTGCATATTGAGTTGAGCTGTCGGGCGCGCCTGCATGCAGTTCACACTTACTTATGAGGGGCGTCTGAAATCCAACGCGAAGCCCCAGGATAAACACGCGTTGCGGCGCCACTTTCATCAGCAGCTTTCAACGCTCTGGAACCTCTGGCCGTTGTCTGAGTATCGAGACTGGATTCAGGTTCCTCCTGCAGATAACGCGTTCTCGATCATCAAGCCAGTGCACGGTTTTTCGTTCGCGCCGCTCGTCTGCGAAAAGCTTCGTGCTGTTGCTGAGCTTGAAGTCGATTTGATTTGGCCACAGAGCCCAGGCTCAATATTTGTAAGCGGCGGCGATATAGATAACCGCTTGAAGACACTGTTCGATGCGCTGAAAATTCCTTCGGAGCCGACAGCGCTGCCAAAGAACACGGTGCCCCTCGAAGGCGAGCAGCCATTCTTTTGCCTTCTTGAGGATGACAGTCTCATTTCAAAGGTCACAGTGAATACTGACCGCCTTTTGGAACCTGAGGCAGATCCGTCGGTTGTTAAGCTGCTTCTACGGGTCAAGACAAGGAATCTTGGGGACCAATGGAAACAACTTCCCTGAATAAACCGATTGCTAACCTGTTTCTCGAGCCGGCTCGGGTCGGCAATCCGCTGCTCGCGGCTCAGTTTCAACCTTAGGCCTCGGAAGGAGCGCTCCCGGTGGACGTCACATATGACAATTCAAAGTACATCGCTAGTTTCGACGTCGGTGCATACGATGCTGAGCTTGGCGACAAGTTGGCGTTCATCTATCTCGTCAAGATGAAGTTTGATGGCGAAGAGGTATTTGCTGGTGTGTCAGCTAATAAGGAGTTCAAGTCACTGCTAGTGCATCTTCAGTTCAATGACTTCACTGTTCTGTCTAATGTCAAGGCACTCTGCCAGAGGAATCTTGACGGCGAGGGGCGCGTCAAGAGCGACTACAAGGGTGCACTTGACGCCGCTGATCCCGGCCGAAGGGGTTCTGGTGCCCTCAAGGAGCGCGCAAAAATGAACAGGCTGTTGTAAGGGCATCTACCGTCCATCCGGGTCAAACCAATACCCCACGCAATACACCGAGCCGATGGCTTAGCCCTGGGGGACGCACTTTGCGAATTTTGCGGCACAGGTTTTTGATGTAGCTGTCAATCGCCAGGTGCCACGCCGCCTCAAACCCCCACGTTGCGCATCCAGTCCGCCGTCTCAAAAAAGCTTTGCTGCAAGCGCTTGCGCAGCGCGTCGTCCACACCGGTTTCGCCCATCGCCTGGTCCATGCAGGCCAGCCACTGGTCGCGCTCCAGGATGCCGATTTTGAAGGGCAGGTGGCGGGCGCGCAGCATGGGGTGGCCCAGGCGCTCGGTGTACAGCTGGGGGCCGCCGAGCCAGCCGCACAAGAACCAGAACAGGCGCTGGCGCGCTTCAGTCAGCTCGCTGCCGTGAACGGCGCGCAGGGCGGTGTAGGCCGGGTCCAGATCCATCAGGTCGTAAAAGCGCTCCACCAGGGCGCGTACCTTTTCTTGCCCGCCTATCCATTCGAAGGGGGTGTCAAACGGTGGTTTTTCTTGGATATTCATGGTTTTATGGTAAAAATGGCCATCAGCCCTTATAGATACTGCTCAAGCAGCTATATAAATAATAGCAAACTGCGGCGGTATTGATACGGCCCGAATAAGTATCAAATTTCCGTTCGGGCTGAGGTGGCTGTTCCGGTCATCGTGAGGCGGCTGTTCCGACCGTCCTGAGGTATCGAAGGAAGGAAGCCCTCGCGAGCCCTTCGATACCTCAGGGCGAACGGTTAATACTTCTTCGGGCCGTATCAATAAGCATACGATTTGCAGTCTCCGGCTGGCACGCCATTGGGGTCAGAGTCCAATTTCGTATGGGTTCCACGCGCGCCGATTCAGACCGCGTCCTGAATTGGAATCTGACCCCAAATGCTTGGAACCTCTGCATAACCTCTGGCGAGTCAGCGCGAATGCAGATCGGGATGCAGCGCAAGGCGGAAAATGAAACCAATAGTTCGACTATTGGTGAGTTTTTCAACGCCGCGATGCGCCCGAGGCTGCGTTTGGGCTGGCCGTCAGGGGTTTTGCAGAGGTTCCCTTATCCCTACTGCGCCGCCTGCCGCAGGGTCTGCACCACGGGCCGGTTCAGCACCTCACGCAAGCCCCACCAGCCTGCCGCCCACGCCAGCAGCGCGCCCGCCAGCGCACCGGCCAGTGGCACCAACGGCGAGGCGGTCCAGTCGAATTCGAAGGCGTAGCGGGCCAGGCCCCAGCCGACCACCACGGCCACCAGGCTGGCCAGAAAACCGGCCAGCAGGCCCACGCCGATCAGCTCGGCACGCTGCACCTGGCGCAGCAGGCTGGAGCGCGCGCCCACCGCCCGCATGATGGCGAACTCGCGGGCGCGCTCCTCGCGCGTGGCGGTCACGGCGGCAAACAGCACCACCACACCAGCGGCCAGGGTGAAGGCGAACAAAAACTCCACCGCGCGGATCACTTTGTCGAGCACGCCCTGCACCTGGGTGATGGTGGCGGTCATGTCCACGTTGGTGATGTTGGGGAAAGTTTTTACAATCTGGTTGTCAAAGCCCTTGCGCTCGGGCGCGCGGAAAGCGCTCATATAGGTCACCGGCACATCGGCCAGTTGGTCCACCGGGAAGATGACGAAAAAGTTGGCCCGCATGGAGCCCCAGTCGACCTTGCGCAGCGACGTGACGCGGGCTTCTTTTTGAATGCCCGCAATGTCAAATCGCATGCTGTCGCCCAATTTCAGGTTCAGGGTTTTGGCAATGCCTTCTTCCACGCTGATGGTGTCACCCTGCCCGGCTGTCCAGCTGCCTGCAATCAGGGGGTTGTGGCCCGGCTGCTCGGCGCTGTTCGACAGGTTGAACTCACGGTCGACCAGGCGCTTGGCGCGGTCTTCGGTGTACGTGTCGGGCGACACAGCCTGGCCGTTCACCGCAATCAGGCGACCGCGGATCATGGGGTACCAGTCGTAGCGCTTGACGCCATCGTTTTTCAACATGGTTTGAAATGCGTCACCCTGGTCAGGCTGCACGTTGATGACGAAGCGGTTGGGCGCGTCAACCGGCGTGGCCTTGCGCCAGCTGGCAATTAAATCGGTGCGCAGCAGCACCAACAAAATCAGCGCCAGCAGGCCGACAGCGAGACTGCTCACTTGGACAACCGTATAGGCCGGACGGGCCGAAATCTGGCGCGTGGCCAGCACCAGCCAGCGCGGCGCGGTGGCTTCATTGACCACCTTGCGCAGCAGCTTCACGGCCACCCAGCTCAGGCCCGCAAACAGCACCACCGCTACCGCAAAACCACCCACGGCAATGGCACCCAGCAACAAGTCGCTGCTGGCGGCAATCAGCAGCGCCGCAAAGCCCGCCACACCCAGGCCCAGCACCGCCAGCGAAGTGGGTTTCAGGTTGCCCACATCGCGGCGAATCACGCGCAGCGGGGGCACTTGCGCCAGTTGCAGCACGGGCGGCAGGCCGAAGGCAAACATCAAAGTCAGCCCCATGCCCACACCGAAAAACACGGGCCACAAGGTGGCAGCAGGCAAAGCGGCATCCACCAAACCGGCCAGCAGCAACACAAACACGTGGTGCACTGCAAAGCCAATGGCCACGCCCAGCAACGCAGCAAACAGGCCGACGAGCGCAAATTCAAAGGTGTAGGCCAGGGCCATGGTGCGCTGGGGCTGGCCGAGCACGCGCAGCATGGCGCAGTCATCCAGGTGGCTGGCGGCAAAGCCACGCGCGGCCAGGGCCACGGCCACGGCGCTCAGCAGCGCGGCCAGCAGGGCCACCAGGTTCAGAAATTTCTCGGCGCGGTCCAGCGTTTGGCGCATTTCGGGGCGACCGCCTTCAAAGGATTCGAGACGCACGCCGCGCGCTTCGCCTTTTTTCAGCTCTGCATCGGCCCACTGACTGTAGGCGCGCACCTGGTTGTCGTTACCCGCCACGGCCATGCGGTAGGTCACGCGGCTGGCGGGTTGAATCAGGTTGGTGGCCAGGATGTCGGCCGACGAAATCATGGCGCGCGGCGCCAGGGTGGCAAAACCAGCGCCCCGGTCGGGCTCGTTGACGATGATGCGGCTGATGCGCAGGCTGGCGTCACCCACCAGCAGGTTGTCGCCCAATTTGAGCTGCAGCGACTCCAGCAGCGACGCATCCACCCACACCTGGCCCTGCGCCGGCACCTCGCGGGTGGTTTGGCCGGGGCTGTCGGGCGCGTCGGCCACGGTGAGCTTGCCGCGCAGCGGGTAGCCCGCCTGCACCGCCTTGAGCGCGACCAGCTTGCTCGCACCGCCCTGCCCTTCCGTGGCGCGGCCCATGGTGGGGAAACCCAGCGTGCCGGCCACTTGCAGGCCCTGGCGGCGCGCCTCGTCGATGAAGATTTGCGGCGTGGGGTTGTCGCTGGCAATCACCGCGTCGCCACCCAGCAGCTGGCGTGCATCACGCATCAAACCGCCTTGCAAACGATCTGCAAAAAAGCCCACCGCCGTGAGTGCGGCCACCGCCAGCGTGACAGCCACGATCAACAAGCGCAACTCGCCCGCCCGCAGGTCGCGCAGGAGGCTGCGCCAACCCATTTGCCAGAAGCGGGCGGGGGTGAATTTTTGTGGGGTGGTGGGTGTGGCAGTGTTCATGCGCGCGACCATAGTGCAAAACTCTCAGCCCAGCATGAGGACGGCCATTTTTCCGCCTGGCGGGTGGATACATGCCTCAGACCGTCACTCCCGCGCAGGCGGGAATCCAGACGCGAGGACTACGCAGACGGAAATGATTGCCAGCCACTGAGGTGGATTCCCGCCTGCGCGGGAATGACGGATCAGTAAACATCTGAGGCAGACATTAAAACAAGGAAATTAGCCTCTAGACCTTATAAATACTGATCAAGCAGCTATTAAATAAATAGCAAAACAACCTTAAGCCTCCGGCGGAATCCCCCGAAACGGGTTGAATCCGGTGATCAGTGCGGTGGCTGCCAGCACCAACAAACCGCCCGGCAGCATGCCCAGCGTCACCGGTTCACCCAGAAACAACCCGCCCCAGGTCACGCCAAACAGGGGAATCATGAAAGCCGACGAGGTGGCCGCACTGGCGGGAATTTCGCGCATCAGGCGCATGCTGATCCAGTACATCAGGCCCGAGGTGATGCAACCCAGCACCGCCACGGCCACCAGTGCAGCAGGCGTGGGTTGCATGCTGGGCACCGTTAAACCCGAAGGAACGAGCAGCATCAGCGCAGCAGCCACATGCACCGCGGCTGATGCGGGCAAGGGCTCATGCACAAGGGTGGCGCGCTTCATCAATATGGCGCCCAGGCCGTAACTGGCCGCTGCCACGGTGCAAGCCAGCGCTGCCAGCACCACCCGCTGGGTGACCGCCACCGGGCCGAGTTGAACCAGCAAAGCCACGCCCAGAAAACCCACGGCACAACCCAGCAATCGGCGGCCGGTCAATTTTTCATCACCCACTGCCGCCGCGCCCAACACGCCAAACAGCGGCGCTGTGGCATTTAGAACGGCGGAGTAACCCGCGGGCAGCACCAGCGCAGCCCAGTTAAACAACACAAACGGCATGGCCACGGTCAACACCCCCAGCGCGCACAACATGGGCCACGCCGACCGCACGGGCCAGCGGTGGCGCAGCCATTTCATCAACCCGGCCAGCACCAGTGCCGCCAGCGCGCAGCGCAGCCCGGCCGTACCCCACGGCCCCAGCGCCGGGCTGGCAATCCGCAGCAACGGAAACGATGCACCCCACAAAGCTGACATGCCGATGAGCTGAACAAAATGATTGGTTTTCAATGGAAAAGGAACTTGTTGAAACTATTTGTGTACCGCATGGGCACAATGCGCGGCAAGCGTAACTTCTGGAGGGGTTTTGGCATGTCGCAATTGCATTTCGTTAAACAAGGAACCGGCCCGGTGGTGGTGCTCAGCCACGCACGAGGTTGCGATTTGTCGATGTGGGACGCGGTGGCCGATTTGTTGGCCAAGAAATTCACGGTGCTGCGCTATGACCACCGCGGTCACGGCCATTCGTCGGTTCCCGTCGGCCCGTACACGCTGGACGCGTTTGTCGATGATGCCGCCGCACTGATTGAAGAGCACGCACGCATGCCCGTGCATTTTGTCGGCCTCTCGCTCGGTGGGCTGGTGGGCCAGAGCCTGGCGGTGCGTTACCCGCAATGGGTGCGCAGCCTGGTGGTGGCCAATGCCGCGAGCCAATTAAATGTCGACACCCGCGAGATGTGGGCCGAGCGGGCGCAGCAGGTGCGCCACTACGGCATGCAAGGCGTCGCCGACCGCATGCTGCGCCGCTGGTTCACCTCCGCATTTTTAGCCAGCGATGTGGGCCATGCCAAAGCCGCGCAGGTATTGGCCGTGTTTAACCGCACGCCGGTTGCAGCTTATGCGGCCAGTTGTGAGGCCATGGCACAGCTGAGCTACGTGGGCGACAACCGCCGCATTGCCTGCCCCACACTGGTGATTGCGGGTGTGCATGATCTCGCCACGCCCCTGCCCCAGTCAGAGGCCGTGGTGCTGGGTATTTCGGGTGCACAACTGCAAACGCTGGATGCAGCCTTGATGAGCGCGGTCGAACGCCCGCAAGAATTTGCCCAGTTGCTGGCGAACTTCATTCGAAAAGTGTGACGCACGACATGAAAACCATCCTCGTTCTGAACGGCCCCAACCTGAACCTGTTGGGCACCCGCGAGCCCGCCGTGTATGGCGCGCAAACCCTGGCCGACGTGAAAACGCTGTGCGAACAAGCCTGCAGCGCCCACCACCTGCAGCTGGACTTTCGCCAGACCAACCATGAAGGCGTGATGGTGGACTGGCTGCAGGAAGCGGGTGCAGCGCAAGCAGCGGGCACCCTGATCGGCGCGGTCGTCAATGCCGGCGCCTACACCCACACCAGCGTGGCCCTGCACGACGCCATCAAAGGCGCAGGCCTCACCGTGATTGAACTGCACATCAGCAATGTCCACGCCCGCGAAGCCTTCCGCCAACACAGCTACATCTCGCCAGTGGCCAAAGCCGTGATGGCGGGGTTTGGGGTGGCGGGGTACAGCCTTGCGATTGGGGCGTTGGCGGCGATGGGGTCAGGCTGAAAGCAGACGGCATTCAAGTGACTTTTTCATCGGTTTTTGATGCATTGATCGCTGAAAAATGCCGTTGGCTTGCCGTTTTCAGCTGGTATGGTTCAGCATCAACATCTGTTTGATGTAAACGAAGGGGTTACACATGCCTGCACCTGTTCCGGACTGGTTCCCGCTGATTCGCTGGTCTACACCCATCGGCGTTGAGGTTTTGCGCAAACAGCGCGAACTGATTCCGAAGCTGCCCGGTGTGTATGTCTTTACCAACTACAGCGAGGTGCTGTCGCGCAACTATGGCGTGCTGTACCTGGGCAAAGCCAATTCGTTGGCGCAGCGGCTGTCGACCTATCTGGTGGACCCTGCTGAATTGATGGTGATGTCCGCACGATCAGGGCAGCTTCGCCAGAACAACTCGCTGAACCACGCGGCCAAAGTCAATCTGCTCACGAAGTTCCAGCAGCGACCCACGGGCTTTTACGTTCGCTGGACAACGCTGATTGCACCGCTGGAGCTGGAGAACAAGTTAATCAAATACCTTGAACCCGCCTTCAACCAACTGGGCAACCCCCGAACGAGCGGCCTCTGATTAGTCAGGCTCAAGTCCGTTTGATCGTCAATCGCAGGAGACCGCTGCAGTTTCCAACGATGGTTTCATCAAGGTTTCCGGGAATTAGCTCCCAAAATCTTCTGGACGTCCAGGCGCTCGGCAAACAATGAACATTTCGCTAGCGCCAGATTGTGATTCCCCACTGGCGAGGGTGATGCGGGCCGCTCTGCTACTGCCAACTTTTCGACTTGTTGACGCGCCGGCAAGGGGTTTTTAATATTCATAAGCGGTGCATACAGCGCATATACAGTTTCGCTGTCTCGTGACACTTCACTTTGGGGATAAGCGACAGCAAGGCACAAGGATTGCGCCACGATGCGACGAATTTGTGCCGGGGTCTCTGGTTTTTCTGTATTTGCGTTGGCCGACAGGCAAATCACCAACAGCAAACCAATCATTTTTTTGTTCACGGCGCACATTCCCAAAAGAAAACAATCATGGCACCAGATTTGAAATATGAGCCTGTGCCAACCTCTGTGACACTGACGTTTTCCGGATTGATCAACTTGCCAATATCGACATGGCCGCTGGCTCCAAAATCGGCCATTCTTCCTTGCCAGTCGTATCCAAAAATACCGTGAACAGGTGGTGTTACCGCTGACAACCAGGGGGTTTTCGCATTGCCATCCCATATTTTCTTGGGTGCACCAAACGCCGACTTCATGTAAGTAATCATTTCATCGGCGCTGGTCGTGTAGCGGTATCCGTCGGCACCTAAATAGGTACGCACCCCTTTTTTTACAGCAATTCTATGACCCGCACGATTAAGACAATAACTCAAACGCACTGCACAAGTATTCATTAAATCGAGATCCGAATAAATACCTGACAAGCTTTTGTGCAACTGCCCTCCAATCGACTCAACCAAATCCTTATTGCCTTTGGAGATCGCACCAGAAGGCGAACCGACACTGACACCGGGTTTATATGGAAAATTCGTTCTTAGGCTCGAATAAAGCGGTAAAGAAATGAATACCCCTTAGCAAAAGTTTGATTTTATAAACCACTCTCAAGACAGAAAACCCTGAGAAGTTCGACAATTCGTAATTGCCTGGCTCAAGACGAGTTGCTGTGCGTCGCTTCAGTCGCTCAGCGCGGATTCTCAAAAAAGACGTAGTTGCTGTAGTCACTCACCTCGAAGTACACCTTCTTTTCCCCCGGATCAGCAATCAGATTGAAGTTTTCGTCCAGCACGCCGTAGCCATAGCGGTAGGCGCGTGGTTTGCCGTCGTCGGTGCCCAGGGCGGTGGAGATTTTGTCGATTTTCAGAAAACGCCTCACCAGCTTGTCACCGGCGTAGACCTCCAGTACACCGTTGGTACCGGTCCAGTTTTGAATGTCGCGGCTGATTTTGTTTTGCTGCTCCTGGGTACAGGCTGAGAGCAAAAACAAGCCAAAAATGGCTGTAGCCCCATACAAACCTGCTCGAGCAGCTATTAATTTCATAGTAACCAAGTTCATTTTCAAACTCCAACAGTAGTGGGTACGCACGCATTGTGCTGCGGGCGGCTTCGGGCTTTCAGGACAAGGCTGACATGCAGGCTTCGGCGTTGGTCAAGGGCAAGAAACTGCCGACGGCGCAAGAAGTGGCGGCAGCAGGCTTCAAAGCCATGCAGCGGGGCCAGCGGGTGTTCATTCCCGGCACCATGAATTGGCTGATGGCGCAAAGCATCCGATTCACGCCGCGCAACGTGGTGACGGCACTGGTCAAGACCATGAGTCGGCCTGTGGGATGATCAGGCCAGGATTTAGGATTTAAGTGTTTTAGGCCTCAAGCCCTTGTAAATGCTGCTCAAGCAGCTATTGAATCAGGAGCAAAACCTTATCCAACTGACAGACTGCGCTGCCTGACCGCCTCATACAAGCACACGCCGCTGGCCACCGACACGTTCAGGCTTTCCACTGCGCCCTGCATGGGGATGGACATCAGCTCGTCACAGGTTTTACGGGTGAGTTGGCGCATGCCGTCACCCTCGGCGCCCAGCACCAGCGCCACCGGGCCTTTCAGGTCCATTTGGTACAGGGTTTTGGGCGCGTCGTCGCTGGTGCCCACGCACCAGATGCTGCGTTCTTTCAGCTCGCCCAGGGTGCGCGCCAGGTTGGTCACCATGAAGTAAGGCACGGTTTCCGCCGCACCACTGGCCACTTTGGCCACGGTGGCGTTGATGCCGGCGGCGTGGTCTTTGGGCGCAATCACCGCATGCACACCGGCACCGTCGGCCACGCGCAGGCAGGCGCCCAGGTTGTGTGGGTCGGTCACGCCGTCCAGCACCAGCAGCAGCGGCACGGTACCCGCGGGCAAATCGTCAAGCAAATCGTCCAGAGAATGGGCTTGTGGCAGCGCCAGCACTTTGGCAGCCACGCCCTGGTGCCCGTGGCTGCCAGCGAGTTGAGCCAGGCGAGCACTGTCGGACTCGATCAGGCGCACACCCACTTCGCCCACGCGCTGCAAAAACTGCCGCATGCGGGCGTCGCGCCGGGTGGGTTCAAAGTAAATTTCGACGATGGATTGGGGTGCGGTTTTGAGCCGAACGCCCACGGCGTGAAAGCCGAACAGAACTTTTGCAGACATGTCGGGGATTATCCGGGGTGCGTTGGCGCAACACTGATGTGAAATGATTTGCGCACTAAACTCTTGGTTACCACTTTTTGGAGCACCGCCATGGGCCTCAGACTCAAATTCAATCTTGTGTTGATCGTTGTTTTTCTGGCCGGGTTTCTGGCTGCGGGCCTGGTGTCGCGCCAGTTGCTGCGAGACAACGCACGCGACCAAGTGGTGCGGGAGGCGCGGCTGATGATGGAGGCGGCCACATCGGTGCGCAACTACACCATCACCCAGATCCAGCCCCACCTGATCAAGCAGATCGCCGAAGTATTTTTGCCGCAAACGATACCGGCCTATGCCGCCACAGAAGCGATCTTGATGCTGCAAAAAAAGTACCCCGACTACAGCTACAAAGAGGCCACGCTGAACCCCACCAACCCGCGTGACCGCGCGGCAGACTGGGAAGCCGATCTGGTCAACCAGTTTCGCCAGCACAGCGACATCAAGGAAATTGTGTCTGAGCGTGAGGCGTCCACGGGTCGCAGCCTGTACATCGCCAAACCCATTCAGATTAGCAACCCGGCCTGCCTGAGCTGCCACACCACAGCGGCCCTGGCACCGCCCTCGATGGTCAAAATTTACGGCGAATCCAATGGTTTTGGCTGGAAACTGAACGAAATTGTGGGCGCTCAGTTGGTCACCGTTCCGATGGAACTGGCCATCCGCAACGCCGACCGCGCATTCAACACGTTCATGCTGTCGCTGGCGGGCGTGTTTGCGGCAGTTTTTGTGGTGCTGAACGTCATGCTCAGCTGGCTGATCATCCGCCCGATTCGCAACCTGTCCCGCTCTGCAGACAAGGTCAGCACGGGCGATTTCAACGTGCCGGAGTTCGTCGATCAAGGGCGCGACGAGGTGTCAGCGCTGGGCGGCTCGTTCAACCGCATGCGCCGCAGCCTTGAAAAAGCGATGCAGATGATGGGCAGTTGAGCGCATGGCTGATAACCCGCAGGAAGCGACCACGGTTCGCGTGACGTCTGCGCTGGCAGCGGTCAGCAGCGCTGGCTTGCCCAAGGGCTATCGGCTGATGGATGAGTATGAAATCGACAGCATGCTGGGCGAAGGTGGTTTTGGCCTGACGTACCTTGCGCACGACGTGAATTTGAACCTGAAAGTAGCGGTCAAGGAGTATTTCCCCCGCAGCATGGCCACGCGGGGGAAAGACCATTTGATCGAGGTGCGCGCCAGCACCGACAACCAGAACGACGCGCAATACCACTGGGGCCTGGAGCGCTTTCTGGACGAAGCGCGGGCGCTGGCCACGTTTCGCCACCCCAATATCGTGCGGGTGTTGCGCTACTTTCGTGCCAATTGCACGGCCTACATCGTCATGGAATACGAGACCGGTGAGCCGCTCAAACGCTGGGTACCACGCCAGGCACCATTTGGCCGCAAAGCGGTGCTCAGCATCATCTACCCGCTGCTCGATGGCCTGGAAGTGGTGCATAAAACCAAGTTCCTGCACCGCGACATCAAGCCGGACAACATTTATGTGCGCTCCGACGGCACGCCCGTGTTGCTGGACTTTGGTGCAGCGCGCCGCGTGACACCTGAGCAGGACATGACCAGCATCGTCACACCCGGTTTTGCGCCGTTTGAGCAATACCACTCAGAAGGCAATCAAGGGCCATGGACTGACTTGTATTCGCTGGGTGCCGTGATGTATTGGATGACCACCGGCAAGAAACCGTCGGAATCGGCCTCGCGGGTGGTGTCGGACTCCATGCCCACCGCCCGCAGCATGGGTGATGCATCTATTTTTGGCGCCGAACTGCTGCAAGCCATCGACTGGGCCTTGAGCCCCCCCGAAGCGCGCCGGCCGCAAACGGTGGCGCAGTTCCGCGCCGCCCTGCAGGCTGCCGAGTCGGCCAACCAGCAGCTGACCTACGACACCCAACACGAGCGCACGGGCCTGCCTGCCACTGCCTATGCCGCCATCAACCCTGGCAGCGGTCACACGCCCGGCGTCGGGCAGAGCAACAGTGACCGCAAAAACGTGCTGTGCACCATTCTTTTTGCGGATCTGGTGGGTTATTCGACCCGCTCGGTGGACGACCAGGTTGTCATCAAAAACCTGTTCAACGAGCTGGTGGGAAAAGCGGTCAAGGCGGTTGACCCGGCATCGCGCATCGCCATCGACACGGGTGACGGTGCAGCCATCTGTTTTATGGGTGACCCCGAGGAAGCCTTGCAATCGGCCCTGCTGCTGCGCGACTTGCTGGCGGCGCGCCAGCTCCAACTGGCCACCCGTATCGGACTGCACATGGGGCCGGTGCGCATCGTCACCGACATCAACCAGCGCAGCAATGTGCTGGGAGACGGCATCAATGTGGCCCAGCGGGTCATGGACTTTGCCAAGGGCAACCAGGTCCTGGTGTCGCGCGCCTACTACGACGTGATCAGCCGCATCACCGACGACCTGGGCGGCATGTTCAATTACCTGGGCGCGCATGCGGACAAGCACGGGCGCCAGCACGAGGTGTATGCGGTGATCGACCACCGAGCGACTGCGCAGGCGCAGGACCCCCTGCCGACCCATGACAGCCGTACCGTGCCCGTCAAATCAGTCGAAGCACACGACCCCGCCGCACTGGCGGCGCTGGAAGCCGAGCTGGCGCGCCATATTGGCCCGCTGGCCAAGGTGCTGGTGAACAAGGCCAAGGTGGTCGCCCAGGACCTGCACGGGTTGCGCGAAGCCCTGGCGATGTCGATTCCTGACCCGAAAGTCCGACAGGCTTTCGTCGTCGGCTCCAGCGGCAACAGCGTGACGCACAGTCAAAGCAATAGCCAAAACATTAGCCAAAACATTAGCCAGAAAATCAGTCCGGCGAACAGCCGCCCCAGCATCAGCTCATCGATCACCAATTTGCTGACCCGCGGTAGCGGACAGACGTTGGCCGCTATACCCCACAGCCAGCCTGTGAGCCCAACCGTTGCCAGCGCGCCCAACCACAGCGGGACGCAGCGCGCGCTGGAGCTGAGCGCAGAAGAACTGACATTGGTGGAGCAGGCTTTGAGCCGGTCCATTGGCCCGCTGGCCAAAATGCTGGTTCGCAAAGAATCGCAGCGTCACTCGCTGTATGGGCCGTTCATTCAAGCGCTAACCAGCCACATTGACCACGCCAACCAGCGCACCGAGTTTGCGGCCGCCATCAAGCGCGCATTGCCCAATCGCTAGACTGCGTACTCAACGCGCCTTGCGCTCAAACCCCGTCACGTGCCCGCAAAAACGCCGCAAACCGGGGCTTGCCACCCGGCGTCTTGTCGCGGTAGGTATAGGTCACGGTGCTGCCAATGGGCGGCGGGTTGCGGCGCTGCGCATCGCTGAGGCCCGTACCCAGCTTGAAGCTGTGGCCATCGGCGGTTTTGACTTGCAGCGCACCCACCAGCCCCGCGTATTTGCCCTTGCCCGGTACATGGCCTGTCACCACCGCTTCCGCGTCGGACACCGGTTTGTACTTGAGCAGCACGGCACTACGGCCCGTGGTGTAGGGTGCATCGGCCAGGTGCAACATCAGACCTTCACCACCGGCCTGTACTACTTGATTCAACCTGATTTTCAACGCGCTTTCACTGGACACGGTGAACTGCGGCACGGCTTGCAGCGCGGGCCAGTTCGCT
Organism: Comamonadaceae bacterium; assembly: GCA_031414805.1. Taxonomy (GTDB): domain Bacteria; phylum Pseudomonadota; class Gammaproteobacteria; order Burkholderiales; family Burkholderiaceae_C; genus JAAFIW01. The sequence continues at coordinate 73,445 of JANOQJ010000015.1, forward strand.
GCGCGCACCACCGCTTGCAGTTGCTCGTAGCGCTGCACAAAGCTGCCTGGCGCACCCGGCAACTCAAACACGTGCAAGCTCACCTGGCGCCACTCATCGTCCACCGGCTGGAGCTTGCGCACAATGCCCGACAGCACATCAAACCGCCCGCGCGCCAGCCACAGCTCGCCATCCAGCGGCGTGACGGGCAACCGGGCCAGAAACCAGGCGGGGGCGGCAATCGTTTGGCCGCTGCGAAAGCGCAGCACCGCGCCGTCCCACACCGCGCGCACGCCGTCCAGCTTTTCGCTCACCAGGTAGCGGCTGGGATCGGTTCCCGGTTGCCAGTCTTGTGCCAGCAACACGGCGGTGGTAGCTTGTGCCATGGCAGGCGACCAGAGGCCGCTGGTCAGCAGTCCAGCGAACAAGCCAAGAAATCGCCGCCTGGGTGTGTTTGTCATGGTCAATCGCATTCTTTAAGCGTTTTAGGGCTCCCGCCCTTGTGGAATATGCTCAAGCAGCTATTGATTCAATAGCAATTCGCAACATTCAACCGCGACCCACAAACGGCATGTCGTTGGCCATCACGGTGTGAAACAGCACATTCACATCCAGCGGCATGTTGGCCATGTACAGCACCGACTGGCCGACATGCGCCACGTCCATCAGCGGCTCGCTCACAGTCTGGCCATTGGCCTGCAAGGCACCCTGCGTGAGGCGCTGGGCCAACTCGGTGGCGGCGTTGCCCACGTCGATCTGGCCGACGGCAATGCGGTGTTTGCGGCCATCGAGCGACGCTGTTTTGGTCAGGCCGGTAACCGCGTGCTTGGTAGCGGTGTAGGCAATGCTGTGCGGGCGCGGCGCGTGGGCGGAAATGGAGCCGTTGTTGATGATGCGGCCCCCGCGCGGCGTTTGCGACTTCATCACGCGAAAGGCTTGCTGCAGGCAATAAAACATGCCGTTCAGGTTGATGTCCACCACCGCTTTCCAGTGGTCCAGTTGCAACTCGTCAATCGGCACCGGCGGTGCGCCAATGCCTGCGTTGTTGAACAGCAGATCAACCCGGCCAAAGGCTTGCACGGCCTGGTCAAACAGGGCTTTGACGGCCACGGGGTCGGCCACATCCGTGGGTACGGCGAGAGTTCGGTTGGTCGCGTCACATTCTTGCGCGACCTGGGCCAGCGGCTCGCTGCGCCTGCCAGCCAGCACGACATGCCAGCCATCGGCCAACAGGGCCAGGGCGGCGGCTTTGCCAATGCCGGTGCCAGCGCCGGTGACCACGGCTACGCGTTTGATGTCAGAAGCCATCCATTCCTCCAAAAAACGTTTAGCGACGCGGCTTTCTGCCCTTGCTCATGCCCTTGCTGCCCGACGCTTTCTTGGCTGCCGCCTTCAACGCCGAAATGGGCGACAGCGGCACCGTATCGACCCGCTTGGCGGCGCGCCGGGCTGACGCTTTGACAGGCGAGCCGGTGGGGGCGCCGCGCGGGGGCATGCCAGGGCCTGCGCCTTTGTCTTTCATGGCCCGTAAAAGCAGTTCTTCGCCCTCGCGCACCAGGCGGAAGTCGATCTTGCGACCGTCCAGATCCACCCGGCTGACCTGTACTTGCACCCGCGTGCCAATGGCGTAGCGAATGCCGGTTCGCTCGCCGCGCAGCTCCTGGCGGGCTTCGTCGAACTTGAAATATTCGCCGCCTAATTCGGTGATGTGCACCAGGCCTTCCACATACATCGCGTCCAGTGTCACGAAGATGCCAAACGTGGTGGCAGAGGTCACCACGCCGCCATATTCCTCGCCCAAGTGCTCGCGCATGTACTTGCACTTGAGCCAGGCTTCCACATCACGGCTGGCTTCGTCGGCGCGGCGTTCATTGGCGCTGCAATGCAGGCCAGCGGCTTCCCACGCTTGCGTTTCGGGCGTGCTGGGCTCGGGCGGTTTTTTGAGTTTGTTGCTGGGTGCTTTGACGCGCGCAGCCAGACGGCGAGCCAGCTTTTCGTGCGCCTCGCCGGGTGTGGGCAGACCCGGCAACTGGTACTTGCGCTTGGCCAGAATGGCCTTGATGACGCGGTGTACCAGCAGGTCGGGGTAGCGGCGAATGGGGCTGGTGAAATGGGTGTAGGCCTCATACGCCAGGCCAAAGTGACCGCTGTTAATTGGCGTGTAAATCGCCTGCGACATGGAGCGCAGCAACATGCTGTGAATCTGCTGGGCGTCGGGTCGGTCTTTGGTGGCAGCGGCAATGGCCTGAAACTCGCCGGGGCTGGGGTCTTCGGTGATGGTCAGGCCCACGCCAATGGCTTTGAGGTAGTTGCGCAGCGTGTCTTTTTTCTCTGGCGTGGGGCCTTCGTGCACGCGAAACAAACCAGGGTGCTTGCTTTGGGCGATGAAGTCGGCGCTGCACACGTTGGCCGCGAGCATGGCTTCTTCAATCAGCTTGTGCGCCTCGTTACGGGTACGCGGAACGATCTTTTCAATGCGGCCGTTTTCGTCGCAAATGATCTGCGTTTCAGTGGTTTCAAAGTCCACCGCGCCGCGTTTGTTGCGGGAGGTTAGCAAGGCACGGTACACGTCATGCAGGTTGAGCAAATCAGCCACACGGGCCTGGCGTCGTTGCGCCTCGGGGCCACGGGTGTTGCCCAGAATCGCGGCCACTTCGGTGTAGGTGAAACGTGCCTGACTGAACATCACGGCCGGGTAAAACTGGTAGGCATGCACATCGCCCGCGCTGGTGACCAGCATGTCGCAAACCATGCACAGGCGCTCGACATCCGGGTTCAATGAGCACAGGCCGTTAGACAGTTTTTCGGGCAGCATGGGAATCACCCGACGGGGGAAATACACGCTGGTGGCACGGTCGTAGGCGTCAATGTCAATGGCGCTGCCAGTCTCTACATAGTGGCTCACATCGGCAATGGCCACCAGCAAGCGCCAGCCCTTGGCACGGCCTACTTTGGCAGGCTCGCAATACACCGCATCGTCAAAATCGCGTGCGTCTTCGCCATCGATGGTGACCAGCGGCACATCGGTCAAGTCCACGCGGTGCCGCTTGTCTTGCGGGCGCACCTTGTCGGGCAAGGTGCGGGCCAGATCGAGACAGGCTTGCGAAAACTCGTGTGGCACGCCGTATTTGCGCACGGCAATTTCAATCTCCATGCCCGCGTCATCAATCTCGCCCAGCACTTCCTTGATGCGGCCAACCGGCTGACCAAACAAAGCGGGCGGCTCGGTGAGTTCCACCACCACCACCTGGCCGGGCTTGGCCATGGCGGTTGCGCCTTTGGGAATCAGCACATCCTGCCCGTAGCGCTTGTCTTCGGGCGCCACCAGCCACACACCACTTTCGTGCAACAAACGGCCAATGATGGGCTGCGGCGGGCGCTCCACGATTTCGACGACACGACCCTCGGGGCGACCTTTACGGTCATGCCGCACGATGCGCGCTTTCACACGGTCTTTGTGCAGCACCGCGCGCATTTCATTGGGTGGCAAATAGATGTCGCTGTCACCGTTATCCGGCACGACATAACCGTGACCGTCGCGGTGTCCAGATACAACACCTGCTACTTCGTCCAGCATGCCGCTGGTATGGCTTGAATTATTGATACAATCTCCGGCTGACTTGAAATGCCCAGGTGGCGGAATTGGTAGACGCACTAGTTTCAGGTACTAGCGAGTAACTTCGTGGGGGTTCGAGTCCCTTCCTGGGCACCAATCATATGCTGGATGCGTGATTGAACCGAAGCCGACTTTTGAGTCGGCTTTGTTGTTTCAGAGGCATGAATCCGGACGTGGCTCAGACCATACCCGCGACGCGCTCAACCGACTTTTTTTGCACCAAAAGTGGCTGTAGCCCTTGTAAAAACTGCTCAACCAGCTATCTTTTACATAGCAAAACCCTTGGTCAGGCAGTGTCTCGCGCAAAGCCCCCAACCGTCACACAACCGTCGCATTGCCGTCACGGCTTCGTCGCGTCAGCCCTCTACGATTTGTATATCGTTTTGCGTGGCAATCAACATGTCGAACCCGTGCTACCGAATTGAAAGTAACCAGCCACTGATGGCGCGCTTGCTGCCGCCGTCGGCATTTGTTCGCCTGTACAACAGCCGCGCCATGGCCATTGCACTGGCTGTTAAAGGCGTGCTGGATCCGACCCGCTACGAGTTGCGCGTGGTACACGTACCCACCGGCAAAGTGGTGTTTCGTACCAGCAAGTCAGGTGGCCCGCCTCCGGTTGGACAGGTTCCAGACCTGGAATAACAGCGGGTCAAAGCGGCGGGTGTAACCGGCGCGTAGCCCATCAGTAAAGCCATGCAAAGCTGCAGCTGCAGGCTCAACGCAAACGGCTTGGCGCGCGTTGCACAGAGGCGTTCAACCTCAACCAAGCAACGAAAGTACCTTTATGAAATCTCTGATCACCCTGGCCACCGCCGTGACCATCGCCACCTTGGCTACAGGCGTATTTGCCCAGCCCACAACCGCTGAAGCCAACGCCAGCCCATCAGCTAGCCCCACCCAGCGTCAAAAAATGGACAAAGATGGCGACGGCCGCATCAGCCGGGCAGAGGCCGCCAATCGCCCCAAAATGGCGCAGTACTTCGACCAGATAGACACCAACAAGGACGGGTACCTGAGCCGCGATGAATTGAAGGCGGCACAAGCCATGCGCAAGGCGCAGAAAACACAGTAGCCCGCCACCTGTCACTCGAGGCTATCTCCTACGCCCTGCGCACCACTTGCCTGACACCGTGTGGCCCGTCCCGATTCAATACTGAGGCCCTCTTAACTTCCCAACCTCAGGAGTGACCATGGCTGACGAGCGAAACATGAACCGTGACCCGATTACTGACGAACCTGGCTCTCACCCGCTAGGTACAGGCGTAGGCGCAGCAGGTGGTGCCGTAGCCGGTGCCGCAGTTGGTGCGCTGGGCGGTCCCGTCGGCGCTGCCATTGGCGGCGTTGTGGGTGCCGTTGCGGGCGGGTTGAGTGGCAGCGCCGTGGGCGAAGCTGTCAACCCGACCGCCGAAATGGCGTACTGGCGGCAAAACTATGCCAACGAGTCGTACTACGAAAGCGGACGTACGTTTGACGATTACGGCCCCGCCTATGGTCTGGCCGTATCCGGGCGTGGCTTGTACCCCGGCACCTACGAAGCGGCTAAACCGCACTTGGCCAACCGCTGGACAGCAGAGCGCGACACCTCACGCTTGTCGTGGGAACAAGCTGAACCCGCGACACGCGCCGCATGGACCCGACTGGGGGACTCAGGCTATATGAGCACTGGCGTGTTGAGTTCAGACGCCAACATGCCCGAAAACGATGACGTAATTGACACCCTGGAAGACTTGGTGGAGAGCTGCCGCGATGGCGAATATGGCTTTAACGACTGCGCCCACCAGGCGACCCGCGCAGACTTGAAAACGCTGTTTGCCAAACGTGCAGGCGAATGCGCTACAGCCGCCCGCGAGTTGGAGCAATGCGTTGTAGAGCTGGGCGGCAGCATTGACGACAAAGGCGGCACGACATCTGGTGCGCTGCACCGTGGATGGGTGGCGGTCAAAGCAGCCCTGACGACGTTTGACGACACCGCGGTTCTGTCGGAATGCGAGCGTGGTGAAGACCGCGCCGTCGCTGCTTATCGCAAGGCCCTGAAAGAGTCGCTGCCTGCAGCGATTCGTACCGTAGTCCAGCGTCAGGCCGATGGTGCGCAGCGCAACCATGATGAAATTCGCGATCTGCGCGACAAAGCGAAGTTGATGGCCCCCTAAGCGGTTAGGTCATTCAACAGTCACCGTTCAGCTTAGCTGGGCGGTGACTGCTTCATTTGCAGCCGCGTTTTCAGTCAATGCTGTCCACCGTATCAGGGTCTGGCACTTCGCCGATGGCCTCGCGAGTGGCTTTGGCTTGCGCCACCAGCCACTGACAAAATGCATCAATCTCCGCCCTGTCTTTCGCACGCGGCCCTGATATGAGCCAGTAGGCCATCGGCGAGTCCATGCGCTGTCCGGGCAACACTTCCACCAAGTCGCCATTGGCCAGACTTTCAGCCACCAGCGGGAGCCGGGCCAGCACCACGCCCTGGCCAGTGAGTGCGGCCTGCGTCATTTGGTAGGCGTAGTTGAAATACAGCCAGCGCTTGGGTTCCAGACGGCCTAGTTGCCGCGCATCGAACCAGCGCCGCCAGGTCAGCCACTCCAGGTGCGTCACATGACCGTCGCCCGCTTCAATCAACGCAAAGTTGCTCAAATCATCCGGCTTCTTCAGCTTGGGCGCGTTCTTCAGCAACCAGGGGCTGGCCACGGGCGTCAGCTGCTCGCCAAACAGGCGAACCGCATGCGCGGGCATGCTGCCCGGTGGGCCGTAGCGAAGGGCGACATCCACATCGGCCACATCCAGGTCGAGCGATGTGTCTGTGGCATCAATGCGGATGTCAATGTCGGCATGCTGGCGCTGAAAAATCTCCAGCCGGGGAATCAGCCACATGGAAGCAAACGAAGCAAACGTGGTGAGCGAGACGCTCTTGCGCCCGGCGCTGCGACGAATCTGGCGCACCGCGCCGTCAATGCGCGGAAGCGACTGCATAACCGCCGCCAGCAACTGCGCGCCCGCGCCTGTGAGCTCCACCGCACGGGTATGGCGCAGAAACAGGCTCACGCCCACCTCTTCTTCCAGCGCCTGAATCTGGCGGCTCACCGCCGACTGGGTGAGCGCCATTTCTTCCGCCGCCGCTCGAAAGTTCAGGTGCCGGGCCACAGCCTCAAAGCTGCGCAGGTTGCCCGCTTGAATGGGGCGGCTGCGTAAAACGGTTTGGGAATGGTTCATTGATGTGATTATGGAATCAATCAACGTCATCGTATTCATTGGACGCAGCGCACATCACTGGCCATCATTGCTACTCCTCTTGAACAACCGGAGCACGCCATGTACCTATCAGCTTTGAATTCGACCACCAGCCTGGACAGCAACCTGCCCGGCACCTGGAAGCTGGAAGCATCGCGAGCGATTACCTTGCAAGCCACGCAGGACGCGCAGTTGTGCATTTCGCATGGCAGGGCTTGGCTCACTTTTGAAAGTACGCACAACGGGCCTGCGCAAGACCACTTCCTGCAAACGGGCGACCAGCTTCACGTGGCGCGCGGCCAGCGGGTGGTGCTGGAGTCTTACGGCCAAAACCATCAGGCACCCGTCTACTTCAACTGGTGCGCGGTAGCCGCCACGGTGGCGGCACCGGTGCGCAGCATCAGCCCCTGGCACCTGCGCGTGGTAGCACCGCTGGCCGATTTGCGTGGCGCCGTCTGGGCAGGCATGGGGGCGGCAGCACGCGTGGCGTTGGGTCTGCTGGTCACGGTGGGTTGGTTTGCTACAAACTTTGTAGCTGGTCGAGCAGGTTCTGCAAGGGCGGCAGGCCTGTTTGATACAAAAAACAGGTCCTCCTGCACGCCATGACAAATGACGGGGCTGCTGCGCAGCCGCCATGACAGATGACGGGGGCCATCAACCGGCTACACAACCCAAGTCATCTGTCATCCCACGCCGCAGGCGAAGTCATCAGTCATCGCCGTTTTGCCGCTACGCTTGAGCGTAATGGCCCGCCCTAAATCTTCCCAACACGAGCTCAAACGCGACGCAATTCTGGACATCGCCGCCCAGTGTTTTGCCCAACGCAGCTACAACGCCGCCAGCATGAACGACATTGCGGCGGCGATGAGCACCAGCAAAGCGCGCCTGTACCACTACTACGACAGCAAAGAAGCCATTCTGTTTGACCTGTTGGACCGCTACACCCAGCGGCTGCTGGCCATCGTGGGCGAGACCGAGGCCACGGCACAACGGCGCAATCTGGATGAGCGGGCCGCGCTGCACGAGCTGGTGCGTGCGTTCCTGGCTGAGTACGAGACCTCGGCCACCCGCCATGTGGCGCTGCTGCACGACACGCAGTTTTTAAGTGATACCCGACTTGAGCAAGCCCCTGTCTCGCAACGCGAGCTGATCCTGAACCGCCAGCGCGACGTGGTCTCCGCCTTTACCCGCTTTTTACGACGCGCCTACCCGCAGCGCCTGAACGCCACCAACCAGACCGCCATCACCATGATGCTGATGGGCATGATCAACTGGACTTTCACCTGGCTGCGACCCGATGGGCCGCTGAGTTACGCGGCGTTTGCTGACGAGGTGATTGCGATGCTGGAAACGGGCCTGTCGTGACGCCCGGTTCAATCCATCTGGTGGTGATGGGCGTGGCCGGTTGCGGCAAGTCAGAGATCGGCCAGCGCATTGCGCACGCGCTGCACCTGCCGCTCATAGAAGGCGACGACTTTCACCCCGCTGAGAACATTGAAAAAATGGAGCGCGGGCAAGCCCTCACCGATGCCGACCGCGCCGACTGGCTCACCCACCTCGGCCATGCCCTGGCCCAGCAAACCACCGGCGCGGTGCTCACCTGCTCGGCGTTGAAAGCCAGCTACCGCAACCAGTTGCGCGCCCTGGTGCCGGGGCTGCGCTTTGTGCATTTGGTGATCACCCCCGAGACCAGCCTGCGCCGTGTGGCCAACCGGCCCGGCCATTTCTATCCACCCAGCCTGGTGGCCAGCCAGTTTGACGCGCTGCAAGACCCAGCCGGTGAGCCCGGCGTGCTGGCGCTGGACGCCACGGCCACCCCGCACGAATTGGCGCGGCAAGCCGTGGAGTGGGTAACGAAACCAGGGGCAAAATCCCTGTCGTGAATTTACCCATTCGTAACGCATTACGATTAGGTAAATCTTCCAAACCACCCACTGGAGTTCGTCATATGTCCCAAACCCCCACCAAAGCCTTCGCCAGCCAGGCCGATCTGGCCGACAAAAAAATCACTTTCGAGCAGTTGTCCGCCCACTGCTGGGCCTACACCGCCGAGGGCGACCCGAACTCTGGCGTGATCATTGGCGACAAGTTCATCATGGTCAGCGACGCCACTGCTACGCCCGACCTGGCGCGCGACCTGATTGCGCGCATTCGCGGCGTGAGCAACCTGCCGATCAAGTACGTGCTGCTCACCCACTACCATGCTGTCAGAGTGCTGGGCGCTAGCGCCTATGCGGCTGAAGGCGCTACAGAAGTTATCGCCAGCCAGGGCACTTTCGAGTTGATCGTGGAGCGCGGCGCGCAAGACATGCAAAGCGAAATCGACCGCTTTCCCCGCCTGTTTCGCGGCCAGGAGAGCATTCCCGGTCTGACCTGGCCCACCATGGTCATCGGCGACGGCAAGCCCGGCCGCCAGGGCTCGTTGACGGTGGATTTGGGTGGCGTGAAGGTGCAAATCTGGCACCCCGGCCCCGGCCACACGCGCGGCGACACCATTGCCTGGGTCGAAGAAGAAAAAGTGCTGTTCAGCGGCGATCTGGTGGAATACAACGCAGGCGTCTACACCGGCGACGCACAACTGGAAGAGTGGCCCACCACCCTGGCCGCGCTGCGCGAATTGAAAGCCGAAGCCATCGTGCCCGGGCGCGGCGAAGCCATGAAAGGCAATGCCGACGTGAACAAGGCGCTGGACTACACCCACCGCTGGGTCACCACCCTGTTTGAAGCCGGCAAACAAGCCGCTGCCGCCAACATGGATTTGAAAGCCGCCATGGCCCACACCCGCCAAGCCATGGACCCGGTCTTTGGCCATGTATTCATCTACGAACACTGCCTGCCGTTTGACGTGAGCCGCGCCTACGACGAAGCCAAAGGCATCAAAAACCCGCGTATCTGGACGGCGGCGCGGGATCAGGAGATGTGGGCAGCGCTGCAGGCCTGAAGCGCGGGATATTATTTCTTAGGCTAGCCTGAAAACTGCTTGTTGTGGCATTTCTGATAGCGCTTCATTCAGTAGCCTGGTTGCCACCTCGGGGGAGTTCACATGCTCAAAATAGCGAGCGTGTGTCCGCCTGAGAGTTTCCTCTGATTTAGCCTCAAGCAACACGATCTCGAGCGAAAGTGACCGCTGATTAGCGGCGACTTCTCTTTCTATCCGGGCGCTTTGCGCTTGGGTCAGTTCTGCATCCGGGAAATTCTGAAAAAACGTTGTCTGTGAGTGAGTACGATCGTATTCAATGAGAAAAATCATGGTGCGCTATCTCATCCTTAACTCGGTTGTTGGTGTGCTCAATTGCTCGGTCAACTTTGTCCGTACTGCCGCAAGATAACCGGCGTAAGCCTTTGAAGCAGGCAGAAATGCTTCCTGCTGACTTCCGCTTAATCTTGAAAGCTGCGTGGAGAATTGATCTAGCGTTGCCTCGTGACGTTCCACATCGGCGATCACATCGGAAGCGCTTTGCAAATAGGCTTTTGCCAATGAATCGCCGCCTCCGTACTTTAATTCTTGACCGAAATGATCCGCAAAGGCCTCTGATTTTTGAGCCCATAAGTGTTGTAGTGAGGTTCGCACCTGAATTTCAACCATTCCGTTCGGAAACTTGGCGACGACGTGAACTGCACGATACCCAAAACTTGGTGTGTCCGTTCTATCAATCGTTTCCGACTTCTCGAAAGCAATTTGTATCAGAGACACCAGGATTTTTTGCGCCCGAACTCCGGACACTACAACCCGGCACCCCGCGATGTCCTGCATCCTGGACAACCGCATGGTTCCTCGACGCAATTTGCTGACAATTGACGCGGTGGATTTAGCAGGTCGGGACGCGATGGGTGCGTCAGTCAATTGGCTCAACTCTTGGACAACAAGTCTCGTGATTTCGCTAAACCCTCTGCGGTAGTCGTCGAGTAATCGTAGGTCGTCCTCCGAAATGGGCCCTTTACGTAGCCTTTCGCCCAGACGATTCACCGCAGCAACAGTCACCATTTTCAGATGGTAATCCGTCGGCCACCCGCTAGCGCTTTTCGCCTCACCCCACCGTCGCATCCAACTCTGCCCAGGTCATCGCCACCATGCGGGCGCGTGCTCCAGGCGGTAGATCTCCAGCCGTTCGTCTGGCAACTGCGCAAACACCGCCAGGCGACGCCTGAACCGGCGCACCGCACGCTGGAAGGCTTGCATGCGCTCTTCTTCGGTGGCGAACATGCTCACCGGGTCGGGGTAGCCCCAGTGCGCGGTGCAGGGCTAGCCGGGCCATTGGGGGAGGGTTTCCTGGCCCGTGGCATCGCACACGGTGATGACTAAATCCATCACCGGGGCGCGCGGGTTACCAAACACATGCCAGCTTTTGCTGGACAAACCGTCAATGGGAATGCCCTGGTCGGCCAGCGCGGCCAGGGTGTAGGGGTGTACCTTGCCGTCTGGGTTGGCCTGCGCAATGATGCTGCGGGTACCCAGGAACAGCACCTCATAAGGTTGGGAGTTCATGGCCGTGCGATCCTTTCACGCAGCGTAGGAGTCAAGCACTGCAAAATGAATGACAGGCGTAAATCATCTATGCGATTTATGCCAAATCGGCCTACAGCCCTTTTAAATACTGCTCAAGCAGCTATGTATTTCATAGTGAATCGTGGTTGTTGGACCAGGGATGGTTCATCCGGGCCGGGTCAGGCCATTCGGGCAGGCGCTATATTTCTTCGCGTTTTCGCGGGCTGCGTGTCGAACGCAGGCTTTGTCCACTCCAACCTCAGGCTCCCACATGAATTACAGACACCTCGTTCTGGCCACCGCCGCCCTCGCCCTGAGCGCGCTGGCCAACCTGACCACGGCCCAATCCCTGCCCGGCAACTACAGCGTCACCGGCAAAGACTTTGACGGCCAGCCCTACACCGGTAGCCTGCGCATTGCGGCGGCAGGCTCGGTGTTTCGCCTGACCTACTCGGACGGCAAAACCCAGCGCGGCATGGGCATTCAGCGGGGCAACCAGCTGTTTGCCTCCTGGGGACCCAGCAACAAATGCACGCTCAGCGCGCTGGAAATTCAAGCGGGCGGCAACCTGGGTGGCCCCTGGGGCGATCTGGACAACACAGCCCTGGGCATTGAGCGCCTGAACAAACAGGCCGGCGAGCCCGACAAGCTGGAAGGCACTTACGAGGCGGTGGGCAAAGACGCGCAGGGCCAGGCCTACGACGGCATCACCACCATCACAGCCAACGGTCAGACCTTTCGGGTGATCTACAAAGACAGTTCCAGCCAGTACGACGGCGTGGGCATTCGCCAGGGCAACGCGCTGGCCGTCAGCTACGGCGGCGCGCGCTGTGGCGTGAGTATTTACAGCGTCGCCGCCGACGGCAGCCTGTCGGGCCCCTATGCCGAATTTGGCGAAGGGCGCTTGGGGCTGGAGACGCTGAAAAAGCGTTGATGCTTGACAGTCAAACCTGTCACGGCACCCCGGCGACCACGTGTGCCCTTGTGGGTGCAGGCAGGGCAAGCCTGGCAGCTGATCGGCTCGGTTGAACCTGAATTTTTAAGCCAAATCAGCCTCTCGCCCAGGTGGAACCTGCTCAACCAGCTACAAAAAACAGAGCAAAACGGCACACCCGGCTGGCTGCTGCAAGGCCCCGTCACCGAAGGTTTGAACGCCATCGCCCACGCGCTGCACGCTGCCGGCCTGGCCGGTGCCTGGCGCAATGAGCAATTGGCCGTGTGCAACGCGCAAGGCGATCGGTTGGGCACGGTGGAACGCGCGGCGGTTCGGGTGCTGGGCATTGCCACGCAGGCCGTGCATTTGATCGGCACCGCACCCGATGGCCGACTGTGGGTGCAGCAACGCGCGCTGACCAAACCCAATGACCCGGGTCTATGGGACACGCTGATGGGCGGCATGGTCAGTGCCGACGATGCGCTGGATGCAACTTTGCTGACTGCGCTAGCGCGTGAAACCTGGGAAGAGGCCGGGCTGCGCCTGGCTGACTTGCAAAACCTGCACCACGGCGGCCACACCCACATTGAAAAACCCACGCCTGACGGGCACGGTGCCGGCTACATGACGGAGAAGCTCGACTGGTTTAGCTGCGTGGTGCCGGAGGGTTCGCAGCCGGTCAACCAGGACGGCGAGGTGGCACGGTTTTGCTTGTTGGCACGCGACCAATGGCAGGCGCTGCTTCGCGCCGGGCAGTTCACCGATGAGGCTGCGCTGGTGTTGCAGGCGGCAGGCTTTGTTGCGTATTGACTGATCAGTCGATCAAGCCCGCTGCGTCGTGAAACGGATGTGGCCCATCGAACACACCGCTGGGCACCAGGTGGCTCACCAGGCGCTGGTTGGCAGGCAAGGCCAGCACGCGAAAAGCCGGTGGCTCCAGCGCCCAGGCTGAGGGGGCTTGCGAGTCGAAATTCAAGCAAACCTGGTGCGCGGTAGACGGGGTGGTGCAGGCAATCGACCCGCCAAATCGCACCTCAATCGCGCGGTGCAGGTGGCCACACAGAATGCGCTGCACGTTGGGGTGCTGAGCCACCGATGCTTCCAGTTCTGAAGCGCCTTCACGCAGGCCAATGGCGTCCATGTGGTCAATTAACGTGGCAAACGGTGGGTGGTGCATGGCAATTACCACGGGCTCATGCGCATAGGTTTTCAGTTGCGCCGCCAGCCAATCCAGCCTGCGCTGGCACAAACCGCCGTAAGGCTGACCGGGTGTCACCGTGTCCAGTGCGATCAGCCGCAGGTTGCCGACTTTCACGGCGTATTGAACAAAGCCATCTGTGCCGAGATAAGTGTGCTCGGGGAAGCTTGCGCGCAGTTGTTCGCGGCTGTCGTGGTTGCCGGGCAGCAGGTACAGCGGCATGGGCAAGGGCTTGAGCAACTCGCGCAAATGGGCGTATTCATCCACTCGGCCAAAGTCGACCAGGTCGCCGGTGAGCACCACGGCATGTGGTTGCTGGGGCAGGCGCAGCACCGATTGCACGGCCACTTTGAGGTGGTGCGCGGTGTCAATGCGGCCATAGGCCAGCTTGCCGGGCTCGCGGATATGCATGTCGGTGAGGTGGGCCAGGAGGGTGGTCATGGGTTTGACTCCATTACAAATGTTTTGCTATATAGTTTATAGCTGCTTGAGCAGGTTTTATAAGGGCTTGATGGCTATTTTGCTTATAAGTCTTGGCTTGACTCCTTCCCCTTTCGGGGGAAGCTTGGCCTGTCCTGAGCTTGTCGAAGGGGGATGGGGGCAGTGCGTCACGCCGTTTCAGGAAAATTCATGTTGACGAGGGTTTACAGCGCGCGCCGCATGCCCCCATCCCTGCCTTCCCCCAGCGGGGGAAGGGGTCATACCTCATGCCTGCCCCGCCAGCAAACGCGCAGCATCCACACGAATGCCAACCGTCTGCCCTGCCGCCCATACGCTACCCGAGGGCACCTCAGCACTCAGCGCGGCTTGGTCGGCGGTGTGCAGCAACAGCTGCACCCGGTCGCCCATAAAGCTGCGCTGCGCAATAACCGCCTCGCCCCAGCCCGGTACCAGACTTGTGGGTGGGCCGATTTCAATGTTTTCGGGCCTCACCAGCAGCGTGACCTGGCCTGCGTGTTGCGGCAGGCAGCGCAACGCGCAACCACCCACCCGCACATGCCCGCTGGTGACCTGCTCTGCGCTGCGCTGCAGGCGGTTGATCCGCCCCAAAAACTCCGCCACAAACGGGTGCGCGGGCTGGCGGTACAGGGTTTCGCCGTCACCCACCTGCACGATGCGCCCGGCGTGCATCACCGCCAGCCGATCGGCAATGGCCAGGGCTTCCTGCTGGTCATGCGTGACGTGGATAGCGGTGATGCGCAGGCTGCGCAGCAGCTGGGCCAACTCGCCTCGCAACTGCTCCTTGAGCTTGGCGTCCAGCGCCGTCAGCGGCTCATCGAGCAGCAGCACGCGCGGGCGCACGGCCAGCGCGCGGGCCAGGGCCACGCGCTGGCGCTGGCCGCCCGACAACTCGGCGGGGCGCTTGTGTTCCAGGCCGGTCAGGCGCACCAAATCCACCATTTCGCCCACCACTTTTTTGCGCTGCGTTTCGTCAACATGCCGCACGCGCAGACCGTAGCCAATATTGGCCGCCACCGTCATTTGCGGAAACAGCGCGTAGTGCTGAAACACCATGCCCACGCCGCGCTGCTCGACCTTTTGCTGCGTCACGTCTTGCCCGTTGAACAGAATGCGGCTACCCGCGTCGGCCACCTCCAGCCCGGCAATCAAACGCAGCAAGGTGGTCTTGCCGCAGCCCGAGGGGCCGAGCAAGGCCATGATTTCGCCGGGGTTGACATCCAGGCTGGTCGGCAGCAAACCCCGGCTGCCGTCAGCATAAGTTTTGGCGCAGTCAGCCACGGTCACGCGGGTTTGTTCGAGTTGTTGCATAGATCGATGAAGCTCGTCATTCCCGCGCAGGCGGGAATCCGTCGCAGCGGGCCAGAAACGATGTGAAGGGCAAGGGCTGCGCGCCTGGATTCCCGCCTACGCGGGAATGACGGAATAAAAGATGGGTCATTTTTCTCGAATACCTATCAATTCAATCCATACCGGGATTGCACGCGCGCCGCGAGGGTTTGCAGCGCCCACAGCACCGGCAACACCACCATTAAAAAAACCAGCGTGTAAGCCGATCCCACTTCCAGCCGCATCGACGCATAACTGTCGGCCAGGCCCACTGGCAAGGTGCGCATCAGGGGTGTGTGCAGCATCCAGGTGAGGTTGAACTCGCCCACCGACAGCGTGAACACCATCAGGCCACCGGCCACGATGGCGGGGGCTACGGCGGGCACCAGCACGCCTAAAAACCGCTGGCGAAAACTGGCACCCAGGGTGCGCGCCGCTTCATCGAGTGCCTTGAGCTCGGGCCGTTCAAACGCCGCGGCCACGGTTCGCACCATGAAAGGCAAGGTGAACACCATGTGCCCCACCCAAATGAAGGCGTAGCTGGTGCGAAAGCCCTTGATCTGCCCGTAAGCCAGGATCAGCGCCAGCGCCGTGGCCAGCCCCGGTACCGCCACCGGCAAGGTGATGAGCTCTTCAAACAAGCGTGCCCAACGGTTTTTGCTGTTGGCCAGGGCGTAAGCACAAGGCACGCCAATGAGTGCTGTGCCCAACACGCAACTGGCAGCCAGCGCCAGACTGGCCCACACCGTGTTGCCATAACCCTCCCACACCTGCACGAGCCAGCGCGTGGTCAGGCCACTGCTCAAGCCCTGGCTGTAGTTGTTGACCAGGCCCGCGAGCACTGACAACACGATCGGCGTGACCATGAAAAACGCCACCGTTAACGTGACAGCGAGTAGGAACGGAGAGCGGTTCATACCGTGGCCCCTGCATTCACCGAGCCAAACCGCCGCGCGGCAAACAGCACCAACCACGTCATCAAGCCCAGCGCAATCGACAGCGACGCGGCCAGCGCAAAGTTGGCGTAGTTGGTGAATTCGTTGTAGATGGAAATGGGCAGCACCTCAAACTTGGCCGACAAGGTGAACGCCGTGCCAAACGCGCCCATGGCGGTGGCAAACACGATGGCCGCGCAGGCCAGGGTCGTGGGTGCCAGCTGCGGCAACCACACATCACGCAACACTTGCCAGCGTGAGGCACCGAGGCAGCGCGCGGCCTCTTCCAGACCCGCATCCATGCTCTGCGCGGCAGCGGTGTAGGCGCTGATGGCGCGGGGCAGCGAAAAATACAGGTAAGCCAGAAACAAGCCCAGCAAGCCGTAAGCAAACGTCCAATTGCCCAGACCCATTACCTGGCTCCACTGCGCAATCGGGCCTTGCCGGCCACCCAGCAAGATCACGAAGAACCCGACGATCACGCCGGGGAAACTCAGGGGCAAAGTCAGCAGGGCCTGCAGAATTCGCTTGCCCATGAATTGGTTTCGCGCCAGAAAAATACCCACGGCTGCACCCAGCGCCAGCGTGGCGGCGGTCACAGACAACGACAGCGCCAAGGTTTGCAACAAGCTTTTCAGGTAGCGGGCATTGGTGAGCACCACGAAGTAAGTCTCCCAGCCTTTTTCTGCGGGCAGGGCCATCAGCCGCACGACGGGCAGCAGCCAGAAGGCTGCGAAGAAGGCGGCGGCGGGCGCCAGGCAGAGGGCTAGCAGGTGGCGGGGCATGTTTTAGTCGCTATGTTTTGTATAGCTGCTTGAGCAATGAATACAAGGGTGAAAGGTGGTTTTTGTTTAAAAACTGTCTTTCTCCTTCCCCTTCCGGGGGAAGGCAGGGATGGGGGCCGGGCCCCGACGGTTGCAACATACAGGCGTGGTGGGAGCGCATGCCCCCATCCCTACCTTCCCCCAAAAGGGGAAGGGGCCAGATATGTTTCCCCCGGGAGGGGAAGGGGCGACATCCAGAGGAACAACCGGCCTTACTGCGCCTCTTTCAAATACCGATCCGAGAACCCCTTCTGCACCTCAGCCATCTTCGCGTAGTCCACAGTTTTGGCCCGTGCGTATTCAGCAGCCGGCAGAAAGCGCGACTGGGCTTCGCGGCTCATGGCGCTGGCCCGCACGGGGCGCAGGTAGGCGTTGGCCCACAGGGCCTGGCCTTCGTCGCTCAGCACAAAGTCCAGCACCTTTTTGCCGTTTTCGGCGTTCGGGCCTTTGTTGACCAGGCCCATCACGTAGGGCACCACCACTGTGCCTTCTGCGGGAATCACAAACGCCACATTCGCGTTGTCTTTGTACTTGGCGCGGTAGGCGTTGAAGTCGTAGTCCAGCAAGATGGCGATTTCGCCGGAAATCACCCTTGCATAAGACGTTTGCTTGGGCACGATGGGCTCGTTCTTTTGCAGCGCCTTGAAGTAGTCAATCGCCGGGCCAAAGTTGTCCAGCGTGCCGCCACGGGCCTGCTTGATCGCCACCGCGCCGACGTAACCGACAAAGGCCGACGAGGGGTCGAGGTAGCCCACCAGGCCCTTGTATTCAGGCTTGAGCAAATCAGCCCACGATTTGGGAATCGGCTTGCCCTTGAGCGCGTCCACATTCACCATCAAACCCAAGGTGCCCGAGTGAATGGTGAACCAGTTGCCATCAGCGTCTTTCAGGCCATCGGGAATTTCGGCCCAGGCGGCGGGCTTGTAGCTACTTGTCACGCCGTCTTTTTTAGCTTGAATGCCGAAGGTCACGCCCAGGTAGGTCACGTCGGCCACCGGGGCGGCTTTTTCAGCGACCAACTGCGCGAGCGACTGGCCCGAGTTTTTGTTGTCGGGCGGTACCGTGATGCCGGTTTTGGCCTTGATGGCTTTGAGCTGGCTGCCCCAATCGGCCCATTCGGGCGGGCAGTTGTAGCAAATGGCCGATTGGGCCGATGCGAGGGTGGCGGCAGCCAACAGGCTGGCGGCAACGACGGTTTTGAGCAGTTTTTTCACTTTGGAACTCCAGGTTAATGAGAGGAAGCAAGGGAACGGGCAGGAACAACTTGCAGGGGCGGCGCAGCGCACGATTCGCCTTGCCGCCAGGTGTGGGGCAAAGTGATGCTGGCACTCGGTGCGGGGGCTACGCCGGTTGACAATGCATCGGTGAGCAACTGCAAACACAGTCGGCCAATTTCGGCGTTTGGCTGGGCAATCGTGGTCAGCTGGGGGGCTAAATCCTCGCCCAGCGCAATGCCGTCAAAGCCGATTACCGAGAGCTGGCTAGGCACCTGCAGCCCGCACAGCCAGGCGGCGCGCAGGCAGCGCAGTGCAATCAAATCGTTGGAGCAAATCACGGCGGTGGGGCGCGGGCTGGTTTGCAAAAATGCAGCTATTTCATCCACCGCTGTTGCTACAAACGGCACCTCCAGCAACTGCGTTGCGGCGAGACCGACCGCCTTCATGCCGCGCTGGTAGCCGCGCACCCGTTGGCGCGCCCGGTCCGAGGCGCTGCGGTGGCCGCTGAGCATGGCAATGTGCGTGTGACCCAGGCCTTGCAAACGCGCCACCGCCTGCGCGACGGCTCGCTCCCCGTCCACACCCACACAGGGGTGGGCCGCGTGCTGGTTGTAGGCCAGCACGTAGGGCGTGGCGTTGGCTTTCAGCTGTGCGAGGCTGGCTGATTTTGCGGGGTTGGAGACCACCAGCGCCAGCGCGTCCACATTGCCTGCCAGCAGGGTGCGTACCGCTTGCTGCTCGGCCGCCAGTTGGTACTGCGTGGTCAGCGGCATGATGGCGTAGCCCGCCTTCGATGCCGCTTGCGCCATGCCGTCCAGACACTCAGCAAACACCGGGTTGAGCAGGCTGGGCAGCACCACCCCGATCACCCGGCTGCGCTGCGTGCGCAAGGTGCGTGCGCTGCTGTTGGCCGTGTAGCCCAGCGCCCGCGCCACAGCCTGCACCCGCGCACGGGTGGCGGGCGCCACCTGGTCGGGCAGGTTGAACGCCCGCGACACGGTGGCGACCGACACACCGGCTTGCCTGGCAACGGCTTCAATGCTCATAAATGGATGACTCGCGTCGGGTTGCTGTAAACGTTTACATTGAAACGCCAGCACATGACGGGTTCATGACACGAACCGAGGTTTTCAGGTTTTTGCGCAGCCACTGCAGCCGCGCTGGCTGCAGGCCATCTCGGCGTTCAGCGCGGTAGCAAAGCCTCTTGCAGCAAGCGGTCCAGCACCGCGAAATCGGGGTGCTCGAGGGTTGGTGTGCTGCCTGCCAGCGCTTGCAGCGAAGCGTCGATGAACGCACTCAGATGCGGTTTGCGCGGCATCAAATCGCTCTCGCCCACCGCGCGTTTTTCGCGCAGCAAATCGGCAATTTCCGCCAACACCAGCGGGTCTTGCACCATGTGTGCCACCAGCGATTCAAACTGCATCGGCGGCGCAGTGTTCTTGTGCAGGCTCCACTGCGCCGCCAGGATGGGGCGCAGCACATAAAGATACTTTTTGGACCGCACGCGCTCGCCCCGCAAATACTCCCGGTAGTTGCCGCGCGCCATGTGCAAATAGTGGTGAAAACCGCGCTGCGGCTGGTAGACCAGCTGCGCCGCCGCGCGCAACCGCGCCACCAACACCACGTCTTCCCGGTAAACCACGGGCGACGAGAGCCACTCGACCAGGGTTGCGTTGCCCTTGGCTAGGGCCTGTTCACACTATTTTTGCAAGATGCGTTGCGAGTCAAAAAGGTCATGGGTAAGGCGCAAGAACGGCGAGCAAGCCGTTCCGTCTTGCGTGCAGCCGGGGTATCCCCCCCGGCAAGGCTTCGCAACGCCGCGCATGGCCTTTTTGGCCGCAACCCGAAGGGAACGTGGTTAAAACAGCGCCACTCGTTGTTGCACTCCTAGGCCAGACGCCCAGTCTGGCCGTCGTCGCGCGCCTTGATTGGCGCTGTTTTAACCACGTTCGCACTTGCAAAAATAGTGTGAACAGGCCCTGGCAACTGCAAGGCTTTGCGCAAGTCCCAGCCGTTCACATCAAACACCGGGCCGGGCACCTCTTCGATCACATCGCGCAGCGGCCATATGCGCAGGTATTCGTGCACCGGACGTCTGTAGATAAAGCGCACGTCGTAGTCTGAGTCAGGCGACGCAAACCCCCAGCCCCGGCTGCCTGACTCACAGGCATAGATCACGCGAACATCTTCGTCACGCTCAACCGCCGCCAGCTTGTCGATGATCTGGGCACGGATGTCGGGGGCGATGGGGTGGGCGTCCATGGGTGGATCGTGGTTACTTCCAGACAAAAGGCCCGCTGGTGCGGGCCTTTTTATACCGTCTGGGCCACCGGGGCCTTGGCCTGCCGGGCCTTGCGCCAGGCGTCGATGCTGCCTGCGGCCTCTATCTCGGCGTTGAGGATGTCTTGCTCTTGCTGGGCCCAGCGCACTAGTGGATCCATGGGGCCGCTGTAGAAAACACGCTCCCCGGGTTTGAACTCGCGGGCTTTGAACTCCTTGAACTCATCGTACATCTGCTGCATGCTGATGCGGACTGGCTGGGTCATGATCGTTCCCGAAAGTATTTCAAACCGTAGTTGCGGGCCAGGGTGACCCAGAACAGATGCTGCAACTCTATCAAAGATGCGCCAGAAGGCAACTGATCGGTGTTGACAATGTCTTGCACTTGGCGCGACAAGCGGGGGGTCAGCTGCAGGCTGAGCGCCTCTACCACTTCGGCGCTGGGTGCCTGGTCAGTCAACACCAGCACATGGCGAAACTGTGGCGTGACCACGCGCAGTTCGGCTATCTGGGCAAACAAAGCGGCCTCGTAGTCCTGCAGTGAAAACGACGCGTTGCCCGGATGGTTGTGGGTAAATGTGCTGCCTGCCATAGCAGATAGATCGGCCTCGGTGAAGGCTACGCGGTTGGGTTGGCCGTCAAGAGCTGCTCCGCCGCACCCACTCGCGCCGATGAAGACGCCGGTTTCCAGCGAGTCGTTGCGAATCGCGTCTTCCACAGCCACGGCGGTCAGGCGTGCGGGGGTGGAGGTGTCGGGCTTGACGCGCGGGGCCTGGGGGTCGTAAGGGCCGAAAGCAGGCGCGGGCTGGTTAAAGTTTTTCAAGACTTCGTGACTACCGCGCGCTGCAGATTCAGCGCCAGCAAGCGCTTCAAAATTTCTTCATCCGGCATGTCGGCGCGGTAGTCGGCCCAGCCGTAGGCGGTGGCGACGGCCTCGTCCAGCGCCTGGTGCGCGGCAGACAGCCAGGCGGGGCGCTGGTTGTACAGCTTGGTCAGCGTGCGCTGCGCCAGGTCTTGCTCGTGGCCAGGTTTGGCGACGATGCGGTCGGGATAGGGGCTGGTGGTCAGGCCCAGCGGAACCACCTCGGGTGTGCGTTGCGTCCACTCCGGCGGGTTCAGCCAGTTTTCGCGCAGGGTGTTCAGGCGGTGCGCGGCTTGGGCGATGGGGATGGCGGCGGTGCGCACGGGGGCTGGCAGGTCTGCGGGGATGAGGGCTGAATTGGCTCCCTCTCCCGCTGGTTTTGTTCCCTCTCCCTCTGGAAGAGGGCTAGGGTGAGGGCTCTGCGAGCCGGGTACCGCCTCTGTCCGCTGGCTGGCGGTGTCGGCAGGGCTCAGACCGGGTGGAAACGGGAATGTTTCGAAGCAGGATTTGGCGTTGTAGGTGGGGTCGTTGCCTACCCCGTGCATGGATGCGTTTTCCAATGACCAAGCTTCGTGTATGCGACTCGACAAGATGCCGAACGTGGCATCGTCGGCACGAGCGATAGCGTAAAGGCGTGAATCGGGCCACACTTGACTGGACAGCCAAACAAAATAGCGATGTTTCGCAACTCTGGGCGTAGCCACGTAACGCGCAAGGTCTGTAACCGCAGCGCGGTAGTCTTCTCCCGACCGCCCGTGACGCCACCAATAACGCTTGCGGTTTTGATCGTTCTGAGCAGCCCGTTGCGGTTTTACAACCAGACTTACGTGAGCAAACGGCGACTCAAATTCGGAAGCTTCACGTTCTTGCATCACCGCTCCAAAATCGACAATCCACTTGTCGCTGGAGCGACGAGCAAGGTCTTGTCCATTTGCCCACGGGCGCAGAACCAATGCGTTGGATTTTCGATTTACGTTAGGTAATCTCAGCCACTTTCGAGCTTGCTCCCCTGAAATGTCGAATGCGCCAACCTTTACTGGCCCCTGGAAGGCCACGCCGGCGTTTTCAGACATTGGCACAGCAGTCGTCAGATCTGTTTGACCAACTCCACCCAGGTCGGCTGGAATTCGCAATACATGATGGCCGTCCAGAATTACGCCATTGCCACCCCAGCCAAAGCAAATCAATGAGACACGGACCGCTGCTCCGTCATTGACCCAGGGCATGTCGCTCCAGGCTTCAAAGATTCGCGTCATTTCACACACGCGAGCCAGAACCTTTCGATTTGCCCCGGCGCGAACCGACTGCGTAGCAACCAGCCCTGCAGCACCCAATCCCTGAGTTTCTATGGCTTTGCGTGCCTTTTCAAACCAGTAAGTTACCAAGTCAGCACCACCCGGCACGCGCCCTTTGTAGACGCTGCGTAAGGTCTCGGTGTAGTCGCCGCCCAGCTCGGCGCGCATCTTTTTGTCGCCCAAGAACGGCGGATTCCCAATCACGATGCTTGCCTTGGGCCAGGTGGCTTCGATGGCTTGGGGCCGGGGAGAGCCCCCACCCCCGCCCTCCCCCAGAGGGGGAGGGAGCCTGTCATTTTTCTCCCCTGGGAGGGGAGGGAGCGATACCGGGAGCCAAGTCAGCAACGCGTCGCAGCACTCGATGTTGTCCAGCGGCTCCAGCACGGGGTTGGTTTTAAAGTCGTAACCCTTGGCCAGCCGCCACTGAATTTCGCCAATCCACACGGTCACGCGGGCCAGTTCGGCGGCGTATTCGTTCAGCTCGATACCCAGCATGTTGTGCGGGCCAGTCACCAGGTCGGCCTCGCGGTCCAGGCCCAGGGCAGCGGCGGCCAGGTGGCTTTGGTGTTCGATGTCTTTGAGCGCCTTCAAGCCCAAAAACAGAAAGTTGCCGCTGCCGCAGGCCGGGTCGAGCACGCGGAAGTTTTGCAGTCGGAGCAACCAGTCGGTGAATTGGATGCGGGCTTTTTTGTAGGCGGCGTCGTCTTTCTTCCTGCTTTTGGCCATCAGCCCTTGTATTTCCTGCTCCACCAGCTCCCATATTTGTAGCAGCGGGCGCTGCAACACGGGCTCGATGATGCGCATGATGGTGGCCGGGTCGGTGTAGTGCGCGCCCAGCTGGCTGCGTTTGCTGGGGTCCAGCCCGCGCTCGAACAGCGTGCCAAAGATCGACACGTCGATGGCCGACCAGTTCAGGGCTGCGGCGTTGCGCAGCTCGGTGACGTCCAGCACGTTGAGCTGCGGCACGTTGACGGTTTTAAACAGGCCCCCGTTGAACCAGGGTATGTCGTCGTTGCCGTACATGCCGCCGTCACGCATCACATTGAACAGGTTGCTCATGCCGCTGGTGAGTTTGTCGCTGGTCAGGCGGCGGTTATTCACCAGGCCGTCAAACATGCGCTGGGGCAGCAAGCCCACGTCTTCTGCAAAAAAGCAAAACAGGCATTGCGTCAGGAAATGCGCCACGTCGTCGGCATGGGTCTGAAAGCCTTCAGGGTCTTGGGCTGGGGCAGGGCCGCGACGTCGAAGGCTGTCGGCCAGGGTCGCAAAGCTCTTGGCCGCCACTTCTGTGATGTCGCGGCTGGTGACTTTGGGGCGAAAGCTCTCGGGGTCCAGCCAAATGCGGCGCAGCAGGGCGAGCTTTTCGGGCTGGGCCAGCTCGGGCAGCAGCACGGTGAATGTTTCGCTGGGGTGGCCAGTGAACTGGCTTTGCACGCGAATGCTCAGGCGGTCGCACACCACCAGCAGCGGCGGGTTGGCCAGCGCGCTGCTGTAGTTAAGCAATTGCTTGAGCGCCGCATCGAGGTTTTTGCCGGGAGCCTTGTTTTCCCAGGCAAACGCGCCTCGCTTGAACACGTCGGCATAGCCTCGGGCCTCGCCCAGCACCAGGGCTTTCTTTTCAAATACGTAGCCGTCGTGGCTGCCGGGCTTGGGCACACCCAGCAGCTCGCACAGGTCTAAAAAATGGCTTTGCGCGCCCTGCTCCTCGTTCAAGTGAAACGCCGGGCCGCTGGGGCCCCACTTGTTGATGAAGGTTTGAGGGGTCATGGGAGGTGGCGGTGCAGCTGAATTGGACTCACACAAAATGCATCGTGCCGCTGTCTCGTCATCCCCGCGCAGGCGGGGATCCAAGCGCGAGTACTGTGAGGCCAAAGGCTTTTGCAGTTCTCTGCGGTGGATTCCCGCCTACGCGGGAATGACGGGATAGGGCCATCTGTGTAAGTCCTGTTTCCTATTCAAGCAAAAAGAGGCTCTAGCCCTCGTAAATACTGTTCAGGCAGCTATCATTTTTATAGCTTCTTGAGGGCTACCGAGAGCGCCGCACCCGCAAAATCTCGTCCAATATCAGGCACGCAGCACCGATGGAGATGGCGGCGTCTGCCACGTTGAAGGCGGGGAAATGCCAACCACCGAGGTGAAAGTCTAAAAAGTCCACCACGTAGCCGTGCAGCAAGCGGTCAACCACATTGCCGATGGCACCGCCCAGAATGCAGCTCAGCGCAAAGGCAAACAGGCGCTGACCCGCATGGGCACGCAGCATCCAGATGATGAAAATCGCCGCCGCCACGCCAATGCCCGTGAAAAACCAGCGCTGCCACCCGCCCGCACCCGCCAAAAATGAAAACGCAGCGCCGTGGTTGTGCACCCGCACCACGTTGAAAAAGTTGGTCACGTAGGTCGCATCACCCAGCTTGTAATAACCCAGGATCAGCGTCTTGGTGAACTGGTCAGCCAGGATGATGATGAGCGCCAGGCCCAGCCAGGGCAGGATGCTGGAGGTTTTATTGAAGAATTTTCGGGTGGCCATGGGGAGGGTGGTGAGTGATTAATTGGACAGGCGACGTTGCCAGAGGGCAGGGTCTTGGGCGGTGTTGAAGAAGCAGTACACAGTAATCGCGCTGTCGTTCGAGTCGAAATAAATTTGGTAGGGAAAGCGCACAAGATTGGCGCTACGGTGGGAATCCAGAACTATCTTGAATTGCAACGGGTTTCGAGACGCACGGCTGAGCAGTTCCCAGACTTGGTTGTTCAGGGAGGCCGCGAGTTTGTGATCGATATCGGCGTACCAGTCAATCGCAGCATCGAACTCCGCTGCCGCCTGCGCAACAAAACGAATGTCACGCATTCAAAGGCCGTGCCGCAGGCGTATTCCGCCTTGAAGTGATTCCCAAGACACCGCGGATTCCGGGTGCTTTTCAAAATGTGCCCGGCGTCGTTCCAACTCGTCCAATAACCCAGGTGGCGTCGGTACATCACCCGCTTCCAAACTGTCCCATAGCTTGCCAATCAATGCGTGTCGCTGCGCAGCCGGTAGGGCCAGCAAAGGCGCGACGATTTCCTCGGTCTGCGCATCAAGCTCGAAGGTGGTGGTCATAGCAACTCCTGGGTTGGTTTCACGCAATTGTCCGCACTTCCCCCGCCCCATACAAATTACTGACGCAACGCCCGCAAATCGTGGGATGCGCACTGTCGTGGCCCACGTCGGGGCGGTAGTGCCAGCAGCGCTCGCATTTAGGGTCAATTGAGGCTTTCACCCTTATAGATACTGCTGGAGCAGCTTCTAATTCGATAGCAGATGTGATGAAGACAAACTTCAAGTCGTCGCCCAAAGTGGCCAGCAAGGCATGGTCTTGCGGGGGCACGGCCAAGACCACGTTGGCTTGTAGCGAGGAGCCGACCTGGCCTTGCGCGCGCAGGGCTTCAATGTCTTTGTTCACCGCGTCGCGCAGCTCGCGGATGCGGCTGTATTTAGCGATCAATGCGTCGTCTACCGGGGCGAGTTGCGCATAGGTTTCCAGGAAGATGGACTCGGAATGACCAAAGTCTTTCCATGCTTCTTCCGCGGTGAAGCTGAGGAACGGCGCCATCCAGCGCAGCATGGCGTGGGTGATGGTGTGCAACGCGGTTTGGGCACTGCGACGGGCGAGCGATTTGGCGGCGGTGGTGTACAGGCGGTCTTTGAGCACGTCCAGGTAAAAACCGCCCAGGTCTTCGCTGCAATACAACTGCAGCTTGGTGACCACGGGGTGAAATTCATACACCTCGAAGTGGGCCAGGATGTCGGCTTGCAGTTGCGCGGCGCGCGACAAGGCGTAGCGGTCAATTTCCAGCAACTGCTCGTGCGGCACGGCATCGGTTGCTGCGTCAAAGTCGCTGATGTTGGCGAGCAGAAACTTGAGCGTGTTGCGGATGCGGCGGTAGGTGTCGACCACGCGGGCCAGGATTTTGTCGTCGATGGCCAGGTCGCCCGAGTAGTCGGTGGCGGCGCACCACAGGCGCAGGATTTCAGCGCCCATCTTGTCGCTGACCACTTGCGGGGCCACCACGTTGCCCAGGCTCTTGCTCATCTTGCGGCCCTGGCCGTCGACGGTGAAGCCATGCGTGAGCAGGCCTTTGTAGGGTGCGCGGCCATTCATCGCGGCGCTGGTCAACAGCGAGCTGTGAAACCAGCCACGGTGCTGGTCGTGGCCCTCTAGATACAGGTCGGCCTCGGGGCCGGTGTTGTGAGCGTGCAGGTAGAGACCCTCTGCATCATGGTCACCGAGGCTGCCTTTGAGCACGGATAAATGGGTGGTGCCGGAGTAAAACAACACTTCCAGAATGTCGGTACTAATGAAGTAGAAGTTTCCTACTTCGCCCAGCACATCGGTGGCTGAGAGGCGGCTCCAGGCTTCCACGCCGCCTTTTTCCACAATGGCCGCTGCCTGGTCGATGATTTCCAGCGTGCGCGGGTGCAACTCGCCGGTGGCCTTGTGGGTGAAAAACGGGATGTTCACACCCCAGTTGCGCTGGCGGCTGATGCACCAGTCGGGCCGGCCGGCAATCATGTCGCGCAGGCGGGCGCGGCCGTTTTCGGGGTAAAAACTGGTGTTTTCGATAGCAGCCAGCGCAGTCTGGCGCAGGGTTTGCGGCGCTTTGTCGGTGGTGAAGACGCCCGCGCCTTCGTCCATGCGGATGAACCACTGGGCCGAGGCGCGGTAGATCACCGGCGTTTTGTGGCGCCAGCAATGCGGGTAGCTGTGCTCGATGTTGTAGGTGGCAAACAGGCGGCCCGCCTCGCGCAGGGTGTCGATGACCACCGGCGCGGCTTTCCAGATGAACTGGCCGCCGAATAGCGGCAGATCGGGGGCGTAAACGCCGTTGCCTTGCACCGGGTTCAGCACGTCGTCATACGCAAAGCCGTTTTTGATGCAGGAGTTGAAGTCTTCCACGCCGTAAGCGGGGGCGGAGTGGACGATGCCGGTGCCATCGTCCGCGGTGGCGTAGTCGGCCAGGAAGACGGGGCTGAAACGGTCGTAGCCCGGGTGCACGTGCGCCAGCGGGTGCTTGAAGTTGATCAGGCCCAGCTTGTTCCCCAGGCAGGTGGCCAGCACGGTGCCGGTGAGTTGGTAGCGCTCCAGGCATTTATCGACGAGTGATTCCGCCAGCACCAGCAGGCCGCGCGGCGTGTCGACCAGAGCGTAAGTTAGCTCAGGGTTGAGGTTGAGCGCCTGGTTGGCGGGGATGGTCCAGGCGGTGGTGGTCCAGATGACGGCGAAGGCTTCTTTGTCTAGCTTTGGCAGATCAAAAGCAGCGGCCAGCTTGTCTGGCTCGGCACACAAAAACCCCACATCCAGCGTTTGCGACTTTTTGTCGGCGTATTCAATTTCAAACTCGGCCAGGCTGGAGCCGCAGTCAAAACACCAGTACGTCGGCTTCAAGCCCCGATACACAAATCCGCGCTCCACCACTTTCTTCAGGGCGCGCAGCTCCTGCGCCTCGGTGGCAAAGTCCATGGTGCGGTAGGGCTTGTCCCACTGACCGAGCACGCCCAGGCGCTTGAAGTCGGTCATCTGCTGGGCGATTTGCTCGGTGGCGAAGGCACGGCATTTGGCTTGCACATCGGCTCGTGACAGCAGGGGCGCGGGGCCGTCCCCTCGCCCCTGCGCGGCCCCCTCGGGGGGCAGGGAGCCAGAGGCGACCGTGGGGGCCAGTTTTTTTCCGTGCAACTTTTCGATCGCGTTTTCGATCGGTAAGCCATGGCAGTCCCAGCCAGGGATGTATTGCGCATCCAGACCCTTGAGCTGGCGGGCCTTGACGATCATGTCTTTCAGGATTTTGTTGGCGGCGTGGCCCACGTGGAGCTGGCCGTTGGCATACGGCGGGCCGTCGTGCAGGATGAACTTGGGTTTGCCTGAACGGGCGTCGCGCAGCTTTTTATAGACGCCTTTTTCGTCCCATTCCTTGACCCAACCCGGCTCGCGCTTGGGCAGGTCGCCGCGCATGGGAAAGGGGGTGTCGGGCAGGTTCAGGGTGGCGCGGTAATCGGCTTTTTCAGCGGTTTTTTCAGATGTGGTCATGGCGGTTTTTGATTGAATTTGAAGGGGCAGCCCACGCGGGTGCAGGCCGATAAAAGAGGAGCGGGGCAAGTGCGGGCCTGGCGGCTCGCGGCCCCATCAAATTCGCGAAGTGCTTGAATCGGTGGCGTTTTGTGCCAACCAGGCCCGCGCGTCATCGCAGTCGCGCGCGATGCCCTGGGTCAGGGCATCCAGACCGTTGTAAGCCAATTCGTCATGTAGTTTGTGTAGCAGTTCCACACGAATCAGTTTACCGTAGCCCCCCTCGTGGCCCAGGCTGGTCGGCCAGTCCAGGCAATGGGTTTCCAGCAGCACGCGGCCACCGTTCACATCGCCAGCGTCCAGCGAGGGGCGAATGCCCAGGTTGGCCACGCCGGGCACGGGCTGACTGAACAAACCATGCACGCGCACCACAAAAATGCCGCTGGCGGCGGGCTTCCAGTGGGCAAAGCGCAAATTCAAGGTGCGAAATCCGCCCGGGCGTGCCACGCTGGCACCCAGGCTGCGGCCTAACTTGCGGCCATGCACCACATGGCCGCTGATGCTGTAGGGGCGGCCCAGCAAAGCGGCAGCGTCCGGCATGCGGCCCTGTTGCAAGGCGTCGCGCACGGCAGAGCTGGACACCCTGAGTTGATGTACCTCGTAGCTGTTCATGCGGGCCACATCAAAGCCATGTGCGTCGCCGGCGGCGTCCAGCATGGCGTAGTCGCCTGCGCGTTTGGCGCCGAAGCGGAAGTCGTCGCCCACCAGCACATAGCGCGCACCCAGGTCGCGCATCAGCACGTTGTCAATGAATTGCTCGGGTGGCTGCGCAGCCAGGCGCGCGTTAAAGGGCAGCACCAGGCAGTGGTCAATGCCGCAGCGCGCCAGCTCGGTGAGCTTGTCGCGCAGGGTGGCAATGCGGGCGGGGGCCAGATCTGCCTTGCCCGTTAGCTGGGCGAAATAATCGCGCGGATGGGGTTCAAACGTCATCACGCAGCTGGCCACGCCGCGGTGCTGGGCCTCGTTTTTCAGCAGCGCCAGCATGGCTTGATGGCCTCGGTGGACGCCGTCAAAGTTGCCAATGGTCAAAGCGCAGGACCGCGGCAGGCGTGGTGAATCAAGACCTCTAAAAATCTGCATGGCGGCAATCGATCGGTAACGCAATGGGCGAGCGGTTTGGTATGTTTTTCATAGCAGCTTGAGCAATACGGTCAAGCGCTAGAGGCCGAAAATGTCACAAAAGCAGGTTATATTGTCTCGCAGGTGAGCCATCCCGTTTACCGTCTTTCTGCTGAATGTCCCTTTTCTCTTGAAGGAGGCGTGCTGTGAAGGTGTTGAAGTTGTCAGCCCAGGGCTTGCCCCAATCGTGGGTGTCGCTTGAGCAAGCGGTGATTCATTACGCTGCGGGGGATGTGCGCTGGGAAGTGGGCGGCGAGGTGGCGGTGTTTCGCGGCGGACACAACGCCATGACGGGTGAGCAGTCCAAAATTGCCGTCAGCAGCATCATTGGCACACGCGGTGTGCCCAACATCAACCCCTTTGACCTGCGCCCTGGCCTGACCAACAGCAAGCTGTTTGCCCGCGACCGCAACGTGTGCGCCTACTGCGGCGGCCACTTTCACGAAGAAGAGCTCACCCGCGAGCACATCATTCCCTATGCGCAAAACGGCCAGGACCACTGGATGAATGTGGTGACCTCCTGCCGCGCCTGCAACCACCGCAAAAGCAGCCGCACCCCCGAGCAGGCGCGCATGCCGCTGCTGTATGCGCCCTACGTGCCCAGCCTCTGGGAAGACTTCATCTTGCGCAACCGGCGCATATTGGCCGACCAGATGGAGTTTTTGATGGCGCATTTGCCGAAGACTTCTCGGCTGTATATCTAGTCGCTATTGCCCCTGCCCCAGCGCAAATCCCTGTTCGCCGTCAAAGGTACACAGGTTTTCCGTCTTGATCACGTCCACCCCGCCCTGCGTCACGCGAGCCAGCAGGTCAATGATGTCGCTGTGCGCAATGGTCTGGTTGGCGGCAGCGGTCATGAAGCGGCAGCGCCAATGGTCCGTGCAAAACGTCTCGGGAAAGCCGCCGGGCCACACTTTCACACCGCGGTTGGTGATCATTTGCAGCTTCAGCGCAGGTGTTGCCAGCGTGCTCAAGCGGCCCGCCAGAAAGTCCGGGCTGCTGTCGGCGCTGTGCACAAACACATCTACACCCACCATCTCTTTTTTGGCCGCGGGCCGGCGGGTGTACAGCGGCTGCGGGTTGTGGACGGCAACGGCGGGGTTGCTGTAAGCAACTGCGGCAAAGTGTTGAGGCGTCTGCCCCACCCGGTCGATCACGGACTGGCCGAAAGCTTCGGTGCTGACCACCTGCTGGGTGCGCTCGCCTTTCAGGTCGGCGGTGTGCAGACCGTCCTCAATCGTGCGCAGCCATGCGTTGTGAATGGTTTGCGCCACATCGGCCTGGCGAATGTGCACCAGCATCATCACCGCGCCCAACAGCAGTCCACTGGGGTTGGCTTGGCCGGTGCCGGCGATATCGGGCGCGCTGCCGTGTATTGCCTCAAACATCGCAACATGCTCGCCAATGTTGGCGCTGCCTGCCAGACCCACGCTGCCGGTGATTTCCGCGGCCACGTCGCTGATGATGTCGCCATATAAATTGGGCGTGACGATCACGTCAAAGCGCTCGGGGTGGGTGGCAATACGGGCCGTGCCAATGTCGATGATGTAGCGCTCGGTTTGAATGTCGGGGTACTGGGCGCCGATTTCCTGAAAGACCTGGTAGAACAAACCATCGGTCATCTTCATGATGTTGTCTTTGACCATGCAGGTGACTTTTTTACGGCCGTGGCTGCGCGCATATTCAAAGGCATAGCGCACAATTTTTTCGCAACCCGGGCGGGTGATGAGTTTCAGGCACTGAAACACCTCGTCGGTCTGGCGGTGCTCGATGCCGGCGTACAGGTCTTCTTCGTTCTCGCGCACGATGACAACGTCCATCTTCGGGTGGTGGGTGGTGACAAATGGCGCGTAGCTGATGCAGGGGCGCACGTTGGCATACAGCCCCAGCGTTTTGCGTACCGTCACGTTCAAACTTTTATAACCATTGCCGGATGGCGTGGTGACCGGCGCTTTCAAAAACACCTTGGTGCGCCGCAGGCTGGCCCAGGCGCTGGGCGCAATGCCCGCGGTGTTACCCGAGCGGTAAACCTGTTCGCCGATCTCGATGACTTCGGGGTTGATGCGTGCACCCGCAGCCTCCAGAATTTTCAGGGTCACGGCCATGATTTCAGGGCCAATGCCATCACCATAGGCAACTGTAATGGGGGTGCGGTCGGTCTGTAAACCATCGGTATGCGTCATGGGTCGTTTTGTATTGAAGTGGCAAAACACCGACTGTAAAAAGAATTAGCGATTTGAGAAAATACTTTGTTTTCATGCTTTGCATAGATAAATTACGATGGATAAAAATTATGGGAAAAACTTTACGCGCGTTGCAACGCGTGACCCCACAGCAGCTACGGGCCTTTGAGGCGGCAGCGCGTTTGTTATCGATCACCCGAGCCTCACAAGAACTGCATGTGACACAACCGACCGTGAGCGTGCAATTGCGCGATCTGGCGCAGGCGGTCGGCATGCCCCTGTTTGAAACTGTGGGTCGGCGCATCCGGCTCACACAGTCGGGCGAGGCCTTGCAGCAAACGGCGGCGGAACTGCTGGCCTGCTGGCAGCGCTTTGAGTCGCGCATGGCCGAAATTCACGGCTTGGTTCGGGGGCGTTTGCGCATCGCAGCGGTCACCACGGCCGAATACTTTGTGCCCGAGTTGATTGGCCCGTTTTCAGCGGCGCACCCCGGCGTGGAAATTGAGCTCGCGATTGAAAACCGTAACAGCGTGGTGCAGCGGTTGCGCGGCGGTGTGTACGACCTGGCGGTGATGATGCTGCCGCCCGACGACCTGCCGTTGTCACGCTTACCCTTCCGGCAAAACCCTTTGGTGGTCGTCGCGCCTGCAGGGCACGCGCTGGCAGGTAAGCGAATCCGGCTAGGCAGCCTGAGCAAACAGCGCTGGCTGATGCGCGAACCAGGTAGCGGCACCCGTATGGCCACGGAGCAGCACTTCAGCAAAGTCGGGTTCATTCCGCAAGTGGTGATGAGCCTGGGCAGCAATGAAGCGATCAAGCACGCCGTGGCTGCAGGGCTGGGCATTTCGGTGCTGTCAGCCCTGGCGGTTCAGTCCAGCCTGGCCGCAAACCCGGCCCCCGCAGGCAACAGCGCACTGGCTGTGCTCGACGTAGCGGGCTTCCCGTTGCGTCGGTCATGGTCTGTGGTCTGGCGAAAAGATCAACCGCCATCGGCCGTCGCCCGTCGCTTCGTGGAGCATGTGCAGCAGCAGGCTTAAGGTACACCAGCGCCGCGGGCAGGAAAACCACGAAACCCTTCAGCCCTACAGAAACTGCTCAAAAGCTATCAAATAGATCGCATTCACAGTACGGTTCATTTGCACTACTGCCCGGTCGCCGTCACATTGCAGGTCAACACAAAGGTGACGGTGGCACCCGCATCGAAAGTTGGCGTGATGGTGACGCCGGTGGTTTGAAAGGTGTTCAGCGGTGCGGGGCAACTGGCTCCGGCTGTGGCGGTACAAGTGGGTGTGCTGCAGCTCAGGCCGCTCGCCGTCGGATCCAGCACCGTACTGCCAGGCGCGGCGTTGGGCCCCAGGTTGGCCACGGTGATGGTGTAGCTGGTGGTGCTGCCCGCCACCAACGTGCTGGTGTTGTTGGTCTTGGTGACCGCCAGGCTGGTGCTTGCACAGGTGGGTGTGGTGGCGGCTACCGCCGTGTTGTTGGTGGTAACCGACTCTTGCACGGGCTGGGAAATGCTGACCGTGTTCGTCGCTGTACCAGGCCCGCCTGAACAACCGACACTGAAGCGCGCGGTTGCCGTCACGGCTGCAAAGTTGGTGCTGGCGGCAATGGGATAAGCGTTGGCGTTGGCCAGCGTACACACCACCGTACCCGTTCCGCTACAGGTCCAGCCCGTGCCATTGAAGGCGCTGGTCAGGGTGATGCCGCCGGGCAAGGTGTCGGTCAAGGTCACCGGGTTGGAACCCAGGCTGGTGGGCACATTGGGCAAAGTCACGTCGGTGGCCTGGGTGGTGGCAAAGGTCTGGCTGCCCACGGGGCGACCGTTGTTGCGCGGGGTCAGCGTATAGGTGAATGTGACGCCGGGTGTGGCAGTTGCTGGTGCCGTTTTGCTGATGCTGAAGTCTGGCACCAGGCGCACATCGTCGGTGGTGGGGCCCGCTTGCAAACCGTTGGTGTGGGTGCCCGAAACTGTGGTGGCCGCCGCGCCGTTGTAGTTAGCGTAGGCGGTGTTGGCGCTGTAGGCGGTGGCGGTGCGATTGGCGGCTACCTGGGTGAGCGGTGCCACGGTGCGGGTGGACGCCGCAGCGCGCGTGGGGTCCAGGAAACTCACACCGGCGCCGTTGTGATAAGTGCCCACGGTCGCGGTATCAGGAATGCTCGCCACAAAGCTGATGGTGACCACACCCGGCGCGCCGTTGGTAATGGGAGCCACCGCGAAATGATTCCACGTCAACGTGTTGCTGCCGGTAGCGGGCACGGCTAGCGGCGTTGCGCCCACCGCCCAACTGCTGGATGTCGCCAACGCAATGGTTTCCGCGCCACTGGACAGGCGGCCTGCAGCCAGGGGTTGGGTGGGCGTGTAGGTGTACGTGGGCACGCTGGCCGCCAGCGTCCAGCCGGGCGGCAGACCCAGGTCTTGCGCGCTGACAAAACGGGCACCGCCGCCCGTGTTGGTAATTGAAATCGTGTAGCCCGCCGTAGCGCCCGTGGAACTGGTGACCACTGGCGTGCTGGTGATTTTGTTCACCGCCAGATTGGGCAAACACTCGTAACCCACCTGCACGCCGGGGCTGGTGATGACGTAGCCCGCAGCGCCGGGACTTGCGCTACCGGCACGCTGGCCGCAATCGGCCGCAGGTGTCGCAGGGGCACACGCCAGGCTGGCCGACAAACCCGCCGCACCGCCGTTGGCTGTGAAGCTCACACTGCCAACCGCAATGTTATGTATCAAAACACCCCCGCCGCCGCCCGCGCCGGTTCCATCTTGTTCGGCGGTTGCCAGGGTGTACGCGCCGCCCGCACCCCC
Source organism: Comamonadaceae bacterium (assembly GCA_031414805.1). GTDB lineage: Bacteria > Pseudomonadota > Gammaproteobacteria > Burkholderiales > Burkholderiaceae_C > JAAFIW01. Next base: position 108,290 of record JANOQJ010000015.1, read on the forward strand.
GGTCGCATTTGCTGTGATGGCACCGCCGGTCACCCCGCCAGCGCCCAACGCGAGCACCAAAGTACCGCCAGAGCCGCCGCCACCCGCACCATCGGTTGCACGGCTGTTCTGGCCGCGCACACCGTTCAAGTTGATGGTGGCGCCACCCACCAGGCGGCTGGCACGCAACACGACCATCGCACCGGCCGCTCCACCGGAGCCGTCTGGCGTTGTGGTGCCGTTACCGCCCAAATCCGCCGCTCCGCCACCGCCGCCCAGTAGCCAACGGGCCGCAGCGTTTTGTGAGGTTGACCCGCCAAACCCGCCAACCAAGGTGCCGACGTAGGTGACCTGACTGTTGTTCCAGCTGTTGCCACCATTGCCACCCACGCCCCCGTTGCCGCCACCGCCGCCGCCGCCGTTGTGCTGATTGCCACCGCCACCCGCGTTGCCGGGTGCGCCCCGCATCAGGTCGCCATTGACATAGCCATCAGCCCCCGCGCCAATCGTGCCCACGCCGGTGCCCAAGGGGTCGCCGTCATACACACGGCCAGGCGTTCCGACCAGACCTTCCCCTTTAGAGCCCCCGCGCGTGCCAGCTATCAAGCCACGGTATTCCAGGCAGCCAATCGGATCGGGCGTCGTGATGCATTGCGGTGCGACGTTCACACCCCCCGCACCCCGAAACCCGCGGCCATTGCCATCGATGGTTTGTCCATTCAGGTTGATATCGCCCGCCGCGTCAATGGCCAGAATGCCGCCGCTGCTGCCGTTCCATGCCTGCACAGTTAGCCCGCCTGTCACCGTCACATTGGCGTATTGCGGCACGCGAACCACTTGATACGCCTGCTTGCCGGTGGTGCTGCTGCCAGCGCGTGTGAAGAAGCCCTGGCTCAGGCCCCGGCTCAAATTGATGGTGCCGCCCCCAGCAAAGGTTGCGCCACCGCCCGTGGCCACGGCCCATTCGTAGTTACCGGCCACAAAATTGGTTCCGCTGATGCCACCGGCGTATCCAGCGACGCCAAAAGCCACGGTGCTGGTCACGCCTGCGTTGGCGGTGCCGTCGCCGTAGGCGTTGGTGTCGGTGGCGTCGATATCGGCGCCCTGCATTTGAATGATGAGCAGCAGGTCACCCGCTTGAATACCCCGATTCACGCCGGTGCCCGCGCCCACGGAGATTGACGTGGCGTTAATGCCTGGGCTGCCCGTGCCGGGGAAGAAGGTGTTGGGCTGTGCTGCAATGGATTCAGTACCTGCCTGGCCTGGAATCGAGCACGACTGGGCATTTGCGTTGCCAAGCATCACCACGCACAGCCAAACCAAGGCCAGGAACTGGTTCAGCCGGGTCGTTGAATGTTTCAACATGTTCATGAAGTGAATCATAGTCAGCTTGTTTTGGTTTGCCATTCCCTGAAAACCAGCAAATGCAGACATAGATTCACAAAATGCACACGGGCAGTGCCAATTCGTCACAACGAGGGAACCACGGCACGCCAGTCATCTTTCTAAGCCAAAACGGCCAGCAGCCCTTGATTTATATGCTCAAGCAGCTATAAAAAACGTAGCAAATTCCACCGCCATACCGACTACACCGCTTTTTCCGCAGCTTTCAAAGCCCGCTTCAAGTCGTCAATCAAGTCGTCCGGATCTTCCAGCCCGATGGACAAGCGGATGGTGCCCTGGCCGATTCCGCCCGCTGCCAGCGCCTCGTCCGTCATGCGAAAGTGGGTGGTGCTCGCCGGGTGGATCACCAGGCTGCGGCAGTCGCCCACGTTGGCCAGGTGGCTAAACACCTTCAGCGTTTCGATGAATTTTTTGCCCTGCTCGCGGTTGCCCTTGATGTCAAAGCTGAACACGCTGCCTGCACCTTTGGGCAACAGCTTTTGCGCCAGTGCATGGCTGCTGTGCGACGCCAGCATCGGGTGACCCACACGGCCCACAAAGGCGTGGCTGGCCAGAAATTCCACCACCCGCGCGGTGTTGCTCATGTGCCGGGCCATGCGCAGCGGCAAAGTTTCAATGCCCTGCAAGATCAGCCAGGCGGTATGCGGGCTCATGCAGGCCCCAAAGTCGCGCAGGCCTTCGCGGCGGGCGCGCAGCAAGAAGGCACCCACCGTGCTTTCCTCGCTAAACACCATGTTGTAAAAGCCGTCGTAGGGCTCGGTCAGCCCCGCAAATTTGCCAACGGCTTTGGGCCCGCCCCAGTCAAAACTGCCGCCGTCGACCACGATGCCGCCAATCACGGTGCCGTGGCCGCTCAAAAACTTGGTCGCCGAGTGGTAGACCAGGTCGGCCCCGTATTCCAGAGGTTTCATCAGCCAGGGCGAGGTCAAGGTGCTGTCCACCAGCAAAGGCACACCGGCCTCATGCGCAATAGCGCTCACGGTGGGAATGTCCAGCACGTCCAGGCCCGGATTGCCCACGGTTTCGCCAAACAGCAAGCAGGTGTTGGGGCGAATGGCGGCGCGCCAACCATCGATGTCGTGCGGTTTGACAAAGGTGGTGTCAATGCCAAAGCGGCGCAAGGTGTAGTGCAACAGGTTTTGCGAGCCACCGTACAAAGCCGTGGAGGCCACGATGTGCGAGCCCGCGCCCATCAGCGTGGCAATGCACAAGTGCAGGGCGGCCTGGCCGCTGGCGGTGGCAATCGCGCCAATGCCTTCTTCCAGGGCGGCCACCCGCTGCTCCAGCACCGCGTTGGTGGGGTTGCTGATGCGGCTGTAGACGTGCCCTGACCGCTCTAAATTAAAGAGCGCCGCTGCATGGTCGCTGGACTCGAACACAAATGAGGTCGTGAGATGGATCGGTACGGCGCGTGCGCCAGTGGCATCGGGCACAGCGCCTGCGTGCAGGGCCAGGGTGTCAAAGCCGGGGTCAGCGTAGCCGGGCATAGTCTCTCCAGTGGTGACTCAAGGTAATCAGGGGTGATTTCTTGAACATTGTGGGCTATATTCATTTGCATCTCAGCCTCTGGAGAACACCATGAAAGTCAGCGACATCCTGCGCGTCAAAGGCAATACGCTGTACACCGTCACGCCCGACCAGCCACTGGCTCACGCGGTGGATGTGATGGCCGAAAAAGACATTGGCTCGCTGGTGGTGATGGACCATGGCGATTTGACTGGCATGCTCACATTTCGCGAGGTGATCGTGGCCCTGGTGAAAAACGGTGGCAGCGTGGGGACCACGCTGGTGCGCAGTGCGATGGATGACCACCCGCTAACCTGCACCCCCGAAACCGAGCTGGACGAAGTGCGCCGCATGATGCTGGAGCGCCACGCCCGCTACATGCCGGTACTCAGCCAGAAAATGTTGATGGGTGTGATCAGCTTTTACGACGTCGCCAAGTCCGTGGTGGATAGCCAGAACTTTGAGAACAAGATGCTCAAAGCCTACATCCGCGACTGGCCGGGTGGCGACGACGGCGAGGACGCGCGCGGGTAGTCAGCGCGTCTGTGCAAAGACTCTATCGCGGCAGTTCCGCTGGGGCAGTCGGCAGGTCACCGATGTCGCCTAGAAATGAACCTTGTTTCGTCTCTTGAAACTGCGTGGCCTGCGACGTTTCTTCAAATTCGCGCCGCTCCCGTTTTTTCTGCTCAGCCTTGCGCTGCATGAACCACCGAACGCCCGCCGCCAACAGGCCCGCGAGCAAGACGCCAAAGATGGGTAACAGCCACTGCGCCGCCGAAGCCGACACCGCCTTTTCAGAACCAGGCCCACCCACCAGTACAGCCAGCCCAAAGGGAGCCGTCTTGCCGGATGTGTAGTCGGTGTAGCGCTGGGTCTCGTTGAATTGCACGGCTGGGAGCAACGCCTGGACCACGGCTTTCTGTTGGTTCCACTGCGCTGCGCCCGCCACCATGTTCAAGCGCACATAGCCAGCGCGCCCCAGGGCAAAGGCGTTGTAATTCACACCCGCTGCATCAGCGGGCGCGTTCGGAATGCGGGTTGACACCGCCCATTGCAACGAGGCGGTGGCGGCATCGTAAGCAGGTGGAACGGCCCAGTCTGTGACCTCGCTGGGCGGTGCACTGGGTGGTGGCGTTGCCTTGAGCAACTTCAATAAGCCATCGGTTTTCCAGCGTTTGGCATCCGCGTCTTTCACATAGCCCTGGCCCACAAACTGCACCGCCACCACCCCCGAGCCCTCACCTTGCGGCAAAACCACACCCAGCAGCTTGTCGTCTGCCGCAGCGCCCATGCTGTGCAACACGGCGGTGGCGGCGGGCAGCGGAATGAAGATGGCGTTGGCTGGCAGCGCCAGCGTGGCCTGGTTGCGCAGCGGCACGGCGGCGGGGCCGAGTATTTGCGCAATGCGGGCAGCATCCAGCGATGCTTGCGACGGCTCGGCGGGCTGCGCCCACGCCGTGGCTACAAAACCTGCCAGCGCGCACGCCGCTGCAGCACACAGTCGCACAGCTTTATCAATCAATTGCATGGGTCGCCTCCAGAGTGCTGCAAAGTGTAATCACTGCCCGGTGGCCTGCGGTTCAAGCGCGCCCCGATAATCCTGCGCCATGAGCGGCAACACATTCGGACAACTTTTCGCAGTCACCAACTTTGGTGAATCCCACGGCCCGGCCATTGGCTGCGTGATTGACGGCTGCCCGCCGGGCATGGCGCTGAGCGAGGCCGACATTCAGGGCGACCTGGACCGGCGCCGTCCCGGCACCAGCCGCCACGTGACGCAGCGCAACGAACCCGATGCAGTGGAAATTTTGAGTGGCGTGTACGAGGGCAAAACCACCGGCACGCCCATTGCCTTGCTGATTCGCAACACCGACCAGCGCAGCAAAGACTACGGCGACATTGCGCAGACCTTTCGTCCGGGCCACGCCGACTTCACTTACCTGCAAAAGTACGGCCTGCGCGACCCGCGCGGCGGCGGTCGCGCATCAGCCCGGCTCACCGCGCCGATGGTGGCCGCCGGTGCGGTCGCCAAAAAGTGGTTGTTTGAAAAATATGGCACCACGTTTCGCGGGTGCATGACGCAAATTGGCGATGTCACCATCCCCTTTGAAAGCTGGGATCACGTGCCGCACAACCCATTTTTTGCGCCGGTGGCCGATGTGAGCCAGTTGGAGGCCTACATGGACGCGCTGCGCAAGGCTGGCGACTCCTGCGGCGCGCGCATTCGCGTCACAGCCAGCGGCATGCCCGTCGGCTTGGGCCAGCCGCTGTTTGACAAACTGGACGCGGATATTGCCTACGCCATGATGGGTATCAACGCGGTGAAAGGCGTGGAAATCGGCTCCGGCTTTGCCAGCGTAGCCCAACGCGGCACCGTGCACGGCGACTCGCTGACCCCCAGCGGCTTTGAAACCAACCACGCGGGCGGTGTGCTCGGCGGCATCAGCACCGGGCAAGACCTGGAGGTGAGCATCGCCATCAAACCCACCAGCTCCATCATCAGCCCGCGTAACACGGTCAATTTGCAAGGTCAGGCGACCCAGGTCGTCACCAAAGGCCGCCACGACCCCTGCGTAGGCATACGCGCCACCCCGATTGCCGAGGCCATGCTGGCGCTGGTGGTCATCGAGCATGCGCTGGCGAATCGGGCGCAAAACGGCGACGTGGTGCCGCCCGTGGCGTTGTCAGCCGTTTCTTGAAAATCTCTTTTTTTTTGCTACATATTTAATAGCTTCTTGAGCAGATTCCACAAGAGGTTCACCGCTTTTTACCTGCGGATTGTCAGAGTTCAAGGGCAGTGCTGCAGTTGGAGCCAGGTGATTGGGATCAGTGGCTCACGGAAATCACCGGCAAGCAGAGGCTTTGATAGCAAATAGCTGCATTTGACTTCGCCTGTGGCGTGATCGCATTACTCGTCCCAAATTTCTGCCGTGCCTACAGCTGAGAGGCCATCCTGCCAAAACGCCACCTGATGTTGCTCCCCCATCCCAATCGGGCGCACCCAATGAAGTGCTGGGGATTAACAGCAGCATTGGGCATGTGATTACGCCTTGACGGTTCGGCTGCGTGGTTTAGCAACGGAGAACACTGATTGCCTAGTTAAATTTAAACGGTCGATGTGACTAATAAGTGGTACATTTTTTGATGGCATTGAACTTCACTCAGGCCGCAGCCAAGTCCGACTCCGTACCTATTGGTCTTCCAACAGGGGGCGGGGCAATTCGGAGCATTGGCGAAACCTTCCAACCCAATGCGTTTGACGGCACGGGCGCATTCATTGTGCCGATCCCAGTGTCGCCTGGACGTTCCGGCTCCGGACCGGAACTGACTTTAGGTTACAGCTCTGGCAACGGTAATGGCGTGTTCGGCGTGGGTTGGGCGATGTCGATCCCGAATATCACTCGCAAGACAGAAAAGGGCCTGCCGCGCTACGACGGCACCGACGTGTTCGTGCTATCCGGCGCCGAGGACCTGGTGCCAACGCCCGGCGGCCCCTATCCCGGTCCCGGCAGCTTCTCCATACAAGCTTTTCGTCCACGCGTAGAAGGCCTTTTCGCGCGGATCGAGCAGTGGACGGACACCGCCAACAAAGATACGCACTGGCGCATTACCACCCGGGACAACATCACTAGCCTTTATGGGCGGACAGCAGTCGCGCGCATCACCAAGCCGTCCGATAAACGGGCAGTGTTCCAGTGGCTGCTGGAGGAGACCTTTGACAGCAAAGGCAACCATGTCCTCTACACCTATGCCTGCGACGATCCAGCCCTGCCCGTCGCGGCCGTGCGCGACATTCATCGCGTCTACACACAGCGCTACCTGCGGCGGATCTACTACGGCAACCTGCCATCCGCGGTGGTCGATGCTGCGGGTAACCCGGTACGCAATACCGACAACAGCGAAATAGGCACGGCGCGGCCGGCCAGCGATCCGGCCGATCCCTCCATCACCAAGCAGCGACGCTATGCTTTTGAGGTGGTGTTCGACTACGGCGACTGGGCCGCGCCCGCGGACCCGGCAGCGCCAGAGATCCCGGACGGAGGCTACCAGCCCGCTTCGACCGCCGCGGCCGAGCGCTTTAGTGCCGCCGTGCCGGTGCGGCCCGATCCGTTCTCCTCGTTTCGCCCCGGCTTCGAAGTGCGCACCCTGCGCCGCTGCCGGCGCATCCTGGCCTACCACCATTTGCAGGACGATGCCAACCAGCTCCTGGTGAAGGCAACCTACCTGGCCTATCGCAGCGATCCGCATAGCGCGCTGTCGCTGCTCGAAGCCGTGACGGTGGCCGGTACCCGGCGCAAGGCCGGAGCACCGCAGCAACTGGTGCAGCGCACGTTGCCGCCCATCCGCTTCGGCTACACCGCGTTCCAGCCAGCGCAGCAGAGGTTCAAGACCATCACGGCACCGGAAGGCGCGTTACCGCCGGCCAGTCTGCAGCACCCCGAGTTCGCCCTGGTCGACCTGTTCGGCGACGGCATGCCCGACGTGCTGCACGCCAGTGACACCGGCTACCGCTACTGGCGCAACCTGGGCGAAGGCAGGCTTGATCTGCCGCGCACGCTACCCACGGTGCCGGCCGGCCTGTCGCTGGCGCAGGCAGGCGTGGGCCTGGCTGACATGGACGGCGACGGACGCGCCGAGTTGCTGTTGCAGTCGGGCCCGCTGCAGGGCTTTTTCGAATCGACCCCCGATGGCGGCTGGGAGAATTTCCGCGCCATTTCGCTGCTTCCTTCAGTGGCGCCCGACGATCCGAGTCTGCGCCAGGTGGACCTGACCGGCGATGGCCTGCCGGACCTGCTGCTGACGCACGACCACCACTTCCGCTGGTTCCAGTGCCTGGGTGAAGAGGGCTACCTGGAACAGCCGGCCATCGAGCGCATCCGTTCGCTGGACGACTTTCCCGACGTGCAGTTCGACGACCCCTCCGGCCGCGTGCGGCTGGCCGACATGAGTGGCGACGGCCTGGCCGACATCGTCCTCGTCCACCAGGGCCGAGTGGACTACTGGCCCAACCTGGGCTATGGCCGCTTCGGCAAACGCATCACCATGGGTGCCGTGCCGCAGCCGCCCGATCTCAATGCTTTGTTCGATCCGGCGCGGCTTTTCCTGGCCGACCTGGACGGCTCTGGTTGCGCCGACCTGGTCTACGTGGGCGCGGACCAGGTGCATTTCTGGTTCAACCGCAGCGGCAACGGCTGGAGCGAGCGCCAGGTGATAGCCGGCACGCCCTTCACACCCAGCGGCGCGGCCGTCGCGTTCGCTGACCTGTTCGGCACCGGCACGGCCACCCTGGTCTGGAGCCGCGACCTGGGCACCATCCCCGGCGGCAACTACTTCGCGCTCGATTTCTGCGGCGGCACCAAGCCCTACCTGCTGGTGGAGATGGACAACCAGATGGGTGCCACCACCCGCGTGCAGTACGCCCCTTCGACCCGCTTCGCACTGGCGGATGCGGCGGCCGGCACGCCCTGGCATACCCAGCTGCCTTTCCCGGTCCATGTGGTCGAGAAGGTCGAGGTACTCGATCGCGTCAGCCGCACGCGCCACACCACGACCTACCGGTACCGACACGGCTACTTCGACGGGCGCGAGCGCGAGTTTCGCGGCTTCGGCTGTGTGGAACAGGAAGACACCGAGGTGTTCGACGATTTCGCGGCCGGCACCATCGACGGCGCGGCGGCCCTGAATACCGACGCCGCTTTCCATGTGCCGCCGGTGCGCACGCGCACCTGGTTCCACACCGGCGCCTGGATGGAGACCGGCAGCCTGGCCGACCGCATGCGCGCCGAGTTCTGGCAGGGCGATGCGGCCGCGCCGCGCCTGGGCCCGCACGAGGTGACCGACGATCCCGAAGCCCTGCGCGCCTTGCGCGGCGCAGTCCTGCGCACCGAGGTCTTTGGCCTGGACCAGCCACTGGGCACGCCGGGCTCCAAGGCCGCGCATCCTTACACCGTCACCGAGCATCGTTACCGCGTCCGAACCCTGCAGGCCGCCGGTGCCGCCAGCAGTATCGGCAGCAGCCACGCGGTGCACCACGTCGCGCAGGCCGAGACGCTGACCGCGCAGTACGAGCGCAACCCGGACGATCCGCGCATGGCCCATGCCATCACCCTAGCGCCGGACGCCTTCGGCAACATCACTGACAGCTTCGCCATCGCCTATCCCCGGCGCCGACCAGACCCCGCGGTACCGGAGCAGGGGGAACGCAAGCTCGTCTATACCCAAGCCGACCATGCCATCAACGCCACACCCGGCGGTGCCTGGCTGGGTGGCATCTCGGCACAGACCCGGGTGTTCGAACTGCGGAACGTGAGGGCAGCAAGGCCGGACGGGCTGTACCAGGAAAGCGATTTCACCGGACTGGTTTCCGACCTGCGCACGCCGTTCGCAGGCGGCAGCTGGCTGTCGTTCCATGAAACGCCGCCGCCGGCCGCGCCTTCCAAGCGCCTGCTGGCATGGACGCGCAGTTACTTTCGCAAGGACAGCGGCGCCGGTAACCTGGATGCGCAGGGCACGCGCGCCGACCGCCTGCCGCTCGGGGTGGTGGAGCCGCTGGCCCTGCCGTATGAAACCCTGCAGGCGGTGCTGACCGACGCCCTGGTGACAGGTGTCTACGCGGGCCGGGTAGATGCGCCCCTGTTGCAACGCGGCGGCTACGTGCGTGAGACCGGCGTGCCCGGTCACTGGTGGCTGCCGTCCGCGCGCGCCGCCTTCGACTCCCAGCGCTTCTTCGCCACAGTGCAAAGCCGCGACGCCTTCGGCAACCTCACCACCCTCACCCACGACCCGTACGCGCTGCTGCCCGAATCGGCCACCGACGCACTGGGCAACCGGACGCTGGCGCGCAACGACTACCGCGTGCTGCAGCCGGACGAGGTCACCTCTCCCAATGGCCATGTGGCGCAGGCCGCGTTCGACGCGCTCGGGCGCGTGGCCGGAACCGCCCTGCGCGCAAGCACCGGTGAGGGCGATTCACTGGTCGGCTTCGAACCGGATCCTACGGCAGCGGAAATTGCCGCGTTCTTCAGTAACCCGCCTCTCCACGCAAGGGCGCTGCTGGCCAGCGCCTCAAGCCGCCTGGTCTACGACCTGCACGCGTTCAGCAATTTGCAGACGCCTGTTTCTCACGCCACGGTCGCGCGCGAGGAGCACGCGAGCCTCAACGCGAACGCCGCACTGGCCATAAGCCTTTCTTACTCGGACGGCTTCGGCAGGGATGTACAGGCCGAAGTCCAGGCCGAGCCAGACACGGCCAACCCGGGCGCGCGCTGGATCACCAGCGGCTGGACTGTCTACAACAACAAGGGCAAGCCGGTGCGGCAGTTCGAGCCCTTCTTCTCGCCTACGCACGGTTTCGATTTCAATATCCGGCATGGGGTGAGCCCCACGCTGTTCTATGACCCTCTCGGGCGCGCCATCGGCACGCTGCGACCCGATCACAGCTGGGAGAAGGTGGTCTTCGATCCCTGGCAGCAGGAATCGCACGACGCACACGACACCGTGCTGATCGCCGACCCGCGCCGCGACCCCGACCTAGGCGCGTTCTTTCAGAGAATGCCAGCGGCGGAGTGGTCGCCGACCTGGCACGCCTCGCGCATCAACAGCGCCGACCCGGCCGCGAAAGACGCGGCGCAGAAGTCGGCGGCCCATGCCGGCACGCCCTCTGTCCTGCATTTCGATGGGCTCGCCCAGCCGGTGCTGGCGGTGAAAGATGCGGGCGGCGGACGGCTGCTGCGCACGCACCGCAACTACGACATCCAGGGCAACGTCACGGCGATCATCGACCCGCGCGGCATCGTCGCCTTCACGCACGCCTTCGATATGGCCGGGCGCCCACTATCGGTAGATAGCGTGGACGCCGGGTTGGCGCGCATGCTGCCGGATGCGGCTGGGGCGCCGCTCGCGAGCTGGGACGCGAACGGCCACGAGGTGCTGGTCAAGGCTGATGCATTGCGCCGGCCGACCGAACGCTGGGTGCGGCAAGGCACAGGACCACACCGCCTCTCGCAGGTTACGCTCTATGGCGAAGCCGCAGGTGCCGCGGGTCTGGCGGGTAGCCTGCGCGGACAGGTGTGGAAGGTGTATGACGGGGCCGGCCTACAGGAACACCAGCAGTTCGATTTCAAGGGCAATTTGCTGCGCAGCACCCGCACGCTGGTGCTGGATGCGATGGCGCAGCCCACTTGGGGAGCGGACACCGACCCCTTGCGCCATGTCTTCGACGAACCGGCGGCGATCGCAAGGCTGGATGCCGCGCAGGCCCACACTGTTGTCACCGCCTACGACGCGCTGAACCGCGCGGTGGCCAGCACCACTCCGGATGGATCGGTACAGCAGTTCGGGTTCAACCAGACCGGTTTGCTCACTTCCGTAACCTTGCGGCATCGCGGCGTGGCGCAGGCAAAGACACTCGTGGATCGCATTGACTACGACGCGAAAGGCCAGCGCACGCGCGTGGCATACGGCAACGGCGTGGTGACGGAACACGCCTACGACGCACAGACTTTCCGCCTGGCGGGGCTGCGCACCCAGCGGGCGACCGGTGGCCACCGCCTATTGCAAGACCTGCGCTACACCTATGACGCGGTGGGCAACATCACCCACATCGAAGATGGCGCGCACCAGCGCACCTGGTTCGCCAACCAGGCCGTGGACCCGGTGAGCAGCTACCGCTACGACGCCGTGTACCGCCTGGTTGAGGCCAGCGGCCGCGAGCACGTCGCACTCGGACCTTGCCAACACCGCGACGGCGGACGCCAGCAGACCGCGTTCATCGCGCTCACCGCGGGCGGCCAGCCGGTGGCTAACGCCCAGGCGCTGGCGAATTACACCGAGGCTTACTTCTACGACGACGGCGGCAACCTCACCGAAATGCAGCACTTGCGAGGCGCCACGACGCTGTGGACCCGCAAACAGACCATCGCCACCGATAGCGACCGCCTGCTGCGCAGCGACGCAGGATGCGCGGGCGAGCAGACGCCCCTGCAACACGACGCCAACGGCAATCTGCTGAACTTGGCCCACCTGCCGCAACTGCGCTGGGACGACCGCAACCAGCTCACTGGCATGGACCTGAACGTTGCGGCCAACCCGGACACGCTCAGCTGCCAGTACGACGCCATGGGCCAGCGCCTGCGCAAGACCACGTCGCGACAGGGTGGCAACCGCGTCGAGCAGCGCATCTACCTGGGTGGCTTCGAGCTGTTCCTGGTGCGTGGCCCCTCCGGGGTGGTCGAGCGCTGGGAGACCCTTCATGTCTTCGACGGTGCGCAGCGCATGGCTTTGGTCGAGACCCAGACGACACCCAACGATGCGAGTCGGGTGCTGGACACGCTCACGCGGATACAGCTTGGCAACCACCTGGGCTCGGCGGTGCTAGAAATAGGCGACTCGCCTGCGGCGCGCGTGATCTCCTACGAAGAGTTCACGCCCTACGGCGAGACTGCCTACATGGCTGGAGCAAACCTGACCGAGGTGCGCCGCAAGCGCTACCGGTACAGCGGCAAGGAACGAGACAGCGAGTCGGGGCTGTGCTATTACGGCGCGCGGTACCTGGCGCCGTGGATGGGGAGGTGGGTTAGTTGCGATCCGGCGGGGGTGGTCGATGGACTCAACTTGTTCCAATTCGTGCGCAGCAATCCCGTGCGATTTGTTGATGACAGAGGCTATGCAACGGCAAACGGCCTGCCCGACCCCGACAACATCGATGAAGTTCTTGAATACGTTGCTTCAACGTACCGCGAAGCATTCGAGACGACATACGATAGCAAGATCGCGCATGAGCACCGGCTGCAAATCGCCGCCTACAAGGGCGTGCCCGACCTGCAGAAAAAGGAAATTGCGAAGTACACCTGGTTTCTTGGAAAAGAAGCCGAGCAGCAGACCCGTGCGAAGCTGCAGAAGGTATTCCCGAAGAACCTTATGCCCCGTGAGGCACACGTGGAGCCAAAGGGCTGGAATACGCAAATCGACCTTCAATTCCCTGAGAAAAAAATCAACGTTGAACTGAAGACGACCCAAAACGCATTCAATCCCTTTCAGCAGACGCGACAGGTAGCAAAGTCAGCGGAAGAGGGGTTTTCTTATGCACTTGTGGAAGCCAGCGTCAAAAAGAAGGGCGTCTCGGGAAGAGTGGCGGAATGGAGTTACTGGGACAAGGAGCTTGTTCAACAGGTGGCCACCGAAGCCGGATGGACACGAAAAGCAGCAGGTCTTGCTAAAAAGGTCGCCAGTGCCGCAGTCACTGGCCTGGCCGTACTATTTTTCCTTGATACGGCGGTAGATGTTGCCCAGGGAGACAAAACAGTTGAGCAAGGTCTTGAGCAGGTCGCACGCGACACGCTGCCAGGAATGCTGGTGGAGGAGGCAGGCAAGAGCGCCCCTGCAGCCGTCGACACATTGGCTGACACCCTCAAGAACACGCCGATCGGGCAAACCGTTTCCCAACCCCGATAACCGGCTATTGAGCTTCAGGCACCGAGCAGGACGACTTTGATTCAAACAATTTTCTGGAGCAACCGATCATGAACAAAGGCGCTCGAAAGGCCAAATCCATTTTTAACGTGTTGCCGCAATTTCTGATCGGCGACAAACAACTCGCGACGCGCTTGGCCGGTGCCGGCTTGGTTTCAGTGCAGCAGATCGCGCTGCTCGAATCCAGAGCCTTGCATGCCAGACTCGGCGAGTTGAGTGCGCAGGAAGCGTCGTCCTTCGCGCTCTTGCGCACCCGTGCGCGCCGCCTACAGGCCCAAGCCGCCGACCACGCGGTGATGCAGATGCAGTCCCAAAGCGCCGGGGGAGGCTGGCTCGGCGGCCAGAGTTTCCGGGCGCCTCCCCTACGACCTCCCCTGCGGCCGCTCAAGTTGTGCCACTGCGGCTGCTGCGACAGCATCTTCAGCCTGAAGGCTTATCTCTTCGACCTGCTGGACTTGCTGGCGTACAGCTGGCGCGTTGATCTGCGTACAGTGGAACAACTGCTGCTGCGCAGCTTTGACCAGGTCACGGCCTACGACCCGCTCTCCTTCATCGGCCAACGCGTCGACCTGGATTGCGACGCGCTCAACACCCCGATGCCACAGGCGGCAATCGCTTGCGAGGTGCTGGAGGTCCATTTGCAGGCGCTGGCGCGGCAGGTGGGCGCAGGTTGGCCCAAACTGTTTGTTGACGGGTTGCTACGGTTGATCTTGCCCCGAGAGATCGTCACTGCCGTCGTGGCGGCGCACTCACCACCTGGTGGGAAGCTACAGCTCACGGTCGCGCAGGCGCGCTCGTTGCCCGGTCTGCCGCCCGCGCTAGACGCGGCCCTAGCTCAGTGGGCCGCCGAACTGATCACGCTGACCCCAGACCTCGCCGGCATCGTTCGCGCCTACGGCTTGCTGGCCGACGACAGCGCCGGCATGCTCGGCCAGGAACCGGATGCCACTTTTGCCGAGCGCCGTGAGGCCATCCTGCGTCAGTGGCTCACCGGCTACCGCGACGCCCTGCGCGCTGCATCGGGCGTAGCGGTGGATGTCCTGGAAGCCAGTCTGTTCCTCTCGCTGGATGCCGGCGCCTGCCGTACCACCACGCGGCTGCAGGAACTGGTGACTTCGGTGCAGCAGATCGTCGAATCGATCCGCTCCGGGGAAATCTTGCGGCTGAGTCGCCCGGATCTTCCGGCCAGTGTCAACCGACTGTTGCGTGAAGCCAAAACCCTGCCGCCCGCGCAAAGCGCCTGGGAGCGCTTACGTGATTTCGAAACGTGGCTGGGCTATGTGTATGGATGGGTGTATCCAGAGAATGTGCTGAGTCCGCTCTCTGAAAACGCCTTGGAGAGCGCGTCTTTCCAGGAAGTTTTACGACTGATGCAGGCCGAGCCCTTGACGGCAGACTCGGCGCGCAAGTTCTATCTGGAGGCCGTGGCTCCCACACCTGCATTTCTTGAGAGGAGCAGGTAATGTCTAGACTTGCACTTGAACTAGCCAAGCTGGCAAAAGAAAAGGCCAAGTTGAATACCCGGCGGGGGCAACTGGGACTGCAGGCATGGAAGCGCCAAAGCGACGCCATCTCCGACGCATTGATCCGTTCAAACATTGTCGAATATCGTGGCGCCTTCGGCAGCAGTTTCGAGCGCGATCTCTGGTTCCCACTGACGGCCGCGCTGTTACTCAACAGGAACCAGCAATATGCCGCTGCGCACGAGTGGTATCGGCTGCTTTACGATCCCGAAACCGGTACCCAGGCAGTTATTTTCCAGGTCTTCACGGGCAACATCACTGACCAGCACATCGGTGCGAAATGGCTGGACGACCCCTTCGACCCCGTGGCTATCGCCAATCGCCGGGCCGGCGTGTGGCTCCGGCACACCGTGTTGGCGATGGTGCGCAACCTGGTGGACTGGGCCGATGATGAATTCGCTCGTGGTTTGCCGGATACCTCTCAGCGCGCGCAGGAGTTGTACGAGTTGGCAAGGCGAACCCTGCAGGCTCCGCAGATGCAAAGCGAATGCGAGCGGGTGCTGCTGGACGTAATCAATGTGATCCAGGATGGGCTTGGGTACGGCCATGCGGTCGCCTCCCGGATGGTGGGTCCGCTCAAGGAAGTACGGTCTGCCGACGTGATCAGCAAGGCGGACAAAGATATCCGAAGAACCGTCAATGGCCGGGGAACCAAACAGGAGAAACAACTGGCCGTAGAGCGCATCGTCGCAAGGGCGCTCAAAGAGGCCCGTCGGATCAACCCCGACCGCTCGCTGACCGAAGAAAACGCCCGTCAGCATACGCTGGCCCGAGAGCAAGAAGATGCGATTTTTTCCCAACCCGGTTTTGATCGCTCCATTGTCCCGCCTGACGACAGGCCGTTTGACGAACCGGCAGTAGCGCCCGATCCGTCACCGGATTTACCACCCGCGCCCAGCGCACGATTCTTCTGCATCCCGCCCAATCCGGTACTGCGCTCGCTGCAGCTGCACATCGACAACCAGCTGGAAAAGCTGCGGCTTTGTCTGGACTTCCTGGGCGAGCCGCAGCCACCGCGAGTCTACGGCTGCGACACCTACGACGCGGCCACCGGCACGATCAACCGCCCGGCGGCGGATGCGGCTTACAGCTCCACCATCCCGCAGCCGCGCTACCGCTACAACTACCTGGTCGACAAGGCGCGCCAGTACGTCGACGTGGCGCAGCGGATCGGCGCGCTGTTGCTGCAGGCGGTGCAGAACGGCGACACCGAGGCTTTTGCGCAGCTCAAGGCCAGCCACGCCATCGCGCTGGCGGATGCGACTGCTGTCCTGCGCCGGCTGGGACAGCAGGAGGCCGAGCAAGGCGTCGGCATCGCACAGCTGCAGGAAGACCGCGCCACGGCTCAGGTCGAGCATTGGCAGGACAAGATCGGCGATCCGGACGATCTGGCGGACGACCTGTCCGCAGGCGAGCTGGAAAGCTTACGACAGACGGAAAACGCGATCAAGGCACAGGAAACCACCGAAGTGGTGTATGGGGCCTTGATGGTGGGCGCCGCGGCCGCGGCCGTGGGGGTCTCGGTAGCCACGGGTGGCGCCGGCCTGCCCGTCACCATGGCCGTGCTCGCCGCGGCGCCGGGCCTGCTGGGCGCCCAGTCGCAGAAGGCATCGCTCCAGTCCAGCCTGGCGGCCTCGCGCGCCAGCTTCGAGCGCCGCGCCGAAGACTGGAAGAACCAGTTCGACCTGGCAGGCTTCGACCAGCGCATCGCCCAGGTGCAGGTCGCCCTCGCCGGCGACCGCGTTCGGATCGCCGGCCAGGAGCTGCAGATCGCCCAGCTGCAACTGGCGCATGCGCGCGAGGAACTGCGCTTCCTGCAGACCAAGGTCACCAACCCTGCGCTTTACGACTGGATGGTTCGGGTGCTGTCGCGGGACTACCGGGCGCTGATGCAGGTTGCGGCCTGCGTGGCGAAGATGGCGCAGCGCGCGCTGGAGTTTGAGCGCCAGGAGCCGGTGCAGTTCATCAGCGGCGACTACTGGAATGTGGCCCAGGGCGTGCTGCGCGCGCCGGCGCTCACCGACCAGCAGCGCAGCCTGGGCCTGCTCGGCGCCGAACGCCTGCTGACCGACCTGACCCGCCTGGATGCCTACAAGCTCACGACCGAGCGGCGCCGCTTGCAGCTCACCAAGACCTTCTCCCTGGCACGCATGATGCCCACGGAGATGGTGCAGTTCCGCGACACCGGCACCATCACGTTCAACACCCTGTTCGACTGGTTCGATGAAGGCTTCCAGGGCCACTTACTGCGCCTCATTAAGAGCGTGCGCATCAGCATCCTGGCCATCGTGCCGCCGATTGACGGCATCCACGGCATGCTGCACAACACCGGCGAATCGAGCGTGGTGGTGCAGGAAGACGGTGCCTTCGTGATGAAGCGCACTGCTCGCAACTTTGGCGAAAGCATCGCGCTGGATTCCGCCTTCAATGAATCAGGGCTGTTCGCACTGAACCACGACGATCCCATGCTGTTGCCGTTCGAGGGGCTGGGCGTGCAGACGCAGTGGACGCTTGAGCTGCTGCCCGGCAACAACCGCTTCGATTTCGACACCATCGCCGACGTGTTCCTGACCCTCGAATACACCGCAGAGTATTCCCGTGCCTACGAGCAGCTGATGCGAGACGCGCGCCGGGGCAGCCCGGTGCATGAGGACACGGCCATGCCGTTGCGCATGATGTTCCCCGACCAGTGGTACCACCTGAAGAACCACCGGCCTGACGCCGCCGGGGCTTTCCAGCCCTTCAGCATGGATTTCACGACGACGGTAGGTGCGTTTTCGCCAAATTCGACCAGCGTCAATGTGATCCATCTGACGGTGCTGTTAAGCGGCGATTTTTCACAGCCTCAGGACCAGCAGGTACTGGAGTCCGGCATTAGTATCACCAAGGACCCAGGCCTCGTGCTGCACAGCCCAACTATGCCTGCCTTTGGTCCAGGTCTTTTCGACGGCAAGTCACTCTTGATGTCGACCCGCGGCGCAGGCGCCAACGGACTGGCGTCGCCGGCCGCTATCGGCGCGGCAGACGGCTGGGCATTAGAGTTCGACGCCGCGTTCTTTCTGCCAATTGTTGGCAGCAAGCCGTTGATCGAACGGCTGGCAGATGTGCTGCTGGTGGTCACGGCGACAGTTCAGCGCTCCTGACGGAAGTGCAGGGCTGTGCCATCCGCCTGTGCCACTCAGCCTCAGGCGCTTTGCATGCTGGCCTCAACCCCTAACGCACCGTAAAACACGTCCAGTGTCAGAAAGTCGGCGTAGCCCGCTGCCGCTATTGATTCAGCCCGATGAAGTTTGAACCGTTCGCCCTGAGCCCGTCGAAGGGTTCACGACGGCTTCGACAGGCTCAACCCGAACGAAGGTTGTAACACCCTTTGTGGCTTATCTTTAGCCGTGTATCGGTCACAGCGTGCAGCTACGCAACCCCGCGGCCACGTCGTTACGGTGAGCCTGAAAAAAGTTGCGGTACTTCGGGTGGGCCAGCCACGGCGAGGTGGCTGCGCTGGCACCGCGTAGCACCTGGTGGGTGCCAAACCAGGGCTGCGAATAATCGCGGTAGGGGTGAGCGGTGAAGCCCGGGTGGGCGGTGAACAGGCTGGCCGTCCATTCCCACACGCCGCCCCACTCAAACCCTGGTGTGGCCGCTGCACATTCCCACTCGGCCTCGCTGGGTAGACGGCGGCCTGCCCAGCGGCACCAGGCTTGGGCCTCGTGCAGGCTGAGGTGGGTGGCGCTGGCCGCTGGGTTGAGCGCTTGCCACCGGCCCAAAACGTTTTGCTGCCACTGCGTTGTGCCGGGCAACTGGCGCAGGTAGCGCGGCGCTTGCAGACCTGTCTGCGTCAACCATGCCCCGCCATCCGCCGTCCACCACTGCGGGTCTTGGTAGCCGCCGGACTCGATAAACGGCAGGTAGCGCGACCAGGGCAGCGCAGCCGCGTCGATTTCAAAAGCAGGTAGCGGCACGGGGTGGGCTGCCAATTCGTTGTCGAAGGCAAAGCCCCGGTCGGCGCTGCCCTGCAGGTGTGTTTGCGCGGGGATGCGCAGCACCTTGGGCGAACCCGCCGCAGAGGCCGTCACCCCCTGCAACGCCAGGCTCAGCGCCTGCGCCATGAACACCGCTGCTTCGGCGTGCATGGCTTCGTGCAGGGCCACCAAGCGGAAGCAATACAGATCGTCATCGCCTGCGTTGTGGGGTAAGGCGTCCAGCAATTCCAGCGTTTGAAGCTGTGTGGTTTGCAGGTAAGCGCGGGTGGCTTGCAAGTCGGGCAGCGGCAGTTGCCACCGACTGGCGTGGGCGACTTCGCTGGAGTTGTACAGGCTGTCGGCCGCACCGAACAACGATGGCGCACGGGTGTGCGTCACGTCGCAAGCCGTGCCCCGGTCGCGCTGGCGGTTGCGGCCGATCCAGAATTCCTGAAACCAGGCGATATGCCCCCACTCCCACAGCGGCGGGTTCAGCTCGGGCGTCTGCGGCACGTGCAGCGATGGCAGGGTCTGCGCATAGTCGGCTTGCAGCGCCAAGGTGCGCGCTCGACCCTCGACGAGCGCCTGGCGCACGTCGTCCGGCGTGCCCGTGCGCAAGCGCTCGGCTGGGGGGCTATAAACGGGCGATGCAGAAACCATCAGTGGTGATCGTGAGCCCGGCGCTGGCCGCTGCCAACAACGGCAACTGGCAAACCGCGCGCCGCTGGGCGGGTTTTTTGGGTGAAAAGTATCGTATCCGCATCACCCAGGCGTGGCCCGATGGTGTTTCCAGCGCTGATGACCAGGTGCTCCTGGCGCTGCATGCGCGCCGCTCTGCGGCTTCGGCGAAGGCCTGGGCTCAAGCGCATCCCGGGCGGGGCCTGGCGGTGGTGCTGACCGGAACCGATCTGTACCGCGACATTGCCGTAGACGCCTCAGCGCAGCTGTCTCTGACCCTGGCGCAGCGCCTCGTGGTGCTGCAAACGCTGGGTTTACAAAGCCTGCCCACACACCACCGGGCCAAAGCGCAGGCCATTTTCCAGTCGGTCTCGACCCGCCAGACCCTACCCAAAACCACGCGCCACCTGCGGGTGGTGATGGTGGGCCACTTGCGCACCGAAAAATCGCCGCAAACCTTGTTTGAAGCGGCGCATTTGCTGCAGGGCGACCCCCGCATCCTGATCGACCACATCGGCGAAGCCAGCGACCCGGCCTTGGGTATGCAAGCCCGCGCCACCGCCGCCACCTGCCCAAACTATCGCTGGCTGGCCGGCCTGCCGCATGCCGCCACACGCGCCCACATTCAGCGTGCGCACCTGCTGGTACACCCCAGCGCCATGGAAGGCGGCGCGCACGTGGTGATGGAGGCCGTGTGCAGCGGCACACCCGTGCTGGCCTCGCGCATTGATGGCAATGTCGGCATGCTGGGTGACGACTATGCAGGCTACTTTGACTGGGGCGACGCGCAGGGCCTGGCCCGCTTGCTGCGCGCTTGCGCCGACGCGCGAAACCCCCACGACCAACTGCTCGCTGCCTTGAAAGCACAATGCGCCCGTCGTGCCCCCTTGTTCGCCCCGCAGGCCGAGCAAGCGGCGCTGCTCAACCTTGTAGACGAACTCATTCAGGAACCCACATGACCACAATGACTTTCAATCCTCCCGCAGGCGAACCCCGCCTGACCAGCCTGTCGCACGGCGGCGGCTGTGGCTGCAAGATAGCCCCTGGCGTGCTGAGCGAAATTCTCAAAAGCACCGCAGGCATGCCGATTCCGCCGCAGTTGCTGGTAGGCATTGAAACGGCTGATGACGCCGCTGTTTACCAGCTCAACGACGAGCAGGCCCTGATCGCCACCACCGACTTTTTCATGCCCATCGTGGACGACCCGTATGAGTTTGGCCGCATCGCCGCCACCAACGCCATCAGCGACGTGTACGCCATGGGCGGCACACCCATCCTGGCGCTGGCCCTGGTGGGTATGCCGATCAACGTGCTCTCCACCGCCACCATCGGCAAAATTCTGGACGGCGGCCAAAGCGTCTGCCGCGAAGCCGGCATTCCCATTGCGGGCGGCCACACGATTGATTCAGTGGAGCCGATTTACGGCCTGGTGGCGCTCGGCCTAGTGCACCCCAAACGTGTCAAACGCAATGCCGATGCCAAAGCGGGCGATGTGTTGGTGTTGGGCAAGCCGATTGGCGTCGGCGTGTTGTCAGCCGCGTTGAAGAAGGAAATTCTCAGTGCCGACGGCTATGCGCAAATGATTGCCAACACCACCAAACTCAACACCCCCGGCCCCGAATTAGCTGCGCTGCCCGGCGTGCATGCCCTGACCGACATCACCGGCTTTGGCCTGGCCGGCCATGCGCTGGAGCTGGCGCGCGGCGCCAAGCTGGGCGTGCGAATCGACTGGGAACAGGTGCCTTTGCTGCCTGGTGTGCGCGACCTGGCTGCGCAAGGCGTGGTCACCGGCGCATCAGGCCGCAACTGGGCGGGTTATGGGCACGACATCACCCTGCCCTCGGGTTTCCCCGAAGCCGACCAGGCGCTGCTGAGTGACCCGCAAACCAGCGGCGGCTTGCTGGTGTCGTGCGCGCCGGAGGCATTGAACGAGGTGTTAGCGATTTTTCACCGCCACGGGTTTGCGGCTGCGGCTGCGGTGGGTGAGGTCATGGCCACAAATGCAGGTCGGCTGTTTGTGCAGACCTGATGACGTCAGGTGTAAATCGTAAATTGAGAAAAAACCGCCTTGAGCCCTTTTATAGACTGCTCAAGCAGCTATCATTTTTGAAGCTGCAGCGTGACTAACGCGCCGCTTTGGCGCTGGCAAACGGGTTGAAAGGCAGGTCGGTAAAACGGGCCAGTCTTTGCGCCAAGGGCTCCCGGTTGAGAGCCTCTATGACACGGGCTTTGATGGTTTTGTCTTGCAGAAATCCTGCTGAAGTGCTGCGGTTGGAACTGAGGGTGGACGTGTCCCAGCCGCCGCGCAAACGTTTGTCACCCCGCTCGGCGCGGTACATGTTTTCCACGACGACCGCGAAAAATTCTTCATGGTTGCTCCAGGCATCTTCCGTGCTGCGGGGCAACAGCGTGTTGACCATACCCGGGCGAACCGCATGCACCAGCTCGTGCAGCAAGGTCACATCGGGGTCACCGATGTTCAACGGGTCTGCGCACTTGCTGCACCGTTGATGGGGTGTGAACAGAACTCTGGTGGTGGGCTCCAGTGCGTTGGCAGTTCTGGTGTAAGCGTTAGCACCCGGTTCGTTGTCCAGCCACTGAGAGCCCATTCGGATCACCTTGTCACGTTCGCCCAGAGGAAGAATGTAGAAGTCTTTCTTCAACTTGAAGCTCTCGGCGAGCACTTGCCTGCCCGTCTTGTACGAACCAATTTTCAGCAGGCAATCAAATACCTGACGTTCGTAGTCATCGTTTTTTTTGCCGTGCCCTGGGCGTAGCTCGATTTCGTCCAGGTTATGGGGCTTTTCCGAAGGTTTGGAGCCACCAAGTTTCCACAACTCGTACAGCATGTCGTCCCGGTGGTTGCCGCTGATCACAATCGGAAATGGCTCAAATTTAATCAAGGTGTGCTCCTTACAGGGGTTCCGTTGACTTTATGCCCCATCCCGCAGCAGCTGCTGAATGCAACTCGGATTTAAATGTCGAATTCGGCCCTACCACACGGTTTACCTGTTCAAGCAGCTATTAAATGCATAGCAAATCTGCGGGTTGCATGTCTTAAAAACAGACCACAGATTGATAAAATGTGAGCGCACGCTCTCAAAAATAGTTATGCCTGAATTAGATGGTCCAAACCTATTGGAGTGATTGAACTTCCTGCTTAGCACTCTCTCACATGGAGTGCTAACATTCGACAACTCGTTGAAAGGAGTGCTAAACATGAGCATTCATGCTGGAACCCTGACCGCTGTTTCTTCTTCTCTGACCCCCGCCAATCCCTGGGGAATGATGCCTGCGCTGGGCAATCTGGACGCCTACATCACCGCTGCCAACCGCCTGCCCATGCTCACCCCTGAGGAAGAGCAGAGCTTTTCGCGCAAGTTGCGTGACGAGGGCGATCTGGAATCGGCCAGTAAATTGGTGCTGTCGCACCTGCGCCTGGTGGTGTCTGTGTCGCGTAAATACCTGGGCTACGGCCTGCCGCATGGCGACCTGATTCAAGAGGGCAATATTGGCCTGATGAAAGCTGTCAAGCGCTTTGACCCTGAGCAGGGTGTGCGCCTGGTCAGCTACGCGCTGCACTGGATCAAGGCCGAAATTCACGAATACATCCTGAAAAACTGGCGCATGGTCAAAGTGGCCACCACCAAGGCCCAGCGCAAGCTGTTTTTCAACCTGCGCTCGATGAAGCAGGGCTTTAAAGATGATGTGGATGCCGACACGCACCGTGACACGCTGAGCGAGGCGCAGGTGGGCACGATGGCGCGCGAGCTGAACGTCAAGCCTGAAGAGGTGCTGGAGATGGAAACCCGCATGTCGGGCGGTGACGTGATGCTGGACCCTTCGCCGGGCGACGATGGCGACGAGGCTTTCGGTCCCATTGCCTACCTGGCCGACACCAACCATGAGCCCACCGCCATGATTGCCGCGCACCAGCGCGACGTGCTGGCCACCGACGGCATTGCCACCGCGCTGAACGCGCTGGACGCCCGCAGCCGCCGCATCGTGGAAGAGCGCTGGCTCAAGGTCAACGACAACGGCTCTGGCGGTTTGACCCTGCACGACCTGGCCGCTGAATACAAAGTCAGCGCCGAGCGCATTCGCCAGATTGAAGTGGCGGCGATGAAGAAGATGAAAACGGCGCTGGCGGCTTACGCTTGAGCCGGGGCACCGAAAGGTGCGCAACTAAAAAAGGCTGCACATGTGCAGCCTTTTTTGTTTCCACTCGGTCTCTTTACTGCACCGTCAATTCAATGCGCCGGTTTTTAGCGCGGCCTTCTTCGGTGGTGTTGTCGGCTACTGGCTTTTCTGACCCAAAGCCCTTCGCGGTGAGCAATGGGCGCTTGGCTCCGTTTTGCACCAGCAGGTTGAGTACGGCCTGTGCCCGGGCTTGACTCAAGCGCGCATTGCTGGCCGGGCTGCCCCGATCGTCTGTGTAGCCGCTGACCAGCGTGGGGCCGCTGATGCACTTGGCGGCCTGACGTAGCTGCGCGGCGTTTTGCGGGTTGACGCGGGCGCTGCCGGGGGCAAACGAAACCTGCGCGCTCATCACTTGGGCGCAGTTGGCGGGAGTAGCAGCGGCGACGACCGGGTCAACCGCTGGGCTTGGCACTGCCGGTTTGGGTACAGGTGCAGCCGCCACCACTTCAGGTTTCGCAGCCGATGCCGCAGAAGCCACAGGTGGGGCGGATGCCGCCGGTGCCGCCGGTGCGGCCATTGCCGATGCGGTTGCCGCTGCCGGTGCGGCTGCCACGACAGCAGGTGCCGCTACCGTTAAGCGGTTTTCCACGGGCACCATGGGCAGCGCATCGGCCATGGCGGTGCTGCGTTGGGCTTTGTCGGCGTCATTGGCTGCCGTGCCACTGAGGGTAATGCCGCCCAGCCGGCCCAGTCCCTTTGTCACTTTGACCTGGTCGACCACGTTGCCCGCGCCATAAGTTGACGCAGCAGCAGTCAGCAGCTTTTGCTTGTCACCATCGCTGCCCACCTCGCCGGACAGCGTGACGCGCTGGCCGTCCCAGGCCAGGTTGGCCGAGCCTTGGGCTGCCGCAGCGGCGGTGGCGGCTTGCGTGGCGTCCTTGTCGGGTCCGGGGCTGCAGCCCGTGAGCCACAGCGCCATGAGCAGCGATGTGCCAACCCAGCGCCAGGCGCCGGATGAAGCAGGTGAATAAGAAGGGTTCATGAAAAGTTCTCCTGTGGGGTTCAAGACTTGAGGCAGCTTGCTGTCGGCTTCGCTGCTACCCGTCTAGCCATTAACCATAAGTATTAAAAAACCGGGCGAGCTTACTGCGCCGGGGCCACGCTGTCACCTGCTGAACAAGCCAATGGGCCGGCAGCAGCTTTTCACCAAGCAAGCGCTTGCTAAAAATAAAACACTTTGCTAAGGTGCGCAACCATGTCTGTGCAAACGCCCTCGCCTGCCACCACACCTGGCCGACCGCGCGGTCGACCGCGCAAAACCATGGCTGATCAAGACGATGGCAACCGCCGCAGCCAGCTGGTCACGGGTGCCGCCAAATTGTTTCGCCGCCACGGTTTTGATGCCACCAGCACGCGCGACATTGCGGCGGCAGTGGGCATGCAAAGCGGCTCGCCGTTCTATCACTTCAAAAGCAAAGGGGCGCTGCTGTTTGCGGTGATGGACGAGGGCATGCAAGGGGCACTTGCACGCCAGGAGCGGGCAATTCAAGATTTTTTGCGGCAAGCCAAAGCCATCGAGACACATCAATCGCTATTAAATAGTGAGCTGCTGGAGCAGTATCCACAAGGGCTGATGGCCGTTTTGATTAAAAATCACTTCGGTATCCTGCTGGGCCCGGGCAGCGACTTCATTCCCGTGATGCTGTACGAGTGGCGCAGCATCAACCCGCGCCAGCGCGCCGCCATTGCCCAGTTGCAGGCGCAATACGAAGCGGCGTGGATTCCGGTGCTGCAGGCGTTGTTTGACGCGGGCCAGCTCAAAGCCGACGTGAAGCTGGCGCGGCTCTTGATCTTTGGCGCGTTGAACTGGTCAGCCCAGTGGTTTGACCGGCGCAAAGAAGCCTCCATTGACGACCTGACGGCGGCGGCCATGGCTTTGTTTATTCAGGAGCGCACTTGAACTACCAATCCGTTTTCAAATCCGGCCTGTTAGCCGGCAAAGTCGTGGTCATCACCGGCGGCGGCTCCGGCATTGGCCGCTGCACTGCGCACGAGCTGGCAACTTTGGGTGCGCAGGTGGTGCTGATTGGCCGCAAACTGGACAAGCTGCAAACCGTGGCCGAAGAAATCGTGGTGGATGGCAGCACCCATGTGTCTTTTCATGCCTGTGACATTCGCCATGAAGAGGCCGTGAAGTCCACCGTGGCTGCCATCGTGGCCACGCACGGCCGCATTGATGCGTTGGTGAACAACGCAGGCGGCCAATACATCACACCGCTGGAGCGGATCAGTGCCAAAGGTTGGCAGGCGGTGATCGACACCAACCTGACCGGCGGTTTTTTGATGGCGCGTGAGTGCTACCTGCAAAGCATGCAGGCGCACGGCGGCGCGGTGGTCAACATCGTGGCCGACATCTGGGGGTCGATGCCGGGCATGGGCCACAGCGGCGCGGCGCGCGCGGGCATGGTCAGCTTCACCGAAACGGCGGCGCTGGAGTGGGCCAAAAGCGGCGTGCGGGTGAACGCCGTGGCACCCGGCTACATCGCCTCCAGCGGCATGGATCACTACCCGGCTGAGGCAGGGCCGATGCTGCGCGAAATGGCGGCCACGGTGCCTGCGGGACGGTTTGGCAACGAGGCAGAAACGTCTGCTGCGATTGTGTTTTTGCTCAGCCCGGCGGCGAGTTTTATCAGCGGCAGCGTGTTGCGGGTCGATGGGGCCAGGCCACAGGTGCGGCTGGGGTGGGGGGATGTTTGCGCCCCGGTCGATGTGCAGCAGCGGGGGGCTGTGAAGGCGTTTGAGGGGTTTCATCGGTACCAGGTGCCTAAGGTGTTTGCCGGGAACCGCCCTCACCCCAACCCTCTCCCGCAAGCGGGAGAGGGAGCGAAGTCCGAGGCTGTTACCCCCTCTCCCGCGCGCGGGAGAGGGCAGGGGTGAGGGCCGCAGCGTCATGACTACTTTCCAATCCACGCACCACCCCGCAAGTCCGCATGCCCACGCCCGCCGCCTAGCGATGCTGGCGCGCGTCGCCCCGCTGCGCAGGCTGGAAGACCGCGCCACGCAAGCATCAGAAAAATCAAAACCCGTATTTGACAAACGCGGCCAGTTGCTGCCACGTCAACGCATCGCCTTGCTGCTAGACGTCGGCACATCGTATTTGCCGCTCTGCTCCCTCGCAGGTTTCCTACAAGACACCAAAGACCCCGAAAAGTCCATCCCCGGTGGCGGCATGGTCGCAGGCATCGGCTTCATCAGCGGCGTGCGCTGCATGGTGGTGGCCAGTGACTCGGGTATTGAAGCCGGGGCCATTCAGCCCATGGGCCTGGAAAAAATCTTGCGCGTGCAAGACATGGCGCTGCAAAACAAGCTGCCCTTTGTTCACCTGGTGGAAAGCGCTGGGGCGAACCTCATGCGCTACCGCGTGGAAGGTTTTGTACACGGCGGCGCACTGTTTCGTAACCTGGCGCGGCATTCGGCAGCAGGGCTGCCGGTGGTCACGGTGCAGCACGGCTCGGGCACAGCGGGCGGCGCTTACATGCCAGGCTTGAGCGACGTGGTGATCATGGTGCGCAAGCGCTCCCGCGCCTTCCTCGCCGGGCCACCCTTGCTGCTGGCCGCCACCGGCGAAGTGGCCACGGAAGAAGAGCTGGGCGGGGCGGAGATGCACACGGCCGTCTCGGGCCTGGGGGAATACCTGGCGGAGGACGACCGCCAAGCGCTTTATATGGCAAAACAGGTTCTAGCCCTTGTAAAACCTGCTCAAGCAGCTATCAAAAAAGAAGCAAACAAGTCACCCCGCTTTGACCCTGAAGAACTGCTTTCCCTCATGCCCGCCCACCACCGCGAGCCGGTGGACATGCGCGAGGTTGTCGCCCGCCTCACAGACGGTTCGCAGCTGCTGGAATTCAAAGCCTTGTACGGCAGCGCCACCGTCTGCGCCCAGGCCCGCATTGAAGGCCACGCGGTCGGCATCATCACTAACAACGGCCCGATTGACGTGGCCGGTGCCAACAAGGCTGCCCATTTCATTCAGTGGATGTGCCAGCTCGGCCACCCCCTCATCTACCTGCAGAACACCACCGGCTATATGGTGGGCAAAGACAGCGAGCAGGCCGGCATGATCAAACACGGCAGCAAGATGATTCAGGCCGTGAGCAACTGCACCGTGCCGCAAATCACCATCCAGTGCGGCGCCAGTTTTGGCGCGGGCAACTACGGCATGTGCGGCCGCGGCTACGCGCCGCGTTTTCTGTTCAGCTGGCCCAGCGCCACCACCGCCGTGATGGGCGGCGAGCAAGCCGCCCGCACCATGCAAATCGTGACCGACGCCGCCATGGCCCGCAAAGGCATCACGCCCGACGCCACTCAATCTCAAGCCCAGTTCGACAAGATCGTCGCCCTGTTTGAGGCGCAAGCCGATGCGTTTTACACCAGCGGTTTGCTGCTGGACGACGGCGTGATAGACCCCCGAGACACCCGCGCTGTGCTGGCGTTTTGCCTGGACACCTGCGCTGAAGCAGAGGCCAAGGTGCTGCGGCCGATGCAGTTTGGGGTGGCGCGGATGTGAAGACAAAGTCATTTTTGAACGCAGAGGACGCGAAGAAGACGCAGAAGACGCAGAAGAAGGCCAAGAAAATTTCAATGCGTTTTGTCTTCTTCTGCGCCCTCTGCGAATCCTTCGCGTCCTCTGCGTTCAAAAGGTATTCAAGCACTCATACACAACCCCAGGAGACAAACCATGCACTACACCCACGAACATCTTGAAGTTCAAAAGACCCTCAAGCGGTACATCGACGAGCACATCAACCCGCACGTGGATGAATGGGAGGCTGCGGAAATCTTCCCGGCGCACGAAGTATTCAAAGGCCTGGGGAAGCTCGGCCTGCTGGGCCTGACCAAGCCCGAGGCCGATGGTGGCGCGGGGCTGGACTACAGCTATGCGGTGGCCATGGCCGAAACCCTGGGCCACATTCACTGCGGCGCGGTGCCAATGGCCATTGGCGTGCAGACCGATATGTGCACGCCCGCACTCGCCCGCTTTGGCAGTGAAGAAATCAAAGCCCTGTTTCTGGCCCCAGCCATTGCGGGTGCCATGGTGGGTTGCGTGGGCGTGAGCGAACCGGCGGCGGGCAGCGATGTGGCGGGCATCAAAAGCTACGCCCGAAAAGACGGTGACGACTACGTGATCACCGGCCAAAAAATGTGGATCACCAACAGCCTGCAGGCCGACTGGATGTGCATGCTGGTGAACACCGGCGAAGGCCCCGTGCACAAGAACAAAAGCCTGGTGATGGTGCCCATGCGCGACGGCAAAAACGGCCAGCTCACCAAGGGCATTTCGGTGGCCCAAAAGATCAAAAAAATCGGCATGAACGCCAGCGACACCGGCTTGATTTATTTCGACGAGGTGCGCGTGCCGCAGCGCTACTGCATTGGCCAGGAGGGCCAGGGCTTCATCTACCAAATGCAGCAGTTTCAGGAGGAGCGTTTGTGGGCAGCGGCCAGTTGCTTGCAGTCACTTTCCAACTGCGTTGATTGGACGATTGAGTGGGCGCAAGAGCGCAAGCTGTTTGGCGGCGCACTGGCCGACCAGCAGTGGGTGCAGTTCAAGCTGGCCGAGATGCAAACCGAAGTGGAATGCCTACGCGCGCTGACCTACCGCGCTTGTGATTTGTATGTGCAGGGCCAGGATGTGCTGGCGCTGGCCAGCATGGCCAAACTGAAAGCCGGCCGCCTGAACCGCAGCGTGCCCGATGGCTGCCTGCAGTTTTGGGGCGGCATGGGCTACACCTGGGAAAACAAAGTCTCCCGCATGTTCCGCGATGGTCGGCTGGCCTCAATTGGCGGGGGGGCGGATGAGGTGATGTTGGGTATCTTGGCCAAGACGATGGGGATTGCGAAACGGGCGGCGCGTGGCTGAACAATTGCCGTCATTCCCGCCTGCGCGGGAATGACGGCTCCCGAGGCACTCCTATGAACAAACTCCTCATCGCCAACCGCAGCGACCAGCCGCAAAGCGGCGCAGCAGCGAAGCTGAATCGGCAAATGCACGAAGTGCATGCAGGCGATTTCACCCCGATGGAGACGAAGCATGTTTAACAAGATCTTGATTGCCAATCGGGGGGAAATCGCCCGCCGCATCATCCGCACGGCCCATGCCATGGGCATAGCCACGGTGGCCGTGTATTCCGATGCCGACGCGCACGCCCTGCACGTGCGCGAAGCCACGCAAGCCGTGGCGCTGCACGGCAACGCGAGCGCCGACACGTATTTGCGCATCGACAAGCTGCTGGCGGCAGCCAAAGAAACCGGGGCCGACGCCGTGCACCCCGGCTACGGCTTTTTGAGTGAAAACGCTGACTTTGCGCAGGCCGTCATCGACGCGGGCTTGATCTGGGTCGGCCCGCCGCCGCAGGCCATTCGCGCACTCGGCAGCAAAAGCGCGGCCAAGGCCTTAGCGCAGTCGCGCGGCGTGCCCTGCCTGCCGGGCTATTACGGGGCCGACCAAACGGACGCGCGTTTGCTGCAAGAAGCCCAGCGCATCGGCCTGCCCCTGATGGTGAAAGCCGCCGCCGGTGGCGGTGGGCGCGGCATGCGCTTGGTGGCAGATATGGCCGAGTTCACCGCCGCCGTGCAGAGCGCCCGCAGCGAATCGCAATCAGCGTTTGGCAACGTCGAGCTGCTGCTGGAGCGTGCGCTTCTCGCCCCGCGCCATGTGGAGGTGCAGGTGTTTGCTGACGCGCTGGGCCACTGCATTCACCTGGGCGAGCGCGATTGCTCGGTGCAGCGGCGGCACCAAAAAATCATCGAAGAAACGCCCAGCCCGGCAGTCTCTGATGCCTTGCGCGAACGCATGACCCGCTGCGCGGTGGAACTGGCGCAGGCAGCGGGGTATGTGGGCGCAGGGACGGTGGAGTTTCTTGTTGAGACTGGCGACGGGGACAGCCCCCACCCCAACCCTCCCCCAGCGGGGGAGGGAGTCAAACCTGCTGGCGCGACCGACGGTTTTTACCTGATGGAAATGAACACCCGCCTGCAAGTTGAGCACTGCGTGACCGAAATGGTGACCGGCCTGGACTTGGTGGAATGGCAAATTCGTGTGGCGCGGGGCGAGGCGTTGCCGCTGGCTCAAGCGCAAATTCAATTCAAAGGCCACGCCATCGAAGTGCGCCTGTGCGCCGAAGACGAAAATTTCACGCCGCACACCGGCACCGTGCACCATTTCCGCGCCCCGGTCTTACTGCCTCCCCCGCTGGGGGAGGGCGGGGGTGGGGGCATGCGCGCCAACCACCTCCGTTTCGACCACGCCCTCTACCCCGGCCAACCAATCACCCCCCACTACGACAGCATGCTCGGCAAGCTCATCGCCCACGCCCCCACCCGCGAGCAAGCCATCACCCACCTGGCCCGCGCACTGGATGAAACCGAAATTTTGGGCCTCCCCACCAACCGCGCCTTCCTAGCGGCCAGCCTGCGCCACGAGGTATTCAAAGGCGGTCTGGCGTTGATTCCGTTTCTGCAAATCCATGGTGATGAGATACGCGAGTTGCTATTAAAAAGAGAGCTGCTTGAGCAACAAATCTCTGGGCTAGAGGCCGTTTTTTCATATAAATCCCCGCATGGCAGCCCTCGGGGATTACTCCCTCTCCCGCTTGCGGGAGAGGGCAGGGGTGAGGGCCGTCGCGCTCCACAAGCAGTCGAATCGCGCAGCCCCCTCACCCCAACCCTCGCCCCGAGGGGAGAGGGAGAAAAACAGGAAACCTGCGCGCTACCCTGCCCGTTCCCGCGCCCCGTCCGCCTGCGCCACCGTGGCCAGGTCACCGACATCGCGGTATCTGAAATCCCGCCCCACACGCCCGGCCTCGTCGCCGTCGCCCTCGAAGAAAACCACTGGCACGTCCAACGCGCAGGAACAGACCTCTTCATCGAAGACGCCTCGTTCGACCCCCCCGAAAACAGCCAGTCTGCCAGCGCCGCCAACGAGCTGCGTGCGCCCTTCAACGGCAAAATTGTCGCCGTCAAAGCCCAGCCGGGCGCGACGGTGCAAAAGGGCGACGTGCTGGTCATCGTCGAATCGATGAAGCTGGAGCATTCCCTGGCCGCCAGCCGCCCAGGCGTGGTCAAAACCGTTGCCATTCAGCCGGGCCAGCAGGTCGCGCCCGGCCAGATTTTGGTGAGCCTGGAGCCCGTATGAACAACGCCTTGCAAGAAGACATCACCGCCGCCTACGACACCGCCCGCCGCTTCGCAAGCCAAGAAATCGCCCCCCACATCCACGCCTGGGAAGAAGCCGCCACCTTCCCCCGCTCGCTCTACAACAAAGCAGCCGACGCAGGCCTGCTCGGCCTGGGCTACCCCGAGGCACTGGGCGGCACACCCGCACCATTCGCCATGCGCAATGCCATCAGCATCGCCCTGGCCCGCTATGGCACCAGCGGCGGCGTGCTGGCCAGTTTGTTCTCCTGCAACATCGGCCTGCCCCCGGTACTGCGCCACGGCAGCGCCGCCTTGCAGCAGCACGTCATTCCACCCGTGCTGCGCGGCGAGCAAATCGCAGCGCTGGCGATTACCGAGCCCGGCGGCGGCTCCGATGTGGCGGCGCTGCGCACGACCGCACGGTTGGAGGGCGATGAATGGGTGATTGACGGTGAAAAAGTCTTCATCACCAGTGGCATGCGCGCCGATTGGTTAACAGTGGCTGTGCGAACAGTGCCCCCACGCTCCCCCGCTTCGCGTGGGTCGCTGCCCCCCGAGGGGGCCGCTTTTGATCACGCACCAAAAGGTGCCAGCGGCATATCCATGATCGTCGTGCCCGGCAACGCCAAGGGCATCCAGAAAACCGAGCTGAAAAAAATGGGCTGGTGGTGCTCCGACACGGCGCAACTGCACTTCAGCGGCGTGCGCGTGCCGGCTGGAAACCTGCTGGGCGAAGCGGGCAGCGGTTTCAAAATCATCATGACCAATTTCAACGGCGAGCGCCTGGCCATGTCGGCCCTGGCCCTGGGCTTTGCCCAGGCCTGCTACGACGAAGCCCTGGCCTGGGCCCGCCAGCGCCAGACTTTCGGCACGGCCTTGGTCGAGCGCCAGGTCATCCGCCACAAACTCGTCGACATGCAAATGCGCATCAACGCCACCGAGGCCTGGGTGAATGCGGTTACCGCAAGATTGGACGCAGGCGACGAAAGCAATGACTGGGTCGCCCAAGTCTGCCAACTCAAAAACCAGGCGACGCAGACCATGCAGTTCTGCGCCGACCAAGCCGTCCAAATCCTGGGCGGCATGGGCTACATGCGCGGCAGCGCCAGCGAACGCATTTACCGCGAGGTCAAGGTCATGATGATTGGCGGCGGCAGCGAAGAAATCATGAAAGAGCTGGCGGCGCGGCAAATGGGTTTATAGGGATGTTACTCAGGTTTATCATTGTTATCTACCAAATAGATAAACCAATATAAACTCCATTGATATGGACGCATTGACAAATCCCTACTCGCCTGGCGCTGGCAATCAGCCGCCTGAATTGGCTGGCCGCTCAGACCTGCTGCGCAGCGTCGAAATTTTGCTTACGCGGGTGAAAGCGGGGCGGGGCGAGCAAAGCATGTTGATGGTCGGTTTGCGCGGGGTGGGTAAAACCGTGCTGCTCAACCAAGTGCGTGAGATGGCCCAAACCCAGGGCTATCAAGCCTTGCTGATCGAAGCGCACGAAAACAAGCCCCTTTCGCAACTGCTGGTGCCTCCCTTACGCAAGACCCTGTTTGCACTGGATCGTATGGAGAACATCAGCCACAAGGTCAAGCGCAGTCTGCGTGTGCTGCGCAGCTTCATAGGCACGTTGAAGCTCACGGTCGGTGGCACCGAATTCGGTTTGGAGATTGACCCTGAAACCGGCGCGGCGGACAGTGGGGATCTGGAGGCTGACCTGGCAGAGCTGTTCGTTGCGGTGGGCGAGGCAGCGGCAGACCGTAAAACGTCGGTGGCCATCATCATTGACGAATTGCAGTATTTGAGCGAGCTTGAGATGAGCGCGCTCATCATGGCGACTCACCGGGTGTCTCAACGAGGCCTGCCCATGGTGTTGATCGGGGCAGGGCTACCTCAATTGGTGGGCCTGGCGGGTCGATCCAAGTCTTACGCAGAACGGCTGTTCACATATCCAGAAATTGGCGCGCTCAACATGCAGGATGCGGCACAGGCGCTGGAAGGGCCCGTCAGGGCGCAAGGGGTAAGTTTTACGCCAGAAGCGCTGGCAGAGGTGTACCGGGTCACGCAGGGCTACCCCTACTTTTTGCAGGAATGGGGCTATGTGTCCTGGAATCTTGCCACCACGTCTCCTATTGACGTAGCCCTGATTGAGCAGGCTACCCGTGCATCCATTGAGCGTCTGGACAGAAGCTTTTTCCGGGTTCGATTTGACCGACTCACTCCGCGTGAAAAAGACTACCTCAGTGCCTTGGCAGAAATGGGAACGGGCAACCAGCGTTCGGGTGGCATCGCCGAACGACTGGGCGTCAAGGTGCAAACCATTGCACCGTTGCGCTCCAGCCTCATCAAAAAAGGAATGATCTACAGCCCCGCCCACGGCGACACGGCCTTTACGGTTCCTCTGTTCGATCAATTCATGCTGCGCACCATGCCCGACGGCCCCCGCAAAGCATCTCCAGCATGACCCAAATACTTGGCTTTGAGCCCGACTTCATCACTGGCCTGAAACACATCTTTGAAGAAAAAATCGTCTTCAACAAACTCCTGGGCCTGACCATCACCAGCGTGGCGCCGGATCAGGTGAAAGCGCAAATCAACATGCGCCCCGACCTGGTCGGCCACTACGACTACGACCGCCTCCACGGCGGCGTCATCAGCGCCGGGCTGGACGCCATGGGTGGCCTGGCCGTGATGGCCGCCATCGGCGCGCGACACCTGGACGAGCCGGTAGAAAAACGGCTGGCCCGCTTCACCAAGCTGGGCACCATCGACCTGCGCGTGGACTACCTGCGCCCCGGCATCGGCACCCACTTCGCCCTGCACGCCCAAGTCCTGCGCCTGGGCTCCCGCGTCGCCAGCACCCGCATGGAGTTTTTCGGGCCAGATGGCACGCTGCTGTCAACCGGGGCGGGGGCTTATATTGTTTCGTGATGCTGAAATTGCTACGGATTTGATAGCTGCTTGAGCAATAAATACAAGGGCGAGTGGCTGTTTTGGCCTCAAGAGCGGGGAAAAATGGGGTCAGATCCCGATTCAGGACACGGTTTGCCCGAAGCACAGCAAAACAGATACGAAATCGGGCTCTGACCCCATTTTTAGGTTCCGGGGCGTGATGCAGTTGGCGTGTGAGGCTCCATCCACAAACGCCGCTTGGGTACAGTGCTACCTACCAATCAAAACGCGTCACACCCTGACCTCAACATGCAAAACGACCACGCTCCTTTTTCTGGGCTTGTGATGACACTGCGGCCCCAGAATTTACGGACGCAGAGCCTGCGTACATGCGGCTCTCAGACGAGTTTGGCCAGCGATGTGATGACGACAATCGCCGAGTTATGGAGACAGGTCACTGTCTCTGCTTATTGAGTTAGACCCTAGGAATCCGCTGTGACCGCCATTGATAACTCGCTAATTGAGGCTTTTAAAACTGTTCTTGATAGCCCGCCACCAGCCGGGCGACAAAAGGAACAAGTGGTCCAAGACTTTCTTGAAAAGCACACCGTACTCATCCCGACGCCAAATCGATTGAATCACCATCTTCACTTTCAGTCTGTTGTGTCAAAGTTTCCACTAGGCACCGAACTAGCTACAGACTACCTCTACATAACAAAGAGTTCAGACACTTGGCGAATAACCTTGGTCGAGCTTGAAAATCCAGAAAAATCAATATTTACTTCCGACACGCGTCGGACAACAACCTCTGCTGAGTTCAATGCTGCATTAAACCAAGTGAGAAGCTGGAAGCATTTTCTAGTCGACAACAAAGACGAGGTGCTACGCAGGCTAGAGCCCCTCTTGCAGCCAGCCAATATGCGGCGAAATCCAGTTGAGTTTCATTATCAGCTAATTATCGGTAGGTCGGCTGACAAGAATCTCACGCCGGAGCGTAAAAGACATATTCGCGGCTTGATCGACGAGACTGGTATCGAGATAATGACATTTGATCAGCTCGTCGACTGGTACGCCAACGACCAGAAATATGAAAAACTAGTTCTTAGGCTGACCGGCTGTCACTTCGCATTCAAGCACATGCACTTCTTGCCATTGCAGATACTCTCTTACGTAGGCCCTGATCGTTTGCTCGTATCGGAAGAAGAGATTGATCGGCTTAAGGCTGGTGGATATGAAATGGACAAATGGAGCAAAGGAGAGTTACTCACGTACAACTGGAAGTACGCGAGCTCAACATTGGAAGAAGAAATGCGTGATGATTCATTTTTCTCGCATAGCCTTAAGGTCTAACCCTCCGTCGAGAGGGACTGTGGGTTACCTTCTTGGCTTCGCCGCTACGTCGGCCCATCACGTCAAACGTTAGGTAAAATATAAATGACTGATCTATCAGAGCTTTTACGTGGCGGGAGTTTTACTCTCGAAGGTATCCTCGATGAACTCCGACGCATGCACTACATCGTTGAAGGCAGAGGCCCAATTGGGCGTTTTTGCAGCCGAACGACGATTCATATCATTGAAAAAGACTTCTTTTCCGAATACGAATCAGCGACCGGTACTCGCATCTATGGCATCAGTCTCTTGTCAACGGCATCTGAGGAAGGCTTTCCAGGAAATTTTACCTACGCTTTATTTAATGCGAAGAAGGTTAGTCTAGATCAGATTCGGGAGATTTTGAAATGGACCAATATAGTGGAGGCGGCTCGAAATGCTGCCGAAGAGGAGATCACCAGAATTGACCAAGATATCTCCGAGCATGAGGATGGAGAAGAGGCAGAATAACTGTTTCGCCTCTACACATAGTACCTATACAAAATGAACCAGGAGCAACAATTAGCAAGTTATTGACACAAGTTACTGTCTCTGCTTTTTGAGTGTGCATTCCAGAACACTGATATGCCGTCCCAACATCTCACAAATACCTCCAAGGTTAATGCCGACTGGAAGGCGAGGGAGCGCCTCGTCGCCATACTTGAGAAGTCTCTGTCTCCGGATGCGACAGTGCAGCATGATGTACGTCTTCCAGTCCTAGGGCAATCCCGAAGTAGGCAATGCGACGTCGTGATTCGATTCGGCGTCGCGCCTCGTGACTCACTTGCAATAGTTGAGGTTCAAAAGCGAAACAGACGACCTGACATTACGACATTCCACGGATGGGTAGCCAAAATGCGCGAGGTAGGAGCGCAGCAGTTAATTTGCGTTTCCACTTTGGGATATCCAAAGTCGATAATAGAAGAAGTAGCAACTCGCATAGGTCCAACGGTAAAGCTCCTAAAATTGGACGACATTTCAGAATGTGCCAGCACAAGCCCATTTACGCTAATGCCTACCTTGCTTGAAACAGCGCCCAAGTTCTCAATCAAAAAACTCGGGCCGATGAGCCTCAAGGGTTTAGGCGAAGGATCGGAAGTTCAATTGCGTTCTGACGAACCGGTGTTCAGAGTTGGAACTGAGATGCGACTCATCAGTCTGAACGAACTTATAACTGGAGCGCTGAATGGCACAAACGAACTGGTATTACCGCCCCCTCACCAATTGGCTAATTGGTCACAGCCTGTGGAATGGCGGATTGACGATTCTCATCAAGTCAAATACCACTATTCAGGTAACTTTTATCATGTCGAGAAGTTCGAAATATCTATACTGGTCACTTGCGACATCCACCAAATTCCAATTTCGGTAGAGGGCCTTCGCTACACGCAGGAGTTGATAGATGGGCAATTAGCTTGGCTTACTAGAACAACAATTCAGCGACCTAACGGACAATTTGAAATCACGATAGTTGTTACTCCTAATAAGGACGGATTTTTGCGCAATCTGAGCATATTCAATCATTCTGTCTGAACCATCCCGAATGCAAAGTTGAGCCAAATTAGCTTCGATGTGCATAAAAGCAACTTTGAACTATACCGCTCCTGCATTAACCATCCAAAAGAGTACCGCCGTATTTCGACTGAGCGTCTGGCGGCTGATGGCCCCCCATCTATACTCTCGCCGCATCGTAGCCCTCACTTCGGCAACCACCCCTCCATCAAAACCACTCCCACAGAATAAAGACACACCAAAGTAAAGCTGCTCTCAGGCAACCCCGGTTTCAAATACCGCATCTTCCCGTGCCGATGGATATTCGTCCGTGATAACCGTTTGCAGTTTCGGCAGAAAACTAAGGTTGTCTCGCAACAGTTTGGCCACCGCACGCCGCCCATTCCTGATGCTTTGCTGCCAGCTAGCTGTTCTCTTGATCGTTTGAAATTGCCATTTGAGCAAATGCATCAACACGATTTGAATATGGCTTTCCAGCGCCCGAAACTCGCTTTTGCCCATATCTTCAATTTCCTCGATTAAATGCGCAACGTCGAGCTGCTCGTATTGTCCCTGGCGTAGCAGTTGCGCATTGGTTTGGGCCCAGGTGTATAGGTCGGTGTCGTACAGCGCCGCGACAGCTTTTGCATCAAGCTCGGTGGTGGTTGGCATCTGATCTCCTGTGAAGCCATGAGGGCTCGGGCAATTCTAGGCACCGCCGCCCGTCAGGGACAATCCCCCCATGCCAATCAGCCACTACATCAAAGAAATCGGCCGCGGCAAAGACGGCGCTCGGGCCCTCACACGCGACCAAGCCGCCGACCTCTTCGGCCAGGTGCTGGACGGCACGGTGACCGACCTGGAGCTGGGTGCGTTTGTGATTGCCATGCGCATCAAGGGCGAAACCGTGGACGAGATGGCGGGGTTTCTGGATGCGACTTACGACCGCATGCAGCGCATACCTGCCACTGCTAGCGCCACCGACAAGCCGCTGGTGGTGCTGCCCAGCTACAACGGGGCGCGCAAGCTGCCGCTGCTCACGCCGCTGCTGGGGCTGCTGCTGGCCCAGCGTGGGTTGCCCGTGCTGGTTCATGGGGCGGCGACCGAATCGACCCGGGTTTTTGTGTCAAATGTGCTGCTAGCCCTTGATATTCCTGCTCAAGCAGCTATACAAAACATAGCGAATGGCGAGTTGGCGTATGTGCCAACCGACCTGCTGTGCCCCGGCCTGGCGCGCTTGCTGGCGGTGCGGCGGGTGGTGGGGCTGCGCAACAGCGCGCACAGCCTGGTCAAGCTGATGAACCCGAGCGCGGGCGCGGCCGTGGTGGTGGGCAGCTACACGCACCCGGAGTACGCGCTGAGCATGTCGCAGGTGTTTGAAACCATGGGAAGCACCGCCCTGCTCTTGCGCGGCACGGAAGGCGAGAGCGTGGCCGACGCGCGGCGCATGCCGCAAATGGACGGTTTTGTGGCGGGTCAGCGCTCGGTGATGCAGGAGGCCCAAAAAGGCACGCTGGCCAGCCTGCCCGAGCTGCCCGCCAGCACCGACGCTGCGGAAACGGCTGCATACATTCGCCGCGTGCTGGCAGGCGATGTGGCGGTGCCGGGGCCGATTGCGCGGCAGGTGGAATGCATCTTGCAACTGGCCTCCAACTAGAAAAACTCGGGTAGAGAACCCCACATGCCAAACACCATGACACACCCCACAGGCCAGGTCACCCTCGTTGGCGCAGGCCCCGGCGACCCGGAGTTGCTCACGCTCAAGGCCATCAAGGCGATTCAGGCGGCCACCGTGCTGCTGGTGGACGATTTGGTGAGCGACGCGGTGGTGGCATTTGCCAGCCCGCGTGCCCGCATCGTGCATGTGGGCAAGCGCGGGGGCTGCAAAAGCACGCCGCAGGCTTTTATTCAAAAACTGATGGTGATGGCCGCGCGCGAGGGGGAAAACGTGGTGCGCTTGAAGGGTGGCGACCCGTTTATTTTTGGCCGGGGTGGCGAAGAGGTGGAGCACTTGCAGGCGGCGGGTGTGCCGGTCAGCGTGGTCAATGGCATCACCTCGGGCCTGGCGGCCGTCACGTCGCTGAACGTGCCGCTGACGCACCGCGAGCATGCGCACGGCGTGGTGTTTGTCACGGGGCACGCCAAGCCGGGCGACGACGGTACCGATTGGCAACTGCTCGCCGCTACGGCGCACAGCGCCAAACTGACTTTGGTGATTTACATGGGCATCAGCGGTGTGCAGCGCATTCAAAACGAATTGCTGTGCGGCCTGCCCGCCAGCACGCCCGTAGCGCTCATCGAGCGCGCCAGCCTGCCCGACCAGCGCCACACAGTCACCACGCTAGGCCAGCTACAGGCCACCGTGGTGCACGGAGGCATTCAGAGTCCGGCGGTCATGGTGGTGGGGGATGTGGTGGGTCGCTTGAGTATTCAAGCGCAAGCTGAATTGATCACGCCATTCAATTCAGCGTCTTCAGCTTGCTGATCATCTGCGTTTCTTCACCGGTGGTCCAGCCGCCATCCAATACGTCAATGAGCAGCTGTTTCAGCGCTTTGTTCAGCCGCAGCGCTTCCAGAACGACGCCCTTCATCTGAAACACACGTTTCAGGTAAATCACGGCAATATCGTCTGCATCGGTCGAGTAGCTGTTATTCATCTCAATGAATATCGCGTGAACCTTGTCCAGGTTGATACCAAATTCGTCGTACAGGGCTTTGGCAATACCTGCTTCATCGACAGAAAAGACTGATGTGAAGCGTGGCAGAAAAGTTTTAGCCACTGCATTCTGCGGGCCAGCCAGCTCAACATAGGCCTGGTCGCTGATGAGCGCGCCGCAAACTCCACCCACAAAGGCGCCCACCGCCACCCCAACAGGGCCAAACCAGATACCGGCTAGCGCGCCTGCACCCACGCTACCCGCAAAACCACCGCCGATCGTAGAAACCTCACGACCGGTTTGCCACGATTTGTCTTCGGCATTGGCAATGTTGTAGATGGCCAAGCCAATACCCAGCACAAACAGCGCCCGGCCCGCCGCACCGGCACGCGCAGCAAACGCATTTGCAGAGGGTCGCGCGCGCCCGGCAGATGCCACCACCTCCATATAAGCGGCGGTTTGATCGGCGTTAGACAATTGTGAAAACGATTTTCCGTGCAGCTTTTGCGCTGCTTTTTCAAGAATGGCATCAAACGAGACGCCTTTGGCTTTCAGCTGTTTGGCCATTGCCTTGGCCAGATCGGAAGACTTTGCCCTTTGCTGCTCCATGATCTGGTTGCGCATGCCGTGCGCGGCTTCTGCTGCGGCCTTGGCCGACATTTCGCCGTTGGCGTGGGCCGCCCTCAAGGATTGAGAAAATTCTTGAGTCAATTGAATATATTGACTGCGAATGGACGAAATATTGATGAATCGATAGGCAAAATTAAGCGCGGCCACCTCTGTCTGGCGCAGCGCTTCTTCGAGTTCAGGGTTATTGGGTTTTGTCACTGGCGGTCCCTTGTATTTTTAAGGTTAAGTAATGCTCTTGAAACCATCCGCCCTGATGCCGGGCACCGGGCGGAAGTTTATCGCCCCAGCGCGACGGTGTTGTTCGCAGCGCGAGGGTCAGCACGTCATCGCTGGCAAATGTAAAGCGCAGGGTGTCGCTCTCATGGCTAATTTCTTTGTAAATACCGGGCGTATAGATGCCGCCATACACCAGGTGATCGATGATTTTGTTTTGTCGTAGCAACACAAAATGCAACTGCTCCTCATACGGACAATCTTCATCACACACCAGCACAATATCTCCATTGTTTAATTGGTATTGCGCCAGCAGTTGCGCCGCATTGATTTTGATACCCGTTTTTTCATCCAGATGCACCAGCTCGATCTCTGGCTCGGGTGCTTCCTGCAACTTGATACTTCGGTAGATTTTTATTTTTTCCATTGCAAATTCCGTTTCCGAGAGTCCCGGCAAAGACCCGGCAAGATTACCTGCAATCACAACAACTCATGTAACAAGGTAGATACATCCGGTCGTTGCCGATGCAGCGCTACACTCAAATCAAACCAATTTACCTACAAACCATGCTCGAAAAACTCAACGAACTCACGGAGGGCCACGGCCCGCTGCGCCCCGGCCATGGGCTGATCACCGGCATCATTGCTTTGAGTCTGGCCATCTTGTGCTTTCTGGGCGTGTTGGCTTTTCATTTTCCGGAATACCTGACCACGCCCCAGCTGCGCAAAAGTTACGACGTGGCGGTGATTCGCCAGGTGATGCTGGCAGCCTTGGCGATTGCGGGTGGACTGTCGCTGGTCAATATTATTTTTAACCGGGCACGCTGGCTGTCAGGCTTTGCGTTTTTGCTCGTGGCCGCCACCGCGCTGTTGGGTGGCCACAAGGTGCCAGTGGCCGACTTTGCCGACAACACGCCCTACATCGGGCTGGACTGGTTCATTCTGGATTTGCTGGGCTCCTCCTTGCTGTTTATCTTTATTGAAAAGCTGTTTGCCCTGCGCAAAGACCAGCCAGTGTTTCGCGCCGAGTGGCAGACCGACTTTCACCACTTCATCGTCAACCACATGCTGGTGGGTTTTGTGCTGCTGGCGGCCAATCTGGCGGTGCACAAGTTTTTTGGCTGGGCGGGTACCGACGGCGTGCGTGGTTGGGTGCAAAGCATGCCCTTCTGGGCTGGGCTGTTGCTGATTATTCTGGTGGCCGACCTGGTGCAGTACTGGACGCACCGCGCCTACCACGAGGTGCCCGTTTTGTGGCGGCTGCATGCGGTGCACCACAGCAGCAAAAGCATGGACTGGCTGGCCGGCTCGCGCCAGCACATCGTGGAGCTGCTGATCACCCGCACCCTGGTTTTAGCGCCGATCTATGTGCTGGGCTTTTCCAAAGACGTGATTGACGCCTACATCGTGGTGGTGGGCTTTCAGGCGGTGTTTAACCATGCGAATGTGAGCGTGCGGCTGGGGCCGCTGCGCTACCTGATCGTCACGCCGAACTTTCACCACTGGCACCACAGCCAGGACGGCGAGGCGCTCGATAAAAACTACGCCGCGCACTACGCGTTTTTGGACTATTTATTTGGCACCGCCGTGAAAAGCACCAAGCTGTGGCCCCAGCAGTACGGCGTGCTGGGCGACTACGTGCCCAACGGGTTCATTAAGCAGTTCAAGTTTCCGTTTACGTGGAAGGGTTGAGGTGGTGTGTCCTGATCGGGAGGCGCGCTTCAGCCCGTCATTCCCGCGCAGGCGGGAATCCAGGTGCGGGGACGATGCCGGCGGCAAGTTTGGTAAATCGCACAGGTGGATTCCCGCCGGCGCGGGAATGACGGATATATAGGTGTTTTGTGCCGACAGCCCTTATAGATACTGCTCAAGCAGCTATTAAATATATAGCAACTCAACGCGGTATCCGGTGATTGGCTCCCTGCCGGTTCACGTCGTTCATCTCGGGCGGACGTAACGCGGCATGCTTGGTCACCCTTCCGGCCATGCGTTTGCGCCACATGCGAAAAGAGCTGGGTTTCATGTGCTGGCGCATCAGGTCAATCACGGCTGATTCGTTCAGGCCAAACTGGGCAGCGATGGCTTCGAATGGTGTTCGATCTTCCCAGGCCATTTCGATGATGCGGGAGATGTCGGAGCTATCCAGTGCTGCGGCGTCTGGCCTGGTGGGGGTTTTCATGTGGGCAAGGATAAGCTCGCCGCATGCATCAATTTGACGTAGCCATCATTGGCGCCGGGGCTGCCGGTTTGTTTTGTGCGGGCGTGGCGGCGCAGCGGGGCCTGAAAGTGGTATTGATTGACCACAGCGAGAAGGTGGCCGAAAAAATCCGCATCTCGGGCGGCGGGCGCTGCAATTTCACCAACCGCGAGATCGACCCGTCGGCCCCGCACAAGCACTTTCTGGGCAACAACCCACAGTTTTGCCGCTCAGCCCTGTCGCGCTACACCGCGCAAGACTTCATTGCGCTCCTGCAA
The DNA here is from genome assembly GCA_031414805.1 of Comamonadaceae bacterium. GTDB lineage: Bacteria > Pseudomonadota > Gammaproteobacteria > Burkholderiales > Burkholderiaceae_C > JAAFIW01. Next base: position 151,874 of record JANOQJ010000015.1, read on the forward strand.
AAGCATGGCGTGGCATTTCACGAAAAGCACAAGGGCCAGTTGTTTGCCGATAACTCGGCGCAAGACATCATCGACCTGCTGCTGCGCGAATGCGACGCGGGGGCCCTGGGTGGCAGCGTGACGCGCTGGCAACCTTGCAGCATCAAAAATATAAGGTTTTCTGCCACCAGCCCTTATAAAGACTGCTCAAGCAGCTATGAATTAGATAGCGACAATGGCTTGATTCAAACCCCCAGCGTGGTCATTGCCACTGGCGGTTTGTCGATTCCCAAGATCGGTGCCACAGATTTTGGCTACCGCATTGCCCGCCAGTTTGGCTTGCGGCTGGTGGACACGCGCCCTGCCCTGGTGCCACTAACATTTGACGGCGACGCCTGGGCACCGTATGCACAACTGTCCGGTCTGGCCTTGCCGGTGCAGATTGAAGTGGGCGAAAAGAAAACCCGCATGGCCTTCAACGAAGACCTGCTGTTCACCCACCGCGGCCTGTCGGGCCCAGCCGTGCTGCAAATCTCCAGCTACTGGCAACCCGGCGCGCCCATCCGCCTGAACCTGGCGCCCGATGCCGACCTGCCCGCCGCCCTGGCCCGCGCCAAAGCCACCTCCCGCAAGCTGCTGGCCAATGAACTGGCCACCCTGGTGCCCAGCCGCCTGGCCGACGCCTGGGTACAGCAAGACCCCGCTTGGCAGCGCCCGGTGGCCGAGGCCAGCGACAAAGCCCTGGCCACCTTGTCGGAGCGCTTGAGCCGCTGGAGTCTGGTGCCCAGTGGCACCGAAGGCTACAAAAAAGCCGAAGTGACCGCAGGCGGCGTGGACACGCGCGATCTGTCGCAGCAAACGATGGAAAGCAAGCAACCCGGCCTGTACTTCATTGGCGAGGTGGTAGATGTGACGGGCTGGCTGGGTGGCTACAACTTTCAGTGGGCCTGGGCGAGCGGGTATGCCTGTGCGATGGGGTTGGAAAAGCGGGTGGATTAGCGCAAAGCCGCTAACGGCACCATTCCAGTGCGCAAGCGCTACGCAGAAATAGTTACGTCCAGTGGTTTACCTGCCACGCGGTATCGGGTAAGGTTACGTTCGCACACAGGGGGTTCCCTGGGCAACTCACCTGTATTTGTCTTTATCTACGTTCATTTGAAAGGGAATTTCATGAAAGCATTTTTTAGCAAGGCCGCAGCAGCCTTGGTGGTTTGTTCTGTGGCGCTATTGGCCGCTTGCGGTGGCGGCGATAGTGCGCCAGCGGTGACCACCAGCACGGTGGCATCGGCCAACCTGAGCACGCCGATCACGGCTGCCAACGCGACCGCTTTGAGCAATGTGACCCAGACCTTTGCTACAGGCATTCCAGAGTTCGGCACCACCGGCCCCACCACCCTGGTGTTCACCAGCACGGGCACCGGCACCGCGACATCAACTGACTTTAGCGTTTCGTCGGGCGGTGGGGTTGCCACAGGCAAAGTCACTTTTGGTTCCTGCATTTTCAACATCGCTACCTCGACGATTCCGGGCTTGCTGGCACCTCCAGCCCGCATCATCACCATCCAAAACTGCACCGTCAATGTGCCCACCAGCGCGGGCGTAGCGGGCGTGACAACGAACCGTACCGTCACCTTCACCCTGGGCCAGTTGACCGGTACCGGCTCAACCGTACCCGTCGTGATCAACGCCAACGGCGTTGTGACCATTGGCGGCTTCACGGTGGGCACTGTTGCAGTCACTGTGACGACGGGTGCAGGCGGCTAATCAACTGACGCGGCTCCATCAAAAAAGCCCCGTTGCATGCAACGGGGCTTTTTTGTTTTTTGGCACGCGGGCAGGACCTGACCGATCGCTAAATCAACCGTTCCCCCGGTGTGCCAATTTTCTTCAGCGGCTGGTGACGTTGCGCACTCACCATCAGCGGCACCTGCGTCTGTTCGCCGCTCCACATCGGGTCTTCAATGCTGTCAAACACCTCGCGCAGCTTGACGCCCCAGTTGGCACGCAACATGCGCATGTAGGGGTTTTGCTCGTCGATGCAGACCACTTTGTCGGTGTGAAAGGTGCCTTCTTCGTACACCACCAAATCGAGTGGCAGGCCCACGGACAGGTTTGATTTGAGCGTGGAGTCCATCGACACCAGCGCACATTTGGCCGCTTCGTTCAGCGGTATGTCGGGGGTCAGCACGCGATCCAGCACCGGTTTGCCGTATTTGGATTCGCCAACCTGGAAATACGGCGTCTCCGAGGTGGCTTCGATGAAATTGCCTGCGGAATACATCTGGAACAGGCGCATACCTTCGCCGGCGATTTGCCCGCCGAAGATCAGCGACACGTTGAAATCGACGCCCGATTGCTTGAGCGAGGCGGCATCGCGCTCATGCACATGGCGCACGGCAGAGCCCAGCACGCGGGTGGCGTCGAACATGCTTTTAGCGTTCCAGATGGTGATGGGCTCGCTGTTGTCAAACTCCTTGAGTTGCTCCACCTGCAGCAGCTCGCGCACCGACTGGGAAATTGACAGGTTGCCCGCCGACAGCAGCACCATGAAGCGGTCGCCGGGCTTTTCGTAGACGATCATTTTGCGAAACGTGCTGATCTGGTCCAGCCCGGCGTTGGTGCGCGAATCGGAGAGAAAAACGAGGCCGGCGTTGAGTTTGATGGCGACGCAGTAAGTCATGGTTTTGTGTCTTTGTTCGGGGCTTGAGAGGGGTGCTTTATTGAACGCAAAGGGCGCAAAGGTTACGCAAAGAACGCAAAAGGAAAAGCCAGAAAGATGTTTTTGGATTTCCTTTTGCGCACTTTGCGTAGTTTTTGCGTCCTTTGCGTTCAAAAATCAGTCGCTCGCCAACCCCGATTTTTTCAATTGATACAACACATCCAGCGCCTCGCGCGGGCTCAGTGCATCGGGGTTGATAGAGGCCAGCAAGGATTCTAGGGGGCTGGTTTGACGCTGCGGCTCCTGCGGCGGCGCGGCAAACAGATCGACCTGCGCGCGCGCATCGATCTGCTGTTGTTCCAGGCTGGCCAGCACGTGGCGTGCGTGGTTCAAAACGCCTGTGGGCACACCGGCCAGTTTGGCCACTTGCACGCCGTAGCTTTTGCTGGCGGGGCCTGGTTCCAGGGTGTGCAAAAAAACGATATTTTTCTGTGATTCGGTGGCACTCACATGCAGGTTCACCGCCGCGTGGTACGTAGCGGGAAAGTCGGTCAGCTCGAAGTAGTGCGTGGCAAACAAGGTGAAAGCCTGGCATTTGTCGTGCAGGTGTGCGGCAATGCCGGCGGCCAGGGCCAGGCCGTCGAAGGTGCTGGTGCCGCGGCCGATTTCGTCCATCAGCACCAGGCTGGTGGGCGTGGCGCTGTGCAGAATTTGCGCGGCCTCGGTCATCTCCAGCATGAAGGTGGACTGCGCGTTGGCCAGGTCGTCCGCTGCGCCAATGCGGGTGTGAATCGCGTCAATCGGCCCCAGGCGGCAGGCCTGCGCGGGCACGTAGCTGCCCATGCTGGCCAGCAACACAATGAGGGCCACCTGGCGCATGTAGGTGGACTTGCCGCCCATGTTGGGGCCGGTGATCACCTGCATGCGCTGGCGTGGGCCCAAGTGCGTGTGGTTGGCGATGAAGCCGCCTTTGCTCTGCTGCGCCAGCCGCGCTTCCACCACTGGGTGGCGGCCTTGGGTGATCTCGATGCCGGGCTCGCGCAGAAACACGGGCGCGCACCAGTTCAAAGTGAGCGAGCGCTCGGCCAGTGCGCACAGGGCATCGAGCGTGGCGACAGCGCGAGCCAGTTGCGTAAGTGCCGGAATGTGCGGCTGCAGTTGGTCGAGCAACTGCTCGTACAAAAACTTCTCGCGGGAAAGCGCCCGCTCTTGTGCGCTCAGGGCCTTGTCTTCAAAGGTTTTCAGCTCGGGCGTGATGAAGCGCTCGGCGTTTTTCAGGGTCTGGCGGCGACGGTAATCGGTGGGCACTTTGGCGGCCTGGCCTTGCGTGACCTCAATGTAGAAACCGTGCACCTTGTTGTATTGCACACGCAGGTTGGCAATGCCGGTGCGGGCTCGTTCTTTGGCCTCGAGGTCGAGCAGAAAGGCATCGCAATTGGTTTGAATGGCGCGCAGTTCGTCCAGCTCGGGGTCCAGGCCATCGGCGATGACGCCGCCGTCACGCACCAGGGCGGCAGGGTCTTCGGCCAAGGCCGTTTGCAGCAGCGGCACCAAACCAGCTGGAGCCTGCAAATCGCGGCGAATTTGAGCCAAATAGGGCTCCAGCCCTTGTATATATTGTTCAAGCAGCTCACATTTTTGTAGCGTTAACCGTAAACCCACCAGCTCACGGGGCCGCACTTGGCGCAGTGCCACGCGGGCGGTGATGCGCTCCACGTCGCTGCTGCCTTTCAAATGGGCACGCAAGCTTTGTCCTGAGCCTTCGCGCAGCACGCCAATGGCTTGCAAGCGCTGCTGCGCCAGCGTGCGTTCGCGCGGCGGTGCCAGCAGCCAGCTGCGCAAGGCCCGGCTGCCCATGCTGGTCTGGCAGGTGTCCAGCAGGCTGAGCAGGGTGGGCCCGTCGTCGCCGCGCAGGGTTTGCACCAGCTCCAGGTTGCGCCGCGTGGTGGGTGGCAGGTCAATCAGCTCGCCGTGGCGCTGCACCCGCACGCTGCGCACATGCGCCAGCGCCTGGCCCTGCGTGTGCTCGGCGTAGGCCAGCAGGGCTGACGCGGCGGCGTGGGCGTGGGGCAAGTCGTCGGCGCCAAAGGCCTGTAATGACGCGGTTTGCAATTGCTCGCACAGCTTGGCCGCGCCCAGCCGCGCATCAAACTGCCAGGCCGGGCGCAGGGTGAGTGACGGGGGTTGGGGTGTGCTCAAACGCAGGGCTTTGAGCTGCTGCTCGAAGGCCGGGGTTACATCGGCGCTGTACAGCAGCTCGCTGGGCACAATGCGCGCCAGCCAGGCGGCCAGTTCGTCGTGCGCGCACTGCGCTAGCTGAATCTCGGCCTGCGTGACGGCCAGCCAGGCCAGACCGAGCTGGTTACGCGGGGCCTGGTGGATGGCCAGCAGGGTGGACTCGGATTTATCGTGCAGCAACTCGGTGTCGGTGAGCGTGCCCGGCGTCACCACGCGCACCACTTTTCTTTCCACAGGCCCTTTGGAAGTGGCCACATCCCCCACCTGCTCACAAATCGCCACCGACTCCCCCAGCTTGATGAGCCGCGCCAAGTAAGTCTCTACCGAATGAAACGGCACCCCCGCCATCACTACCGGCTGCCCCGCCGACTGGCCGCGCTGCGTCAGCGTGATGTCCAGCAGCCGCGCGGCCTTCTCGGCATCGGCAAAAAACAGCTCGTAAAAGTCACCCATGCGGTACAGCAGCAGGGTGTCGGGGAAGTCGGCTTTCAGACGCAGGTACTGCTGCATCATGGGGGTGTGGGGTGGCAGCGCCTGGGTCATTGGGGTAAGTCTAGTGTGGTGTTGCGCCCTGTCTGGCACGCGTAGATGTCGGGGTCGCCCGACAGCGCCTGCCTTTTCTTTGCGTCGCCAAAGAAAAGTCACGCAAAAGAAAGGCGACCCGCAGTCTGGGCCCCCTCGCTTCGCTGCGGGTACCTTGCGGTGCTCAAACCCAGTGGGGTACGTGCAAACTCGCCTGCGGCTCAAACACGGGCCCTGATCCACTGGCGATCCACTGGCTTTTGCGCTCCTCAGCCCAGCCGGGACGGGGTTTCTGTTTGTCTCGATACCGCGCACACCGAGGTGGAGATGTCAAACTTCATCGGGCTGGATCAATCGTGTTCGTTTCCGGTCGGACCTCAAAACGCCCGATGCCGCTCACCCCGCTTTAGAAACCTGACAAGCGGCAAAGCACTCCGCTGGGGTATTCCCGACGTCATCACGGCGAAGCTAAAACCGCGTACTGTGCAGTAGAGCCGATGCATAGTGCGTCGCGTTTTAACCTGATCAGTTCAGATCAATCCCAAGGAGTTTTTATGCACGACATCGTTGATACCGCAGTTGCTGCGGGTTCTTTCAAAACCCTGGCCGCAGCCGTCACAGCCGCTGGCCTGGTTCCCACCCTCAAAGGTGCAGGCCCTTTCACCGTGTTTGCCCCGACAGACGAAGCCTTTGCCAAGTTGCCAGCCGGCACGGTGGAGGCCTTGTTGGCCGACCTGCCCAAGCTGACCGCCATCCTGACCTACCACGTGGTTGCCGGCAAAGTGATGGCTGCCGACGTGATGACGATGGACGGCAAAGAAGCCGCCACCGTCAACGGCGCGAGCATTTTGATCAGCACCACCGGCGGTGTGAAGCTGAACGGTGCATCCACCGTGGTCAAGACCGACATCGAGTGCACCAACGGCGTGATTCACGTCATTGACACGGTGATCATGCCGCCAGCAGCGTAAATTTTTGTGTGTTCCGGCTCCTGCGCCGGCTTGTAAAAAGCCTGACGGTTTCACCGTCAGGCTTTTTTATGCGTTCAAAAAGGCGGTGCGTCCGTATCTGCTCGCGCCGGCTCAGCGGCAGGCTCCGCAGGCTTACCCTGTGGCGCAGGTGCAGCCCCACGCTTGCCCGTCAAGGTCTGCCGCACCACCGCCTTTTCTCCCGCTGTCGCAAACTTGCTGTATTTACCCAAAATCCCGACCAGCTGTGCATAAATTTTGGGTGTGCCTGCCAGGCACTCGCCCTGATCCAAAAAGTCTGACTCGCCGGACAAATTACCCACCAGCCCGCCCGCTTCCTGCACCAGCAGCGAACCTGCGGCCACATCCCAGGAGGAAAGGCCGGTTTCAAAGAAGCCTTCGGTGTACCCGGCGGCCACATAGGCCAGGTCGAGCGCAGCAGCGCCGGGGCGGCGCAGGCCTGCGGTGCGGGGCATGATGTCGGCCATCATGGCCAGGTAGGTCTGCATGTTGTCGCCGGGGCGAAAGGGAAAGCCGGTGGAGATCAGGCTGTCTTGCAGGCGAATGCGCTTGCTCACCCGCAGGCGGCGGTCGTTCACGTAAGCGCCGCGGCCTTTGGTAGCAGTGAACAGGTCGTTGCGGCTCGGGTCAAACACCACCGCTTGCTCAATCTTGCCGCGCACGGCCAGCGCAATGCTCACGCAGTACACCGGAAAGCCGTGGATGAAGTTGGTGGTGCCGTCCAGTGGGTCAATGATCCAGACGTTTTCTGCATCGGGCTTGCCATGCGTGGTGCCCGACTCTTCGGCCAGGATGCCGTGGTCGGGGTAGGCGGTCAACAACGTTTCAATGATGACCGCCTCGCTGGCCTGATCGACTTCCGTCACGTAGTCGTTGACCTGTTTCTGCGAGATGCGCAGCGACTCCACATCGAGCGCGGCGCGGTTGATGATGGCACCGGCCGCGCGGGCTGCGCGGGCGGCAATGTTGAGCATGGGGTGCAGATTGGGTGACGACATAGGTTTTGGAAAGAACGCTGGCAGGGAGAGCGGCGCGATGGCTGCCCGGAAGCGGTGGATTTTCCCACGTGCGTTCCTCAGATATTTGTCAAATGAGTCGCTTCAAAAAGAATAGCTGCTTGAGCATATTCCACAAGGGCTAGTGGCCAATTCGACACATTTTTGTGCATTGATGCAGCCGCCGGGCGCACGCAACTGATCTTGGGGCAAAGCAGGGCATTAGAATTAAGGTGCTATTTTGCGTAAATTTTCGTTACAAATCAGGCGTGTGATGCATCTGTCTTTTCTCCACAAGTTGTGGATCGCTCTGTGCCTGTTGCTGGGTTTGTCCGGTTTTGTTGCTGCCCAACCCGTGTCGTGCGGCACGCCGGGGCTGGACGGCTCTGTCTACGCCAACCCCTCTTACTTTCCTGGCGCGGCCACGGCCAATGTGGGCCAGCCCGTGGTGCAGGTGGGCACCATCCGCACAGGCACCGGCGCAGGCACCAGCGTGCTGGCACCGGGCGATCTGGTGATGGTGATCCAGATGCAGGACGCCTTCATCAACAACGGCAACAGCGTGGCCTATGGCGACGGCACCACCGGGCGCGGCTGGACAGCGCTGAACAACGCGGGGCGCTACGAATTTCGGCGTGTGGTCAGCGTGGCGGGCACCAACGTCACGCTGGATCAAAACCTGTCATTTACCTACACCCGCGCCAACCCGTCGGCTGGCACCGGTGCCAGCGAAAACGGCAACCGCCGCTTTCAGGTGATTCGCGTACCGCAATACGCCAGCGTCACCCTGCCCGGCGGCACCCTGTCGCCACCGGCGTGGAATGGCGAGACCGGCGGCGTGTGGCCGATTGACGTGTCGGGCAACCTGAACATGAACGGCGCCACGGTGGATGCGTCAAGCCGTGGGTTTCGCGGCGGTGCCAGCTTTCCAAATAATCAGACCAACGGCAGAACCGACTATGCGAATACCGTAACGGTTGTCACCACCTTGCCCGCAGGAACCTGCGCCGCAGGCACTGGCGGTGTTGCGGCCAACGTGGGCGCTTTCAAGGGCGAAGGCATTGCAGGCACGCCGCGCTTCATTCGAAGGCAGTCGGGTGGCACCAATTATGAAATTGCCTATGCCTACCTAGACCTGCTCACCTCCGGCTACCCCGCAGGCCGAGATTTGGCGCGTGGCGCGGCCGGTAATGCAGGTGGTGGCGGCACCCAGCACAACACGGGCGGTGGCGGTGGGTCGAACGCAGGCCTGGGCGGGCTGGGTGGCAACTCATTTGCTTATTACAACGCGGGCGGCACCTGCGTATCGTTCACCGGCGGCAACCCCAACCCGTTTCTGGCTTGTAACGGCGATGGCGCGCGGGCTGTGGGAGGTCTGGGCGGTGGCACGCAAACCGCCGCGATTGACAACCTGCTGATGGGCGGCGGCGGTGGTGGCGGCGACAACAACAACGCCTGCGACAACCCCACCATACCCCAGGGCGCGGGCGGCAATGGCGGCGGCATCATCTTCATCAAAGCGGGCACGGTTAGCGGTGGCGGCAGCTTGCTGGCCAATGGCCAAAACGCGCTGCCCGGTGGGCGCGATGCGGCGGGTGGCGGCGGGGCGGGCGGCACCATCGTGGTTTTGACGGGCACCAACGCCCCCGGTTTTGCACTCGTGCAGGCCAACGGTGGCCAGGGCGGCAACACCGGCTGGACCGGCACGGGCGGCACGGTGGGTACCACCCTGTTGGTTGACGGTGAAACCCAGGGCCCTGGTGGCGGTGGCGGTGGTGGCGCAGTGGTGCGGTCCAGCAACGTCACGCTGCCCAGTCAGTTCAATGGCGGCTTGTCAGGTGCAAATTTCCCGGACGCCAATACCGCCATCACCAACCGCTATGGATCGGGCTCTGGCGGGGGCATATCGGCCACAGCGCCTTTCGTGCCAACCACCACGTCCCTGGGTGGCAACTGCCTGCCGCAGCTGCAAACCACCAAGCGAACCACCACGCCGGTGGTGACCTTTCCGCAAACCAACACCGCTGTGTACATCATCACCATCACCAATTCAGGCGGTGGCGGCGGCGCAGCAGCGGGTGTGACCGTGCAAGACACGTTGCAGGCACCGTTTGCCTACACGCCCACGCTGGCACCCATCAACGCCATCGCCGTGAGCTACGTGGGCAATGCTTCCGGCCCGGGCACGCCGGTAATTGGCACTGGCACCCAGACCTTCACCATCGGCACACCCGGCAGCAACCTGCTTTCCAACACGTTTCTGCTACCCAACAACGCCACCATCAGCTTCACCGTGACGGTCACCATCAACGGCGCGGGCACCTCACCCACGCTGGGCACGGTCTACCAGAACAGCGTGACCGTGAACTACCTGGATCCGCTGCGCACCACGTCCACTACGCAAGTCTCGCCGGGCGGCACGTACACCCCGGGTGGCGCGGTGCCAGGCAGCAACTACACGTCAACCTCCAGCATCAATGAAGACGTGCGCGTGGTGGGCAACACCAGCATCAGCGTGACCAAAGACAACGGCACCACCACCCTGGCAGCAGGCCAGACCACCAGCTACACGATCACCGTGGCCAACCTGGGGCCCAACAACGCGCCGGGGGTGCTGGTGACGGACCCGTTCAGCTCCGGCTTGAGTTGCACCACGGTGACCTGTGCGGTCACAGCGGGCATAGCCAGCTGCCCGGCCCTGAGCGTATCAACCCTGCAAACGCCAGGTCTGGTTATCACGCCTAACTTCAATGCGGGGTCTACCTTGAGCTTTGTGTTGACGTGCAACGTGACAGCGACGGGTCAGCCTTAGAACGCTACTAATTGAATAGCTGCTTGAGCAGTATCCATAAGGGCTAGAAGCCCTTTTTCCTTAAAATTCGTAACTACTCAGGTCGCCACGCGTGTCTTGCTCCTTCCCGCCTTTGGGGGAAGGTTGGGATGGGGGCTTGCGGTGTCAACACGCGGGCAGACCGTTGTAGCGCTCATGCCCCCATCCCTGCCTTCCCCAGCGGGGGAAGGGGTTGTTGCACCCATCTGAGTAATGACGAAATTTAGCAACTACTCAGGTCGCCACGCGTGTCTTGCTCCCTCGCCCCTTTGGGGAGAGGGCTGGGGTGAGGGGCTGCGCGATACAGAGAAAGTACAACGCCAGCGCCCTCACCCCTACCCTCTCCCGCAAGCGGGAGAGGGAGTGTCTGTATCCACCTGAGTGGTTACGAAAGTCGCTTAAATCTGGCGATGCCGCACCAGGTAGCGCTCCAGCCACTCAAACAGCCCTTCGCCGACCAGCGCCAGCAGGGCAGCCGGTATGGCACCGGCCAGCAACAAATCGCGGTCGTTCAGGGCCAGGCCGGTCACGATGCGTTCGCCAAATCCGCCCGCACCGACAAACGCGGCGATGGTGGCCGTGCCAATGGCAATCGCGGTGGCGGTGCGCACACCGGCCACCAGGGTGGGCAGGGCCAGCGGCAGCTCGATGTGGCGCAGGCGCTGGGCCGCGGTCATGCCCAGCGCGGTGGCTGCGTCTCGCAGGCCGCTGTGTACTTCCAGCAAGCCGGTGGTGGTGTTGCGCATGATGGGCAGCAGCGCATACAAAGTGAGCGCCACCAACGCGGGCAGCGTGCCAATCACGCCCAGCAACGAAATCAACATCGCCAGCAAGGCAATCGACGGCACCGTTTGCAGCAGGCCGGTGGCACCCAGCACCACAGCGCGGATGCGCGGGTGGGGGAACACGAGCACCGCCAGCGGCACGCCCACCAGCACGGCCAGCGCCACGCAAATGCCCACCAGCATCAGGTGCTGCCCAGCCAGGCGCGGCAGGTCGCTGGCGAACAGTTTGGCGACGAAGCCGCGCGATGCGGTGTCTGCTGAAGCCGTGGTTGGGGTCGTCGTCGAAGAGCCCGGGCCCATCGCCTGCACCTGCGCTCGGGCAGCCTGCAATTGCGCTCGCGCAATGACGTCAAACGCCACACCGTTCAGCTCGGCACGGGCGTTCATCGCAATCATGTCGGCCTCTTTGATGCGCCCTTCCAGGGTCTGCAAGGCGGCCCAGGCTTGCGGGTGCCGCGTGGGCAAGTCGAGCCGGTAAAACACCAGCGCGTCGTAGCGTGGAAAGTAGGCCTTGTCGTCTTGCAGCACGGCCAGACCCAGGTGGTTGATCTTGGCGTCGGTGGTGTAGATGTCGATCACGTCCACCTGCGCTGCGCCCAGCGCGTCGTAGGCCAGACCATGGTCCAGCGCAGTGGGTTTTTGCGGCAGACCATAGCGTTGGGCCAGGCCTGGCCAGCCGTCGGCGCGGCCAATAAATTCGTTGGACAGACCCAATTTCAGCTGCGGCTGGCTCGCCAGCTGGGACGTGGTTTGCACGCCGAGTGCTTTGGCCTGTGCAGCGCGCATGGCCAGCGCGTAGCCGTTGTTGAAGCCCAGGGGAATCGCCACGCCCAGGCCCATGGGGGCCAGCGCCGCATTCATTTGCGCCAAGCTCAGGGGCGCAGCGCTTTTGAGAATTTCCAGGTTGATGGTGCCGCTGTACTCGGCGTACAGGTCGATCTGCCCCGCGCGCAGGGCCTCAAACACGATGGCAGTGTTGCCCAGGCCCTGGCGCACTTGCGGCGGTGTTTTCAGGTGCGGCGCGGCGGTCTGCGCCAGGATTTCGGCCAGGATGTACGACTCGGTGAAGCGCTTGGAGCCCACGCGCAACGGCGTGTCGGCCGGTGCCGCTAAAGCCACGGTGCAGGCCGCAGTGCAGGCCACGCCAGCGAGCAGCCAAGCCCACACAGCAAAGATTCGCCACAGCCGGGGCGACGCGGATTGCCTGAATAGTTTCATGTTGGCATTGTCAACGCCCGGCAGACGCCTGGGTTACTATGAAAAAAATAGCTGCTTGAGCAGTATTCATAAGGGCTAGTGGCCGTTTTTGCTTGTAGTGGGGCCATACCCACCTGCACATGGTGACAATCTGCCGCCATGACAACCCGCTTCATCCTCATCCAGACCAGCCACGCTGGCAACGTGGGCGCCACCGCCCGGGCCCTGAAAGTCATGGGCTTTGATGACCTGGTGCTGGTGGCACCGCGCTGGCCTAACGTGTTGCGGCGGGAGGAAACCATTCAGCGGGCCAGCGGTGCGCTGGATGTGTTGGCCAAGGCCCGCATCGTGGACACGCTGGACGAAGCGCTGGACGGCCTGACCCACCTGTGCGCCACCGCCATGACCCCGCGCGACTTTGGCCCGCCCACCGTCACCCCCCGGGAGCACCTGCCCGCGTTGGCACTGCAAACGCAAGGCGTGGGTTTTCTGTTTGGCAGCGAGCGCTTTGGCATGCGCAACGAAGACGTTTACCGCTGCCATGCTGCACTGACCATTCCCACCAACCCCTCTTTTGGTTCGCTGAATCTGGCCGCCGCGGTTCAACTGGTGGCCTACGAATGGCGCATGGCGCTGGGCGGGTTTGCCGTGCATAGCGCCACACCCGCCAGCCAGACAGCCGATGCCGCCCAGGTAGCCGGCCTGCTCGCGCATTGGGAGTCGGCGCTGGTACACATCGGCTTTTTAAATCCCCAAGCCCCGAAAAAGCTCATGCCGCGCTTGAACCAGCTGGCCAACCGGGCGCAACTCACGCCAGAAGAAATTCATATTTTGCGTGGCGTGGCCAGGACGCTGCTGCTTGCCCCCGACAAGAAAACCGATGGACAATAGAAGTTGTTTGGAATTGTTACAAAATGACCTTCTACTCAAAATTTTCCCGCTTCACCGCCCGAACGTTTGGGGTGATGTTGGTCTTGCTGTCCTGCCTCTGGGCTGCCCCCGCCGCCGCACAGGTCTGCGCACCACCGCCGCTGCTGCTCACCACCCTGCCGGGCGGTTTGATCAACGATTACTACGCAGGCAGCGGCACACCCATTTTGTCGCCCGGTATCACCTCCATGACCCTGGGCCCACGCGATGCCCGTGGCTACACCACCACACTGGTAATTGGCGACTTGCTGATGGTCATGCAGATGCAGGACGGCAGCATCAATTCATCAAACAACAGCACCTATGGCAACGGCTCGGGCAGCGGCAGCGGCTCCACCAGCGTGGGCTCTGCCGGTTTGTATGAGTTTGTTCGCATCACGGCGGTAGCGGGGTTAAACATCACCTTTACGCCTGCACTGAACAACACCTATGTGAATGCAGACGCCACGGCGGCCACCGCACAGCGGCGCTACCAGGTGGTGCGCGCCCTGCAATTTGCCAGCGTAACGACCACGGCCACCATCTTTGCACCGCCCTGGAATGGCGATACCGGCGGCGTGGTCAGCATGGACGTGCGCGACACGCTGACCCTGCAAGGCAACACGATTGAAGGCCAGACCAACCGGGCGATTTTTGTGGCTGGCAAGGGGTTTCGGGGTGGTTTGGGAATTCAGGGCGGTACAACGGCAGGCTACGGCACCTCAGAGCAAGACTACGCCATCAACTCCGGCCAGGGCTTTCACGGCTCCAAGGGGGAAGGCATTCTGGGTTCGCCTAGATTCATGGCCATCAAGACCAACGATTGGGGGTTTCAGACCACCAATCCACCCACATTGACCGAGACGAATCTGGCGTTTGAAGGCTATCCGGGCGGGTCTTACGCACGCGGCGCGCCGGGCAACGCGGGTGGCGGCGGCACCGACGGTGCCACACCCTCTAACGCCAATGACAAAAACGCAGGCGGCGGCGGGGGCGGAAACTACGGCCCCGGCGGCATTGGTGGCAGACCCTGGAGCCGCCCGCTGCTGGATACCGGTGGACGGGGTGGTGGGGGATATGCAGGCACGCTAGCCTTCAACCGGATTTTTATGGGTGGGGGTGGTGGTGCCGGGGGCGCCAACAATGCAACCGCTGACAACGCGGCTTACACAAACCAGGGCACCGCTTGTTCCTTGGCTACGGGTCGCTGCTCCTCCGGCGCGGCAGGCGGTGGTGCTGTTGTCATACGGGCACGCCAGATCACCGGCAGCGGCATCATCGACGCCCGTGGCGCGCACAGTTACAACGTGGACAACGACTCCAGCGGTGGTGGTAGAGCTGGCGGCTCCGTGGTGCTGGAAACAGTCAATGGTGGCAACGCAACCGTGGACGTGACAGGCGGAGACGGCGGCAACACGGAGCCCAATGACGCTTGGCCTGGCAATCGGCACGGCCCGGGTGGTGCGGGCGGCGGTGGTTTCGTGGCGTATGCGCCGAACAGCATGGGCGTGACCGCCATCGTCAACGGCGGAACCCCCGGAGAAACAACGCAAAGCACTTTTCCAGGCCCGGGCGACGAGTATTACGGCGGCACTGGCTTCAATGGCGGCATCACCACTTTTCAGACACCCAATACGCCCGGCGTGCCGCCGGCGGCCAGGTGCGACACCAACCTGTCGCTGGCCAAAACCAATGGTGTCAGCTCACTGACCTCGCCTGGCTCCAACACCTACACCTTCACCGTCACCAACAGCGGCAACAGCGCCAGCTCGGGCACCGTGGCGGTTGCCGACCGCTTGCCACCCGGCCTGACCGTGGTGCCCGGTACCTTGACCCTGACCGGACCGTCAGCGGCCAACTGGGTGTGTGTGGCCTCCAACGCCACCGACATCATCTGTAGCACCAACGCCACGATTGCAGCCACCAGCGGCACGAGTGTGTTTGCCATCACCACCGCGGTGAACGGCACCAACGGCCTGTCGGTGGTCAACAAAGCCATTGTCAGCGGTGGCGGTGACCCCACCAAAACCACCACTGCTACTGTCACCCAGGCCGACACATGCACGGGCAACGGTGTGCCGCTGGCCGGTTGCGCGATTGACACCGACACCATCCTGGCACCCAACCTGTCGCTTTCCAAAACCGATGGCACGACCACGGTGGCGCGTGGCAGCACCCTGGTCTACAGCCTCACGGTGACCAATGGCGGCGGCTCGGCCACGGTGGGCACTATCACCGTGGCCGATGTGTTGCCCACCGGGCTGACCTACAGCGGCACCACACCCACCTTCACGGTAGCTAATTTCACCTGCACCGTCAGCGGCCAGGGTTTAACGTGTAATCGCACGCTGGCCCTTGCAGCCAGTGCTACAGCCGCTATCACTTTTACAGCGGTGGTCAACCCCACGGCACCGTCGTCGGTGGTCAATCTGGCCAAGGTCGGGGGCGGGGGCGACCCCAGTCCGAGCAAGTCCACCCGTCCCACCACGGCGACCGCTGCGCTGTGCGCTGCGCCAACCGCCCCGGCTACGAGCTTTTCAGACCCCGACAACGGTTGTGCATCGGACGTGAACACGGTGTTGTATGTCAGTCTGGATTTGACCAAGGACGACGGGCAGTTGTTCGTCAGCACGGGGGGCTCCACCATTTATCAATTTGTCGTACGCAACATCGGCACGGTGGCCACATCGGGCACGTTGAGCTTTGGCGATGTGTTGCCCACCCTGGCGACCGGTTCGATCACGTTTCCCACTGCGGGTACGTTTGCACCCACGGGTGCCAACGGGGCGGACTGGAGTTGCACACGCAGCACCTTGACGTACACCTTTTGCGTGTCCACCGTGTCCATTCCAGCCGGCGGATCGTCAGTTTTTAACCTCAGTGCCAATTTGAGTGCCACCGTGCCGGGGGGAACGCAAACCTTGAACCGCGCCCGGGTCGGTGGCGGGGGAGATGTCACGCCCGGCAGTTTCAGCTCGCCTACCGTCGCCAATATCCAGGCTTGCACGGCAAACGGCAATGGGCCTGACTGTGCGATCGATTTGAACACCACGCAAAACGCGCCCGAGGTGCGCCTGGCCAAGTCGCATGCCAACCCGCAAGCCAAATCGGTGGGCGATGCGTTTGCATTTGTGCTGACAGTGACCAACTCCGGCGGCAGCCCGGCTGCGTCGGCAACCGTTCGAATCGTCGACGTCATTCCCGACGGCTTGACCATCACCTCAGTCGTTTCTTCTACCGCCACCTTCGCTTGCGCTCAGGTGGTTCGCGTGGTGACCTGTAACAACTCAGGTGGCGCTTTGAACACCGCCACCAGCGCCAACATCACCATCAACGTCACGGTGCAAGGCTCGGCTACCAATGTGCTGAACAGCGCCAAGGTTGGCGCAACGGGCGACCCCCAGAACAGCGTGTTTCCGACCTCGGTGACCGCCGTCATTTGCGTCGATGAAGATGTGCCCAACTTCGGCTGCGCCGCCGACCTGGTACCGCTGAATGCCGATGTGCAGGTGATCAAAGAACAACGACGCGGCACGACCAACACCTTCCAGACCTCGTTACTCGGTGTCGCGATTGGTGACTTGGTGCAGTACCGAATCACGGTGGCCAACCCCACGCCGTCGGTGCAGGTGTCGACCGTCACCTTTAGCGACTTGGTGCCCTTCAATATCACCGGGCTGACAACGGTTTCGTTTGCGACGGGTGGTGGGGCTTTGGGTTGTACGGCTGCTTTTTCCGGTAGCCAGCTCAATGGCACGGTGACCACGCTGCCTGCTAACGGTACCTGCACCGTCATCGTGCAAGGCACGGCTACCACCAACTCCTCGGGTGCGACCAACACGGTGATCCTGAGCATTCCTTCCGGCATCTCTGACACTGTGCCCGGCAACAACTCCGCCACCGTCTTCACCGCCATCGGCTCGGCGAATCTGTCGGTCACCAAAACCAACGGCGTCAACACCCTGGTGGCGGGCAGCACCACCAGCTACACAGTGACCGTGGCGAACGGCGGACCGTCGCCCGGGGATGGCGCGCGCATTTACGATCCTTCGGTTTCGGGCTTGTCCTGCGTCACCGCGCCGGTGTGTACGGCCAGCGGCGGTGCGGTCTGCCCGGTAGGCTTGACGATTGGCCAGTTACAGAACACTACGCCCCCCACCGGTGTGGCCATACCCACCTTGCCTTCAGGGGGCGGGATTGTGATCACGCTGGTGTGCACGGTGACGGCGACTGGGCAGTAGCGGGCCACCCTGTGCGTGAATCAGGCACTGCCAGCGCGCGGGCGGCGATGCCGATAAACTGCCCCGCATGTTCACCCGTATCCGCTCCGACATCCAGTGCATCCTCGACCGCGATCCCGCTGCCCGCAGCACGTGGGAGGTCATCACCTGTTACCCGGGCCTGCATGCGGTGGTGCTGCACCGGCTGGCGCATGGCTGCTGGACGGCGGGGTTCAAGTGGCTGGGGCGGTTTATTTCGCACCTGGCGCGCTGGTTCACCGGCATTGAAATTCACCCGGGTGCCAAGTTGGGGGACCGCATCTTTTTCGACCACGCGATGGGCGTGGTGGTGGGCGAGACCGCCGAGATTGGTGACGGCTGCACCATCTACCAAGGCGTCACACTGGGCGGCACGTCTTTGTACAAAGGCGCCAAGCGGCACCCCACGCTGGGGCGCAATGTGGTGGTGAGCGCGGGGGCAAAGGTGCTGGGTGGTTTCGTGGTGGGCGATGGGGCCAAGATTGGCAGCAATGCCGTGGTCATCAAACCGGTGCCCGCCGGTGCCACGGCGGTCGGTATTCCGGCGCGCATCATCCAGTCACGGCCTGACGAGAGCGCCGATGTGGCTGCGCCAGATGGCTCGCTGAAACCAGCATTTCAGGCCTATGGCATCACCCAACAAGACGATCCGCTGCAACTGGCCATGCGCGGGCTGATCGACAGTGCAGGCGCGCAGGAGCAGCAGATTGCGCTGTTGTGGCAGGCGATTGAGAAGCTGTCAGCGCAGGGCACGGGTCAGGGTGACGGCAACGGCGATTGCGTTCCGGCTGACGCACAGCGTGCCCCGTGCTTTGAAGCGGACAAGCTGACGCAGTGGGTTGGCAAGTGATCTGCGTCAGGCATGTTTCATTCAGGTCACTCCTGAAATGATAGCTTCTTGAGCAGTATTTAAAAGGGCTGCCGGCCCTTTTGACATAAAAAACTACTTCACCAGTTCCAGCGAGCCCGAGGCGTCAAACACTGAAACGCCCCAGTTGCCATTCAATTCAAAGCGGTAAATTTCGCTGGTGAGGGTTGCGCCATCGGGTGTGGTGGCTTTCAGGCGAACAAAGTAAATGCCGCTTTTCAATGGCCCCAGGGACAACTCGTTGCTGGTCGTCTCGGTTTGCGCGGGTGGCTGCGGCACGGCTTGGGTCAATGCGGCATTGCTGGCCAACTCGACGGTGTAGCGACTGGCGACCAGCGGTTGGCCGTCCGCCTGCGCGCCGCTCCACGACAAAATGGTTTGGTAGTTACGCACCGACAGGCTGGACGTGATCACGCGCCAGGTGGTGGGTCTCGCATCTTTGACCGCGACCAGTTTGACCGCATCAAAGCCCTCCAGACCCTGCGCATCAATGCCGCGCACACGGGTGTGCCAGCTGGCAGTCGCCAAACTGCCCAGGTCCACGCTGGCCGTTGTGGTGCCACCGGGCAATGTGACCTTCAAGTCACGCACGATTTTTTCAAACTGCGCATCGCTCGCAATTTGCACGCGGTAGCCGCTGGCCCCCGCCAGGGTCGGCATGGGCAAGGCAGCCTGCGGTTTGAACACCTCGACAGGCAAGGCGGACAAGTCGGGCGCGGGCAACAACTGCACCACTTTCACTTCTTTTTGCGCAGGGTTGACCACGGCACCTGTGCCGCGCGGCAAGTCGGCACCGGATTTTTGCGCCGGGTTGTCGGTGCGAACCTGGCCTTCGGTGACCTCGGTGCGACTGTTCTGGCTGGCCGGGTCTTCGTAAGCCACGCGAAACTGGGTGCCGCGCACGCCCACCAGCGAGGTGGGCGTTTCGATTTGTAGGGGCGTGGCGCGTTTAGCGGTCTGGTTGGCGGCGGTATCCAACGCGCCTTGTGCCAGCCGAAGCAGACCCGAAAACCAGGTGGTGGAGCCGCTGGCGCTGGCATCACGCATGGCGTAACTGCGGTTTTGCGTGACCTCGGCCAAGGTACCGGGCAGCAGCTTGACGCGACTGCCGTCACCCAGCTCAATGACAGCCGAGCTGTTGGCACCCACTTGCAGCTTGGCGCCCTCGTTGACTGCAGCGCCCACGGTAGCCGCGCTGGCGTTCAGTTGCACATCGCCCGCGGTACTGATGACTTTGCCGGGCGCGCTTTGGTATTTGAGCAAGCGCAGCGGGATATTCAGTTTCTGGCCAGGCACCACGAAATTAGGGTCTTTCATGCCGTTGAACCGGGCTACCTCAGACCAGGCGTCGGGGCGAACCAGCAGGTCTTTGGCCAGCACGATGAGCTTGTCGGACGGCTTGACGGTGTAGGGCAGGCTGGGCTCCGGCACGGCTTGCGCGGAGCTGGTGGCAGAGCACAAAATAGCTATTAAAAGAGTAGCTGCTTGAGCAGTATTCATAAGGGCTAACGGCTCTTTTCTTATATAAATCATGATGCAGGGCGCAGAGCGCTTTTGGGCCTGAAAGCTTTGCAAACGGCGTCGTCTGTCTGGATGAACGGACCACCGATCAAATCAACACAGTACGGCACCGCCGCAAAAATTCCTGGTACACCTGTGACATGTGGTTGCGCATTGTCGAAAGGCAGCCCCTCTAACGTTTGAGTGATGGCTCTAGGTTGACCGGGCAGGTTCACGATCAGGCATTTGTTGCGCACCACGGCGCATTGGCGCGACAAGATGGCCGTGGGCACAAAGCGCAGGCTGATCTGTCGCATCTGCTCGCCAAAGCCCGGCATCACTTTGTGCGCCACGGCCAGCGTGGCCTCGGGGGTCACGTCGCGTAACGCGGGGCCTGTGCCACCGGTGGTCAGCACCAGCGCGCAGCCCGCCGCGTCGGCCAAGTCGATCAGCGTGGCGCTGATGGTGGCCTGGTCATCGGGAATCAGGCGGGCTTCAAATTGGATGGGGTTTTGAATCGCGCGTGTCAGCCAGTCACGCAGCGCGGGCAGGCCCTGGTCTTCGTACACGCCGCGGCTGGCACGGTCGCTGATGGAGACGATGCCGATCGTGACGGGCGGCAGATCAGAAGCGGGGGTGGCTGTCGTCATCGTTGTGGTCGGGTCGATCTTGCGGATCATTGGCAGCTTGGACATCGCGCGCCAGATGCTCTTTGACCATTTGAAAAATATCGCGGTATGCGCGGCTTTGGCGTGGTGCCAGCCCCATGGATTCGGTGGTTTTGCTGGCCGGGTTGTCTTTGCGGGCCTGGCGAATCAGCGCACGCAGTTGTTGGGCGTCAGTTTGCGGGTGCTCGGTGAGCCAGCGCTCTAGCTGGTCGTCGCTGGCAATCAGGCCATCACGCCACTGCTCGGCCTGGTGCAGCGCCAATATGTCTTTGGCACTGCCATTGCGCTGCTCATCGAGCACGGCGTGCACCGCATTCAGAGCCGATTCGTCGAGTTGGCGCATCAGCTTGCCGACAAACTGCATCTGGCGGCGCTTGCCTTCAAAGTTGGTGATGCGTTTGGCCTCGGCCACGGCCTCGGCCAGCTTTTCGGGCACGCCTTCGGTGACGAGCCGCGTCATCAAGTCTGTGCGCAAGTCCATCAGGTCTTCGCCCAACTTTTGCAGCTCGGTGCTTTCGCGTTTCAGGTCGGTACGGCTTTGCTCATCGGTGCCTTTGAGCTCGCGCTTGAGCTCCAGGTCCATCTCGCTGCCTTCAGCAACGAACTGGCCACGAACGTAGTAGCCTTTTTTGGGTTTGCGGGACATGGAAAGAAAGCGTATCAACTCGCTGTAGGAATGGGTCGGTATCATAGGTCGGCTATGACATCTGCCCCTATTTCCTCTACCAGCGCCACCCGCTTGCGTGGCGCTGGCCCCCAAACCCCTCTTCATCAACCCGCACATCAACCGGCTGTGGGCTTCAGCTACGGACGTGCTCAGTTTGAAGATCTGGTGGATCGCGCGCTGGCCCATGCCAAAAAACTCGGCGCGTCCGATGCCGGCGCCGAAGCCTCCGAAGGCTGCGGCCTGAGCGTCTCGGCCCGCATGGGTCAACTCGAAAATGTAGAGCGCAACCGCGATAAGTCGTTGGGCGTGACGGTCTACATCGGTGCCCGCCGGGGCAACGCCAGCACATCGGATTTTTCGCAAGCTGCCATCGAGCAAACCGTACAAGCGGCCTACGACATCGCCCGTTTCACCGCTGAAGACCCGGTGGCCGGCTTGCCCGATGCGGACGATATCGTGCAAAAGCAACCTGAACTCGACCTGTTTCACCCATGGACCGTGACCAGCGAGCAGGCCGCGCACATCGCACTGGCATGCGAAGCCGCCGCGATGGCCACCAGCAAGCGCATCACCAACAGCGAAGGCGCTGCAGTGTCGGCCCAGCAAAGTCATTTCTTCAGCGCCCACACCCACGGCTTTCGCGGGGGCTACGCCAGCTCGCGCCACAGCCTGTCGGTCGCACCCATCGCGGGCAAGGGCGCCGGCATGCAGCGCGACGCCTGGTACAGCTCCATGCGCGATGCCGCCGAGTTGGCCAGCCCACAAGCGGTGGGCCGCTACGCCGCCGAACGCGCCCTCAGCCGTTTGAAGTCGCGCAAGATCGCCACCACGCAGTGCCCGGTGTTGTTTGAATCCACCCTGGCGGCTGGCCTGCTGGGTGCCTACGTGCAGGCCACCAGTGGCGGCGCGCTGTACCGCAAGAGCACCTTTTTGCTCGATTGCCTGGGCAAAAAAGTCATGGCACCACACCTGAGCATTGCAGAAGACCCGCACGTGCTGCGCGGCAAAGGCAGCAGCCCGTTTGACGAGGAAGGCGTGACCACCAAGGCGCGCAAAGTGGTCAAAGCGGGCCGCGCCGAAGGCTATTTTTTAAGCAGCTACAGCGCCCGCAAGCTGGGTATGAAAACCACCGGCAACGCCGGTGGCTCACACAACCTCACGCTTACCTCACGCCTGACCCAGCCGGGCGACGACCTGGACCAGATGCTGCGCAAACTGGGCACTGGCCTGTTCGTCATCGAATTGATGGGCCAGGGCGTGAATTACGTCACAGGCGACTACTCCCGTGGTGCCAGCGGCTTCTGGGTGGAAAACGGGCAAATTGCCTACCCGGTGCACGAAATCACCATCGCGGGTAATTTGAAAGACATGCTGCTGGGGATTGAGGCGGTGGGATCGGATGTGTACAACTACGGGGCCAAGACAGTGGGGTCCATGCTGGTGAACCGGATGAAGGTGGCGGGGAGCTGATCAGCCCGCCAGCGCGGCTTTCACCGCCGAGCTGAGCTGCCCCATTTCAGCCTTGCCGGCCAGTTTGGCCTTCACGGCACCCATGATCTTGCCCATGTCACCTGGGCCCGCCGCGCGGCCCAATTCGGCACCGATTGCAGCGACGATGGCTTTAACTTCGGTCATCACCTCGTCTGCCGACAAGCGCGCAGGCAAGTAGGCCTGTAGCACCACAATCTCCGCGGCTTCCTTGTCAGCCAACTCTTGCCGGTCAGCTTTCACGAAGGCTTCAATGCTGTCTTTGCGTTGCTTGATCAGCTTGTCAACAATCGCCACCACGGCGGCATCGTCCAGCACCACGCGCTCGTCGACCTCTTTTTGTTTGCATGCTGCCAACAACAAGCGAATGGTGCCCAGGCGCTCGCTGTCTTTGGCCCGCATGGCGGTTTTCATGTCTTCGGTGATGGTGTCTTTCAGGCTCATGGCGGACTTTCAAAAGTTGAACAAAAAGCAAAAAGCCTGCTTGGGTTGTCCCTAAGCAGGCTTTTCAAGGTGCCTCAAGGGCAAATGATCAATACAGTTAGCGCTAACGAAAAAAACTTAGTAAAGTTTTTTGGGCAACTGCATCGAACGCACACGCTTGTAATGGCGCTTGACCGCGGCTGCCTTTTTGCGCTTGCGCTCGGCTGTGGGCTTTTCGTAGAACTCGCGAGCCCGCAGGTCGGTCAGCAAGCCCAGTTTTTCGATAGTGCGTTTGAAGCGGCGAAGGGCTACGTCAAAAGGCTCGTTTTCTTTCAGTCGGACAGTGGTCATTGATTAAAGATTTTTCCAAAAAAATGTGCCCGGGAAGATCGAAGCCCTGGGCGGGGTTCCCCAACATGTCTGTTGTATGGCTGCTGGGGGAGGCCAAAAAAGTTTTCAATTATAGCGCGTGATCAGCGGTAGCTGGTCGCCCATACGCCGGTGCGCGATCCGGTCAAGGTCTGTTGCCACAACAGAGTTGCGTTGCCGTTGGCGTCAAAACTGGGCAAGGCCAGGCCCAAGACCCCTGCGGCCGTGTCCAACCGGTTGGCCATTAACCAACCACTTGGCAACTGGAAGCGGTTGGCCCACACCCGGGCGGTGGTCAACGTGCCTTGGGCGTTGTAGAACTGCTGGGTCCACACCGCCACCGCATTGCCAGCGGCATCAATGCCCACACCATTGAGTACCGAATCACCGCTGAGATCGCTTTCGATACGCTGCACGGGCCCCCAGCCAGTGGCCGGTACAAAGCGTTGCGCCACCAAGTGGTAGCGGCCTTCCCGAAAGCGCGTCGACACGCTGAAGGGGTCCAGCAGCGCGTACACGACGATCAAATTACCAGCCGCATCACGCACCGTGATGCCGCGCGACTGCGCATCCGGCGTGCTGTCGTCACGCAAAAAGGAGCTTGTCTGCCAAGGCGTGCCAGCGATGTACCGGTAGGTGGTGTTGACGGTGTTGGTCGGTGGGCCAACCTTCCAGGTGACGGCGGCATTGCCCAACGCGTCAAAGCTGATTTGTGGCCGCGCAACGTCGGACACGAGGCCTTGGCTGTCAAACCCGCTGGTAAAGGTTGTCGTGTCCCAAGCCGGTACGGTGGCTGTAACGGCGGGTATGGCTGCAAAGCGGTTGACCAGAAGGGTACGGTCCAGACCAATACCGTTAGCGCTGGTCGAGCGGTTTTCCCAGGCCACTATGGCATTGCCTTGAGCGTCCACCGCGATGTTGGGATTGGCGGCATCCCAAGGACCTGGCGTGCTCACGGTGGTGGCTGTTCCCCAACCGTTGGACGGTGTGTAGCGTGCGCCCCAAAGGCTCAACCGGTTGTTGTTGGCTGCAATGGCACGGGGCCAGACCACAAAGGTGTTGCCGCTGCCATCAATCACGCTGGTGGCATAGCGGTAGCCGCTGGCGTCAGGTGCCTGGTTGCCACCGTTTTCCCTGACGAAATGGCCACCCACCAGGTACTCGCTGAACTCGGAGGCCGTCCAGCCCGCCGCAGGGCGAAAACGTTTGATCCACAAACGCGACGAACCGTCGGAAAACTGCTGGTTACCCACCAGCGTGGCGTTACCCGCCGCATCGACTGCCAGCTGGTCAAAACGCAGATTGTTCAACACATCGCTTTCGAGCAAGGTCGCAGCATCCCATCCTGCGCCTTTCACAAAACGGCGTGCCCATACGGTGGTGCGCCCCGAATCGGTCTGCATCCAGGCGGCGATGGCATTGCCGTTGCCGTCCATGGCAATTTGCGGCCCGCTGATCGCATCGTTGGCGTACAGGCCAGCACTTGCGCTGTTGGAACTGATGAACTCTGGGGTGGTCCAGTTTTTGGCCGGCAGTGCGGGTGGCGCAGGCGCAGGCGTTGGAGCTGGGGCTGGTGTGGGGCTCGGTGCAGGTGCAGGCGGCGTAGGGACCGGGGTGGGTGCAGGTGCAGGCGCAGGTGGCGCAGGAACAGGCGTGGGTGCAGGTGTCGGTGCGGGCGCAGGCGTGGGTGCAGGTGCGGGAGCGGGGGTCGAAACGGGTGGCGGTGCCGGAACGGGCGCCGTCGGTGCGGACGCCGTAGGTGCGGGTACCGGTGCAGGACTCGGCGCTGGCACGGGTGTTGATGCAGCTGGCGGTGGGGTGGCGGGCGCGTCGCTGCCACCGCCACAGGCGCTAACCAGCAGGCTGGCGCTAAACAATATGCCCAGGCAAGCCATTCGTTGCGCTGCGCCGGGAATCAATCGTTTCATGGGGAATCCTTTTTGAACAAAATCGCGGGTGTGTGCAACAACCGTGCGCTCAAGCAGCTATATTTTTTGTAGCCGTTGGTTGCTGATTGTGCCGGGTTTGTTTCAGGTACAGCCAAGCGTCGGGTGGCACACAGCACGGACGGCTGCACAAAATTTAACGACAACAGGACCGTATTTTCGCAACCTCCGACAATCGGCGCATGCCCCTGATTGTTTTCTCCCACGGCAACAGTTTTGCTGCGACCACTTACAACCAGCTCTTCAAAAGCCTGCGCGCACGCCACTTCAGCGTAAAAGCGGTGGACAAGTTTGGCCATGACCCGCAGTACCCCGTCACCAACAACTGGCCTTGTCTGGTGCAGCAGCTGGCGGATTTTGCGCGCGTTGAAGTAGCCAAAGTCGGCATGCCCGCCTACCTGGTGGGCCATTCGCTTGGCGGTTTTTTAAGCTTGATGTGCGCTGCGCGTCACCCGGAGCTGGCACGTGGCGTGGTGCTGCTGGACGCGCCGATTCTGGGTGGATGGAAAGCCACGACGCTGGGCATGCTCAAGCGCACCCAGCTGGTGGGTTCTGTCTCCCCCGGAAAAGTCAGCCGCAAACGCAAAAACACGTGGCCCAGTGTGCAAGCTGCGCTGGACCATTTCTCGCACAAACGTGCATTTGCCAAATGGGAGCCACAGGTGCTGGCTGACTACATCGCGCACGGCACACAAGATGAAGGCGGCCAGCGGGTGTTGAGCTTCGACCGTGACATTGAGACGCTGATCTACAACACCCTGCCCGACAACCTGGATCGCTTGCTGCGCCGTCACCCACTGCAATGCCCGGTGGCGTTTATCGGGGGGGAGCAGTCGGCCGAGATGAAGCAGGTGGGCATGCAAATGACGGAAAAGCTGGTGCACGGCCGCATCAGCATGCTGCCCGGGACGCACCTGTTTCCTATGGAAAAACCCGCCGATACGGCAGCCGCGATTGAGGCGGCCATCAAACGCTTGGCAGCTTGACGCTCAACCCGACCATTTCACCCACCCGGTGTAAGCGGTTATCAGCACCACTACGCCAAACGCAATTCGGTACCAGGCAAAAGGCACAAAGCTGTGCGTGGCGATGTAGCGCAGCAGCCAGCGTATGCAAAGCCAGGCGCTGATAAAAGAAAACAACAGACCGACGCCAAACATTGGCACATCCGCCATCGATAGCAGGGCTCGTTCTTTGTACAGGCTGTAAGCGCCCGCCCCAATCAGCGTGGGAATGGCCAGGTAAAACGAAAAATCAGTGGCGGCTTTGCGGCTCATACCGAGCAACATGCCGCCGATGATGGTGGCTCCGCTGCGGCTCGTTCCGGGGATCATGGCCAGACACTGCACCAAGCCTAATTTGATGGCGTCCAGCGGCGTCATCTGGTCGACTTCGTGAATGCGCGCCTGCGCTTGCGGGCGTTTTTCAGCCCACAAAATAATGAAACCGCCCACGATGAAGGCTGTGGCCACCACCACCGGGGTGAACAGATTGGCTTTGATGGCCTTGCCCAGGAGAAGACCCAAAATGACGGCGGGCACAAAGGCAATGAACACGTTCAGCGCAAAACGTTGCGCTTGCTGCTCGGTGGGCAGCGCCACTAGCGTGCTGCGAATTTTTTGCCAATAAACAATGATCACCGCCAGGATGGCACCCGTCTGAATGGCGATGTCAAACACCTTGCCCTTGGCATCGTCAAGCCCCAGCAGGGCACCGGCCAGGATCAGATGCCCGGTGCTGGAGACCGGTAAAAACTCGGTCAGTCCTTCGACGATGCCCATGATGGCGGCTTTGATGAGCAGGGTGATGTCCATGGTGTGCTGTTGTGTGCTACTACAAATATAGCTGCTTGAGCAGCTGTACAAAGGGCTGGAAGCTGATTTCGATGAAAGCAGCAAGCAACCAAGTCTATTCGTAGCGCAGCGCCTGAATCGGCAACAGTTTCGACGCCCGCCGCGCCGGATAAAACCCGAAAAACACACCGACAAACGCCGAGAACCCGGCCGACAGCGCAATGGACGAGGCGGTCATGCTGACTTGCCAGCCTGCAAAGTAGCCCACGGCCCATGTGGCAATGCCACCCAGCAGCACGCCAATCGCCCCACCAATCAGGCTGAGCGTGACCGCTTCAATCAAAAACTGCGTCAGGATGTCTTTTCCCCTGGCACCCACCGCCATGCGCAGGCCGATCTCGCGGGTGCGCTCGGTGACGCTGACCAGCATGATGTTCATGATGCCGATGCCGCCGATGATCAGGCTGATGCCAGCCACGGCTGCCAGCAGCAAAGTCATGATGCGGCTGGATGCTTCTTGCGCCTGCAAAATTTCGGTGAGGTTGCGGATTGAAAACGGCTCGTCTGCCCCTGGTTGCACTTTCATGCGCTGGCGTAGCAGCTCTTTGATGTTGTCTTCTGCGACCTTCATGCTCTGGCCTTCACGCACTTTGACGCTGACTGAGCCGATGCGCTTGAGTTTGCCGCCGCTGCCGCCTTGAATACGGTTTCGGTAGGTGGAAATGGGCACGATGACGATGTCGTCCTGGTCCTGGCCCAGCGAGTTTTGGCCTTTTTTGTCCAGCACACCGATCACGGTGACCGGGATTTTTTTCACGCGGATCACCTGGTCCAGCGGGTCGGCGTCGCCAAAGAGTTGCTGCGCCACGGTCTGTCCAATGATGGCGACTTTGGCTGAGCCTTGAATCTCGGCCGCTTCAAAGCCCCTGCCTCCGGCCAGCGGCCATTCGCGCGCTTCCAGGTAGTCGTTGGTGGTGCCGAAGATGCTGGTGCTCCAGTTGGTGTTGCCTACCACCACCTGCGCGCCAGTACGCATGCTGGGCGCGGCCACTTGTACTTCGGGCACTTCTCTGGCAATGGCCAGCGCGTCTTCTTCGGTGAGCGCCTGGCCGGTCTGCGCGCCCAGGCGCACGCCGCCTGCCGTGACACCACCGGGCAGCACCAGCATGATGTTGGAGCCCAGGCCTTTCATCTGTTCCTGCACGCGGTCGGTCGCGCCTTTGCCCACCGCAATCATGGTGATGACGGCAGCCACGCCAATGATGATGCCCAGCATGGTCAGGATGCTGCGCAGGGTGTTGGCGGCTAATGAGCGCAGGGCGCTGCGCAGGGCGGCCAGGAAGTTCATTTGTTGGTCCCTGTTATGGGGGCCGGGGAGAAATGGGGGGCCGCCACCTGCTCCACATCCTCCACGATGTGCCCGTCTCGAAACACAATCTTGCGGCGGGCCCAGGCGGCGATGTCGCTTTCGTGGGTGACCAGCACCACGGTCATGCCTTGGGCGTTCAAGTCGGTCAGCAGCCGCATGATGTCTTCGCTGGTTTGCGAATCGAGTGCACCGGTGGGCTCGTCGGCCAGGATGAGTTGGGGGTTGTTGACCAGCGCGCGGGCAATGGCGACGCGTTGCTGCTGGCCGCCCGACAGCTCGGAGGGCGTGTGGTGAAAGCGCTCGCCCAGGCCTACTTTTTGTAGCGCCGTCATGGCTTTTTCGTGGCGCTGGGCAGCGCGAATGCCGGCGTAGACCATGGGTAGCTCCACGTTTTCCAATGCGCTGGTGCGGGGCAGCAAATTGAACTGTTGGAATACGAAGCCAATACGCCGGTTGCGGATGCTGGCCAGCTGATCGGCGGCCATGGTTTCTACGGCTTCGTCGGCCAGGCGGTATTGACCGCTGGTGGGTAAATCAAGGCAGCCCAGGATGTTCATTAAGGTGGATTTGCCCGAGCCCGAGGCACCCATGATGGCGACGAACGCGCCCTCCTCTATCGTGAGCGACACGCCGCGCAGGGCGTGCACGGTCTGGTCGCCCATGGTGTAGATTTTGGTGAGGGCGCGGGCTTCGATTAGCGGCATAGGAGGCCACATGAAAAAGCCGCGATGCAACGACCCGTTATTCCCGCGCAGGCAGGAATCCAGGCCCTGGCCCACGCAAGCGCCAGCGGTTGATCCAAAGCCCTGGATTCCCGCCTGCGCGGGAATGACGAAGCAGTGTGACGAAACATGCTGGTCGTGACTCAGAACGGCATGCGTGGCCCAGCCGCTGCAGGCTTGGCCGCAGTGGAGCCGGTTCCCGCCACCGTGCCAATGATCACCAGCGCGCCCTCTTTCAGCTTGTCCGCGTTTGGCGAATTGGGGGGCATCAGCAGTTCGGTGCTGCTGCCGTCGGTGATGCCCAGGCGCACGTTCAGGGCCTGGGGTTTGCCGTCGTCCCCCATGATGTAGATGCGACCTTGCGTGCTGATTCGGCTGGCGGCTTCGGCCACCAGCGCGGCGTATTTGGGCCTTTGCTCGGGGGTCAGCAAGTCGCCAATGCGGCCGCGAATGTCGGCGGTGATGCGTTCGCGCGCTTTGGCTCGCTCTTCCTGCGGCAGGTCGCGCAGCTGCATGAACTTGGGGCGGCTGTCGGCATAAATCGCATCGACTTTTTCGACCTGCGCGGGGGTCAGTGCCAGTTCGGCTACCAGGCGGTTGCGAAATTCGGTGGCTCCACCACCGCCACCACCGCCACCACCGCCACCTCCGCTACCGGGGCCCATCGCCGCAGGCGGTGGCGGTGGCGCAGAACCTGCGACGGTACCGGGCGCTGGCGTGGCACGAGCTGCGGCACTAGATTCCAAGGGTTTTGACACGGCAGCCCTTGTGGAATCTGCTGAAGCAGCTATTGATTTAGTAGCATTCGAGGGCTGCGACGAGGCAGCAGGCGCCCCTGTTGGCGGTGGCCGGTTTTGTTGCACCTGTGCATACAACGCTTTCTGCTCGGTCGTGAGCATGGCGCTGATGCGGCTGCGCATCTCGGCTGTGATCTTCTCGCGCTCTGCCGGGCGCTGATCGTCTGGCAGCTCGCGCAGGGCAATGAAGCGGGGGCGCAGATCGGCGGCAATGGTGTCGAGCTTGGCTTGTTGGTCGGCGTTGAGGGTCAGCTCGGTGGTCAAGCGCTCGCGCATGGCGGACAAACCCCCGCCGCCACCACCGGCAGGTTGGGCAACGGCCTCAGACACCCACGACCAGCCCGAGCGGCCCGTGGTGGTGCCTGACGCAGCGCGGCCAGGGCCAGATGCCGCACCGGTAGCTGGCTGCCCTTGACTTGAACCGACGGCCGCCGGTGAGCCCTGACTTGAACCGGCGGCCGCTGGTTCAAGGCCCGCAATCCGCACCCGCAGCGCCGCGTTTGGCACCTTCAGCACGCTCTCGCGCTGGTCGGTCACCAGCCGCACATTGGCCGTCATGCCGGGCAGCAGGCGCCCGCCGGTGTTGGAAAAGGCCACCACCGCCACATAGGTCACCACATTGGCCACGTTTTGCGCGGCTTTGCGTACCTGCTTGACCGAGCCTTCAAAGGTCTGGCCGGGGAAAGCATCGACGGTGAACGTCGCTTTCTGGCCGGTGCGCACGCGGCCCACATCGCTTTCGTCGATGCTGGCATCGACCTGCATGTCTTGCAAATTTTGCGCAATCACAAACAGCTCGGGCGACTGCAGGCTGGCCGCCACCGTCTGCCCTTTTTCCACCGCGCGCTTGATCACGATGCCATCGACCGGGCTGGTAATTTTGGTGCGCGACAAGTCAATGCGCGCCTGTGCCAGCGAGGCTTCACGCTGGGCCACACCGGCTTGCGCGCTTTTAATCTGTGCGTCGGTCACGCCAATTTGCGCCTGAGCAGATTTGACCGACTCGCCCGCCGTGGCCACCAGCGCGCGGGTGCGATCGACCTCGGCCTGCGAGATAAAACCCTGCGCTTGCAGGCTCTGGTTGCGCGCATGGCTGCGTTGCGCCTCCACCAAATCACTTTCCGCCCGCGACACCCCGGCACGCCCCGCTGCCGCGTTGGCCTGCGCGGTGAGCACCGTGGCGCGCGCCGCATCGGAATCGGCCTGGGCCTGGCGCACCCGGTATTCAATGGATTCGGGGTCGATCACGGCAATCAGCTGCCCGGCTTTCACCTCGGAATTGAAGTCGACATACAGCTCTTTGATCTGGCCCGACACCTGGGTGCCCACCGAGACCTGCGTGACCGGGTTGACCGCGCCGCTTGCCGACACCGTGGCACTCAAGGGCCCGCGCTCAATTTTGGCGGTGCGGTACTGCACCTCGGTCTTGCTGCCTTGCGTGGCCCACCATACACCGCCGCCAATAGCCGCCAACAGCACCACACCACCGAGCCACAGTTTCCAGTTGATTCGTTTCATCAGTCCATTGTAGAAAGCGCATAGGTGTTGCCGTATGGCCTCGTGTGGCGTTTGGGTATCGCGTTTGTAAAGTCAAGCCCTGCGTGAATCCGTCTGTAGCGATGACCCGTAAGCCTGGCTATGCAGATTGCGACAAGCCAGTGGGCGCTCACCTTTTTATGCCTGGCGCACCCCGCTGCAGCGCGGCTTTGCGCAGCCATGCTATGGTTTTGGCTACAACCATTTTTCCGCTGTGCCTTGCCTGATTCACACCTACTGCCCACCGACGCACTGAACTCGCGAGATGCCGAACTGGCCCGCTTGATGCAGGCCGTGCGCACCGGTTGCGCCGCGTCGTTCGAGGCTTTTTACAACCAGACTGTGGCCTCCATTGCGCCCGCTGTGCGCCGTCTGGTGGGCAGCAACTATGACGAAGACGTGCTGGCCGACACCTACTTTCAAGCCTGGCGGGAGGCCGCGCGTTTCGACCCCGCGCGTGGCAACGCCATCGCCTGGCTGGCGGCCATTGCCCGCTCCCGCGCGCTGGACAAGTTACGCGCCGAGAGCGTACGCCACGGCGGTCTGAACGGCGCACCCGAAGCCGATGCCGACGCCATGCCAGACCTGCAAACCCCCGGCCCCAGCCAGGTGCTGGAGCAAACTCAGATCAGTACGCTGCTGCATGCAGCGATGGCCGATTTGTCGGGCAACGAGCGCTGGGTGCTGGGCCTGGCCTACTTTCGTGAATTGAGCCAAAGCGAAATCACCCGCGTCACCGGCCTGCCGCTGGGCACCGTCAAATCGCTGGTGACCCGCTCCCAGCAGAAGCTGCGTCGGGTGATGGCGGCAGACCCGCAACCGAACCCCGTGCTGAACGCAGCACCCAAAGGTACCTATGTCTGAGTTTTCCTTCTTGTCACCACGCTTCCCGGCGCTGGACGCTGATCTGGCCGTTGCCTTGCAAACTGCCATGCCGCAGCCGACCGAGGAGATACCACCGCCAGGCGTGGTGGACCGTGTGCGCAGCCGCATCCTGCAACGCATTGCGGCCCAGGCCACCCCGCTGCACACCACCGTGCACCCCAGCGCCGACGGTTGGCACCCCTTTTCACCGGGCATAACCCGCAAGGTGCTGCACGACGGTGGCGATGTGATGAGTTACCTGCTGCGCCTGTCCCCGGGTGCCGTGCTGCCCGCCCACCGTCACCCGATGGACGAGGAATGTGTGGTGCTGCAGGGCGTGCTGCGCGTCAAAACCGAATCAGCGCTTGAAGAGGTCCAAGAGCTGGTGTTGCACCCAGGCAGCTTCCACCTGGGCAAGAAAGACGTGCCGCATGCCGACATCATCAGCGATGGCGGGGCCTTGATTTATTTGCGCGGAGCCCGCCCAGGGGCGTATCTGGCGATTTGATTGCCGCGGCAGACATCCGGATCAAATTAGGCACAAATCCGGCTTCAGCCCTTGTAAATGCTGCTCAAGCAGCTATTATTTCAGGAGCATTTAACTGCTGACAGGCAGTTTTGATGCGCTTCCTAATACCCAGCTAAGGCACCAGCGGCACCATCGGGCACCCAAAATCCAGCCTGGAGCTGAATATGCCCGCCCTTGATCACCCTGCCGTGCTTGTTTTGGCCTCGTTGACGGCCATCATTTTTTCCGTGAAGCTGGCTTACCACTGGCGCCTGGCGCGTCGCGTGGCCCGGTGGGACAAGGGTCTGCCGGTGAACCGGTTTTTCTGATCAACATCTAACAAAGGTTTGCCATGCGCGTGCTGCTGGTGGAAGACGACGACATGATTGGCCGCAGCCTGGCGCAGGCGCTGGGCAACAACGGCTGGTCGGTTGACTGGGTTCGCGACGGTGAACTGGCGCAATCTGCGCTGGACGATGTGGCCAATGGTGCTGCGTCGGAAGGCGGCTACGCCTGCGTGCTGCTGGATCTGGGCCTGCCCAAGCGCGACGGCACCGAGGTGCTGCGCCGGGCGCGGGCGCAGAACAACCCCACGCCCATTCTGGTGCTCACCGCGCGCGATGGCCTGGATGACCGGGTTGCAGGTCTGGATCTGGGCGCAGACGACTACCTGGTCAAACCCTTTGAATTTCGCGAGCTGCTGGCTCGCATGCGCGCCGTGGTGCGCAGGCGTGATGGCAGTGCGCACTCCATCATTGGCAATGGCGGCGTACAGCTGGACTTGACCTCGCGCGAGGCCATCATCAGCGGTGAGCGCTTTGCCTTGTCGGCGCGCGAGTACGCCTTGATGCATGCGCTGCTGGAGCGCTCAGGCGCAATTTTGTCGCGCGACCAGCTGGAAAGCCGCATTTACGGCTGGGGTGAAGAGGTCAGCTCCAACGCGGTGGACGTGCTCATTCACGGCATGCGCCGTAAATTTGGTGCGGACACCATCCGCAATGTGCGCGGGCTGGGCTGGCGCATTGCCGACCTGCCCGCCGTTTCGCCACCGCCCATGGCCCCCCCGTCAGCGCTGGCCGAAGCCACCGCATAAGGCCCCACCATGGCACTTCACGTTTTCTCCGCAGGCCCAACCTGTTCCTTGCGTCGCGCGCTGCTGGTGTGGTTGCTCCCTGTATTTGTGCTGGTGGGCGCGGGTTCAGCGGGTTTGTCGTACTGGACCTACAACCGCATGGTCAGCACCTTCATGGACAACCAGATGGCAGTGCTGGCCGAGTCGCTGGCTGCGCAAGATGAGCCGCTGGCGTTGCAAATGCCCAGTGAAGAGCGCGTGCGCGAGTGGGGCACGTATGTTGTGCAGGTGTATTCCGCCTCGGGCGGTTTGCAAGCCAGCTCGTGGCCGCAGTTAAGCGTGGGTTTGCAAGCGGCTGCAGGCTTTGCGAATGTACGAACCGCTGATTCAACCTGGCGGGTTTACACCGCCCCACCGGGTAACGCCAAAACGGACGGCAAGACCGGATCGCGTGTGCAGGTGGTGCAAAGCGGTGAGTTTCGCAGCCACCTGGCGGCCAGTCGGGCATGGGGTGCGATTGCGCCGGTCTTGATCTTGTTGCCGCTGTCGGGCTTCATCTTGTGGTGTGTGGCAGCCGTTGCCTCGCGTGAGTTGAAAGACCTTGCCAGCCAGGTGGCTGCACAAGATGAGAACTCCATCAAGGAACTGTCGCTATCGCGAGTGCCCGGTGAAATAGCGCCCCTGGTGGAATCGTTCAACAGCCTGCTGGCGCGTCTGCGCGATGCCTTTACCAATCAGCGGCGATTCGTGCAGGACGCCGCACACGAGTTACGCACGCCCATGGCAGCCATCAGCCTGCAACTGGAAAACATGCGCGGCGATGCAGCATGCCCAGCCAGCACCGAGCGTTTTGGGCAGCTCGAAGCGGGCGTTCAGCGCGCACAGCGCCTGGTCGACCAGATGCTCAAGTTGTCCCGCCAGCAGGCCCTGGCCACCGACGCGCATTCGGCTGCTGCCAACGTGCCGGAGTCCACGACCAGCGACGTGAATGTGAACGAGCTGCTGCGCACCAGCATCAGCGGCCTCATCGTGCTGGCTGATCAACGCAATATTGACCTGGGTCTGTGCGAGCCTCCCGGCGCTGCTCAGCGTGTGGCACCCAATGCCACTGTGCGCTGCCCGCCTGCCGACCTGCGCAGCGCGCTGGACAACCTGATCGATAACGCCTTGCGCTACACGCCCGCAGGCGGCGTGGTCGACGTGCAGGTCAAAGAAGACAAAGGCCGCCTGGCCATTGAGGTCACTGACACCGGGCCGGGTATTCCGCCACATCTGATCGACCGCGTGTTTGACCGCTTCTTTCGCGTACCCGGCAGCGAAGTGGGCGGCAGTGGTCTGGGCTTGGCCATTGCGCAGGCGGCTGCACAGCGCTGTGGCATGCGAATTGCGCTGCGCAACCGGGACGACCGCAGCGGTTTGGTGGCCCGGTTGGAGGCCCAAGGCGTTTAAGTGGCGTCTTGTGTCGCTATTGATTAGATAGCTGCTTGAGCAGTATCCACAAGGGCAAATAGCATTTTTGGCATAAAAAACAGCCAAACAGCAAAATTACGCATGAGTCACGCTCCTGGAGAGCTCGTGTGTGCCTCGCGCTCGGTGCAGGCACGAAAAGGGTTAAAGATGCAATTGCGCGATGTGTCGCCAAATGTGTTGCTAATTCCCACATAACCCTTAAACGAATGCGCTAATAAGCCGCTAATTTGAAGCCAATACAGTACTTACACGGTTGACGCAAAAGACGAGTTTGAGTAGCGAATGACCGGAAACCTGTAATGACTGAAAATTTAACTGAAAGGCTCCCATCATGAAAACCTCTGCACTGATCGCTATCGCTTCCTTCGGCTTCCTGGCTTCTGTTGGTGCCCACGCGGCGTCTGGCGAAGCGGATGCTTCACAACAATTGGCCATGCAAATCGAAGGCAAGCGCACCGTCGCTGAAGTGCGTGCTGAAGGCGCACAAGTTGCGGCCACCCGCAGCAACGAACCCAATGGCTCGCGCGTTCTGGGCTTTGCCGGCAAGCGCGACGTGACCGAAGTGCGCGCTGAAGCCGAAAAAGTGGCGAAAAACCGCAGCATCGAGCCAGCAGGCTCACGCGTGTTCTCGCTGAACTAATCAGCTAAGCGGCTTTAGCCGCCACCAGCGCAAACACTGCGCGGCCTTGAAAAAGGTAACAACGCCCCTACATCAGGGGCGTTTGTTTTTTCACTTTGCCTTTTTCAAACCACCATGACACGTCAAACCCTTTCCTTTCAGGCCGAAGTTGCGCAACTGCTGCACCTGGTCACGCACTCGCTGTATTCCAACAAGGAAATCTTCCTGCGCGAACTGATTTCCAATGCATCAGACGCTTGCGACAAGCTGCGTTTTGAAGCGCTCAACCAGAACGATTTGTACGAAGACTCGCCTGACTTGCAAGTGCGTGTGAGCTTTGACAAAGACGCCAAAACCCTGACCATTGCCGACAGCGGAATCGGCCTGTCGCAGCAGGAAGCCATCGACAACCTGGGCACCATCGCCAAGAGCGGTACCAAAGACTTTGTGAGCAAGCTCTCGGGCGACCAAAAGGCCAATATGTCTGAGCAAGGACAGCTGATTGGCCAGTTCGGCGTGGGCTTTTATTCCGGCTTCATCGTGGCCGACAAGATCACTGTGGAGTCGCGACGCGCCGGTTTGAAAGCCAGCGAGGGCGTGCGCTGGGTCAGCGGCGGCGCGGGCGACTTTGAGGTGGAAACCATCGAACGCACGCAGCGCGGCACCAGCGTCACGCTGCACCTGCGCGACGATGCGGCTGACTACCTGAATGCCTGGAAACTTAAAGGCATCATCAATAAATACTCCGACCACATCAGCCTGCCCATCCTGATGGAAAAAGAAGAGTGGAAAGACGGCGCTCCCATTGTTGGAGACGAGAACGGGGGCACCGAACCCGGCAGCATGGTCAAAACCGGCGAGTGGGAAACCGTCAACCAGGCCAGCGCGCTGTGGACACGGTCCAAAAAAGACATCACGGCCGAGCAGTACACGGCGTTCTACAAAGCCATCAGCCACGACTTTGAGGCACCGCTGACCTGGGCCCACAACCGCGTGGAAGGCAGCACCGAGTACACGCAGCTGTTGTTCATTCCCGGCAAGGCACCGATGGACTTGTGGAACCGCGACAAAGCGGCCGGCATCAAGCTGTATGTGAAACGCGTGTTCATCATGGACGAAGCGGAAGCGCTGATGCCCAGCTACCTGCGCTTTGTAAAAGGCATCATCGACTCGGCCGACCTGCCGCTGAACGTCAGCCGCGAGTTGCTGCAGGAGAGCCGCGACGTGAAAGCGATTCGCGATGGCTCCACCAAACGTGTGCTGTCCATGCTGGAAGACCTGGCGCGGCATGACAAATTGCCTGAAGTCAAGGAAGGCGAGGTGACCGATGCACCCGACGCCAAGGGCGTCGTTACCGATATTCTTAGTGATGAAGACAAAGCCAAAGTCGGCCAATACGGCAAGTTCTACGCCGAGTTTGGCGCCGTGCTCAAGGAAGGGCTGGGCGAAGACTTTGTTAACCGCGAGCGCATTGCCAAGCTGCTGCGTTTTGCCTCCAGCCAAAGCGATGTCATGGGTGTGTCCCTGACGGACTACAAGGCCCGCATGAAAGAAGGCCAGGAAGCGATTTACTACATCACCGCCGACACCCTGGCCGCCGCCAAAAACAGCCCACAGCTGGAAGTGTTCAAGAAAAAAGGCATCGAGGTGCTGCTGATGACCGATCGGGTCGACGAGTGGGCGCTCAGCCACTTGCAAGACTTTGACGGCACCCCGCTGCAAAGCGTGGCCAAGGGCGCGGTCGATCTGGGCTCGCTGCAAGACGAAGCCGAAAAGAAAGCCGCAGAGGAATCTGCCGAAACGCTCAAGCCCTTGCTGGCCAAGCTGAAGGAAGCGTTGAAAGACAAGGTCGAAGATGTGCGCGTGACCACTCGCCTGGTCGACTCACCGGCCTGTCTGGTCGTCAAGGACTACGGCATGAGCATGCAAATGGCCCGCATGCTGAAGCAAGCCGGCCAGACCGCGCCCGACACCAAGCCGGTGCTGGAGATCAATGCCGAGCACCCACTGATTAAAAAACTCGACGGCTCGGTCAATTTCAACGACCTGGCCCACATCGTGTTTGACCAGGCCCTGCTGGCCGAAGGCGGCATGCCGGATGACCCGGCAGCGTATGTGAAACGGGTGAATGCGCTGCTGGTTTGAAGACCAGGGTTCGGGTGCGTGGACGCAGAATTCGCAGAAACTACGCTGAAGTCGCCGAAAAGACTTTTTCTGACTTTAGCCTAGCCTTTGAGTCCTCTGCGTCCTTCCCAAGTCCTTGAACCATGCCTCTCGAATTTGAGCTAGTCATCCCTGGTGCCGGCATCGTCGGCTTGGCGATGGCCTACACCGCCATTCAGAACGGCATTCCTGGCCACCGCATCGCTGTCATCGACAAAGACCACCGATGCGTTGGCGCGTCGATTCGTAACTTTGGCTTCATCACCGTCAGCGGTCAGCGCGCAGGTGACACCTGGCGGCGAGCAATGCACAGCCGTGATGTGTGGGCGCAAGTGGCTCCGCAGGCGGGCATATCAATCATTCACCGTGGCCTGTGGGTGCTGGGGCGCAGGCCATTGGCGCAGCCGGTGTTGCAGGCGTTTTGCCAGACCGAAATGGGAGCGCAATGTGAGTTGGTGAGCGCCAACGAAGCAGCCATCCGCGCGCCCTGGCTGCGCACGGAGGGCGCTAGTTGCGCGCTGTACAGCCCGCACGAGCTGCGTGTGGAGTCGCGCCAGGCGCTGCCTCAGCTGGCAAAGTGGCTGGCGCAGGTGCATGGGGTGCAGTTTTTCTGGGGTCAGGAGGTGCTGGGCATTGAGCACACATCCGGGTCTGCCCGTGTTGAAACTTCCAGGCAAACCATCCGTGCAGAGCGCGTCATCCTGTGTCCTGGGACCGAGCTCAACGGCGTTGCCAAACCTTATCTGGACGCGCACTTCGCGCAGCACCCCAAGGGCAACACCGTGCACTTGACGCGCCTGCAAATGCTGCGCGTCAAGCCCGAAAAACCGCTGACCCTGGGCAGCGCGGTGATGGCCGATTTGAGCCTCGTGCGCTACC
Organism: Comamonadaceae bacterium; assembly: GCA_031414805.1. Lineage (GTDB taxonomy): Bacteria > Pseudomonadota > Gammaproteobacteria > Burkholderiales > Burkholderiaceae_C > JAAFIW01. Next base: position 190,957 of record JANOQJ010000015.1, read on the forward strand.
ACGGCTACGCCGACTTGCCGCAGGCCCAAGCGCTGCGCACGCAGCTTGAGCTAGAAGAAACCCAAAGCCTCGCCGACGGTATTCACCTGATTGCGGTTCAAAGCGAAGACGGCTCGCTGGTGGTAGGCGACTCGCACCACTACGCGCCGACACCCGAGCCGTTTGCATTTGAGGCGGTGGATCAACTGATCTTGCGCCACCTGCACGAAACGCTGAAACTGGGCCCGGTGCAAGTGCAAGAACGCTGGACAGGCGTTTATCCCACCGGGGCCACCACACCAGACGGCGCAGGCACCGATTGCCTGGTCGTGCAGGCCGACGACCACACCCGCGTGGTTTTTGTCACCAGCGGCACGGGGGCGAGCACCGCATTTGGCATCGCCGCGGATTTATTCACAAATTGGTAATGCTGCTTGGCGCTAACATGAACCCATGTCTGTAACAAAACGCAAACGTTTGCCCCGCAAATCTGAAAAACCTAAAACGATCTCGAGCGAATTGAGACGTTTGCTGCCCACTGCGGTGCTGCTGGGTTTGATGGTGCTCACCGCCATCATGCTGGTGGGCTGCGCCACGGTAGGCGTTGGTATCCCGATTTTTCCGGGTGTGTCCATCGGCGTGAGTGCGGGGCGCGGTGGTTTGAATGTGGGTGTCGGCGCCGGTGTGGGTCCCGTCGGTGTGGGCGTGGGCGTGAACACCAGCGGCCAGGTATCAGCAGGCGCGGGTGTGGGGGTGGGCACCAGCATCAGCGGTGCGCACGTAGGCGTGGGCGTCGTTACCAGCACGGTAATTTACGATCCGGCTGACGCGGCTGCCCGCCAGTAAAGTCAACCAAAGGTTTACACAAGTTTGCCGGGCGGTTGTGATGCGCGGGTGACTGCCGGGCGTTGTCATGGGGGTGGTGGCGTTGAGTCGTCAGCGCCCGCCGCAACTGTTCAGAAACCCATTCGAGGAGCTTTTCATGAAAATTCAAAACCTGTTTATTGCGTTGACCCTGGCCGCAACCGGTACTGCTTTCGCCCAGACCCCGCCCGCAGACCCCACTGCCACACCGCGCCTGGACCAGCGCCAGATCAACCAGCAAAACCGCATCAACCAGGGTGTGGCATCTGGCAGCCTGACGCAAAAAGAAGCCGACCGCATGAATCAGCAGCAAGCCCGCACGGCCACCGCCGAAGAAAAAGCCAAAGCCGATGGCACCGTGACCCAGAAAGAGCGCGCCCGCTTGCAAGACCGCCAAAACAAGACCAGCCGCCATATCAAACGCAACAAACACGACGCGCAAAAAGCGGGTTGATTCCAAACCTTGAGCGCAGGCGGGTCACCCGCTCAGGGCTGCAGTCGCCGTTTCATGGCTGGCTTGTACGATCAACGCCATGCAAGACCAGCCACTGAACACTGCCAACGAACCCGACAGCCCGCCCGATCCAATTGAGCCGCCGCAGGCTTCATTTCAACCACCACTCAACCCGGGCTCCCTGAGCACCTGGCAGTGGCTCGTGCAGGGCTTGCGCGCGAGTATTTGGTTGCCGCCGCGCATTGGCGACGCAACGCCCACGGTGTTTCAAATTTTGTGGCTGTTTGCCATTTACTGTTTGGTGGATCTGGGTCGCGGCTATTTTGAGGTTGCTCACCCGTCGAGTATTGACTTGCAGGTGTGGGCTGCGCAGCTGGGACTGACTGTGTGCATGCTGTGGCTGGCGTGGTGGGCCATCTGGCCTCACGCGCGCGGTAGCCGATTGCCCGCCTGGTTTGGTTTGTCGATGATTGCGCTGCTGCCAGCGTTGCTGGTCGGCGAAGCGTTGGCGCAGTTTGCCGACAGGCTGGAGGCGCAAATCTCGTATGCGCTGTGGCTGGTTTACGGCGCTTATGTGGTGTGGGCCGTTGGCGTTGAAGTGAAGTTGCTGCGCCATTTCAACGCACCGGTTCTGCGTGTGGTCGTCTACGTGGTGGGTGTGCTGCTCCTGGCGAGTCTATGGGCCTGGCAGCTACCGGGTTCCCTGTGGCGTGAAGACTTGGCGCACAGCGAGCAGTCCGAGGTACCACCGAGCCTGATCCTGAACCAGGAGACCTTTGAAACCCAGCAGACCGTGTGGCAGGAGGCTGTCGACGCGTTGGCCACCAGCCGACCCGGCGTCGGTGAGGTCTTTGGTTTGGTCTACGCGCCTTACGCATCAGAAAACGTGTTCCTGCGCGAGAGCACCCTGGTCGCCCAAGTGCTGGCCGACCGCTTCGATGCGCACCGCCGCGTGCTGCACCTGGTCAACCATGTGACCACGGCCGACAGCCACCCCTGGGCTACCACCCTGAATTTGCAGCGCGGCATTGAGGCACTGGCGCAGCGCATGGACAAGGCGCGCGATGTGTTGGTGGTCTACCTCACGTCGCACGGTGGCGGCGATTTCAAACTCGCCGCCAGCCACTGGCCGCTGGCCACCGAGCCGCTCACGCCGCAACAACTGCGCACCGCACTGGACGAAGCTGGCATCGTGAACCGCGTGCTGATCATCTCGGCTTGTTACAGCGGTGGCTGGGTAGGGCCACTGGCCACCGACAACACACTGGTGATGACGGCCGCCGACGCCACGCACACCTCATACGGCTGCGGCACCAAGTCAGAACTGACCTTTTTTGGTCGCGCCCTGTTCGACGAGCAACTGCGCACAACCTATTCGTTCGAACAGGCGTTTGCACAGGCCGTGCCAGTGATCCAGGCGCGTGAAGTTCAGGCGGGCAAAGACGATGGGTTTTCGAATCCGCAAATCTCGATGGGGTCAGGCGTTGCACCGGTTTTGAAGGCATTGGAGGCGCGTCTGGCTGGGCTGCCGGGTGGCAGGTAGCTACCCCACCCAGCACTGAAGACGCAAAGCACGCGCTTACCGCGCGGCCAGCCGTGCGCCCCATTCCTTCGCGTCTTCTTCAATCGCCAGCGCCAAAGCGGCCAAGCCAGCTTGCCGTTGCCGCAGTTTGGTGGCCGTAAACGCCGCGCGGTTGAGTTTTTTCAGGCGGGTGGCCTGGGCCAGAGCGGCTGCGGCCATGGATTCGGCGGGGACGAGTTCGTCGAAGAAGCCTGCCGTCAAGGCTTGGGCGGTCGTGTACGGCTGGGCGGTGACGGCTGCCAGGGTCAGGTGGGCGGGGGCCAGGCGCTGGCGGCAGACTTCCAGGGCGAAGTGGGGGACGGTCATGCCGATTTGTACTTCGTTGACGTGCACCATGGCGCCCTGATCCAGGCCGATGCGCACGTCGGTGGAGAGCAGTAAAAACACCCCCATGGCCACTGCGTGGCCGCTGCACGCCGCGATCACCGGGTGCGGGAAGGAGAGCAGGCGGTGGGTGATTTGGGCGCCAGCGTTCAGCATGGTCAGCTGGTCTTGCGGGTCGCCTTTGAACACGGCCAGATCAAAGCCGCCGCTGAACATGCCGGGCCGGCCTGTGAGCACAACGACGGCCTGGTCGGCTTCGGCCTGGGTCAGCGCGTCGTTGATGGCTTGCAGCATGCGCGGGTTCATGGCGTTGGCTTTGCCGTCGTCCAGCGTGAGGGTGGCGATGCTGTCGTTCAGGTGGTAGGTGACTGGGGAGGCGATCGGAGATGTCATGCGGGGCTTTCGGTGGATTGTGTGCTATGTTTTATATAGCTGCTTGAGCAATATCTATAAGGGCTGGTAGCCCATTTGGCATAAAACAGTGCCGTGAAGACGGTTCTGATCAAACCTGCGAAAAATCGGGCTTGCGCCGCTCCATGAACGCGCCGAACGCTTCTTTGGCGGCGGGCTCGGTGAGCATGCGGCCGAAGCTGGCACCTTCTTCGGCCATGACTTGCAGCACCTGCGCCGTTTGATTTTTCTTCATCAGGCGCTTGGTTTCGATCAGGCTGCTCAATGGTTTGGCGGCCAGCTTGCGGGCCTGGGCCTGGGCGTAGTTCGTCACTTCTGACGGGGGCAGCACGCGGTTGACCAGTCCGACTTCGAGCGCGGCTTCGGCCATGAAGGGCTCGCCCAGCAGCAGGGCTTCGGCCGCGCGGTGGTAGCCAAGCATTTGCGGTACCAGCAGGCTGCTGGCCGCTTCCGGGCACAGGCCCAGGTTGACAAACGGCATGCTGAAAGCGGCGTTGTCGCCCGCGTAAACCAGGTCGCAATGGAAGAGCAAAGTGGTGCCGATGCCGACCGCAGGGCCGCACACCGCTGCCAACAGCGGCTTGGGGAAGCTGGCGATGGCGTGCAGAAAGCGGAACACCGGGGAGTCCATGCCCGCGGGCGGCTTGTTCAAAAAGTCGCCAATGTCGTTGCCCGCGCTGAAGATGGTCTCAGCGCCCTGGAACACGACCACACGGGTGGTGGCGTCGGCTGCGGCTTGGGCCAGCGCGTCGGCCATGGCGCTGTACATGGCCACCGAAATCGAGTTTTTCTTGTCCACGCGGTTCAAGGTGAGGGTCATCACACCGGCTTCGGTGTGGATCAAAACGTCTGGGGTGCTGGCATCGCTCATGGGAGGTTCCTGTGTGAATAGTTAGTATTATTTTGATAGCTGTTTGAGCAATATCTATAAGGGCTGATGGCCGTTTTGATTCATTTTTATCATTCTTTGTAGTAGACCACCTGGTGCGTGGTCACCAGCAAGTGCCCGGCCTGGTTCCACATTTGCGCGGTCTGGTCGAAGTAGCCATTGCGGAAATTTTGCGCCTGCGCCTGGCCCAGCAGATAGCCCGAGCCGGTGGCGGCCAGCTGCGCAGCGTCGGCATGAAAGTAGACGGTCATCGACACGGTGCCAATGGGCACCAGGGTGGGTCGGCGCAGCCAGATGCGGGGGAAAAAGATGTCGGACAACGCGGTGAGCGAGGCAAAGTCGAGCGCACGGGGTGGGTTGTCGCGCACCCACACGTGGCTGCGGCTGGTACCGGTGTCCACGCCGTTCCAGTCGGTGGGGAAAACCGCCCTGCAAAAAACGCATTTCATAGCGGTTGACCCACTCGACGCGGGCGCGGCCTTCGGGGATTGCAACATCCTGCGGCGCAGGCACCACCGGCATGCTGAGTTCGTGGGCGCTCCAGGTCTCGCGGCGCAGCGCGGTGAAGGCTGTTGCCGTGAGCACGGTCTGCCCGGCTTGCTGCACCTCGATGACCCAGTGCTGCGTGGAACGGTTGGTGCGGGCCGGACGGGCGGTGACGGTGAATTCACCGTCAGACAAGGCCGCACAAAAATTGACGGTCAGCGAGACAGGTTCACCCAAGCGCTGCGGATGTTGTAGCACCGCATTCAACGCCTGCGCGGCGGTAATGCCGCCAAACGGCCCGACCATGTTGGCGTAGGCCAGGCTGGTGTGGCCGATGAAGCTGCCGTCGGCTTGGGCTTTGAGGGCTACGGCGGTGTCGAAAGCGTGTGTCAACTCGAAATCTCCTTGAATCAACTGCCTTGTTTGGCCCCCTCCCCTTCCGGGGGAGGGTTGGGGTGGGGGCATTCGCCGCGCGGAAAATGCCATCGTGATCCGCATGCCCCCACCCCTACCCTCCCGCAGAGGGGGAGGAGGTTAAAGGCAGAACCCGCTCAAACTCTTTCAAATATTCCCGCAGCGCCCTGCCCCATGCCCACGCACATGGTGACCATGCCGTACTTCAGATTCTTGCGCTGCAAAGCGTGAACCACAGTCGCCGAGCGGATAGCGCCGGTCGCACCGAGTGGGTGACCCAATGCAATCGCGCCACCCATGGGGTTGACCTTGGCAGTGTTCAGGCCCAGGGTGTTGATGACGGCCAGCGACTGCGCAGCAAAGGCTTCGTTCAGCTCGAACCAGTCGATGTCGTCCTGCTTCAGGCCTGCAAATTTCAGCGCGAGCGGAATCGCCTCGATGGGGCCAATGCCCATCAGGTGTGGTGGCACACCGCGGTTGGCGTAGCTGATGAAACGGGCCAGGGGTTTGAGGTTGTAGCGCTTCAAGGCCGTTTCGCTCACCAGGATCAAGGCGCCCGCGCCGTCCGACGTTTGCGAGCTGTTGCCCGCCGTGACCGAGCCGCGCGCGGCGAACACGGCTCGCAGTTTGGCCAGGCCTTCAATGGTGGTGTCGGCGCGCGCGCCTTCGTCGATGTTCACGGTGCGGGTTTTGGTGGTCACCTCAGCGGAGTTCAAATCAACTGAGCGTTCGGCCACGTCCACCGGCGTGATTTCGTTGGTGAACTCACCGGCCTTCATTGCGGCCAGGGCCTTCATATGTGAGTGGTAGGCAAACTCATCTTGCGCAGCGCGCGAGACTTTCCACTGCGTAGCCACTTTCTCCGCCGTCATGCCCATGCCGTAGGCAATGCCGTAGCTTTCAATGTCGTCGGGGTGGGTGAACACGGTGGGCGAGAGGCTGGGCGAGTTGCCCATCATCGGCACCATGCTCATGCTTTGGGTGCCCGCACCAATCATCACATCAGCCTCACCCACGCGAATGCGATCCGCCGCCATTTGTATGGCGGACAGACCCGCTGCACAAAACCGGTCCACCGTGACACCACCGACGGTGTGCGGCAGGCCCGCCAGCACCGCGCCAATGCGGGCCACGTTCAAGCCTTGCGAGGCTTCAGGAATGGCGCAGCCGCAGATCACGTCTTCCACCGCTTTCGGGTCCAGGCCGGGCACTTGCGCCATGGCAGCGCGCAGTGCGATGGCCAGCAATTCGTCAGGCCGCGTGTTGCGGAAATAGCCACGGTGCGAGCGGCCGATGGGGGTACGGGTGGCGGCAACGATGTAGGCGTCTTGGATTTGTTTCATGGGAGGCTCCTTATGTATCAGGCATTCGGTATTAGCTCCTTCCCCTCCCGGGGGAAGGTTGGGATGGGGGCACGGCGTGTGACAAAGCCAATATCTGGCCAACAATCACGCTCAACACCCCTTCAAGATTCAAAAACGGCTCATTCGAGGCAAATCGAAGCACAGCAAAGCCCTGGCAGCGAAAAAAAGCGTCTCGTCGCTCGTCGTAGGCGGCTTGGTTCACATGTTGCGAGCCATCCAACTCAACAATCAATTTCGGCTCCAGGCACGCAAAGTCTGCGATGTGAGTGCCCAAGGGATGCTGGTGTCGAAACTTCACGCTCAACTGCTCGCTGCGAAGGCCCGACCATAGCTTGCGCTCAGAGTCGGTCATTTCACGGCGCAGGGTTCGCGCGTGGGTTTGAGCGGTTGGCGTAGATTGGTTTCGCATGAGAGTGCCCCCATCCCTGCCTTCCCCCGGGAGGGGAAGGAGGAACTTCCTTTTGAAATGTTGAGGACAGAGCAACGGGGCGCTGCGCGTGTCCGTTGGTCTGTCCCGCAATGTCATTAGTTTCTCACCGGCTTGCCCGTCGACAACATCCCCATGATCCGCTCCTGCGTCTTCGGGTGCGTGAGCAGCGAGCAAAACGCCTGCCGCTCCAGCGTCATCAAATACTCCTCCGACACCAGCGTGCCGGCATCCACATCACCACCGGTGACGACACCCGCAATCAGCGAAGCGATGTGAAAGTCGTGCGGGCTGATGAAGCCGCCGTCGCGCATGTTGACCAGCTGGCCTTGAATCGTCGCTTTGCCGTTGCGGCCTGCCACGGGGAACAGGCGTTTGAGCGGTGGGCGAAAGCCGCTGGTGAACATGGACTTGGCTTCGTTGATGGCGACGAACAGCAGCTCGTCTTTGTTGGCAACAATCAAATCGCTGTCCAGCAGATAGCCCAGCTTGCGGGCTTCAATCGCGCTGGTCGCCACTTTGGCGGTAGCGGCGTTGGTGAAGCCGTCGGTGACGAATTTCAATAGGTCTTTGTCAGTCGAGCTTGCAACGTTTTCGGCGGCGCGGCGGGCAAAGTAGGTCAGGCCGCCGGCACCGGGCACCAGGCCCACGCCCACTTCCACCAGGCCGATGTAGCTTTCCATCGCGGCCACGCGCTTGGCTGCCGCAAGGCCCAGCTCGCAACCGCCACCCAGCGCCAGGCCACGCATGGCGGCAATCACCGGCACGTTGCTGTAGCGCATGCGCAGGATGATGCGCTGCACCTCACCTAACGCTTCGTCAAGCGCCGCTTTGCCGCCAGCCATGAAGGCGGGCATCATGCCTTGGAGGTCGGCACCGGCGCAGAAAGGCTCGTCGCCCGACCAGATGACCACGCCCTGGTAGCTGGCTTCGGCCAGCTCAATGGCTTGCTCAAGACCGGCCATCACCTCCATGCTCATGACGTGCATTTTCGTTTTGATGGAGGCGATGACGACGCCGCTACCGGAGGGGCTCACATCACTGTCCAGCGTCCACAAGCGGATCGCCGCGTCTTCATGCAAGGTCTTGCCAGCGGTCTCGAAGCGTGGCGCCTGGCTACCCAGCACGTTTTCGGGGAAATGCTGCCTAGCCCTTGTAGATGTTGCTCGAGCAGCTATGAATTTCATAGTGCTGGCATCCCATGAACCGGCGGGTGTGTGCACGCCACCGGCATCGGCCACCGGGCCCTTGAACACCCATTCAGGCAACGGCGCTTTGCACAGGGCTTTGCCTGCATCAATGTCTTCCTTGATCCAGTTGGCCACCTGCAACCAACCGGCTTCCTGCCACAGCTCAAACGGGCCTTGCTGCAAGCCAAAGCCCCAGCGCATGGCAAAGTCCACATCGCGGGCCGACTCGGCAATGCTCGCCAGATGAATGGCAGCGTAGTGAAAACCGTCGCGCAGCACCGCCCACAAAAACTGACCCTGCGCGCCCGTGCTCTCGCGCAAGAGTTTCAGGCGTTCGCCCGCAGGCTTTTTGAGCATGCGGCCATACACCTCGTCCGCCTTGCCAGCGCTGGGCACATAAGTTTGCTCTTTGGCATCAAAACGCAGGATGTCGCGGCCCACTTTTTTGTAGAAACCGGCGCCAGTTTTCTGACCCAGCGCACCGGCTTCCAGCAAGCCTTTCAGCACCGGCGGGGTGGCGAAGTTGCCGTAGAACGGGTCGGTTTCAAGGCTTAAGTTGTCTTGCAAGGTCTTGATGACGTGCGCCATCGTGTCCAGGCCCACCACATCAGCCGTGCGGAAAGTGCCGCTGCTGGCGCGGCCCAGTTTTTTGCCGGTCAGGTCGTCGACCACGTCGTAGGTCAGGCCGAAGTTTTCCACCTGCTTCATAACGCCCAGCATGCCGGCAATGCCCACACGGTTGGCAATGAAGTTGGGCGTGTCTTTGGCACGCACCACGCCTTTGCCCAGCCCGCTGGTGACAAAGCCTTCCAGGTCGTCCAGCACGCTGGCTTGCGTGTGCGGTGTCGCGATCAGCTCCACCAGGTACATGTAGCGCGGTGGGTTGAAGAAGTGAATGCCGCAGAAACGTGGCTTCAATTCTTCTGGCAAGTTGGCGCCCAAAGCGGTGATCGACAAGCCTGACGTGTTGGTGGCCAGAATGGCGTGCGGGGCGATGTGGGGCGCGATTTTTTTGTACAGATCGTGCTTCCACTCCATGCGCTCGGCAATGGCCTCAATGATCAGGTCGCAGTCTTTCAACTGCTCCAGATGCTCTTCGTAGTTGGCCTGGCCAATCAGCACCGCGTCTTCGACCACGCCCAGGGGAGACGGTTTCAGCTTTTTCAGGCCTTCGATGGCTTTGCTGACGATGCCGTTCTTCGGGCCGTCTTTGGCGGGAAGGTCGAACAACACGACTGGCACTTTGACATTGACCAAGTGCGCCGCGATCTGCGCACCCATCACGCCTGCGCCGAGGACGGCGACTTTTTTGACATTGAAACGCTGCATAAATCAGTTCCAGGTGAGGGAGTTCATTCCAGGAACCCCGGCGGATGCGGCTTTGCCGGGCCGCTGGGGTTGTCCCCTCGAGGGGGGAGGCGGGGCTACACGCAGTGAGCCACGCAACAGGGGTGGGCCAAATTACTGCACTCTTTCCCACGTCTGCGTGCGCCCAATGCCCAGCACCGAACCGCGAACGGCCAGCTTCTTGCCGCCTTCCAGCGGGGTCAACCTCAAGGTGTATTCCTTGCCGTTTTCAGGGTCGAGGATCTTGCCGCCGGTCCATACGTCTTCCGATGCGTCTTTCTTGGCACCGCGAATGATTTCCAGACCCAGAACGGGTTTGTCTTTGCGGGCGTCGGTGCATTCGTCGCACACCGCATCCTGCTTGGCGTCTTTGCGCAGTAATTTGCTGACCTTGCCGGACAGCACCCCACCGGCCTCGGTGATGGTGATCTCCGATTTGATCTCTTTGGTTTTCTCATCCACCGAGTGCCATTTGCCAATCGGGCTCAACAGATTGGGCACTTGGGCCATGGCAGCAGATGAAAACGCTACTAAAACAATAGCTGCTTGAGCAATGAATGCCTGGGATATACGCTGTTTTTGCATAAAAATTCTCCTGTAAACAAGGTTGATGGGGTTTAAGCCAGCGCCAGCTCGGTTTCCATCAACACGCTGGAGCCGGTGCGGGCGGTGCGCATCAGTGTCGCGGTTTCGGGGAACAATTTGGCAAAGTAGAAACGCGCAGTTTGTAACTTGGCCTGGTAGAACGGCTCGGTATTGCCCGCAGCGATTTCGCGCAACGCCACCTGCGCCATGCGTGCCCAGAAGTAGCCAAACACCAAGTGGCCAGCCACACGCAAATAGTCCACGGCGGCAGCGCCCACTTCGTCGGGGTTTTGAAAGCCCTTGAAGCCCAACTCGGTGGTCAGCTTGGTCATCTGGTCGCCCAGGTAAGCCAGCGGGTTGATGAACTCGGCCATCTTCTCGTTCACGCCCTCTTCTTCCACCAGCGCGCCCACCAGCTTGCCAAACTTCTTGAGCGTGGCGCCGTTGTTGCCCAGCACCTTGCGGCCCAACAGATCGAGCGATTGAATGGTGTTGGTGCCTTCGTAAATCATGTTGATGCGGTTGTCGCGCACAAACTGCTCCATGCCCCACTCTTTGACGTAGCCATGTCCGCCAAACACCTGCAGGCAGGCGCTGGTGGCAATGTGGCCGTTGTCGGTCAAAAAGGCTTTCACGATGGGGGTCAGCAGCGACAACATTTCGCCGCTGTCTTTGCGCACTTTTTCGTCGGGGTGGCTGTGCTCTTTGTCCAGCAACACCGCGCAGTAGCAGGCCAGCGCCCGACCACCTTCGGCATAGGCTTTGGCAGTCAGCAGCATCTTGCGCACATCGGGGTGAACAATGATTGGGTCGGCAGGCTGATCTTTCGACTTGGGACCCGACAGGCTGCGCATTTGAATGCGGTCTTTGGCATAGGCCAGCGCATTCTGGTAGGCCACTTCGGTCAAGCCCAGGCTCTGGTTGCCCACGCCCAGGCGGGCCGCGTTCATCATCACAAACATGCCGTTCATGCCCTTGTTGGGCAGGCCGACCATGGTGCCGATGGCGCCGTCGAGCACGATTTGCGCGGTGGAATTGCCGTGGATGCCCATCTTGTGCTCCAGGCCGCCGCAGTAAATGCCGTTACGCGCGCCCAGGCTTCCATCTTTATTCACCATGAATTTGGGCACGATGAACAGGCTCACGCCCTTGATGCCGGGAGGTGCATCGGTCAAACGGGCCAGCACCAGGTGAATGATGTTGCCAGCCATGTCGTGCTCACCGGCACTGATGAAAATCTTGTTGCCGGTGATCTTGTAGGTACCGTCTGGCAGCGCCTCGGCTTTGGTGCGCATCAGGCCCAGGTCGGTACCGCAATGCGGCTCGGTCAGGCACATGGTGCCGGTCCACTCGCCGCTGGTCATTTTGTGCAGGTAGGTCTGCTTTTGCTCTTCGGTTCCGTGGGTGTGCAGGGCAGCGTGGGCGCCGTGCGTGAGACCGGGGTACATGGTCCAGGCCTGGTTGGTGCTGTTGAGCATTTCGTAAAAACACTGGTTGACCACCAGTGGCAGGCCCTGGCCGCCAAAAGCGGGGTCACAGCTCAGGGCAGGCCAGCCGCCAGCCACGTATTTTTCAAAGGCTTCCTTGAAGCCTTTGGGCGTGGTCACTGCATGCGTGACGGGGTCCAGCTTGCAGCCTTCAGCGTCGCCGCTGATGTTGATGGGCAGCAGCACTTCAGCGGCGAACTTGCCACCTTCTTCCAGCACCGCGTTGATGGTGTCGATGTCGGCGTCGGCGTATTTCGGAATCGCCTTGAACTCGTCGGTGACTTTGAGCATTTCATGCATCACAAATTGCATGTCGCGCAGGGGTGGGTTGTAGATGGGCATGGTTACTCCTTGGAAAGATCAGGTTTAGATCGGTTGGCTTTGGAAACTGATTTAGGAACGGGCTGTTTGCTGTAGCGCGCCAAAATGTTGTCAAAACCCGCGTGTGCGCGGGCAATGGCGCCGGGGGTTTTCAGAAAGCGGGCCTCGTAGTGCAAGGCCAGAATCAAGGCGTGAATCTCGAACGAAATCTGGGCGGAATCGGCATCCGCATCGGCGCTCAAGTGGCCCGCTTCAATCGACTGCACCACCGCCCGGTGCATGGCGGCCAGCCAGGTCCGCACCGAGCCCGCCAGCGCATCGCGCACCGGGCCTGGCCGGTCGTCAAACTCCACGGCACCGCTGATGAACAGGCAGCCCGAGTCAATCTCCACCGAGGTGCGGTTCATCCAGTTGCGAAACAGCGCCTGCAACCGGGGCAACCCGCGCGCGGCGTTCATGGCAGGGGCAAACACCTCTTCTTCAAAGCGGATGAAGTATTCGCGGATGACAGAAATTTGCAGCTCTTCACGCGAGCCAAAGTGCGAAAACACACCCGACTTGCTCATTTGCGTGACCTCGGCCAGCGCACCAATCGACAAGCCCTCCAGCCCAATCTGCGTGGCCAGCCCCAACGCAGCGTCCAGGATCACCGCCTTGGTTTGCTGGCCTTTTTGCAAGACGCGGCCATCGCGAATGGCGACGGGTTTGGCTGGGAGCTGGCTGACAGACATTTGGAAGAATCAGGAAATGGAGTGAAGAAAAAGAACGACCGTGCTATTTTGCAGGAATGTTAGCAGCACGGGACGATTCCGACACCTTTTAGGCCCACAAACCTAAGGGGCACTGGTGTTTACCCGCTTTTTGTATCCATGCGGACAAAAGCTGATTCAAGCCAAATTGGCCTCTATCCCTTGTAGATACTGCTCAAGCAGCTATCGTTTTTATAGTATTTGGGCTGATGAAGTTGCTCCTTCGCCCAGCGGGGAGAGGCGGGGATGGGGGCATGAGCGATACAACGGTTCACCAGCGTGTCACCCCGCATGCCCCCATCCCAACCTTCCCCAGCGGGGGAAGGGGCCAAACGCCAATTTTCGTAAGTCCTATCAGTAAACCGAGTACAGCCCCTGCGGCCTTGACTTGAAGCGCTTGTGAACCCAGTAGTACTGCAGGGGCATTGTGTCGATATAGCCCTGCAAGCGTTCGTTCATCAAGGCGGTATCAGCTTGCAGGTCGTCGGTGGGAAAGTCGGCCCAGGCGGGCAACACCTGCACCTCGTAGCCGCCGGCCGTCATGCGCGTGACCACGGGCACCACCTGCGCGCGGCCCAGGCGGGCGAAGCGCGACAGCGAGGGCACGGTGGCGGCGGGCACGCCGTAAAAAGGCACAAACAGCGACTCTTGCGGGCCAAAGTTCATGTCGGGCAGCAGGTAAAGCGCCGCGCCGCCACGCAGCTGGGCCACGATGTCTTTCACACCATCCACCCGCCCAAACAAGCGGGTGCGGCCAAAGCGCTGGCGGCCCGCCAGGATCCAGGCGTCTACCTGCGCGTTGGCCTGGTTGGTGTAGATGGTGCTCAGCGACTTTTCCAGGTGCTGCGTCAGTGCCGTCCAGCCAGCGTCCAGCCCCACGAAATGGGGCGCAAAAATGACCGTGGGTTGATCGCCTTGCAGCGCATCCAGCGCACCCGTCACCTGCAGGCGCTGGCGCACCACCGCGTCAGGCGCATGCCACAACCAGCTGCGATCCAGCCAGGCTTTGGCAAAGTAGACAAAGACTTGCGGCACCCACTGCGCACGCTCGCGAGCTGGCAACTGCGGAAAGCACAGCGCCAGGTTCACCGCCACCACCCGTCGGCGCGGCACCGCCACCGCATACAAAAACCATCCCAGCAGCCACCCCAACCCACGCACCCAGGCCAGCGGCAGGCGCGACAGCAGGCGCATGAAGGCAATGCCCAGGCGGGTGAACAGGGCGATCACGTTTTGCCCTCCGTTTTGGGTTCGGTTTTAGGTTGCTTGTAGCGCGCGTAGCCCCACAAATACAAATCAGGGCGACGGCGAATCAGGTCTTCCAGTCGCTGGTTCAAGGCTGTGGCGGCTTGCTCCAGCGTTTGATCCAGCGGCAGTTCCAGCGGCTCGATGTGCACGATGAAACCCCGCCCTTTGGGCAAACGCTCGCCCCAGGTCATCAACACCGTGGCCCCGGTTTGCTGCGCTAGGCGCGTGGCCAGGGTCATGGTGTAGGCGGGCGCGCCAAAAAACGGGGCCCACACGCCCAGCCCGCTGGCGGGCACCTGGTCGGGCAGCAGGCCAATCACACGGCCTTGCTTCAAGGCCTTGAGCAGCAGGCGCACCCCCTGCGTGCTGACGGGCGCAGGCTCTAAACCTGGGGCCGAGCGAACTTGTTTGAGCACCGCGTCCATGCCTTGGGAGCGCGACGGGCGGTACAGCAAGGTCATCGCGCCATGCTGCAAACCGTAGCGCTGTACTTGCGCTTGCGGCACGGCCTCAAAGCAGCCAATGTGCGGCGTCATGAACATCACGCCCTTGCCGCGTGCCAGGGCTTCATCGACCAGCTGCTCGCCTTTCCATTGAATCAGCGGCTGTTTCTGTGCATGCGGGCGCAGCCAGATCCATGGCAACTCCGCCACCAATTGGCCTGCTGCGCCAATGGCCGCACGGGCGGCGCGCGGCGCAATGCCCGCCTGCGCCACGTTGTGCTGGAACCGGGCGCGGTAAGTGGGCGAGCCCAGGTAGGCGATCCACCCCAGCGCGAAACCCAGCGCATGCAGCCACCGCAGCGGCAGCACCGACAGACAACGAAAAACAATCAACATGACGGGGGCATGAAAACAGGTGGCTTAAAATCACCAAGTCGCTGAGTTATTGAACTACTTGCAGAGCGACGTAAAACAAGCCTGCTAAAGCGTTCGCCAAAGCTGACATGCAAAGGCAACGCGTCTTTTGTAATCTTTTCTTGCATGTTTTGGAGCTTAAACACAATGGCGAACGACTTTCTCTTTACATCCGAATCGGTTTCCGAGGGCCATCCCGACAAGGTAGCCGACCAGATTTCCGACGCAATTCTGGATGCGATTTTCAAGCAGGACCCGCGCAGCCGCGTGGCTGCCGAGACCTTGACCAACACCGGTCTGGTCGTGCTAGCAGGCGAAATCACCACCAACGCCCATGTGGACTACATCCAGGTGGCGCGCGACACCATCAAGCGCATCGGCTACGACAACACCGACTACGGCATTGACTACAAAGGCTGCGCCGTCATGGTTTGCTATGACAAGCAAAGCAACGACATCGCCCAGGGCGTG
Source organism: Comamonadaceae bacterium (assembly GCA_031414805.1). Lineage (GTDB taxonomy): Bacteria > Pseudomonadota > Gammaproteobacteria > Burkholderiales > Burkholderiaceae_C > JAAFIW01. The sequence goes on from JANOQJ010000015.1 coordinate 206,406, forward strand.
GACCAGGCCAGCGACGACCACCTGAACACCGGCGCCGGCGACCAGGGCCTGATGTTTGGCTACGCCTGCAACGAAACCCCCGAGCTGATGCCTGCCCCCATCTACTACGCCCACCGCCTGGTCGAGCGCCAGGCCCAGCTGCGCAAAGACGGCCGCCTGCCGTTTTTGCGCCCCGACGCGAAAAGCCAGGTGACCATGCGCTATGTGGACGGCAAGCCCCACAGCATTGACACCGTGGTGCTGAGCACCCAGCACAGCCCCGACCAGAGCGAGACATCCAAAAAAATGAAGGCCTCGTTCACCGAAGCCATCATTGAAGAAATCATCAAACCCGTGCTGCCCAAAGAGTGGCTGCTGGACACCAAATACCTGATCAACCCCACCGGCCGCTTCGTCATCGGCGGCCCGCAGGGCGACTGCGGTTTGACCGGCCGAAAAATCATCGTCGACACCTACGGCGGCGCCTGCCCCCACGGCGGCGGTGCCTTCAGCGGCAAAGACCCCACGAAAGTGGACCGCTCCGCCGCCTACGCCGCCCGCTACGTCGCCAAAAACATCGTCGCCGCCGGCCTGGCCCGCCAGTGCCAGATCCAGGTTGCCTACGCGATTGGCGTGGCCCGCCCGATGAACGTGACCGTGTACACCGAAGGCACTGGCGTGATCAGCGACGAGGCCATCGCCGCGCTGGTGAATGAACACTTCGACCTGCGGCCCAAAGGCATCATTCAAATGCTGGATTTGCTGCGCCCGATTTATGAAAAGACGGCGGCTTATGGGCACTTTGGGCGGGAAGAGCCGGAGTTCACTTGGGAACGGACCGATAAAGCTGCTGCCCTCCGGGCAGCAGCTGGCTTGTAAGGCCGCCGCGCTAAGCGCGGTATCGGTGCGGTGCCTGCGCAGCACTCATATCGAGCCGACGCAATCTGGCATTTGCCCCTTCCCCTCCCGGGGGAAGGTTGGGATGGGGGCTTGAGGGACAACACGCAGGTACACAGTCGTATGGCTCATGCCCCGTTTGCTCCCTCGCCCCTCTGGGGAGAGGGCTGGGGTGAGGGGCAGCGCGATACGTGGGCTGTACGGCGCAACGGCCCTCACCCCCTGCCCTCTCCCGCACCTGAAGGCAAAGGCTTCGGCTTACTCATATTTTGATAGCTGCTCCAGCAATCAATACAAGGGCTAGAGCACCAAAAGCTATATAAAACCAAGCAGACCACGTAGCGCTTGGCTAGCATTACTGCAAACTACCGCAGCCAACATGGTGTCCGGCGAGGCCACCAACTTATCCCGTCGAATATCCTGGCATCCCAGAATATTCGACGATTTACATGAGGTTAGGTTTTCCCGTGCCCAGTGCAGCGATCGTCCAATACTTTGACGCAACCGAGAATCGCAAGATTCGTGAGGACTTGATATTTGCGGTTGATAACGTTGATGAGCCGAGGGTTGCAATAGACTGTGGTTGTGGGGCGGGTGCAGATATCCACTTCTTGGCTTCAACTGGATTCATTGTGTATGGATTCGATGTAGAGGAAGAGTCAATATCGAGATGTAAAGCGCGCTTCAAGAACATGGAAAATGTGAAGTTGTCTAAATCTACCTTCAGCCAGTACAAGTTCCCAAAAGCATCCTTGGTTGTTGCTGACGCCAGTCTTTTCTTTTGCCCTAAGTCAGAATTCCCTGGCGTCTGGCAGAGGGTATACGACTGCCTGTGTCCGAATGGGATTTTCAGCGGCTCCTTTTTAGGCTCAGAGGATACGATGGCTAGCTCAAAATATATTCCTGACGATTTCTGGCCAGAAGTGGCAGTTTTCGACGAGGACGAGGTGAAGAATCTTTTTGTGGAATACGAAATTCTTCGCTTCAATGTACATAGGTCTTCTGGGACAACTCCTGCCGGAGACCCGCACGATTGGCACATATACTCAGTCGTCGCAAAGAAACCCAACAAATCGTTACTGAGCGACAAAAGTATCTCGTCATGCCTTTTGCAAAAGTCACGCCAAGATACTTTCGCGCCAGAACAGAGGCGTCAGGCCAAATGAAATGCTGTAGTTGTTTCTTTGGCGCGATTCGCCCGAGCGGGCCATTACTTAGCTAAGCTCCTCATTTTCTCTGCCCCTGCGCAGTGAGTGACTTTAAGGAACCCACCGAATGTCCATGACCCCCCAAGAAATCGTCTCCGAGCTGGATCATCACATCGTGGGCCAAGCCAGTGCCAAGCGTGCCGTGGCCATTGCGTTGCGCAACCGCTGGCGGCGTCAGCAGGTGGAGGGCAAGCTGCGTGCGGAAATCACGCCTAAAAACATCTTGATGATTGGCCCCACCGGTGTGGGCAAGACCGAGATTGCGCGGCGGCTGGCCAAGCTGGCTGATGCGCCGTTTATCAAGGTGGAGGCCACCAAGTTCACCGAGGTGGGCTATGTGGGCAAAGACGTGGATTCCATCATTCGCGACCTGATGGAAATTGCCATCAAACAGACCCGTGAGACCGAAAAACGCAAGGTGAAAACGCGCGCCGAAGATGCGGCGGAAGAACGGGTGCTGGATATCTTGATTCCCACCGCACGATCAGCGGACGACGCACCCGCACCCGACAGCGCCGCCCGCCAGTCATTTCGCAAGAAACTGCGCGAGGGCCAGCTGGACGACAAGGAGATTGAACTGGAAGTGGCGCAAAACAACCAGCCACTGGAAATCATGGGCCCTGCGGGCATGGAGGAAATGACCGAGCAGTTGCGCGGCATGTTCAGCCAGGTGGGCTCACCCAAGCGCAAGCTGCGCAAGCTGAAGATTGCAGAAGCCCTGAAGCTGCTGATCGACGAAGAAGCGGCCAAATTGGTCAACGAAGACGACATCAAGACCCAGGCGATTGCCAATGCTGAGCAAAACGGCATTGTGTTCATCGACGAAATTGACAAGGTCACCTCCCGCAGCGACAGCGGCTCAGCCGAAGTCTCCCGCCAGGGCGTGCAGCGCGATTTGCTGCCGCTGGTCGAAGGCACCACGGTTTCCACCAAATACGGCCCGATCAAAACTGACCATATTCTGTTTATCGCCAGCGGTGCATTTCACCTGGCCAAACCCAGCGATTTGATTCCCGAATTACAAGGCCGCTTTCCGATTCGGGTGGAATTGCAATCGCTGTCGATTGCCGACTTTGAAGCGATTTTGATGTCCACCGAGGCCAGCCTGGTCAAGCAATACCAGGCGCTGCTGGCCACCGAAGGCGTGACGCTGCAGTTTTTGCCTGATGGCATTACCCGTCTGGCGAATATTGCGTTTGAGGTGAATGAGCGCACCGAAAATATTGGCGCACGCAGGCTGTCGACCGTGATGGAGCGTTTGTTGGACGAGGTCAGTTTTGACGCGGTGAAACTGCAAGGCCAGACGATTTCAATCGATGCCGCCTATGTGGACGGACGGCTGAAGGAATTGAGCCGCAACGAGGATTTGTCTCGGTATATTCTGTAGTGTTTTCACTATTATTTTGATAGCTGTTTGAGCAGTCTTCGTAAGGGCTGATGGCCAATTTGGCTTAAGCAGGACTTACGCAAACACACCATTCCCGTCATTCCCGCGCAGGCGGGAATCCACCTCTGCGAGCTCGCTGTCCTCGCGCCTGGATCCCCGCCTGCGCGGGGATGACGGAAAAAGAGTCTTGGCAGGTTTCGCGTAAGTTCTATTAAGGAAACTCTCTCAACCTATTTTTTGCTTTTGGGAATGTGGGCAATGTATTGCAAGGCGACCAGCCTGGACACCACCAGGGCGATATACATCACACCGCTAAACATTTGCAGCGCTGCCAGCACGCGCGCAGCGGGCGTGAGCGGCACAATATCGCTCAGACCTGTGCCCGACTGGATACTGAAACTCAAAAAAATCAACTCCAGCCAGGTGCGCGGTCCACTGGCTACGGCATTAAAACTGCCCGGGTACCACACCTGACACACGCTGTATAAAAATGCAAAACCCCAGGCCAACAAAGTAAATACCGCAGCGGCGGCAAATAACTCGTCCCGGGTGAGGTATTCATCCTCAAACATATACATCAGCAAACCTGCCGCACCGTAAAAATAAGCGACCGCCTCAACCAAATGCGCGGCTACTTGTACCTGCGGCGAATCCAAGCCCAGCAAAAAGCTGCCGGACAAGCCCAGGCCTAAAACTACAAAAAACAAACCAAAGCCGGTATAAATGGGGCTGTTGCGAATAATCGTCGCGACCAACAGCAAAGCCAGCGCACTCAAACACCACGACACCGCATGACTGGCCGTGCTGTCATTGGTTAATGGGGCCAAGACCAAAATAACCAGATGCACCAGCAGCAGCCATGCCGATGGCAGGCGCGATAAATGGTGCCATGGGAATAATTTAGCGATGTCCATATTAGATTCCTCAGTCGTCTATGCCAGCAGTTTACCGGCCCGGTGAGATGTTTCTAACGTCACATCGAGGTCGGAACCATGGTGCAAATCCAGCAATGACCGCGTGAAATATTCCCGTATCGCCTGATTTCGCTGGCGCAAGACCCGACGAACGGCATCACCTCAAGCGCCACATTCACATTGCACGCTAAGTGCTTAATTTAGAACGATTTTTGATCTTTCTCAAGATTCAAAATCACTTCTAAGTCTTTGATTTCATTGCAAATATTTGTTGCAACTCTGCTTGCCCACAAAGCATTCCCTGCTACAGTGCAAAAAAGTGCACTTTAGTGGGAAAACGTGCCCTTTCTCCCGCAAAATCACTCCCTTCACCAAAGGTCTGCCCCGTGTTTCAAGGTGCCTCGTCGCTCAGTCTGGATGCCAAAGGTCGGCTGTCGATGCCGACCCGGCACCGCGACGTCTTGAGCGCCACCGCGGGCAGCCAACTGACGATCACCAAGCACCCACACGGCTGCTTGATGGTGTTTCCCAGGCCCGAGTGGGAAAAATTTCGGGATCAAGTCGCCAAGTTGCCGATGTCTGCCCAATGGTGGAAGCGGGTGTTTCTGGGCAACGCGATGGATGTGGAGCTGGACGGCACGGGCCGCGTGCTGGTCTCGCCGGAGCTGCGCGAGGCGGCGGGCATCACCCGCGACACCATGCTGCTGGGCATGGGCAACCACTTTGAGCTGTGGGACAAGGCCACCTACGACGCCAAAGAGGCCGAGGCCTTGAAGGGCGAAGTGCCCGAGGCCCTGAAAGATTTTTCTTTTTAAAGGCAGGTGGTGGAAAACACATGGAAACACACCACCGTCTTGTTGAACGAAGCAGTCCAGGCTGTTCTCACTACGCCAGACGGTACTTATATCGACGCCACCTTTGGCCGCGGCGGGCACACACGTCTGCTGCTGTCGCAGCTGTCGCCTCAGGGCAAGTTGATCGCCTTCGACAAAGACCTGGAAGCGATTGCCGAAGCCGCGCGCATCCAGGATGCGCGTTTTTCAATCCGCCACCAGGGTTTTGCGAATCTGGGCGAACTGCCTGCGGGCAGCGCCACGGGTGTACTGATGGATCTGGGCATCAGCTCGCCGCAGATCGACAACCCGGCACGCGGTTTTTCGTTTCGTTTCGATGGACCCCTGGACATGCGCATGGACACCACGCGTGGCCAGAGCGTGGCGCAGTGGTTGGCGGTGGCCGATGTGGCGCACATAACGGAGGTGATACGTGAATATGGCGAAGAACGGTTTGCTGCACAAATTGCAAAGGCGCTTGTGGCTCGCCGACAAGAACGGGGCCCAATTTCAACCACCGCCGAGCTGGCCCAGCTCGTGGCTGGCACGGTCAAAACCCGCGAGCAGGGCCAGGACCCTGCAACGCGCACATTTCAGGCTTTTCGGATTTTCATCAACGCCGAGCTTGAAGAGCTGCAACAGGCGTTAGAGGCCAGCCTGCATGTGCTGCAACCCGGAGGCCGACTCGTGGTGATCGCGTTTCACTCGCTGGAAGACCGCATCGTCAAGCAATTCATTGCGCAGCATTCGCGCGAGGTGTTTGACCGCCGGGCACCGTTTGCCGCGCCCAAGGTCATGCAGTTGCAGGCGGTGGATCGCATCAAGCCTTCGGAGGCCGAGGTGAAGGCCAATCCGCGCGCGCGCAGCGCCATCATGCGCGTCGCGCAGAGGATGGCGACATGACACGCTTGAACCTCGTGTTGCTGCTGGCCGTGCTGGCCAGCGCGCTGTACCTGGTGCACGTGCAGTACCGCTCGCGCAGCTTGTTCACCGAGCTGGACAAGGCCGAGAGCGAGGCACGCCGCCTGACGGTGGACAACGAACGCTTGCAAGCCGAAAAGCGCGCCCAGGCCACGCCCTTGCGCGTGGAAAAACTGGCGAAAGATCAACTGGGCATGCGGCCTGCGACGCCAGCCATCACGCAGTACATCGCCCCACAAAACCCCGCCAGTTCCGGAGCCAAACCATGAGAGCCAAAAGCGTGCTGTACACCAGCAGCCCCTTGCTGGCCAGCAAAACGCCGGTGTGGCGCAGCAAATTGATCGTGGCCGGTGTGGCCCTGAGCTTCCTGGGTCTGGCAGCACGCGCCGCATGGGTACAGGTGTTTAACAACGACTTCTTTCAAAAGCAGGGCGAGGTGCGTTTCACCCGCACGCTGGAGTTGCCCGCCAACCGGGGGCGCATTCTGGATCGCAACGGCCTGCTCTTGGCCACCTCGGTGCCCGCCCCCAGCATTTGGGCCATTCCCGAAGACCTGGATCGCGACCCGGTCAAGTTCAAGCAACTGGCCAAGCTGTTGGACATGTCGCTGGCAGACCTGAACAAGAAGCTCGAAGACGAAGACAAAACCTTCGTCTGGCTCAAGCGCCAGGTCGACGAGCCTGTGGCCCAACAAGTGGCCGCACTGGGCATCAAAGGCATTTACCAGCGCAAGGAATACAAGCGCCAATACCCCGAGGGCGAGGCCGCCGCACACGTAGTGGGCTTTACCAACGTGGAAGACAAGGGCCAGGAAGGCATGGAGCTGGCGTTCAACAACGAGCTGGCGGGCCGCGCCGGTTCACGTCGCGTCATCAAAGACCGCATGGGCCGCGTGGTGGAAGACATGGGCGAAACCGTGCTGCCGGTCGACGGGCGCGATCTGCAACTGAGCGTGGACAGCAAGGTGCAGTTTTTCGCCTACCAGAAGCTGCGCGACGCGGTGCTGGAACACAAGGCCAAAGCCGGCAGTGTGGTGGTGCTGGACACGCAGACGGGTGAAATTCTGGCGCTGGCCAACTACCCCAGCTACGCACCGGGCAACCGCCAAAACCTCAGCGGCGCGCAGTTGCGCAACCGCGCGCTGACCGACACCTTTGAGCCCGGCTCCACCATGAAACCGTTTGTTGCCGCGCTGGCGTTGCAAAACGGCTTGGTCAAGCCCGAAACCAGCATTCAAACTGCGCCGGGCAAACTGCAAATGGGCGGCTTCACCATCAGCGACGCGCACCCGCACGGCGTGCTGACTGTCAACCAGATCATTCAAAAGTCAAGCAACGTGGGCACGGTGAAAATGGCCATGCAAATGCAGCCGCGCCAGATGTGGGAGCTGTACACCCAGGTGGGCTTTGGCCAGAAGCCGCCGCTGCCATTTCCTGGTGCCGTCAGCGGACGGCTGCGCGCCTACAAAACCTGGCGACCCATCGAGCAGGCCACCATGAGCTATGGCTACGGCCTGTCGGGCAGCCTGTTCCAGCTGGCACGGGCCTACACCGTGTTTGCGCGCGACGGCGATCTAGCACCGATTTCGCTACTGAAAAAAGAGCAGGCCACATCCGCTCAAGTCTCGGGTGTGCAAGTGATGGAGCCTCGCCACGCGCTGGCGGTGCGCAACATGCTCAACCTCGCTGCAGGCCCGGGTGGCACGGCGCCCAAGGCGCAAACCATGGGTTACTCAGTGGGGGGCAAAACCGGCACTGCTCACAAACAAGAAGGCAAGGGCTACGCCGAGAAAAAATACCGCTCGTTCTTCGTCGGCATGGCGCCGATTGACAACCCGCGCATTGTGGTGGCGGTGATGGTGGACGAACCCTCGGGCGGCAAATACTTTGGTGGCGACGTGGCGGCGCCGGTGTTCAGCGCCACCGTACAACAGACCCTGCGCATGCTGGGCGTGCAGCCCGACATGGCGGTCAAGCCGCAGGTGGCGGTTGAAGCGGTGCAGGAGTCGTTCTGATGACGCAGCTGCACAGCCCCGTCGAAGCCGCGCAGTGGCTGCGCGAGCGCGTGACCGGCAGCTTGAGCGCCGACAGCCGCAGCATCGGTGTGGGCGACGGTTTTGTAGCCTGGCCAGGTGCCGCCACCGACGGTCGTCGCTTCGTGCCCACGGCCCTGGCGCAGGGGGCGACGGCCTGCCTGGTGGAACACGAAGGGTTCACCGCTTTTGGGATTGAGAATGGTGCCCATCAGAACCCCGCTATTGCCAGCTATCTGCACTTGAAAGCGGCTACTGGCCCGATTGCGGCAGCGTATTACAAGCACCCGTCGCACCACATTGATGTGCTGGCTGTCACCGGTACCAACGGCAAAACATCGACTGCGTGGTGGCTGGCGCAAGCGCTATCTAATTCAGAGCTGCTTGAGCATGCTCCATCAGGGCTGGTGGGTACTTTGGGCATGGGATTGGTGTTTCCTGGCCAAACTCCTGCGTTAACTCCCACCGGCATGACCACGCCAGACCCCGTGCTGCTGCAAGGCGTGCTGGCCGACTGGGTAGCCCAGGGCGTGAAGACCTGCGCCATCGAGGCATCGTCCATCGGCCTGCACGAGCGGCGGCTGGATGGCACGCGCATTCGCGTGGCGATGTTTACCAACTTCACGCAAGACCACCTGGACTACCACGCCAGCATGGACGCTTACTGGCAGGCCAAGCAGTCTCTGTTTGAGTGGCCGGGTTTGCTGGCGGCGGTGGTCAATGTGGACGATGTGCACGGCGCGCGCCTGGCCATGAGCTTGCGCGGCAAAACCCTGGATGTGTGGACGGTGTCCTGCGAAGCATCCGCCCCAAGCCCGGCGCGCCTGACTGCACGCAACATTCGCTACGAAGCCGGTGGCCTGCAGTTTGAGGTCGTCGAGCAAGCCGAGGTGCAACACCTGCAAACGCGCTTGATTGGTCAGTACAACGTATCCAACCTGCTGGGCGTGATCGCGGCCTTGCGCGCCCTGGGCCACCCGCTCGCGCAGGCCGTGCGCGCCTGCGCGGCGTTAGCCCCTGTGCCCGGTCGCATGGAGTGCTTTGGCGGCACCGGCGTGCCACTGGTGGCGGTGGACTATGCCCACACGCCCGATGCGCTGAAGCAGGCGTTGCTGGCGCTGAAACCCCTGGTGCAGCAGCGCGGCGGCCAGCTGTGGTGCGTGTTTGGCTGCGGCGGCGACCGTGACGCCACCAAACGCCCACTCATGGGCGAGATTGCCCAGCGCAGCTCGCACCGTGTGGTCATCACCAGCGACAACCCTCGCACCGAAAAGCCGCTGGCCATCATCGAGCAGATTTTTATGGGCATGAAGTCAGAACACGGCGTGACCATTCTGGCCGACCGCGCCAGTGCGATTGCGCATGCCCTGGCCGCAGCCGATGCCCGCGATGTGGTGCTGGTGGCCGGTAAAGGACATGAGGGCTACCAGGACGTGGCGGGTGTCAAACACCCATTTTCAGACCAAGCCCATGCGCTGGCAGCCTTGCAGGCGCGGGGGCTAAAGGCATGATGAATCTGGACCAAGCCCTGCCGTGGTTGCCCGGTGCCACGCTCGTGGGCGACGGCGCGGCCCCGATTCAGCGCGTGCACACCGACACGCGCAGCCTTCAAGCGGGTGACTTGTTTGTGGCTTTGAAGGGCGAAAGCTTTGATGCAAATGACTTTCTGGTTCAGGCGCAGGCAGCAGGCGCAGCGGCGGCGATTGCGAACCGGCATCGCCTGCCTGCAGGTTCGTCTGGCATAGAGGTTGATGACACCAAGCTCGCCTTAGGCCAGTTGGCCGCCGGTTGGCGCAGCCAGTTTGATCTACCCCTGATTGCGGTGACCGGCAGCAACGGCAAGACCACGGTGACGCAAATGATTGCATCCATCCTGCGCGCGTGGCATCCCGATGCCAGCCTGGCCACGCAAGGCAATTTCAACAATGACATCGGCCTGCCACTCACCCTGCTGCGCCTGCGCGCCGCGCACCACGCAGCGGTGGTGGAGCTGGGCATGAACCATGTGGGCGAGATTGCGTATCTGGCCCGTCTGGCCAAACCCACCGTGGCGCTGGTAAACAACGCGCAACGCGAGCACCTGGAGTTCATGGCCACCGTACAGGCGGTGGCGCAGGAAAACGGCGCAGTCATCTCGGCGTTGCCTGACGACGGGGTAGCGGTTTTCCCGGCCGATGAAGAATTCACGCCGGTGTGGACGCAATTGGCCGCTAACCGACCTTGCTTGCGTTTTGGCACTGGCGGCGAGGTGGATTTGCTGGCGGCGCAATGGGTAGACGGCGCATGGCAGGCCCGCATTCAAACCCCCACAGGCGCGTTTGATTGCCATCTACACATTGCAGGCCGTCACAACCTGCGCAACGCCCTGGCCGCCACCGCCTGTGCCCAGGCCGCCGGTGCACCGTTAGCAGCCATCGCCCAGGGCCTGTCGGCGTTCGAGCCTATCAAGGGCCGCTCGCGTGCCTTCAGCCTTGCGTTGCACGGCAAAAGCATCACTGTGGTGGACGACACGTACAACGCCAACCCTGACTCGGTGCGCGCCGCCGTCGACGTGCTGGCCGAGTTACCCGGCCCGCGCCTGCTGGTGCTGGGCGACATGGGCGAAGTGGGCGACCAGGGGCCGCAGTTTCATGCTGAGGTCGGTGCTTATGCGCGAACCAAAAATATAGAAAAAATGGCTGCGATCGGCACCCAATCTGCTCAAGCAGCTATTGAATTTGTAGCAAATAAAGATCTGATACCGCATCATGTAGACATGCCTGCCCTGATTCAGGCCGTCCTGATTGAGCTGCCCCAAGTAGCCAGCGTGCTGGTCAAAGGCTCGCGCTTCATGAAGATGGAGCAGGTGGTGCAAGCCATCACCCAACACGCAAAAGAACAAGAAGTTGGAGACCCAAAACATGCTGCTTAGTCTGGCCCAGTGGCTGCAAAGCCTGTCCCCCGAATTCGGCTTCTTTCGGGTGTTTCAGTACCTGACCTTTCGCGCCGTGATGGCCGCGATGACCGCGCTGCTGATTGGCCTGGCGGCTGGCCCGTGGGTGATCCGCAAGCTCACGTCGCTCAAGATTGGCCAGCCGGTACGCGGTTACGGCATGGACACGCACTTGGTCAAAAGCGGCACGCCCACCATGGGCGGCGTGCTCATTTTGCTGAGCATCGCCGTCTCCACCCTGCTGTGGTTCGACCTGTCCAACCGCTTTGTGTGGATCGTGCTGGTGGTGACTCTGGGTTTCGGTGCGATTGGCTGGGCCGACGACTGGCGCAAGGTGGTGAAAAAAGACCCCGAGGGCATGCGCTCGCGTGAGAAGTATTTGTGGCAATCCCTCATCGGTCTGCTGGCGGCGCTGTATCTGGTGTTCAGCATCTCGGAAAGCTCCAACATGAAGGTGGTGCAACTGTTCATCACCTGGGTGCGTTCAGGTTTTGATGTGAACCTGCCGCCCAAGGCGGGCCTGCTGGTGCCGTTTTTCAAAGAGATCAGCTACCCACTGGGCGTGTTTGGCTTTGTGATCTTGAGCTATCTGGTCATCGTGGGCACCAGCAACGCTGTGAACCTGACCGACGGGCTGGACGGCTTGGCCATCATGCCGGTGGTGATGGTGGGATCGGCGCTGGGCGTGTTTGCATACGTGACGGGTAGCGCGGTGTACAGCAAGTACCTGTTCTTTCCACATATTCCCGGCTCGGGCGAGTTGCTGATTTTTTGCGCCGCCATGGCGGGGGCGGGTCTGGCGTTTTTGTGGTTCAACGCCCACCCCGCGCAGGTGTTTATGGGCGACGTGGGCGCGCTGGCCCTGGGCGGTGCGCTGGGCACAATTGCAGTGATCGTGCGCCAGGAAATTGTACTGTTCATCATGGGCGGCATCTTCGTGGTGGAGGCGCTGTCGGTGATGGCCCAGGTGCTGTGGTTCAAATACACCCGCAAGCGCTACGGCGAAGGTCGCCGCCTGCTGAAGATGGCCCCGCTGCACCACCACTTTGAAAAGACCGGCTGGAAAGAAACGCAGGTCGTCGTGCGCTTCTGGATCATCACCATGCTGCTGTGCCTGATGGGCCTGGCCAGTTTGAAGTTGAGATGAGCATGATTCGTCTGAACCCCAATATGCCGTCATTCCCGCGCAGGCGGGAATCCATCGCAGCATGCCCCTTAGGCAGTCAATCGCACAGTCTTCGCGCCTGGATGCCCGCCTGCGCGGGAATGACGATCTCGGGCTTGAGTGATTCATCATGACCTTGCAAGACCAATACGTCCTCATCCTCGGCCTGGGAACATCCGGGCTGGCGATGGCGCGCTGGTGCGCGGGTCGGGGCGCGCAGGTCACGGTGGCCGACACGCGGGAAGCACCACCCGGATTGCAGGCCCTACGTGACGAGCTGCCGCAGGCCCAATTCATTGCAGGGCCGTTCAGTGCAGCCCTGGTTGAAGGCACATCGGTCAACCGTGTGCTGCGCAGTCCTGGGTTGTCCCCTGCCGAAATTGCTCCTGTATTAATAGCTGCTCGAGCAATGAATACAAGGGTAGAAGGCGAATTAGACTTGTTTTCTGACGCTTTGATGACGCTGAAAGAACCGCAGGGTTACGCGCCCGCCGTGCTGGCTATCACCGGCACCAACGGCAAAACCACCGTCACGGCGCTCACGGGCGAGCTCGCCCTGCGCTCCAACAAAACCGTCGCCGTGGCCGGCAACATTGGCCCCAGTTTGCTGGACACCTTGGCAGCGCACATCGCCGCCGCTACCCTGCCCCAGGTGTGGGTGCTGGAGTTGTCCAGCTTCCAGCTCGATGGCGTGCAGGGGTTCGAGCCCACCGCCGCGACGGTGCTGAACATCAGCGAAGACCACCTGGACTGGCATGGCGACATGGCTTCGTATGAAGCAGCCAAGTCGCACATCTTTGGGTCTTCGAGCCTGATGCTCCTGAACCGCGAAGACCCGCAAGTGATGGCCATGCTGCCACCAGCGGTGCGACTCAAAGGCGGTAAACAGCAGCAACGCGACCACACCAGCTTTGGCGGCGACCTGCCCCAGCGCCCTGGTGACTTTGGTATTGAAGTGGTCAATGGCATGGCGTGGCTGGTCCGTGCGCTGGAAGCCGACGAAACGCAGAAATTCAAAAAGGGCGAGCAGGCCGAGATTCACTTCCAGCGCCTGATGCCCGCCGATGCGCTGCGCATCCGTGGCCGTCACAACGCGGTGAATGCACTGGCCGCGCTGGCGCTGGCCCACGCCGCCGGTTGTGCCATCGGCCCCATGCTGTACGGCCTGCGCGACTATGCGGGCGAGCCGCACCGCGTGCAAAGTGTGGCCGTCGTGGAAGACGTGGAGTACTTTGACGACAGCAAGGGCACGAATGTCGGCGCCACCGTTGCGGCCTTGAACGGTCTGGGTGCCGACAGAAAAATCGTGCTCATTCTGGGCGGCGAAGGCAAGGGCCAGAACTTCGCGCCCCTGGCCAAACCGGTGAGCCAGTTCGCCCGCGCCGTGGTGCTGATTGGGCGCGATGCGCCTTTGATTCGCGCCGCCTTGGCGCAAACCGATGTGCCGCTGCTGGACGCAGCCTCCATGTCCGATGCCGTCGCCCAAAGCGCCGCGCGTGCCCACGGTGGTGACGCCGTGCTGCTGTCACCGGCTTGCGCCAGCTTTGACATGTTCAACAACTACGAGCACCGCGCCCAGGTGTTTGTGCAGGCCGTGGAGGCACTGGCATGAGCACCACGAGCATCAAGGGTTTGCTGGGCAAAAACCGCGCGCCAGGGGACTACACCGCTGCGAAACCGGTCTCCACCGCCAGCTTCGACCAGGCCATTGCCTGGGTCACCGTGGCGCTGATGGCCTTTGGTCTGGTGATGGTCTATTCGGCCTCCATCGCCCTGCCCGACAACCCCAAGTTTGCGCGCTACACCCAAACCCATTTCCTGTTGCGCCACGTGCTGTTCATTGGCGTGGCGGTGCTGATGGGCTTGCTGGCGTTTCGCGTGCCCATGCGCACCTGGGAGCGCGCCGCGCCCTGGTTGTTTGTGCTGTCGCTGGTGTTGCTGATCCTGGTGTTGATACCCGGCATTGGCAAAGTGGTTTACGGCGCGCGCCGCTGGATCGCGCTGGGGCCGCTCAGCTTTCAGCCCTCGGAGCTGGCCAAGTTTGCGGTGCTGCTGTATGCGGCCGACTACATGGTGCGCCGGATGGAGGTGAAAGAGCGCTTCTTTCGCGCGGTGCTGCCCATGGCTTTGTCGGTGGCCATCGTGGGCATGCTGCTGCTGGCCGAGCCCGACATGGGTGCCTTCATGGTGATCGCCGTGATTGCGATGGGCATCCTGTTTTTGGGCGGCGTGAACGCCCGTATGTTCTTCTTGATCGCGCTGGTTATCGTGGTGGCGTTCGGGGTGATGATTGCGCTGAGCGACTGGCGGCGCGAGCGCATTTTTGCTTACCTGGACCCCTGGAGCGAAAAGCATGCGCTGGGCAAAGGCTACCAGTTGTCGCACGCGCTCATCGCGATTGGTCGGGGCGAAATCTGGGGCGTGGGCCTGGGCGGCAGCGTGGAAAAACTGCACTGGTTACCAGAAGCCCATACCGACTTTCTGCTGGCCGTGATCGGCGAAGAGTTCGGCCTGATCGGCGTACTCACCGTGATCATGTGCTTCTTCTGGCTGACCCGCCGCATCATGCACATCGGCCGCCAGGCCATTGCGCTGGACCGCGTGTTTGCCGGGCTGGTAGCGCAGGGCGTTGGCATCTGGATCGGTTTTCAGGCCTTCATCAACATGGGCGTGAACCTCGGGGCACTACCCACCAAAGGCTTGACCTTGCCGCTGATGAGTTATGGCGGCTCGGCCATTTTGATGAACGTGGTGGCGATTGCGGTGGTGCTGCGGATTGACTACGAGAGCAAGGCGCTGATGCGGGGGGGGCGGGTATGACAAAAACCGCACTCGTGATGGCAGGCGGCACTGGTGGCCACATCTTTCCCGGCCTGGCCGTCGCGGAGGCCCTGCGGCTGCGCGGCTGGCGCGTGCACTGGTTGGGCAGTCCGGGCAGCATGGAAAGCGAGCTGGTGCCCAAGCGCGGTTTTGCGCTGGAGTTGATTGACTTTTCCGGGGTACGCGGCAAAGGACTGATGACCTTGGCGCTGCTGCCTGTTCGCCTACTCAAAGCCTTTTGGCAAAGCATTCGGGTGGTGCGCCGCGTCAAGCCCGATGTGGTGCTGGGCATGGGCGGCTACATCAGCTTTCCGGGCGGAATGATGAGTGTTCTGCTCGGTAAACCGCTGGTGCTGCATGAGCAAAATTCGGTGGCAGGCCTTGCCAACAAGGTGCTGGCGGGAGTAGCCGACCGGGTGTTCACCGCCTTTCCAAACGTGCTGAAAAACGCAAAGACCACGCAATGGGTGGGTAATCCGCTGCGGCTGGAATTCATGAACCAGGCCGACCCCGCCACCCGTTTGACCGGGCGCAGCGGGCCGCTCCAGCTGTTGGTGGTGGGTGGCAGCCTGGGTGCCAAAGCCTTGAACGACGTGGTGCCGCAAGCGCTGGCACTGATCCCCGAGGCGGTGCGTCCACAGGTCATCCACCAAAGCGGTGCCAAGCAGATTGACGCCTTGCGCGCCAGCTATGCAGCCGCAGGCGTGCAAGCCACGCTCACACCTTTCATCGACGACACCGCCAAAGCCTTTGCCCAAGCCGACCTGATCGTTTGCCGCGCCGGTGCCAGCACGGTGACCGAGATTGCAGCGGTGGGTGCCGCGGCGATTTTTGTGCCCTTCCCGTTCGCCGTGGACGACCACCAAACCACCAACGCCCGGTTTCTGACCGATGCCGGTGGCGGCTGGCTGGTGCAGCAGCGCGATCTCAGCCCGGAGAAGCTCGCTCAGATGCTACAAAAAACAGAGCTGGTTGAGCTTATTTCTAAAGGGCTGGAGGCCAAAAAGATGCAGAAACTGGATGCCACACGACTGATCGTGGCGGCCTGCGAGGAGCTGGCAAAGAAATGAAACACCTATTGGTCCGTCATTCCCGCGCAGGCGGGAATCCAGTGCCCACAACCGTGGATTCCCGCCTGCGCGGGAATGACGGCGTATGTGGTCGTGTATTCGGTAAGCCGCCGAAATGAAAAGGTAGTGATATGAAACACGCTATCAAACACATTCATTTCGTCGGCGTGGGCGGCTCCGGGATGAGTGGTATCGCCGAGGTGCTGCACAACCTGGGCTACATCATCAGCGGCTCCGATTTGTCTGACAGCCCCACCTTGCGCAGACTGGCGGCGATGGGCATCAAGACCTCCATCGGCCATGCGGCTAGCAACCTGGAACATGCCGATGCGGTGGTCACCTCCACCGCCGTGCAGGCCGACAACCCCGAGGTGCTGACCGCACGTGAGCGGCATATCCCGGTGGTCCCGCGCGCACTCATGCTGGCCGAGTTGATGCGCATGAAACAGGGCATTGCCATTGCCGGCACGCATGGCAAGACCACCACCACCAGCTTGGTGGCCAGCGTGCTGTACGCCGCCGGGCTGGACCCCACCTTTGTGATTGGCGGGCGGCTTAACAGCGCAGGCGCGAACGCCAAGCTCGGCGCGGGCGACTACATCGTGGTGGAAGCCGATGAGTCCGACGCGTCGTTTTTGAACCTGCTGCCGGTCATGGCCGTGGTGACCAACATCGACGCCGACCACATGGAAACCTACGGCCATGACTTTGGCCGTTTGAAGCAGGCGTTTGTGGACTTTTTGAACCACATGCCGTTCTACGGTACGGCCGTGCTGTGCACAGACGATGCCGCGATTCAAAGCATCCTGCCCCAAGTCAGTCGACCCGTTACCAGCTACGGTTTGAATGAAGACGCGCAGGTGCGGGCCATCAACGTGCGGGCGGTGGGCGCACAAATGCATTTCACCGCCCAGCGGCGCAACGGCGTGACCTTGCCCGACTTGAATGTTGTGCTGAACCTGGCGGGCCAGCACAACGTACTGAACGCCTTGTCAGCCATTGCCATTGCCGTGGAGCTGAACATTCCCGATGCGGCGGTGCTGCGCGCCCTGGCGGAGTTCAAAGGCGTGGGCCGTCGCTTCCAGAGCTACGGCCAGTTGCCCGCTAAAGACGGCGGCCACTACACCGTGATTGAAGACTATGGCCACCACCCGGTGGAGCTGGAAGTGACCCTGGCCGCCGCGCGCGGTGCTTTCCCAGGTCAGCGCTTGGTGCTGGCCTTCCAGCCGCACCGCTACACCCGCACGCGAGACTGTTTTGAAGACTTCGTGAAAGTGCTGGGCCATGCGGATGCCGTGCTGCTGGCCGAGGTCTACGCCGCGGGCGAAGACCCCATCGTGGCGGCAGACGGCCGCGCCCTGGCCCGCGCACTGCGGGTCGCGGGCAAGCTGGAGCCGGTGTTTGTGGACGACATCGCCGCCATGCCGCAAACCATCATCGACAACGCACGCGATGGCGACGTTGTGATGTGCATGGGCGCGGGATCGATTGGTGCGGTGCCGGGCAAGTTGGTGGAGATGACACATGACTGATGACGTTATTGATTCGGAACGATTTGATCGCGAATTCCCGTTCGGGCTGAGGTATCGAAGCCGTCGCGAGCCCTTCCTTCGATACCTCAGGACAGTCGGAACAGCCACCTCAGGGCGAACGGTCGGGAATAAATCTTGCCCGCTCAATAGGAGCCCCACATGACCGTCTTCGGCAAAGTAGCTGTGCTCATGGGAGGCCGCTCCGCCGAGCGGGAGGTGTCGCTGATGTCGGGCGCAGGTGTGCTCAAGGCCTTGCTGTCGCGCGGGGTGGATGCGCATGGGTTTGACACCGCAGAACGCGACTTGGTCGAGCTGAAAACGATGGGGTTTGCACGCTGCTTTATTGCCCTGCATGGCCGGTTTGGTGAAGACGGCACGGTGCAAGGCGCGCTGGAATTGCTGGGCCTTCCCTATACCGGGCCTGGTGTGATGGCCTCGGCGATTGCGATTGACAAAGTGATGACCAAGCGTGTGTGGCGCGCCGAAGGCTTGTCGACACCGGGTTGGGCAACAGTGGCCCATGCAGTGGCGTGCGAGCAGGCGTTTGAAGTGCTGGGCTCGCCGATGATCGTGAAACCTGCGCGCGAAGGCTCCACCATTGGCCTGACCAAGGTGGTTGAACGCAGCCAATGCGAGGCGGCGTATGAACTGGCCGCACAGCACGACCCGCAGGTGTTGTGCGAGCAGTTCATCAGCGGCGACGAAGTCACCGTACCGCTAATCGGCAGTGGCGCAGATGCCAAAGCCTTGCCGGTCATCCGCATCGTGGCACCCGACGGCAACTACGACTACCAGAACAAATACTTCACCGACGCCACGCAATACATCGTGCCCTGCGGTTTGCCCGCCGGCGAAGAGGTGGCTATTCAAGCCCTGGCGCTCAAGGCCTACCAGGTCCTGGGCTGCCGGGGCTGGTCACGCGCCGACGTGATGATTGACGCAGTGACTCACAAACCGTATCTGCTGGAGATCAACACCTCCCCCGGCATGACCGGCCACTCGCTGGTACCCATGTCGGCCCGCGCAGCGGGAATCAGCTATGAAGACCTCTGCCTGCAATTGCTGGCACTGGCTGCGACGGATTACGAGGCGTCATGATGAACGCGCCTCTGCCCCTGGATATCAAGCTCATGAATGCGTTAGCACAGGCATTGTTTGCTCTGCTAGCTATTATTTTTGTAGCATCTGGAATCTGGTGGGCGTTGCGGCATCCGGTGTTTGCACTCAAGAATATCTCGGTCTCTGGCCAGGTGGTGCACAACAACGCGGTGACCTTGCGGGCACATGTGTTGCCCCGCGTGGAAGGCAACTTTTTCACCGTGAACCTGGACGCTGCACGCGCCGCGTTTGAATCTGCACCGTGGGTACGCCGCGCCCAGGTGCGGCGCGAGTTTCCCAACCGGCTGCAGGTGCAGTTGCAGGAACATAAAGCCGTGGCGTATTGGCTGACCGCTGGCAAACCCGATGCACAAGAGCGGCTGATGAACGACCTGGGTGAGGTGTTTGAAGCCAACCTGGGCGACATCGAAGACCAGGACTTGCCGCAACTCAGCGGCCCGGATGCGCAAAGCGGTGAGGTGCTGGCCATGTACCGCGCGCTGGCCCCTTTGTTTACCCCAATCAATTTGAGCTTGACGCAGCTGGTGCTGTCGGCCCGTGGTAGCTGGCAAGCCGAGCTGGACAACAACGCGGTGCTGGAGTTGGGCCGCGGAAACGCTGCTGAGTTGATGCCACGTGTGCAGCGCTTTGTCCAAACCGCTGGCCAGATCAGTAGCCGCTATGGCCGCAGCGTGGCCTCGCTGCAATCAGCCGACCTGCGCCACACCGACGGTTACGCGATTCGCATCAGCGGCGTGACTGCGCTGGACGCACCGGTTGCACCCGTCGCTGCTGTCAAACCGCCAACCAAACCCAAAAAACCCTAAGGCAAAGAACATGGCAAAAGACTACAAAGACCTGATCGTTGCATTGGACATTGGCACCGCCAAAGTGATGGTGGTGGTGGCGGAGGTGCAGGCCGGCGGCGAGCTGAAACTCGCGGGTCTCGGCATGGCGCCAAGCAACGGCCTCAAGCGCGGCGTCGTCGTGAACATTGATGCCACCGTGCAGAGTATTCAGCAGGCTCTGAAAGAAGCCGAGTTGATGGCCGATTGCAAGATCACCCGCGTGTTCACCGGCATCACCGGCAGCCACATTCGCGGCATCAATTCCAGCGGCATGGTGGCGGTGAAAGACCGCGAGGTGACGCCCGCCGACGTGGCCCGCGTGGTCGAAACGGCCCGAGCCATCAACATCTCCACCGACCAGCGCCTGCTGCTGGTCGCTCCGCAAGAATTCGTAATTGACGGGCAGGACGTGAAAGAGCCGATTGGCATGAGCGGCATTCGCCTGGAGGCCAAGGTGCACATCGTCACCGGGGCGCAGAGCGCGGCAGAAAACATCATCAAGTGCGTGCGCCGCTGTGGCCTGGAGGTGGAGCAGTTACTGCTGAACCCTTTGGCATCGAGTGCCGCCGTGCTCACGCAAGACGAAAAAGAGCTGGGCGTGGCCCTGGTGGACATTGGCGCTGGCACCACCGACGTGGCCATCTTTACCGGCGGCGCGATTCGCCACACTGCGGTGATTCCGATTGCAGGCGATCTGATCACCAGCGACATTGCCATGGCCCTGCGCACTCCGACCAAAGATGCTGAAGACATCAAAGTAGAAAGTGGATACGCCAAGCAACTGCTGGCCGACCCAGAGCAACAAGTTGAAGTACCCGGCCTGGGCGACCGCAGCCCGCGCATGTTGAGCAAGCAGGCCCTGGCCGGGGTGATTGAGCCGCGCATCGAGGAGATTTTCCAGCTGGTGCAGCAGGTCATCCGCGAGTCGGGCTACGAAGAAGTGCTGTCGTCGGGCATCGTGCTCACAGGCGGCAGTTGTGTGATGCCCGGCATGGTGGAGCTGGGCGAAGACATCTTTTTAAAGCCGGTACGCCGCGGCGTCGCGCAGTACCGCGGTCCGCTGGCCGACATGGTCTCCCAGCCTCGCGCGGCCACCGTGATGGGCCAGCTCGAAGAAGCCCGCAACGCACGCTTGCGCGGCTTCAAGGCAGCGCAGCAAAGCGGGTCGGTGAAGACGGCATTTGGACGGTTCAAAGACTTCATTGTGGGGAATTTCTGATGAAAAACATCCATGCATCGCCACCCAAAAGTCATGCCCTGCGCGATCGATGGCGGTGTACCGGACCGCCTGGATCCGGATGAGCATCACCCCATAAAAACACGTTTACCCATCAAAGATTTTTAGGCAACTGCAAGTTTCTCAATTCAAGGAGTATTCACATGAGCATCGAAATGATTGAAGTCGAAGAATTCAACCTCGGCACACAGATCAAGGTTATCGGCGTAGGCGGTGGTGGCGGCAACGCCGTGGAACACATGATTGACTGCGCCGTGGGCGGCGTGGAATTCATTTGCGCCAACACCGACGCACAAGCCCTGTCGCGCAGCCCGGCGCACCGCACCATTCAGCTGGGCACCAGCGGTCTGGGCGCAGGTAGCAAGCCCGACAAAGGCCGTGAAGCGGCCGAAATTGCGGCAGACGACATTCGCGCTGCCATTGACGGCGCACACATGCTGTTCATCACCGCTGGCATGGGCGGCGGCACCGGCACCGGCGCAGCGCCGGTGATTGCGCGTATTGCCAAAGAAATGGGCGTGCTCACCGTGGGCGTGGTCACCAAACCCTTCGACTGGGAAGGTGGCCGCCGCATGACCAACGCCGACAACGGCCTGGCCGAGCTGGAAGCGAATGTGGACTCGCTGATCGTGGTGCTGAACGAAAAGCTGCTGGAAGTGCTGGGCGACGACATCACCCAAGACGAGGCGTTTGCCCATGCCAACGACGTGCTGAAGAACGCGGTGGGCGGCATTGCCGAAATCATCAACGTACCCGGCCATGTCAACGTGGACTTTGAAGACGTGCGCACCGTGATGGGCGAGCCCGGCAAAGCCATGATGGGCACCGCGATTGCGGCTGGTCCGGACCGCGCCCGCATCGCCGCCGAGCAGGCCGTGGCCTGCCCACTGCTGGAAGGTATTGACCTGTCGGGTGCGAAGGGTGTGCTGGTGCTGATCAGCGCGGCGAAAGGCTCACTGAAATTGAGCGAGAGCAAGCTGGCCATGAACACCATTCGCGCCTACGCCTCGCCCGACGCGCACGTGATTTACGGCACTGCGTATGACGACGGTTTGGGCGAAGCGGTGCGTGTCACCGTGGTGGCCACCGGTCTCTCCCGTCAAGGGATCCGCCGCACGGCGCCTCCGCTGCAAGTGCTGCAAACCACCCTGCGCACTGGCACCGACAACGTGCCGTTCCATGTACCGACCGTCAACAACGCCATCGCAGGTCCTGGCGCAGCGCAGTCCAACCAGCCCGACTACGGCGGCATGGCCGTGCCCAGCGTGTGGCGTACCAACCGCACGCAGGCAGCCGCCAAGGTTGATGCGCTGGCATCAGGCGGCATGGACGACTTTGAGATTCCGGCGTTTTTGCGCAAGCAGGCAGACTGATCAAGTTGGCAATCACTTGTCATACAGGGTAATGCCATTCTGTGTGACAAGTGCTACGCCCACGATGTTGTTATCGCGTTCAGGCGTGTAGCGGTTCCAGACGTCCTGGCGACGTACCAAGGCCACGACAGCCTCCCGCTCACCGATGCTCTTGGCGGTGTCGCAAAGGTAGCGGTTGCAAACGTCTGATCGCAAGTCACGCGGCAAACTGCAGCCTAGGGCACCGTGATTCACACACGAGCCTGCTTCGGTGCGGGGCGGTAGGTGCGCCAGATACGCGGCCAGCACCTCGCGGGGCCGAAGCCCGGGGCGCGCCGCCATGAAGCGCCGGATAGTCGCCGCCGTCAGATACGCTTTATGACCCCCTGATGTACAACAGCCACCACGGCAAAGGGTGCACACGTTGGTCAGCAAATCGGCGCTGGTTTTGCTTGCTGTATCCACAGGGGCAACTTGTGGCTCGTGGCTCAAATCTACGCCTGAGGTGGCCTGCGCAATGATGCGGTTCAGGTGATCGCGGTACCGGTTGCGTTCGCGTTGCGGAAGATTTCGCAGGCGACGTGGCCCTGAGGGAAGAACGAGTCTTTCGCTGTTATGTGGCAGTTGGCCTGCCAGCTGCGCTTCGGCGGCGGCCCAAACAGCCTCGTTCTCTTCAGCTTCGCGCTGCGTTTTCTGCGCCACCACCAGCGCCAGCGCTTTGGACGCCTTGCGCCGCGCGTGCAGCACGCCACGCTGATGGGCCAGATACTGGGCAAAGGCTTTGGGTGACAGGGTGTGCCGCTGGTTTGCAGCGAGCCGACAGCCTGGGTCGTTGCACAAGGACACGTCGCGATCCGTGTACACCAGGGCAGGTTTTGCCGCTTCGCCGCAAACCAAGCATGTCGTGCTTGATACGAAGCCGTTCACGATTTGACAACCTCAGGTGACTCAAACCGGCAACGCCACCAAATCATGCCCCTGCGTGCCCATCACGCGGGCTTTGGTGAACTCGCCTACCTTCAAGGTCTTGCTGATCTTCTCGGGCGGCAGCAGCTTGACCACGCCATCAATCTCCGGTGCGTCGGCATAGCTGCGGCCCACGCCACCTTTTTTACCCAGTGCAGGCGCAGAGTCGACCAAGACTTGCATAGTGGAGCCGATACGCTGACGTAGTTTGTTAGCAGACACTTCTTCGGCCACCGCCATGAACCTCGCGCGGCGCTCTTCACGCAGCGCTTGGGGCAGCATGCCGGGAATGTCGTTGGCGGCGGCGCCTTGCACCGGGCTGTAGGCAAAGCAACCGGCGCGGTCGATTTGGGCTTCACGCATAAAGGCCAGCAGGTCGTCAAACTCGGCTTCGGTTTCACCCGGAAACCCAGCGATGAAGGTGCTGCGAATCACGATTTCGGGGCAAGCCGCGCGCCAGCGGGCGATGCGCTCGAGGTTTTTCTCGCCGCTGGCGGGGCGCTTCATGCGGCGCAGCACGTCGGGGTGGCTGTGCTGGAAAGGCACATCCAGATAGGGCAGCGCCCTGCCCTGCACCATCAGCGGAATCACCTCGTCCACGCTCGGGTAGGGGTAGACGTAATGCAGGCGCACCCATGCGCCGTGCGGCTCGGCCAGTTTGCCCAGTTCGTCCACCAATTCCAGCATGCGGCTTTTCACCGGGCGGCCATCGAAAAAGCCGGTACGGTATTTCACGTCCACACCGTAGGCCGAGGTGTCTTGACTGATGACGAGCAGCTCTTTCACGCCGCCTTCAAACAGCGCCCGCGCCTCGGTGAGCACGTCGCCAATCGGCCGGCTGACCAGGTCGCCGCGCATGCTGGGGATGATGCAAAACGTGCAGCGGTGGTTACAGCCTTCGCTGATCTTCAGGTAGGCGTAGTGTTTGGGGGTGAGCTTGATTCCATACGCCGGAACCAGGTCAACAAACGGATCGTGCGGCTTGGGCAAATGCAGGTGCACCGCGTCCATCACCTCCTGCGTGGCGTGCGGGCCAGTGACCGCCAGCACGCTGGGGTGCATGCTGCGCACCAGGTTGCTGCTGGCTGTGCCGCCGCTGGTGTCAGCACTGCCGTCGACCGCTTTGGCACCCAGGCAGCCAGTCACGATGACCCGGCCATTGGCCGCCAGCGCTTCGCCAATCGTGTCCAGGCTTTCTTTGACCGCATCGTCAATGAACCCGCAGGTGTTCACGATGACCAGATCAGCCCCGGCAAAGGTTTTGGAGGTTTGGTAGCCCTCGGCCGAGAGCTGCGTCAAGATCAGCTCCGAATCGGTCAGTGCTTTGGGGCATCCCAGGCTGACGAAACCGACTTTCGGGGCGGGTTTCAAGGATGTGGTGGGTGGGGGAGATAAGACTTCAAGCATGCCCCGATTGTCGGTGACGCTAGCTGCCATGCTTCTCGATCCGCTAATTACTATGAATTAGATAGCTGCTTGCGCAGTATTCATAAGGGCTGGAGCCCCATTTGGCTTAAAAATGCCGGAAAAACTTCAACGTTTCAGCCCGAACGCCCCAAACATCTGCTCCGTCTGCTTGTGCAGTTGCTCCTGCATTTGCGCAAGCATGGCGCGCGACTGCTCGACGTAGTTGCCCATAACGCCCTGAACTGCACCCTGCACAGCCGGTGGCTGAAGGCTCAGGAATTGCGCCCACATCTCGGGCGACACATGCCGCGACTGCTCGGCCATCTTGGTCTGAATGTCGGTGAACACCTGCACGTTTTTCTCGAGGTACGAGCCCATGAAACCCTGCATGGCATGGCCATAAAAGCGAATGATGTTGCCCAGCACCGCCTCGGTAAACATGGGTGCACCGCCTGCCTCTTCTTCCAGAATGATTTGCAGCAGGATGCTGCGGGTGAGGTCTTCGCCACTCTTGGCATCCCGCACCACAAACCGTTCGGTATCCATCACCAACTGCTTCACGTCAGCCAGTGTGATGTAGGTGGAGGTGTCGGTGTCGTACAGCCTGCGGTTGGGGTACTTCTTGATCACCCGCACGGCTGGTTTGGCGGGGCTTGCTTTTCTGGGTTGCACGGTGAGAACTCCTGGGCCAAATGTGTTGCGCCCACACTAGCAGCAAAAAATCAGTTTTGGGACGAGGTGCGTCGTGGCTGAGCGCATGGTTTACCCGCAGTGATTTGGCTTCGATGAGGAGTAGCAAGCGAAATTTGAGCGTTTTGAGGTTGTCGCCCTTGTAAATACTGCTCAAGCAGCTATTATTTTAGGAGCATTGGATTGGACTCCTGTGATGCAGGCAGTCGGGTGTGTGGCAAAAACCAGGGCACAAAAACAAAAAGCCGCATCAGCCAGAAGCCGATGCGGCAGTTCAAAAACCAGAAATTTGGTAGGCGCGATTGGACTCGAACCAACGACCCCCACCATGTCAAGGTGGTGCTCTAACCAGCTGAGCTACGCGCCTGTGAGTCGGATATTAAGCCCGCGATTATAGCCTCGCTATTGACCGTAAGAATGCGCCACCGATAGCGGTACTTGCTCTTCGCGCGCACCCGTATCGCCATAACGTTTGACCAGCGTATGAGCGCCGAGATCTACAGCGGCCTTGAGCAGAGGCGCTAAAGCTGAGTGCATGGCGTCGACGTCGGACCCGTAAAAGTATTCCTCCGTCTCAGTATTTGTCCTACCACCTCCCCATTTGCCCAATTTGCCCGTTGCTAGCAGTTGATTGATTTGCTTGCGCAATGCATGCAAACCATCTTGAAAAACGAGACTGAAACCGTCGTTCATGAAGTGAATGGTCAGTCTTTGTGGCTGATCAAAAACCGCAGCTGGGTACCGGCGGTACTGAAGTTGACCCAGAATCGACTTCTCATAGTCCAATAGTGACCCTTGCATCCAGTCCTCACCATCAACGTAGATTGGGTAATTCAGCCCATCCAATCGACGTGATGCGCTCAGCCCATAAGCCATAGCCCTGTCAGAGCAAATTTGTATGTATGCCTGCAGGCCACTTTTCTCTATTGCAGCATTGTTTCTCGCCATCACATCGAGTAAGTGGGTCCATAGCTCATCGTCGGTTAAATCGCGCAGTTGCTCCCACTCAAGGATATCTCCACGGGGCATATGCGTTGCCGCGATTTGCCTGCCTTCTTTCAAGGCCTCAACGCGGTCAATCCATGCCTGCGGTGTCTCTCCTCGAGCCCAAATAACAAACTCATCGTCCGTGCAGTTGAACTGATGGCGGTACTGGAGCATGAATTCATAGAACGGCTCGCGATACTGAATGTCACGATCTACCTGGGGATCTACAGCTGCGTAGTCTTCCGACTGAAATCGTCTAAGTAGCCCGTGAATTGCCTTGTAGAGCGCAAACGGTTGTGTGCTCATCGAAAAAGCAAGCCTGATGCGATAGGCCTCGACAATGACATTGCCCAAGTCGGCGCTCGACGCAACGAACCCCTTGCTGGTTGTTCGAAATTCGATATCGGGCTCGAACGATTGCAAAATCTGGCGCGCTCGCTGTGGTCTATCTATCTTCTCTGGGCTCAGGCCATCTTTTTTCTTTTGACGCCTCTTGGCCTTGGGGACTTCTAACCAAAAATCGTAGGACATTTACTTCCGATCAATCAACAACAGAACTAGTCACCGTCGCCGCGCCGAACGCACCCCCGCCACCAGCCCCACGGCACCCAGCACCTGCGCCAGTTTGGCCGAGTCGGCCACCTGCACGGTGAAGGTCATCCAGGCGGTTTCGCCTCGCGTGGTTTTGACGGATTGGGTTTGCACGCCGATCACGTTCATCTTGTTTTTGGCGAACACCTCGGAAATGTCGCGCAGCAGGCCTTGGCGGTCGGCGGCTTCGATGGCGACGTCGACCGGGTAGACGGCGGCGTCAGACGATTTGGGGGCGCTCCAGGCTACGGGGATCACGCGCTCGGCGGTTCTGGCCGCCAGTTCGCGGAAGTTGGCGCAGTCGGCGCGGTGAATGCTGACGCCTTTGCCGCGGGTGACGAAGCCGCCAATCGCGTCGGGCGGGGCGGGTTTGCAGCATTTGGCCAGCTGGGTCATCAACGAGTCCATGCCCACGACCAGCACGCCACCGGCCACGGCTTTCTCCGCTGCTTTTTCGCCTTGCTTCGACTTTTTGTAGATCAAGAACTCGTCGGGCGACAGCGCCTCGGGGGGCTTGAGCACGGCTTCGATCTGGCGCAGCGAGAACTCGTCTTTGCCGACCACCGCAAACAAATCGTCTGCGGCATCAAAACCCAGCTGCGCGGCCAAATCGTCCAATTTGATGGCAGTTTTGCCCTCGCGCTGCAACAGACGCTCTACAGCCTCGCGGCCTCGCGCCACGGTTTCATGGGTGGCCAAAGCGTTAAACCAGGCGCGCACTTTGGCGCGCGAGCGCGCACCGGCCAGGTAGCCCAGCTCAGGGTTGAGCCAGTCGCGCGACGGGCCGAGGTTGCTTGCGCCGTCTTTGGCCACCATCACGTCAACTGTCTGCCCGTTTTTCAGCGGCGTGTTCAGCGGCACCATCACACCATCGACCCGCGCCCCCCGGCAGCGGTGGCCCAGGTTGGTGTGCACGTGGTAGGCAAAGTCGACCGGCGTGCCGCCTTGGGGCAGCTCGATGATGGCGGCGTCGGGTGTGAGCACGTAAATGCGATCGTCGAGCAGGCCTTTGTTTTCCACTGCGCCGGAGAGGTCACGTTCCCAGGCCAAAAGCTGGCGCAGCACGGCAATTTTGGCGTCGTAGCTGCCACCCGCAATCACGCCTGCGTAGCCCTTGGCGCCAGCCTCTTTGTAAGCCCAGTGGGCGGCCACGCCCTGCTCGGCATGGTCGTGCATGGCCTGGGTGCGTATTTGAATTTCAACCGGCTGGGCCGCAACGTCATCAGCATAGGCAGCCCCGACCGGGGCTGCCAGAACAACCGTATGCAGCGACTGGTAGCCATTGACTTTGGGCTTGGCAATGTAGTCGTCAAACTCGTTGGCCAGCGGCTCGAAGTGGCTGTGTATCCAGGCCAGGGCGGCGTAGCAGGCGGCCACGTCGGGCACGAGCACGCGCAGCGCCCGCACATCCAGCACCTGGTCGAACCCCAGCGATTTGCCGCGCATTTTGCGCACGATGCTGTAGATGTGTTTGGGTCTGCCTTGCACCAGTGCCACCACGCCCGCAGCATTCAAGTCGGTTTGCAGCTGCTCGCGCAGTTGTTGCAGTTGCGCCTCGCGCTGGCTGCGTTTGTCGTGCAGCAAACCTGCGATTTGCTTGTAGACATCAGGCTCCAGAAACCGAAAAGCCAGGTCTTCCAGCTCCCACTTGATCTGCCAGATGCCCAGCCGGTTGGCCAGCGGTGCAAACACGTTGAGCGACTCGCGGGCCACGCTGGGTGGCACGGCCTGTTTGGTGGCCGCGTAGTGGCGCAAGGTTTGCAAACGAGAGGCCAGCCGTAGCATGACCACGCGCAGATCGCGCGAGAACGCCAGCAGCATCTTGCGCACGTTTTCGGTTTGTGCAGCGGGGTTGTCCAGTGCGACGCTGGCGTTGTCAGACTGCACTGTGCGGGCCTGACGCTGCACCCGCACCAGCCGGGTTGTTTCAATGGCCAGCAAGGCCAGGCTGTCGCCAAAGTTCTTGGTCAATACCTCTTGCGGGCGGTTCAGGTGCTCGCAGGCATACACCAGATAGGTGGCAGACTGCATGGTGTCCGACGCACCCATGGTTTTGAGAATGGCGGCTACCGCGTCGGCATGGGCGAGCGTGTTTTCGCCCGTGTCCAGCGTCTGGCTGGCAATGAAAGGCAGGGCAAAGTCGCGCGTGCGGGCCAGTTCGGGAAGCAGCGTGTCGTCTGGCGGGGCCAGCAGGCTTTTCATGCGTGCAAGAGCGCTTTAAGCAGACAAAAAATCGATGACGGCTTGCACCTGATCGGCGGCGACCAAGGTTGGCGCATGCCCCACCCCGGCAAACTCCACCAGTCGCGCTTTAGGGCCGCGCTGCGTCATGGCCTGCGCATTGGCGGGGCTCAGCAGGTCTGACTGCGCGCCGCGCACGAGCAAGGTGTCGGCCGTGATCGCGTCATACAACTGCCACAGCTGCGTCTCGCCTTGCACCGCCGCCTCTGGCGTCATGCTGCGAAAGGGCACAGCAATGGCCGGGTCGTAATGCAAGGTGAAACGGCCATCAGGCAAGGCTTTCACCATGTGTTGCGACAGCGCCAGCCACTGCGCGGGCGTGTGCGGCCCAAAGCTTTGCGAGATGGCCCACATCGCATCAGCGGCCTGCTGCAACGAGTCAAACCGCCCGGTTTGGCCCAGGTAGGTGCCGATACGTTGCAGGGCCTGCCATTGGATGGCCGGGCCCACGTCGTTGAGCACCAGCTTGCGAACCGGTACGGGCAAGGGAATCTGCGAGCCGCAAATGGCCATGCCAATGATGCCGCCCATGCTGGTGCCCACCCAGTCCAGCATGTCAATCGGTGCCTGCATGTGCAACTGTGCGAGCAGGGCCAGCATGTCGGCGGCGTAGGTCGGAATCTGGTAGCGCATCGGGTCGGCCAGCCAGCCACTCTGGCCGCGCCCCACTACATCGGGGCAGATCACGCGAAGCGGGTTGCTGGAACGCTCAATCAGCGCCTGGGCCAGTACATCAAAGTCGCGGCCCTGGCGCGACAGGCCATGCACGCACACCACCACGTGTGCGGCCTGCGCGTCGCCCCACTGCCAGTACGCGATGTTGTGAGGCGCCTGCTCGGGTGCGGCGCAGCTTAGGTGGTTTAGCGTAGGTGGGTGCATGGTGAAATATCAATGTTGATTCCCTCACCACATCGTAATTCAGCAGGAGATACACACATGCTTCAAGAAAAAATGCTTCAAGGCAAGACAGCGCTGGTCACCGGCTCCACCAGCGGCATCGGGCTGGGCATTGCCGGAAAGCTTGCTGCGCAAGGGGCTAACGTGGTGCTCAACGGCTTTGGCGATGCCGAAGGCCCGACCGCTGAAGTAGCGGCTTTTGGCACTCAGGTAGCGTTCCACGGCGCCGACATGAGCAAACCCGCCGAGATTGAAGCTTTGATGCAGTTCGCCGCCCAGCGCTTCGGCCAGGTGGACATTTTGGTGAACAACGCAGGCATTCAGCACGTGGCCAATGTGGAAGACTTTCCCGTCGACAAGTGGGACGCGATCATCGCCATCAACCTCTCCAGCGCCTTTCACACCACGCGCCTGGCGGTGCCCGCCATGCGTCAAAGCAACTGGGGCCGAATCATCAACATCGCCTCTGCACACGGTCTGGTGGCCTCGGCCGCCAAGTCGGCTTACGTGGCGGCCAAGCACGGCCTCGTGGGCTTTACCAAATCAGTGGCCCTGGAAACCGCCACCACCGGAATCACCAGCAACGCCATTTGCCCCGGCTGGGTGCTCACGCCCCTGGTGCAAAAACAGATCGACGCCAAAGCCAACGCGCAAGGCATTTCCGTGGACGATGCCAAACGCCAACTGCTAGGCGAAAAAGAGCCCTCGCTTCAATTCACCACGCCTGAGGAACTGGGCGATCTGGCGGTGTTTTTCTGCTCACCGGCGGGCAACAACGTGCGCGGCGTGGCGTGGAATATGGATGGTGGATGGGTGGCTCAGTAGCCCACGATGAAAGATGAGCACTGATACCGCTATTAAATATGTAGCTGCCTGAGCAGTATCTACTTGGGCTGGAAGCAGTTTTTGCTTATAAACGCTGCTGCCAGCCCGCCTTCAGTCAGTTGTCATTCGGTCGTTACTTCAGTTGCACCGAGCCCGACACCGTGACCTGTACCGAGGCTTTACCCGCCTCCACCGGCAGCGATTCCGAGGCTGATGACAGCATCGATTTGGACTCCATCACCATGTTGCGCTGACGCGGCCCACCGCCTTCATTGCTGTTCACCGCCACCTCACGCAGTGTGTAGTTGGCAAAACCAAAGCCCTTGGCCAGTTCGCTGGCTTTGGTTTTGAAGCGCTCTATCGCCAGGCTTTGCGCCTGCGTCTCCACCTTGGCGCGCTGCTCACGCGTCAAGCCAAACTGCACGCTGCTGACAATGAGGGTTTGAATCTTGCCCGCCGCTGCGGTGATACGCGCAAAGTCCCGCCCATCCAGCACCAGCTCGGCGCTGCCCACCCAGCCGCTGGTTTTGCCATCTTTGCCGTAGCGCGGGTACAGGCTGAAATTACCCGTGCGCACATCCATCTGGCCTTCTTGTGCGGTTTTTTTGGCTTCTGCCAACGCGGCATCGAGCGCGGTTTTCAGCTGGGCTTGCACCGTATTGGCATCCTGCCCCTCGCGGGTGGTGCTCATGCTCAGCAGCAACAAGTCTTGCGTCACCTCCACCTGGGCGCTGGCCGACAGTTGCAGCACGTTCTGGGGCACAGCTTGGGCTGAATTTTGAGAAAAACTGGCTGTAGCCCAGGTAAATACTGCTACAGCAGCTATCAATTTAGAAGCGTTCATGGTGACTCCCGGTGGTAGAAAAACAGGATTTTCAACGCAAACGCAGGGGTTCCCAATAGGCGTTCGGTATGGTTTGTCACGCCACGTCACCGTCGGCTGCCTCGTTTTTCAGCAAATCAATCAGCCGGTGGTTCAGATAGAGCTTTTCCCGCCCGTTGCCTTGCAGTTGCAAAAGCCCGGCAGCAGCCAGCGTTTGCAGGTACACCGACGCTGTCTGCCGCTGGGCGATTTGCGCCTGCACCACGTCGGCCACGCGGCAATAAGGCAAGCGAAAAATCAGCTCCACCAAGCCTTTCTGGTTGCCCAATTTCGTGTCGCGCTGAATTTGCTCGTGCGTGTTTTGCATCAGACGCGCAATCGCCTTGATTTTTTCCAGCGTCCACACCGCCGTTTCGCGCACCGCCTCCAGCATGTACAGCAACCACTGCTGCCAGGCTTGCACCGTGCCCTCACGCGACACGGCTAGCAGCAATGCGTAATAGCGGCTGCGGTTATTCAGTATGTAGCGCGACAGGTACAGCACCGGCGATGTCAGCAGCCCCTTATCGACCAAATAAAGCAGATTCAGCACCCGCCCCGTGCGGCCATTGCCATCCAGAAACGGGTGAATCGCCTCAAACTGGTAGTGCAGCACCGCCATGCGCACCAGTGGGTCGATCTCGCCGCCGCGCGCCGCGTCAGCTTCCTCGGCGTGGCAAAAACGCTCCCAGTCAGCCAGCAGTTCGCGTAAATGCGCCTCGCCCTGCGGCGGCGTGTAAATCGTCTCCTTCGTGCGCGCATTCACCAGCGCCGTGCCCGGTACTTTGCGCACATGCATCTCCATGCCCTTGGTCTTGCTGCAAATCTCCTCGATGAGCGTGGTGGCCAGCGGACGGGTGCGCAATTGCGCCAACCCGTGGTACAGCGATTCGCGGTATTGCAGCGTCTCTTTCACAGCGCGGTCAGCCTTGGCCGCGTCTTTCGCGGCGTACTCGAACAGCGCGTCCGTGGTGGTCACGATGTTCTCAATCTCCGAGCTGGCCTGCGACTCCAGCAGCACCAGGGAACTGAGCATCACATCCGGGTTGGGCAGCAACCCTGCCGCCTCTTTCAACGCCGCCAAGGCTTTGTTTGCCTTGATGCAAGCGCGAAACACCTCGGTGCTCTCCCACTCGCCCATGGGCACGCTGCCCCACAAAAGGGGTGGTAAGTCGAAGGGGCGTTTGGGGTCGAACATGGTTGGCCGGGGCGTTAAACGTCTATCAAAGCAAAAATTATCAACATTTTTTCAAAATATGTCGATATTTTTATTTTTTGTCGACAAATATTGATCGACCTGTCGATTCAATCGACAGGTCAGTAAGCTCATGTCGAGAAAATTTGAACGCATCAACACGTTCCTCTGGTCGACCTCATAAACTGTTACATCACTGCGAACCGCCATCCGCAAAGTTCGGGGAGGACTTTCAAAATGCCCAATGCCTCAGTCTTCGTGAGCTACGCCCACGAAAGCGACACGTTTCGACAACAGGTCAGGCAACTGTGCAATTGGCTTCGCAGCCAGGGCGTTGCTGTGGTGTGCGACTTTGACCACGAAGTCAGACCGCCCGACACCGGCTGGCCCACGTGGATGCAGCACGGCATTGAAGATGCCCTGGTGGTGCTGGTCGTCGCCTCCCCAAAATACAAAGCCCGCTTTGAAAAACGCTCACCCACCGACAGTGGCTTGGGCGTTCGATGGGAAGGCGCAATCATCACGCAAGACCTGTACGTCGGGGCACAACTCAACAATAAGTTTTACCCCGTCATACCCGACGGCGGCAGCCACGATGACGTACCCAAAGCCCTTCGCCCGTGGAATAACGGGCATCGGTTTCCTAGCGGGCAAGATGCCATCCTGGCGCTGATTCGTGCGTGCGAACCATCTACCTCGGCACCAGCGCCTGCAATCCCGACGACAGCCCCCAACTGGGCCGCCTTAAACAAACCCGCCCAGCGCGGCCTTTTGCAAGGCCCGCAAGACAACCGGCTGCAACCCCGTGAGGGTCAGTTGTTTGGCCGCCAAACTGAAGTTGCCGCCGTGCTGAAGTTTTTAACCAGCGACGAAGACGGCGCCGTGGTCTGCGCACAAATCACCGGTACCGGCGGCATTGGCAAAACCGAGGTTTGCAAAGCCGCGCTCAAGGACTGGCTCACGCAGCGCTCCAGCGAAGTGGCTTTTTATGTCGATGTGCCCGACTCCGCCACCGCCGACGAGTTGATTGCCCTGCTGGGCCAGGCCCTGGGCGCAGACAACCTGGGCAGCTTGGCCGAGCTGGCCGCGCGGCTGCAGCCCGGCCTGTACTACCTGGACAACCTGGAAGGCGTGGCCGAACGGCCCGAGGGCCAGCAGTTGCTACGCGAGTTGCGCCAGCTGCCCGGCGTGCGCGTGCTGGCCTCGTCACGCATCAGCCTGCCGGGCATTTTGGGCAAGCCGATTGAAGTGGGTGTGCTGCCACTGGCCGACGCACTGGCCATGTTCCGCGAGCTGTGGTTGGGCGCAGACGCTTTGCCACCCGCCGCGCCCGGCAGCCCGGTTGAAACCTTGGTAGATAAAGAGCTGGGCTGCCACGCCCTGAGCATCAGCCTGCTGGCGCGGCTGGGCGGCGTCTACTCATTCACCCAGTTGCAACAGCGCTGGCAAGCCAGCGGCACCGCCATCGCGCATGACACAGGCGACGCCAGCCGCCAGGGCAGCCTGGCCCGAAGCCTGCGGCTGACATCCGATGCCTTGCAGCCCCACGCAGGCGCGCTAGACCTGTGGACACTAGCCGCGCTGTTTCCCCAAGGCGTTGACGAAAACCTGTTCGCCCTGCTGGAGCAATGGGGCAGCTGGGCCGAGCAGCCCGCTCGCCAGCAACTGGTGCGCCACCATGTGCTCACCCTGCGCGAGGGGCGCTTGCACCTGCTGCCGCCGTTGGCACGGTATGCCATTCAGCAAGCCCTGGCCACGGTTGATGGTTTCTCGTGGGTCAACGCACGGCCCCTGGGGTTTCGCTTGTTTCAGCAGTTGGCCGATGCGGCAAAGTCCGTAGCCTCATCGCAAGAGGCTCTGACTGCTCGCGAGGTGCTGCAACAGCAATTCAATGCGCTGGCCCGTGTATTTGAAACCGATGTCGCCAGCCCCCAGCCCGATTCAGCGGCGCTGCATCACCTGAACCAGGCACTGCTCAACGAGTACCAGTTTCGCGCCGCGCTCGGCCGCCAGCTTCTGCAAGCCCTTGCACCGCACTTGCCCGAGTCAGCCAGCGCCATTCTCTACCTGGGCGATTTGGAAAGACGGCTGGGCCAGATTGACAAAGCCCGCCCATTGTTTGAGCAGGCCTTGGCGCTATACAAAAGCCAACAAGACGGTGTAGGCCAAGCCAATACGCTACAGGCTCTGGCCGATCTGGAAAGTCGGCTGGGCAAGGTAGATAAAACCCGCGCTTTGTATGAGCAGGCCTTGGCGCTGTACAAAAGCATGCGCGACGGTTTGGGCCAGGCCAACACGCTCAAGGCTCTGGGCGATCTGGAGAGTCGGCTGGGCCAGATTGACAAAGCCCGCGCCTTGTATGAGCAGGCCTTGGCGCTGCACAAAAGCGAACAAGCCGGTTTGGGCCAGGCCAATACGCTCAAGGCTCTGGGCCAGCTGGAAAGTCGGCTGGGCCAGACAGACAAAGCCCGCGCCTTGTACGAGAAGGCCTTGGAGCTGTACAAAAGCGAACAAACCGGTTTGGGCCAAGCCAATACGCTGCAGGCCCTGGGCGATCTAGAAAGTAAGCTGGGCGAGGCAGACAAAGCCCGCGCTCTTTATGAGCACGCCTTGGCGCTGTACAAAAGCGAACAGGCCGGTTTGGGCCAGGCCAATACGCTCAAGGCTCTGGGCGATCTGGAAAGTCGGCTGGGCCAGGTGGATCGGGCTTTGACTTGTTACGAAACCGCAGCGGCGTTGTATGCGAATGAGCAAGAAACCATGGGCTTGGCCTATACCCACGCCAAGCTGGCGCTCTTCCACCATGCCAAGCAGCAAATTGAAACGCGAGATGAATGCATGCGACTGGCGATGGACTGGGGCGTGAAGTCCAACACAGAATCGGTTATGCGCTATGTGAGCCAGGTGCTGGTGAAAATTCACGGCAGCCCAGAAGCCACGCAGGCGTGGATCGAGCGACTGCAGGCGGGTTGATCTGCTCTACTTTTCATAGCTGCTTCAGCAGTTAATTCCTGGGCGAGAGGGCTAAAAGGCTCCCACTTCCCCAATGAGAACCCTTCAAAACGGCGAACCTGGTGAAATATGCTGAATGAATTTAAATGTACAGTTCATATGTACATAAAAGGCAAATGATGTCTATCTCAATCGCCCAATCCCGCCAGCAACTGTCTTCACTCATCGACGCCGCGCAAAGCACGCCTCAAGTCATTACCAAGCGCAACACGCCAGTGGCGGTGCTGGTTTCTGCTGACTATTTCAAGCGCACGCAGGCGGTGGCACATGGCGCGGCCAGTTTTTACAACAGCTTGATGGCCTTGCGCAGCCAGTACGAACCGGCAGACGAAGGAGGAATTCCTGGCGCAGAGGCCGCATCGCGCGCCAGCGCTTGGGCGCGCACGAATCACTTTGCTGACTCCGAACAAGCACCCGAATAAATACCGATGGCGCAAACCGTTTACCTGGCCGACACCCATGTGGTGAGCGAGTTCGTCAAAAAACTCCCGGACGAAAACGTCATGCAATGGGTGCAATCGGCCCAACTCATCGCCATATCGGCCGTCACCGTCGAAGAAGCGCATTTCGGCTTTGCGTGGCAGCCCAACGCACGCAAACTCAATTTGTTCAACGCTGTGGTGCAAAACCTGCACGCCGTGTACACCATCACCGAGTCCATCGCCCAGCGCGCAGGCATGTTGCGGGGTCAATTCCAGGCGCAAGGCATAGTCAGAAGCGCGCCAGACATGCTGATCGCTGCGACGGCGCAGGAGCATCAGCTCATCATTGCGACGCGCAACACGCGTGACTTTGCGGGCTGCGGGGTGCAGGTGGTGAATCCGTTTGATCGGCTTTGACCACATTTTTTTGCTCTGCTTTTTGTAGCTGCTTGAGCAGTTAATACATGTGCTAGTGGCTGTTTTGGCTTGCAAAGCTTGCAAGCGCGCGACGTTTTGCAATCTCCACTGGCACGCAATTGGGTCGGAGCCCACCCGCCGACATATTGATTCGTTTGGACTGAGCAAGGCATCCAGGAAACCCCGTTCAGGCTGGGCTGAGGAGCGCAAAAACCAGTGGATCAGGGCACGTGCTTGTTTGAGCCGCAGGCGAGTTTGCACATGACCCCACTGGATTTGAGCACCGCAAGTTGCCCGCAGCGAAGCGAAGGGATCCAGACTGCCGGGTCGCCTTTCTTTTGCTTACTTTTCTTTGGCGAAGCAAAGAAAAGTGAGTCGCTGTCGGGCGACCCCCGACATCTACGCACGCCATTGAACCCAGAAATCCGCATGGGACAATCCCGCCCATGTTTGCAATGTTTGAAGACGCCGGTAAATTCCTGGCAGGGCGGGTGATGTCTGAGGCGGAAAGCTCCGCGCAGGTGGAGCTTGACAGTGGCAAGCGTGTGAAGGTGAAAGCCGCGCACGTGATGCTGAAATTTGACAAGCCCGCGCCGGCTGAATTTTTGCGCCAGGCCCAGGAAATCGCCCACACCATTGAGCTGGAAATGGCTTGGGAATTTGCGCCGGACGATGAATTTGGCTTTGCCGATATTGCCCGCGAGTATTTCAGCGACAAGGCCAGCGTGGCGCAGCAGGCCGCTGCGTTGCTGCGGTTGTATGACGCACCGCACTACTTTCGCCGGGCGGGCAAGGGGCGCTTCAAGAAAGCGTCGGCCGAGGTGGTGCAGCAAGCGCTGGCCGCCATTGAAAAGAAGAAGCAAATCACTGCGCAAATTGGCGCCTGGGCGCAGGAGCTGGCCGAGGGCGTGTGCCCCGCGCCGATTCGGGAGCAGTTGTTCAAAATTCTGTTCAAGCCCGATAAAAACGGGCCGGAATACAAGGCGGTGGTTGATGCCTCCCGCGCCACGCAAACCGCGCCGTTGCTGCTGCTGCAAAACGCGGGGGCGATTGACAGCCCTTACCAGTTTCACTGGAAGCGGTTTTTGTTTGACAACTTTCCCAAGGGCACGGGCTTTCCGGCGCTCATCGCGCCCGAGATCAAGGACGAGTTGCCGCTGGCCCCGGTGCAGGCTTATTCGATTGACGATTCGCAAACCACCGAGATTGACGATGCGCTGTCGCTGCAAGGCCTGGGCACGGGCACGGTGATCCTGGGCATTCACATCGCCGCGCCCGCGCTGGCTTTGCAGGCGGGTGACGCAGTGGACAGCGTGGCTCGCCAGCGCTTGTCGACCGTCTACATGCCGGGCTACAAAATCACCATGCTGCCCGACGAAGTGGTGCAGCGCTACACCCTGCAAGCCGGGCGCGACTGCCCGGCGGTGTCGTTGTATGTGACGTTTGATGAGGCCACGCTGGAGATTAAAAATCGCGAGACGAAGCTGGAGCGGGTGCCGATTGCGGCGAATTTGCGGCACGACAAACTGGATGAAGTCGTCACGCAGGAAAGATTGGAAACCCCCGAGTCTGAGGACGCGTTTGAGCATGAAACAGGCCTTCCGCCCTTGCAGAATCTGCTCAAGCAGCTATCATTTTTATATCGCTTGGCCAGACATTTGAAGGCTGGGCGTGAGGTGGTGCGGGGCAAGCCGGAGAACTTCAACCGGCCCGACTACAACTTCAAGCTGGTCGGAAATGACGGCAACGAGCCGACCGGGATAGAGCAGGTACACATCTCCACCCGCCAACGCGGCGCGCCTCTCGACCTGATCGTGGCCGAGGCCATGATTCTGGCCAACAGCTCCTGGGGCGACTGGTTGCACGCGCATGGCGTGCCCGGCATTTACCGCAGCCAGGCCAGTCTGGCCCCCGGCGTGAAGGTGCGCATGGGCACCAAGGCGCAGCCGCATGCGGGCATTGGCGTTTCCAGCTACGCCTGGAGCACCTCGCCGCTGCGCCGCTACACCGATTTGGTGAACCAGTGGCAAATCATTGCGGTGGCGCGCAACGGCAAAACCGCGCCGCTGGTGGCCCCGTTCAAACCCAAAGACGCGCAGCTGTTTGCCATCATCAGCAGCTTTGACGCGGCTTACAGCGCCTACAACGGCTACCAGGGCGGCATGGAGCGGTTTTGGACGCTGCAATACGTGCAGCAAAACGGCATCACCGAGCTGAACGCCACGGTGTTCAAAGACGGCATGGTGCGGGCCGACGACCTGCCGCTGGTGCTGCCCGTGTTGGGCGCGCAAGACTTGCCACGTGGCGCGCACGTGCGGGTGAAGCTGGGTGCGATTGATCTGATTTCGCTGGACGTGACCGGCACGGTGATTGAGCGGCTGGATGTGCAAGTGTCTGACGCCATGGACGAAGAAGGCGACGACGAGCTGGTGGCCGGGCCGATTGCGATTGCGGTCGACATGAGTGCGCCGGTGGGGGAGATCAGCGAAAGCGACGCTGGCAACGACTCAGCAACTCCCGATAATCCGGCCCCGTGAACCTCAAGTCTTTCTTCAGCCAACTGAGCACCCTGCAAATCGCCCTGGCCTTCTCGGCCCTGGTGCATGCGGGCCTGCTGACGGTGCGCTTTATTGACCCTGAGGGCTTTAACCGCGTGTTTGAAGACACGCCGCTGGAGGTGGTGCTGGTCAACACCCGCAGCAACGAGCGGCCTGACAAAGCCCAAGCCATCGCCCAGGCCTCGCTGGCGGGCGGTGGCGAGGCCGAAAAAGCCCGAGCTACCTCACCGCTGCCGCCTTCGCTGCTGACCGACCGGGGCGACGCCGCCGAAGACGAGCAAAAGAAGATCGAAGCCATGCAGGAGCAGCAAACCCTGCTGCTGGCCCAGCTCAAAAAAGAGCTGGCCGCCCTGCCCCCGCCCGACCCCAAAGTGCCCAGCACCAACCCCGAGGCGATGTCGCGCGAGGAAAAGCGCCGCCAGCTCATCAAGCTGCTGGCCGAGATTGAAAAGCGCATCAACGAAGAAAACTCCCGGCCCAAAAAACGCTACATCAGCCCCGCCACGCGCGAAGAGGTGTATGCCATTTACTACGACGCCTTGCGCCGCAAGATCGAAGACAAAGGCACGCAAAACTTCCCGCAACTGGCCGGCCAAAAGCTCTATGGCGAGCTGACCATGATCGTCACCGTCAACTTTGACGGCCGCGTGCTGGCCACCGAGGTGGTGGAAACCTCCCGCAACATCGCCCTGGACCGCCGCGCCCAGACCATTGCCCGCTCTGCCGGTCCGTTTGGCAACTTCAGCCCCGAAATGCGCCGCAAGGCCGACCAGATCGTGGTGGTCTCGCGCTTTAAATTCACGCGCGACGAGACGCTGGAAACGCGGCTGACGGAGCGTTGAATAGACATGCATCAAGGCCTTCCCGTGACACCTGACCTGACTCCTTCCCCCGCTGGGGGAAGGCGGGGATGGGGGCACGAGCGCTGCAGCGCTTATCCAGCGTGTTCCCTAGCCCGCATATTTCACCGGGGCCGCCGTTTTGATGCGTTTTTCATTGGGAAAGACTGTGTTTTCCTCAAATCCAAATTGGATTCCATCAAAACGTCTCAGCGCGTGCCGCATCGTTTTGGCGGGCGCAGGAACGCACAAGCCTCCTTCCCAATAGCAAGTGCTATTGGGTCGTCACCTTGCACGCCCCTGCATCCCGCTAAAACGCGCGGCCCACGCTGCCCCGGTGAAATATGCGGGCTAGCATGCCCCCATCCCAACCTTCCCCCAACGGGGGAAGGAGCCAAACGCCACTTTGCGTAATTTCTATGGATATGTATTGCGTGATGGGCAACCCCATCGCCCACAGCCGCTCCCCCTGGATTCACGCCCGCTTCGCGCAGCTCACGGGCCAGCACCTGAGCTATGGCAAGCGCGAAATAGCGCTGGATGGTTTTGCTGCGGGTCTGCAGGCCTTTCAACAAGAGGGCGGGCGTGGCTGCAACATCACCGTGCCGTTCAAGTTCGAGGCCGCGGCGTTGGTGCACAGCCAAACCGAGCGCGCGGCGCTGGCTCAGGCGGCCAACACCCTGAGCTTCGTGAGCGGGCGGATTGAAGCTGACACCACCGACGGCGTGGGCCTGGTGACGGACATTCAAACCCACGCCGGTGTGCCGCTGGCAGGCCGCCGTGTATTGCTGCTGGGCGCTGGCGGCGCGGCAGCCAGCGTGCTGGGCGCGCTGCTACAGGCCGGGCCCGCCTGTGTGGTGCTCACCAACCGCACCCGGGCACGCGCCCAAGCCCTGGTTAAGCGCCATGCCGCTTTGGCCTTGCTATCAAATACGAAGCTGCTTGAGCAGGATCTAAAAGGGCTGGATGCCAATTTCGATCATAAATTCGATGTTCTCATCAACGCCACCGCCGCCAGCCTGGCAGGGGCCGACCTGGCGCTAAACCCCGCCGTGTTGCAACCCGGCGCACTGGCCTACGACATGATGTACGGCCCCGCCGCCCAGGGTTTTTTGAGCTGGGCCGAAAGCCATGGCGCGGTGCCGCGCGACGGCTTGGGCATGCTCGTGGAGCAAGCCGCAGCGTCGTTTGAAATCTGGCGCGGGGTGCGACCACCGGCGGCACAGGTGTTGGGGGAGTTACGGGCGCAAATGGCGCTTTGAACAACCGGCACAACATGAAAGCCCTCGCCCGCTGGATCGCCCTGCTCGCCTTAGCTGCGCTGCTGTTGCAGTTGTTTTTCATTGCGCGCATTGCCACGATGGCCGTGCTCGACCCGCAGTCCAGCGCGTTTGAACGCTCTGAGGCCTGGCGGGTGCTCAACGAAAAAGGGCGCTTGCCCTGGCGGCAGGAATGGGTGGCTTATGCCGCGATATCAGACAACCTGAAGCTGGCCGTCATCGCCTCGGAAGATGACCGTTTTGCCGATCACCAGGGCGTGGACTGGGAGGCAATGGAAAAGGCCTGGGCCAAAAACGAAAAAGCGCAGGAACGGGCGACCAAACTGGCACCCGCCGCTACAGCCAAACCCTCCAGCAAGCCCGCCAAGCCTCCAAAAATAATTGGCGGCTCGACCATTACCCAGCAACTGGCCAAAAACCTGCTGCTTTCCGGCGAACGCACCTTGCTGCGCAAAGGCCAGGAGCTGGTGCTCACCGTGGCGCTGGAAGCGCTGCTGAGCAAAGAGCGCATTCTGGAGATTTACCTCAACCACGTGGAGTGGGGCGAAGGCGTGTTTGGTGCCGAGGCCGCCGCCCAGCACTACTTTCGCAAACCCGCCAGCAAGCTCAGCGTGTACGAGGCTGCGCGGCTGGCCGTGATGCTGCCGCGCCCCAAGTATTTTGAAAAACGCCTGAACTCCGGCTACCTGGCATCACGCACCGCCACCATCGCGGCGCGGATGGGGGATGCGCAGCTGCCGTGAAGGCTCTACGGCGCAAACACGATGCTGACTTTCAACCCTCGCCCACCGGCTCCCGGCACCAGGAGCAGTTGGCATTGGTGCACCCGGGCAATTTCGTCGGCAATGGCCAGCCCCAGGCCATTGCCTTCGCCCGGGGTGCCGCGCACCCGGTAGAAGCGGTCCATCACATGGGGCAGCTCATCGGGCGCAATGCCGGGGCCGTCGTCCTCCACCTCCAGAAACGGCAGCGATCGACCTGCGAGCAGGCCCTCGGCAATCGTGCGCAGGCCGCAGCGCAATGTGACGGTGCCACCTGGCGGCGTGTACTTGACGGCGTTGTCCACCACATTGCTCAGCAGCTCGCGCAGCAGCCAGTCATGCCCCTGCACAGTGGCCGCTTGTACGTCCTGGCCCAGGTCGATTTCCTTGGCGCTGGCGGCGTCCAGGTGCTGCTCCAGGATGGCCTCGCACAGGTCTTTCAAATCGACGGTTTGCATGGGCTGCGCCTGCATGCTGCGCGAATCGGCGCGCGACAAGGCGAGCAGCTGGTTGGCCAATTGAGAGGTGCGGCGGG
Source organism: Comamonadaceae bacterium (assembly GCA_031414805.1). Taxonomy (GTDB): domain Bacteria; phylum Pseudomonadota; class Gammaproteobacteria; order Burkholderiales; family Burkholderiaceae_C; genus JAAFIW01. Next base: position 249,116 of record JANOQJ010000015.1, read on the forward strand.
TGGCGCTGCGCAACTTGTTGATTTGATCCACTCCTAAAATAATAGCTGGTTGAGCAGTATCTATAAGGGCTGTTGGCACTTTTGATGCTGAATTGACACCTGCATTGCGCTCGGCCACGGCTGCCCACGCTTCGACCTGCGACTGCAAACCCGCCAGCGGCGTGCGCAGCTGGTGCGCGGCGTCGGCCACAAACGTGCGCTGTGCGTCGGCCTGGGCATTGACCAGGTCAAACAGGCGGTTCAAGGAGCGCACCAGCGGGCGCACTTCTTCGGGCGTGCTGTTCTCATCAATCGCATTCAAATCGCGCGGCGAGCGGCGCTCCACCGCGTCTTTCAGTTCCAGCAACGGCTTGAGTGCCCGGCGCACGGCCCAATTGACCACCACCGCCGCCACCGCCAGCAGCAACACATTGGGTAGCAACACTTTAAGAAACACCGAGCGCAGCCACTGCTGGCGGGGGTCTGAACCATCGGCCACAGCCACCACCAGTTCACCCGCCACGGTCTGCACGCGCTGGCGCACGATGCGCCAGGTGACGCCCCGGTTTTCTTCGCTGTTGAACTGGGGCTCCGTGCTGGTGGGGGGCATGGCGGCCAGCCAGCGCTCACCCAGCAGCGGCTTGCCATCGGCATCGACCAGACTGAAAGCGGCGTAACCCGGCCGGTCTTTGACAAACTCTTCCACCGGCGGGGCCAGCATGAGCAGGGGCGGCTCGCCGGGTTGGGCACCAGGGGCAATCACCGAGTCGGCCACCAGCGGAATCAGGGCTTGCAGACGCTGGTCTTGCTGGGTGGCGGTGTCGTCGGCCAGGCGGTAATCCAGCCAGATGTTCAACAAAGCCAGCAGCACCAACGGCGTGATCAACAAACCCAACAAGCGACGCTGCAGGCCCGGACGCAGGGCCGCCATGACGACGGAGGATGTCGGAATTGAAGTTGTTTTTTTAGCAGCATCCGCGCTGCCGCTGTCTATCAACAGCGGCAGCGGAAAGGGCTTAAGCGGCTGGGTCACCGGCGACTTGCTCCAGGTACTCCAGCCGGTAGCCAAAGCCGCGAATTGAGCGCAGCGCGATGCCGTGCGGCTCCAGCTTGCCGCGCAAACGCGAGATGTACACCTCCACCGCGTTGGGCGTGATTTCCTTGTCCCAACCGGTGAGCGCTTGCAGCAACTTGTCTTTGCTGGCGGGTTTGGGTGCGTGGATCAACAGGTATTCCATGACGGTCCACTCCCGCGGACCCAGCTCAAAGCTCACGCTCTGCCCGTCGCGGTTGGCGCTGGCCCTGCGGTTGGCCGTGTCCAGCTCGATCGGGCCAAAACTCAAAATGGCCGATGTAGCGGCCTGTGAGCGGCGCAGCAAGGCCCGCAGTCGCGCCAGCAGTTCGGGCAACTCGAACGGCTTGATCATGTAGTCATCAGCGCCCATGTCCAGGCCCTGCACCCGGTCTTGCAGCGCGTCGCGGGCGGTCAGGATCAGCACGGGCATGGCATGACTGGCCACCTCCGGGCGGCGCAGGCGGCGCGTCAACTCCAGGCCATCCATGTGCGGCAGGCCGATGTCAATGATGGCCGCGTCAAACACCTCGGTTTTCAGCACTTCCTCGGCGCGTTCCCCGCTGCCCACCCAGTCCACTGCGTAGCCCGCGTCGGACAAACCCAGCTTGATGCCGCTGGCCACCATGACGTCGTCTTCAACCAACAACAAACGCATATCAGACCCCCTTGAGCTCAAGGGCTCCATTCGGGGCAGCCGCGGAACCGGCTCCGCCGGGCCGCTGGCTGCGCCCCCCCTGGGGGGAGGCGCCGAAGGCGCTTCGGGGGGGAACCATTAATGGCTCCTGATCATGGTGCCGAACGCCTGCTCGGTGAGGATTTCCAGCAACAAAGCATGGGGCACACGGCCGTCAATGATGTGCACCGAATTCACGCCACTTTTCGCGGCATCCAGCGCACCGCTGATCTTCGGCAACATGCCACCCGAAATGGTGCCATCGGCAAACAGCTCGTCAATCTCTCGCGCCGTCAGGTCGGTCAGCAGTTGGCCGGCTTTGTCCAGCACACCGGGTGTGTTGGTCAACAGCACCAGCTTTTCAGCCTTCAGCACCGTAGCCAGTTTGCTGGCCACCACATCGGCGTTGATGTTGTAGCTTTCGTTGTTTTCACCAAAACCAATCGGGCTGATGACGGGAATAAAGGCATCGTCCTGCAAGGCTTTGACTACGCTGGGGTCAATGGCGACGATGTCGCCGACCTGGCCTACATCGTGTTCTTTGCTGGGGTCATCTTTGTCGGTGAGCTTGAGTTGTCGAGCCCGAATCAGGCCGCCGTCGCGACCCGTCAAGCCCACAGCCTTGCCACCCGCCTGGTTAATCAGGCCCACGATGTCTTGCTGCACCTCACCGGCCAGCACCCACTCGACTACTTCCATGGTCTCGGCATCCGTCACGCGCATACCTTGCACGAAATGCCCTTTTTTACCCAACCGGTTCAAGGCTGTTTCAATTTGCGGCCCCCCGCCATGCACCACCACAGGGTTCATGCCCACCAGCTTCAACAGCACCACGTCTTCGGCAAAGTCGGCTTGCAAAGCCGGGTCGGTCATGGCGTTGCCACCGTACTTGATGACCAGGGTTTTGCCATGAAACTTGCGGATGTACGGCAAGGCCTGCGCCAGAATTTCGGCCTTGTCGCGCGGAGAAATCGTGGGTAAATCAGTCATGGGTAGGTGCAAAAAGTAGGTTGATCGGAAGCTTTTCCAACGTCAGCGTCTGAGCCAGCGAGGGACTTTGAAACGGATGATGCTGACATACGCCCACACGTAAAAGACAACAAAGACCGCGCAAAAAATCATCAAGATACCGGTCTGACTCCAAAACAAAACGGCGGGTAACACAGTCAACACAGCAAAGCCCCATAAGTAAGGCGAGGTGCGGTTGTTGCGAATCAGCATCCGACGTGCTGCATCATCATGAAAGACTTCCCGAACAATCCGCCGGAAAACCAACTGGTGAAAATGCAGGGCATCTGCCACGCCGGGCGAACGCCCTTTGGCCGCTTTGCGGTAAATCGAGAACAAGGTCTCCCACACCGGGTAAATCAGCAGCAAAACCGGAAACCACGGCGAGACCAACGGATGGCGCAACACCAGCAACACGCTGGCCACGGCAATCACCATCCCCCAAAGATACGCACCGCCATCACCCGCAAAAATAAGGCCTCGCGGGTAATTCCAGACCAGGAACCCCGCCGTCGAACCCGCCAGAACCAGCACGATGGCTGCCAGTTGGCGATCGCCGACTTGTAGCGCCACATAGGCCAGCGCAAAGCAGGAAATCAGGGCTACCAGACCGGCCAGACCGTTGTAGCCATCGATCAGATTAAAGGCATGGGGCAGGCCTGCAATTGCAAGGATGGCGAGCAAAACGCCCGGCCACACGGCCGTAGCCCACACCGTATCGAAGCTGCCCAGACCCAGTCGAGAAACCTGCAGATCAAGCGTGTAAACCACGATCACGGCACTAATCAAGGTGAGTATCAGCCGGTAGCTGGCTCTAAGCCTTTGCGTGAAGTCCTCGTAGACACCGCCTGCCCAGGTCAGCGCAGCAGTGCACCATAGGCAAGCAGCAATCCACCAGTCAAAACGAATCTGGTTGGGCAACTGCAAGTATTCGGACAACACCATCCAGCCCCAACCCACCGTACAGGCGGCAAACATGCCAATGCCGCCCAGACGGGGCACATTTCCGCTGTGAAAGCGCTGCGGCATGTTCGGGTCATGCGCGTGAACGATGCCCAACCGAATGACCACAGCATTCGCTACAAAAGCACAGGCAGCACAAAGAATGAGCAAAAACAGCATAAATAAGTTGGTGACTGGAGGCGACCCGGATTATCCGGGCATAAACCGTGCAACTGGCATGGCGTCAAGTCGTCAAGCGTTTCCGGCCGAAATCTGTCGCCGATAGCGATAAAACGCCGGGCTCAGCCACAGCCGAAGCAGACTGCCTATGTGCCAAAACAGATGTTGAAACTTCCGCCTGCTTTGTCTGGCCCCGACGTGCACCACACTAATGGGTGCTCGCACCAGTGTCCAGCCCGCCAGCTGCAGGCGCAAGCAAAAGTCGACGTCTTCGCAGTACATGTGATAGCGCTCGTCAAAACCGCCGATGCTTCGCCATGCTTCTGAGGAAACCATCAAAAATGCGGCACTGACCCAATCCACGCGGCGCGGCGGCAAGCCCGCTGCATGTCGGCGCAACAAGCCAAATGGCGTCACCAGTTCACGTTCACTGTCCTGCAGTGAACCGTCGGGTGCCAGTGAGACGGGGTAAACACAGCCCACTTCAACGGTGTCAAAACAAGCCAAGAGACTCGGCCATAGCGCCTCATCATCCAAAGTGATGTCTGGATTGAGAATACAAAAGTGTTCGGTTTTGCAGTACTCAAAGGCGTGGTTGTGGTTCGCACCAAACCCCAAAGGCGTGTTGTTGACCCGTTCCGTGAGCCGAAAGGGCAAGCCGTCAGGTGCGGGAAACAACAAGGCGCACGGCAAGTTGTGCGTCACGATGACATGGTCCACACAACCGGCGCTCAACGCCGTCAGTTGCGCAACCAGGTGCCGAACAGCTGTGCCGTGGCCGTGACTGACGATGGAGATCGTGATCGTGGGTGCACGCATGGCGGTATCTCTAGCGCGGGGCACACGTACAATCAAGTCGCTGTAATTTTTGCTTCGCTCTAGTAAGGTAGTCCATTAACCATGATTTTAGTGACCGGGGGATGCGGGTTTATTGGCTCCGCATTTGTGCTTCAGTGGGTGCGGCAGATGCAAGAGCCGCTGGTGAATGTTGATCTATTGACCTATGCAGGGCACCGGGCCAATTTGGCGTCCGTCGAAACCAGCGAACTGTACGGCTTTGCGCTTGGCGACATCGCGGATACCGATTTGATATCGGGTCTGCTGGACAAGCACAAACCGCGCGCCATCATTCACTTCGCAGCCGAGAGCCACGTGGATCGCTCCATATCAGGGCCTGTGGCGTTTGCTCAAACAAATGTGGTGGGGACCCTGAAGCTGCTGGATGCGTGTCTGGCGTATTGGCGGGCCGGTGGAAGTCGTTCAGACTTCCGTTTTTTGCACGTCTCAACCGATGAGGTGTTTGGATCGCTGGCGGCCGATGCGCCGGCATTCACCGAACAACATCGCTACGAGCCCAACAGCCCCTACTCAGCTTCTAAGGCCGCATCAGATCACTTTGTTCGCGCCTATCACCACACGTTTGGGTTGCCGACGCTGACAACCAACTGCTCGAACAACTACGGCCCGCGGCAGTTTCCGGAAAAGCTAATCCCTTTGATGATTTTGAATGCTTTGGCAGGTAAGCCATTGCCGGTCTACGGAGATGGTCGGCAAATTCGTGACTGGCTGCATGTAGACGACCATTGCAGTGCATTGCGGATGGTGCTGCAAAAAGGCAGGGCTGGTGAAACGTACAACATTGGCGGTCGCTCAGAGCGCAGCAACCTGGAGGTTGTCCACACCATTTGCGAAACGCTTGATGTTGCGAAGCCGCGAGCAGACGGTCGTTCCTACGCATCGTTAATCGCGCATGTCACTGATCGGCTGGGTCATGACCGTCGATATGCCATTGACGACAGCAAGATTTTTAGCGATCTCGGATGGCGCCCAGAGGTGGACTTCGCCCAGGGTATTTCGGACACGGTTCGCTGGTACCTCGACAATCCTGAGTGGATTGACTCTGTTGCATCCAAACAATGAGCGGTTCAATTGGCGCAGGCCACGTCTACTCACGAAACATTTCGCAAGACCGCAGAACGTCACTGTCTGTCATTGCTGGGTACGTCCACCGTGCATCGCGCGTGCTGGATCTGGGAACCGGCAGTGGGGCGTTGGGTAAGCACCTTAAAAATGAACGCCAGTGTTCGGTTGATGGGGTCACTTACAACGAGCAGGAAGCGCAACTTGCCCGCCCGCATTACCGGCTTGTTGAAGTGGCAGACCTGGACGACGATACCTGGGCCAACGCGTTCGTAGGCGAAACCTACGACTTCATCGTTTGCGCAGATGTGATTGAGCATTTGCGCCGCCCGGAGACAGTGCTCCAGACATGTCGTAGCCTGCTCAAACCAGGCGGCAAATTATTGATTTCTGTTCCAAATGCGGCTTACTGTGGATTGATTGCCGAACTCATGGAGGGCGATTTCGCGTATCGCGATGAAGGTCTTCTGGATAGAACACATTTGCGGTTTTTCACGCGTAAATCCTTGGTTGCTTTCTTGAGTGAGCAGGCTTGGCAATGCGATGTGTTCGATTCCGTTGAGCTGCCCCCCATCGAATCCGAGTTCAAGGCTCAGTTGGATCGCCTGCCACCAGCCGTTGAACGGTACCTGGTCTCGTTACCCGATGCGGATGTCTACCAACTGTTGGTGGTTGCGACACCTGCTACCGACTCGCGCCGCGCTGAAGTTTCTAATGCGCGTATCGCAACCCATCGCGTACCCGGCGCTGCGAAGGCATTGTTTTCCGCGCAGCTTTATGCCGGTGACGCGCAAGGGTTTCTCGAAAATCACAAGGTGGTGGTAGCCGGTGAGATTGGCGTCTTGCGCCAAACCTTGCGGTTTGAGTTACCCAAATCGGGCTTCACCCGTTTGCGTCTGGATCCAGCAGATCGGCCAGGGTTTCTGCACTTGTATCAAATGCGACTGCTGTCGGGACCGACTGTGGTTTGGCAGTGGCGTGTCGAATCTGACGGTGTTACTGCATTAGCCGAATCACCCCAGCAAGAAATGACGCTACGCCTTCCCTGGGGGAGTACAGCGGGAGCCATGGTGCTTTTGTACGGCGATGATCCCTGGGTCGAGTTGCCAATTTCGCCTTCAGTCGTCAACGAGTGCGCGCAGTCTGGCAATGGCGTTTTCGAGCTTCAGATCGGTTGGCCGATGTCCGCTGACTATTTGTCTCTGTCGGAAATTGTGGTGCCGATGCGCACAGAGCTGACACAACTTCGTAGCGAGATCGGATTGGCCAAGCATCAGGCTCGCGACGCAACGCGGGCATCGCAAGAACTCCGCGCTGAGCGGGATCGCGCGGACGCGCTGGCCAGAGAGGCGCAGCATCTTGCAGAGCGTGAACGTGAAATCGCACTGGCGACACAAACGCAGATTGCACAGGCGGTGTCGAACCTGCAGCAGGCTCAAGCTGCGGCAGAGGTAGCCCGTCATGATGCCGCCCGCAATCACAGCGAAAAAATGCAGGCATTTGCTGAGCTGGAGAACGCTCGTATCGCTGCAGCCAATGCCCAAAATCAACTGGCGCTGGTGGTTCAGCGCACTTCAGAGAGTCTGGAGACGCAACGAACAGACTACGCGCTACTGGCGCACGAAAGCCAGTTGGTGCTAGGTCAAAAGAACAATTTGATCGTTGAAAAAAATCTTGCGGCAAGGCAACAGCTTCTCCTGCGCTCACAGCTAAGCGAGGCCGCACAAGAGAGAGAAAATCTTGCAGCTCATTTGAAGTGGATTGAGAACTCAACGGTTTTCCGGGCAACCAGGCCGCTGGTTCACGCAAAAATGGCAATCACGTCTTTATTCAGACCCAAGCCCGCGAAGCCTCAACTCGCCATGGATGGCCCCACTGCTATCAATCCAACGGTCAACCCGGTTGACATCATCGTACCGGTCTATCGCAGCCTGGAAGACACGCAGCTGTGCATTCAATCGGTGCTGCGCAGTCAATGCCAAACACCCTGGCGATTGATAGTGGTCAACGATGCAAGCCCTCAACCGGAGGTTACGCATTGGCTTCGCGCGATTTGTCCAACCGATAGTCGAATTCTTCTTCTTGAAAATTCAGAAAATTTGGGGTTTGTGGCAACGGTGAATCGGGGAATGTCGGTCAGCGAACACAACGACGTGCTCTTGCTTAACAGCGATACGGAAGTTGCAAACGATTGGCTTGATCGCCTCAAGCGCGCCGCCTACAGCGACAAACGGGTAGCAAGCGTCACCCCGTTTTCAAATAACGCAACGATTTGCAGTTACCCGAATTTTTGTCAGCCCAATGATTTACCGCCGGGCTGGGATACAGCTTCTCTCGATGAATTGTGCGCAAAGGTTAACGACGGACAAGCCGTTGATGTGCCAACCGGTGTTGGTTTTTGCATGTACATCCGACGCGACAGCTTGAACGAAGTCGGTCTGTTTGACGTGGAGCAGTTCGGCAAAGGCTACGGCGAGGAGAACGATTTTTGCTGCCGTGCCAGTGCACTGGGGTGGCGAAACCTGCATGCGCTCGATACGTTTGTGTTGCACACCGGTGGTGTCAGTTTCGGTGACAGCAAGTCTGAGCGGGAGCGGGAAGCTGTTGAAAAACTGCGACGCCTGCATCCGAAGTACGAACCGGAGGTGCATGCGTTTGTAAAACGGGATCCTGCCGCGCAAGCGCGACTCGCGTTGGACGTGGCACGTATCGGTGCACATGGAAAACCGTGTGTGCTGGCTGTGTTGCATGACCGCGCCGGCGGAACGCTACGTCATGTTCACGAGCTCGCGGCACACCTGGCCCAGAGTGTCCAGTTTCTGGTGTTGACGCCAGAGCCAGGTGGCTCGGTTCTACTCAACACCCTCGCTGCCGACGGTGCCTCACTCAATCTACGCTTTCGAATTCCGCAAGATTGGCCCGCGTTTTTGCAGATCCTGCAGATGCTCGGTGTGGTGCATATTCACTACCACCATTTGCTCGGCCATCACGGAGAAATATTCGGTCTGGCGGATGAATTAGGCGTCACTTTCGACTTCACGGCACATGACTATTTCTCTATTTGCCCGCAGATCTCGTTGACCGACTACAAGGACAAATATTGTGGACAGGAGGGCGAAAGTCAGTGCGTCAAGTGCCTACAGCGGACCCCGGCACCTGGCAACCTGGACATCGTTAGTTGGCGTCGCGCGCACGGTCATCTGTTGACACGGGCACGCTACGTATTAACTCCGTCACGCGATACAGGGATTCACTTGCTTCGCGTCTTGCCCCTGGTCAATCTGCGTCACGCGCCGCACACCGACATTGCCGACCTGAAGTCGCTGCCCAGCCCCGCTGTTTCACGCCGGTTGGCAAGTGCGCCACTTCGGGTTGTCGTTGTGGGTGGCATGAGCCGTATCAAAGGTGCGGATCTGCTGGCCGATGTTGCAACTCTGGCGACCAAGCAAGCAGCGCCCGTCGAATTTCATTTGTTGGGTCACGCGTATCGCAGTTTGCCTACGCAGCCCAAAGCTGCACTCACGGTGCATGGCGCTTACGAAGAAAGCGAATTGTCGCAGCTGCTTGAATGGATCAAACCCGACCTGGTGTGGTTTCCGGCTTTGTGGCCTGAGACCTACAGCTACACGCTGAGCGCTTGTTTGGTCGCTGGCTTGCCCGTGTTGGCACCTAGTTTGGGAGCCTTTCCGGAGCGCCTGAGCGGGCGCCGCTGGAGCTGGCTGGCTGACTGGGATATGCCCGCCCCAGAGATGCTGCATCTTCTAATGCAGATACAGGAAGATCACTTCATAACGGGTGTCGCGCCGAAGTTGAACTGGGCCGTGATGCCGACGGCAGCAGGCCAAGCTGCCACCTGGTCTTACAAAGACGATTACTTGTCTGGGCTCACACCGGCAAGCAATATCCCTTCGGTTGACTTGACATTTCTCAACGCGTACCGCACCGCCCACGGCACAGGGGCGGCAGCTTCATCAGCCCTCAAAGGCAAAGCACTGAACGCTCTGGTTCATATCAGGTCAATGCCCGCCATGCGATCCGTCGCACGGGCCATTCCTCTGAGATTACAGACACGCGTGAAGAATTGGTTGCGTGCATAAAATCGTCGGACGCTATTAATTAGATAGCTGGTTGAGCAGTATTCGTAAGGGCTAATGGCCCTTTTTGCATAATTATCAACTGTGACTCAACTCCATCGATGGGGTAGCTGCAAGAGACCTGGCAAGGTGCTGGCATAGACCCAATTGAAGTGCTGGCAGTGGTGCCAATCGTCGTAAATGACCAGGCCTTGCGCGTCTGCCAGGTAAGCACTCAGGACGTATTGACCGCTGTTCAGCGTCAAATCGGGAAACGTCACGGTGGCCCTCCACAAGCCATCTGCGCTGAGCGTTAGGGTAACCGCGTCTGCGTGCGTCGCAACAACTGTAATTCCCACCCCATGTGCCTGCTCCAGCATCACGCCGATGGAAGGCCGTTCACCCTCACGCAAACGGGCTTCGATGCAAATCACCAAATCAGGCCCCGACAGCAAACCAACTTCACTACCCTCGCCCGGGTTTTCCAGATTTTGGACGGTGACATTCGTGATGGCACCGACGCGGTCTGTATCCAGCGGCACCGGTGCTTTCAAAGATGACACCACGCGCGCGCTGCTGCTTGGAGGGCTGTCAGTCTGATCAAGCACGCGAACATGTGCTTCATAGTCGGCAAGCACCTGATCAGTCCTGCCGAACGCGCGCTGGGAGCCTTGATCCAACCAGAGCGCGGTTTCACACAACTGGCGAACGTGGTACAGACTGTGCGAACAAAACAAAATCGAGCAGCCGTTATGGCGAAACGAATCGATGCGCTCAATGCACTTTTTCTGAAAGTGCTGATCGCCCACCGCCAAAGCCTCATCAACGATCAGTACATCGGGCTCTACCGCCGTGACCAACGCAAACGCCAGTCGCACCACCATGCCCGATGAGTAGGTTTTTACCGGGCGGTCAATGGCTGCTTCCAGCTCCGAAAACTCAATCACAGAAGCCTCGATCTCGCGCATTTTCGCCGCATCGATTCCAATCAAGCTCCCGGCAAAGTACAGGTTGCTACGCCCAGAAAACTCAGGGTGAAAGCCTGCACCCAGCTCAAGAATAGCGGTCACGCGACCCTGCAACGTCCGCGTGCCAAATGTGGGACGCAGGGTTCCCGCCACGAGCTTGAGCAGGGTGCTCTTGCCAGCACCGTTATCGCCCACCACACCCATGCATTGGCCACGAGTCAATGAAAAAGTCACGTCTCGCAAAGCCCAGTGGATCTGCGCATTGGCACGCCCTGTGAAGAGCGTGGCAAATCGATCACGAGCGGAGTTGTAGAACCGATACTGCTTACCGAGCCCTTTTACCGACAACACAGATGCAGGTCGCAAATCAATTTGTCCTGTCACAACCAGTCCAATAGCTCGTCGCGGCTGCGAACAATGAAGAGATTCAAAACAGCACAGATCAAAACCAACCAGGTTGCAGTCACCCACCACACGCTAGCCGCTGGCCACTGCCCTTGCAACAAAATCGCTTGATAGCCAGTGACCAGAGCCGTCATGGGATTCAGCCACAAAACCCATCGCCAATCCGCCGGAAACATGGTCATGGGAAACAGCACAGGCGACAGGAAAATACCGACTGAAAAGAAAAATGCGACGAACTGAAGCGTGTCGCGCAGTGCCGCAGCTGCAATGGCCAGTAGGTAGCCCAGGCTTAAGCTGAGCGCCAGTTGTAACGAAAGCAAGGCCGGAAAGGTCAGCAATGCTGGGGAAAATTGGTGAAGCGGCGTGTATGCTAAAACGAGAAAAATCATGAGCGGCGCATACACCAGCGCACTTGCCAGCACGCTGCGAGTGGGAAACAACACCACTGGCAATGGATTTTTTTTGAGTACATCGCCTGCATCAAGCAGGCTGTTCATGCCCCGGCTGACACAGTCACAAAACGCCATCCAGGGTAGTGCGCCCACAATGAGAAACGTTCCAACTGATCGTATTGGCGCCTGATCGCCCATACGCATCGAAAAAACGATGTCAAAAACCAGGTAGTAAGCCGCTATCGTTAAGAGAGGTTGCGCATAGGCCCAGAGTACACCCCCTGCTGAGCCAGCATAGCGGGCGGAAATTTCACGGCGCGTTAAAACCCAAATTAGTGCATGCGCCCGCCAAGCTGTTTGTACTTCTTTAAAAAATGGGGTCATTCGGGGCACTGCGTGGCAGAGCGTTACTTGTTGGAGTTCGCGAACTCTTCGATGGCGGTTTGGTTGACCTTGATTTTTTCTTGGACCTTTTGCACCTCTACCAGTCGAGCGTCATTCAACACTTTAGCCAGCGCTTCCCGAACCAGAACTTCTTTGACATCTTCAAACGGACGGACACCCGAGCTTTTTCGCTCTTCCAACCTGATCACGTGATAGCCAAATTGGCTTTCAATCACACCACTGAGCTCCCCTGGCTTGGTCAGTTTAGACAATGCCTCCTCAAAGGGGGGGACCATACGACCCTTAGGGAAAAAACCTAAGTCCCCGCCTTGGGTTGCAGAGCCGGGGTCTTGGGATTTTTCTTTTGCGAGAGCCGTGAAATCTGCACCCTTTTGCAACTCACCAAGAATTTCTGCAGCTTTTACTTTGGCGTCAGGCGTGTCCAATTTAATCAAAATGTGTCTAGCGCGTGTTTCCTCGGGCAAATCAAAGCGCTTCGGATTGCTTTTGTAGTTGGCGCTTGCCAACGCTTCGAGAACTGAATCAGCAGGCTTATTTGCGGCATCCATGCGAGCAAACAACTGATCTGACAACACACGATCGCGCGCAATTTGTATCGCTGCCTGTGCAACCGGATCGCTTGCGAGACCAGCGGCTTCTGCTTGGGCAGCAATAGCACGACGGATCAACAGGTTATTGGACAGTTGAAAAACATTTTCTGCCTTATTCAGTACCGACTTTCTGTTATCTGCAGGTATGCGAAGCGCATCAGCTTGAATATCAACCGTTGTTATAGAAATACCATTCACGCTTGCTAGTTCAGGAGCTGCAAAAATAGCCGTAGGCAAAAATGCGATCAGGGCAACTAAGTTCAGTCTGATGGAAGAAAAAATCATTTTTTAACAAAAACAGTGTTCACAAAAAGAAAAAGCGGGGATAGATCCCCGCTTTTTCAACCAACGCTAACCAACGTTCAAATCAAGGTGTAGCAGGACGGACATAACGGTGCTCCCAAGCGGCACCAAAGTTAGCCGACACGGTGCCGTTACCAGCGCGTGTGTATGCCTTGCCAAGGATTGGCAAGCCGATTGCAGCGATACCAGCAACGCCTGTTCCAACACCGTCTGTACCGACGTTTGCCCAACCATCACGGAATGGTGTGGTGGAGAAATCAGTGCGGGCAATCTCTGCACCCAACACCGACTGGCCGCCTGGCGCATTGAAGGTCAAGATGCTGGTCTCACCGCACAGGCGGAAGCCCGCTGCAGGTGGGTTTGGAGAGATCACGAAGTTGTTGCCA
>JANOQJ010000016.1:0-1645 GCA_031414805.1 Comamonadaceae bacterium
GACCTTCCAGTTTGGCCCACCCCAGCGCCAGGATGCGGCTGGCCGCGGCTCATCCACCGAAACCAGCGCGCAACCGACATCTTTGGGGTGCAAATGCGCGGCGGTGATGTCGTCAAACGCCGTGTTCCAGATCGTGCGCACTCCTAAACTCGCCCAACGCGCGCGTTCGCGGGCGAAATCATCGGTTTGCAGCAACAACATGTAGCCGCTGTCGCCGTGCCGGTCCAAATGGCGACCACAAGCCGTGCCCGCCTGGTTCGGGGAAATCACCTCAATGAACTGATCACCGAACGTGAACACCGCGTTGTCGATGCCAAATTCCGCAACCCCCGGGTCGGGGAATGGTTGGCCCAAACCCAAAACCTGGGTCAGCAGGTCACTGGCAGCTTGCAAATCACGGGCGGCAAAAACGATTTGGCGGATGCGCATGGTGGGCTCCATGGGGTGAAGGACAGGTAGAAATTTAGCGTGCAGGCGATTGATTATGCAAACTGGGAGCAACTCTTCATCAGTTTCCACTTTCAACCAATCAAGCTTTGCTTGACTCCAAATCACCAGCAATGAGCCTGAACTGCTCCAGCGCAGCTTCCAGGTCGTCCACAATTTCTTGCGCAATCACGTCGGGTGGCGGCAGGTTGTCGCTGTCGGCCAGGCTGTCGTCTTTGAGCCAAAAAATGTCCAGGCTGGCTTTGTCCCGCGTTATCAGGTCGGCGTAGTCGTAGGCGCGCCAGCGGCCATTTGGACTTGTGCCCTCAACCGTTCGGCCCGAGCCTGTCGAAGGCTCAGCGCTCCACGTCGCCTTGCGGTCATGCCGATTGGCCGGGTTGTACAGCTTGACGAACTCGTCCAGGTGCTCGCGCCGCAGCGGGTTGGTTTTAAGCGTGAAGTGCTGATTGGTACGCAGGTCGTAAATCCACAGCTTTTTGGTCCACGGTTTTTCTGAGGCGGGTTTGCGCTCGAAAAACACCACGTTCGCCTTCACGCCCTGGGCGTAGAACAGGCCCGTGGGCAGGCGTAGCAACGTGTGCACGTCACACTCGTGCAGCAGCTTCTTGCGAATGGTCTCGCCCGCGCCGCCTTCAAACAACACGTTGTCCGGTAGCACCACCGCTGCGCGGCCATGCTGCTTGAGCAAGGTCTTGATGTGCTGCACAAAGTTGAGTTGCTTATTTGACGTCGTGGCCCAAAAGTCGTCACGCTCGATCACGTCTTTTTCAGTCGTCACCTTTCCTTCAGCCCCTGTGATCATGGTGCTGCTCTTCTTGCCAAAGGGCGGGTTGGCCAGCACCACATCAAAACGCTCGCCCGGGTCAGCAGCCAGTGCATCGGCCACGACGATAGGCACTGATTTGTCACTGCCAATGCCGTGCAGCATCATGTTCATGGCGGCCAGGCGGGCGGTGCTTTGCACCAGCTCGTAGCCCACAAAAGCTTTTTCTTTCAGGTGCTTTTTCTGCTCGCGCGTCAGGTTTGGATTGTGCTCGGCCACATGGTTGTGCGCCGCAAACAAAAAGCCACCGGTGCCACAGGCCGGGTCACAAATCGTCTCGCCCGGCCTGGGCGCGATGCAATCCACCATGGCCTGAATCAAGGGGCGCGGCGTGAAGTATTGCCCTGCCCCGCTCTTGGTGTCTTGCGCGTTCTT
>JANOQJ010000017.1:0-124941 GCA_031414805.1 Comamonadaceae bacterium
TTCACGCCGTCCACCGCGCGGACTTCGCCGCCCGATTTGCCTCCAGCAGCAGGGAACACGCAGCTTAAATTTTCAAGGCCAACCACGGCGGTCATGGGCAGTTCAAATCACCGATCAGGGACACAAATAAAAACAGCGCGCTGCCGAACACGGTCTGCGCGCTGCAAGTGAATCTGGCCGTTCAGCGGCCAGTCAAACCATCAACGTCCGCCCAACACAGCAATGTAGTCAGACACCCATTTGTGATACGGCACGCACTGGTTGTTTTGCGTCGCGCATTGCGATGTGGGAGTGCGCCAAAACGCGATTTTGTCGAACGCATCGAAGCCCTGGCGCGCGCAACCGTCGTCACCCAACAGCTTGTTGCCTTTGCACGCGGCAGGCACCGAAGGCACCGAGCCGAACCAGGCCGACAAGTCGCCTTGCAGCTTGGGGTTCAGCGAATGCTCCATCCACATGTAGGCGCAATTGGGATTTTTCGCGTCGGCATGCATCATGGTGGAGTCGGCCCAGCCCGTGGCCCCTTCAACCGGCACCACGGTGGCAACCGGTACTTTTTTCGATCCCAAAATATTTGCCTGGAACTGCCAAGAGCCGGAGGCCACCACGCCTTCGTTGGTGAAGTCGTCAATCTGCACAAAGGCGTCGTGCCAGTACTTGCCCACCAGCTTGCGTTGAACGCGCAGCAAATCCAGTGCGGCTTTGTATTGCGCGTCGTTCAGCTCGTAGGGGTCTTTGATGCCCAGCGCCGGGTTTTTCTTCATCAAGTACAGCGCAGCGTCGGCAATGTGTATCGGGCCGTCGAAGGCTTGAATACGGCCTTTATTGGACTTGCCGTCGGGCAGTATTTGCTCTTCAAACACGGTGGCCCAAGAGGTGGGTTTTTTGTCGCCAAACACCTTGGTGTTGTACATCAGGATGTTCCAGCCCCACTGATAGGGCACGCCGTAATGGGTGTTGTTCTCGTAGTGCCATGCTGCTTTTTGGAGTCGCGCATCGATGTTTTTGTAGCTGGGGATCAGATCCACGTTGATAGGCTGAACTTTCTTGCCGCGAATCAGGCGGGTGCTGGCGTCGCCCGAGGCGGTCACCAAATCGAAGCCGCCTTCGTTCATCAGCGCCACCATCTCATCAGAAGTGCCGGCGGTTTTCACGTTCACTTTGCAGCCGCTCTTCTTTTCAAACTCGGTCACCCAGTCAAAGTTCTTGTCGGTCGAGCCGCGCTCGATGTAGCCCGCCCACGCCACGATGTCGACCTGGCCTTCGGCCTTGCCCAGTGTTTTGACGGCGGTTTGCGCCACGCTCATGCTGCCCACGGCCATCACGCCCAGCGCAACAGCTGCTGTCTGTAGAAGTTTCATATGTTTTCCTTGCGAAGTGATCCAACACCAGGCCCAACCCGTCATTGGTGCCGCCCGCTTTTTGAATGAAAGCCGGGCAACCTTACGCTTGACCCGCAGCTTGTGAAAGTTCATTATTCGCAGCCAAAGCAATCTATTTTTTAGATATGCAGGGTTAACCCGTCTTTTTGAAGACCTCTTTTGGGGCGCGTTGTAGGTAAAAAGTGCCAAAACCGTGCAACGCCACTTCACACTCAAGCAATTTCGCTACTTTTTGGCTGTTTCCGAGACCGGTTCTGTAGCGGCGGCGGCCCGCATGATCAACATCGCGCAGTCGGCCATGACCAAAAGCGTGCAGGAGGTGGAAGACACCTTGGGCATGCGCCTGTTTGACCGCAGCGCCAAAGGCATGGTGCTCACGCAGGCGGGGCATCGCTTTCAAGCCAGTGCCCGCAAAGTGATCTCGGCAGTGGCCGAGGCCGGGCAAATTGACCGTGGACGACAGGAGGCGCTGACCGGTGCGCTCACCATTGGCGTGACCACCCTGGTAGCCGGGTACTACCTGGCCGAGTTGTTTGCGCGGTTCCAGCGCTCGCACCCCTCCGTAAAAATCAATGTGGTCGAAGATGCGCCGCAGTTTCTGGAGCACCTGCTGATCAACGGCGAGATTGATCTGGCCATCATGGTGTCCAACGCGCTGGGCGACCCGCAGGCGCTGGTGGTGGAGGTGCTCACCAGCTCGCCCAACCGTGTGTGGTTGTCTGCCAGCCACCCGTTGGCGCAGCGCAGTGAATTGACGCTGGCCGACTGTGCTGCTACGCCACAAGTAGTGTTGGAGGCCGACCGGGTGGACGATGTGCTGCGCGCCGTGTGGGCCCGCTACGGCCTGCGCCCCGAGGTGCTGCTGCGCACCTCCTCGCTGGAGGCCGCCCGCTCACTGGTAGGTGTGGGCGCGGGCATCACCTTGCTGCCCGACTTTTTGTACCGTCCGTGGACGCTGGACGCCGACCACATCGAAGTGCGCAACCTGCGCGACGCCGTGCCCAGCATCGACGTGGGCCTGGTCTGGCGGCGCGGCGCGCGCACACGCGAGGTGGTGGGTGAATTTATTGAGGTTGCGCGGGAACAGTCAGTAGGGGGCCGCAACCGGGGGCGATGACAAATGACCGTCGGTGCTACGCCCCGACATGACAAATGACCCAGGCAAGCGACCTACCCGTCATGTGTCATCTGCGCCGCAGGCGCTGTCATTTGTCATTTAGCCGCGCTTTTAAAGCCAAATCGGCCACCCACCCTTATGAATACTGCTCAAGTAGCTACACAAATCATAGCGAAACAGCCATATCAGGCGACCAGCCGCGTGTCTTGCCAGGGTTCATCAGGCCATGCGGGTCGGCAATTTTCTTGAAGTCGATCTGCGCGCTGTCGATGGTTTTCATGCCACCGTCTTCTATGGTGTAGACGTGATTGTCCAGCACCACGCAGCCGTCGGCTTCGTACTCGGCAATGATTTCGTAGAGGCGGTCGCGGTCGAAGTAAGCCACCAGTGGCAGGCCAAACACCACCGGGCCTTGGCTGTCGCGGGCAAATTCATGGTGCATCAGCACCTCGTCGCCCCAGCGCTGCATTTGCGTTTGTACTTTCGCTATGTCCAAAGGCCAGGCGTCGATGGTTTGCAGATTGGTCCAGCTGCGGTCGTGGCGCAGGGCCATCAAGGTGGTGTGGTTCCAGCCGCATTCAAAAGCCGGAATCAACCCTTGCACCGTCAGTTCTGCTTCCGTCAGCGCCATGGTTTCCTGGCCACCGTGGCTGGCTACCAGCGCACGCCACGTGGCCAGGTAGCCCGGATGAATCATGCTGAACACCGCGTCTTTGCTGGCGGGGAACCGCTCCCCAAAGGCCTGCGCATAAAACGGCGCAAAGCGGCGCTCGACCGCAGTGATGAGAAATGCGTCCAGGGGTTCGCTGGTTTGTGTGGGCGCGCTGGCCTGGCCAATCGGCACCGTGCGCGCCACGGCCTGGGTGGCGACCACACCCAAACGCAGGGCCTGCGCGTAACTGTCAAACAAGGCGATGTGGTGAACCCAGTTCACGGCGGGTTTCAGGCTCACGGTCAGCTGCGTGACGATGCCGTTGGTGCCAAACGCGTGATGCACTTTCTGTATGTCTGCGCCGTGCAGCTCAATCACTCGGGGCTGCGCCTCCAGAGTAACTACGCGCACCAGCGTCACGTTGCCTGGGGCTTTCAAAATGCCATTGCGAATCGACCCCGCACCGCCGTAACCGCCGCCCACAAACCCGCCAATGGTGGCGATGTCGCGCGTGCTGGGGTACATCAGCAACTCCTGCCCGCCCGGCACGCAGGGGTCGGCACGCACCGCACGCTCCAGATCCATCATCAGCGCACCCGCTTCGCAGTGCACAAATCCGGGCGTGATCGACAGCACCCGGTTCAAGTGTGAGGTGTCCAAAATGATGCCCCCTTCCAGCGGCACGCACTGGCCATAGTTACCAGTGCCGCCGCCCCGCACCGTCAAGGCAATCTGGTGCCGCGCTGCAGCGCTGGCCACGCGGATCACTTCTTCTTCGTTGGCTGGTTGCACCAGCACATCGCCCAGCTTGTCGTTCAAGGCTTCTTGCAGCAGCGGGCTGTACCAGAAATAGTCTTTGCTTTTCACGCTCAGGGTGTGGCTGTCTAGGGTGTGGGAAATGTCGGCAATGTCAGCCAGACAGGCGGTCAGGCGATGGTTGTTTGAAGTCATTTTTCAGCGTACGGGGGTTGGTGGGGGGCTATCGCAATACTTGTACCAGTGGGGAAACGTGCACCGATTCAGCGTTGGCGGGCCGGTTTTTTGTGGGCACAGGAGTTGCGTAAGGGCCTGGACTTAACAACCCATTTTTAAAGGATAGCCAGATGAAAAACGCTTTGACACGTCGCTTGTTGGCTCGATGGACCGCGTCTGTGGGCATTGCCGCGATGACCGTCACCCTGATGGCCTGTGGTGGCGACGATGCCAGCACGCCGGTGGCAGTGGTCGCGCCGCCCGCCTTGCTGGTGGGCAACACACGTGGTGCCAACGTGGTGATGATCGACCGGCAAACCGGTGCCTATGTCAAAGACTTCATTGCTGCTGGCAGCGGAGGTTTGGTGGATCCGGATGACTTGACGTTTGGGCCCGATGGCAACTTGTATGTGAGCAGTGGCACCAACACCGGCGGACAAATCCTTCGCTACAACGGCACCACCGGCGCGTTTATCGGTGTTTTTGCGCAGGGTAACGGTTTGATGCGGCCTTACGGCAACGTATTCGGGCCCGACGGCAACTTGTATGTGGCCAGTTTTCGCAGCGACAAAATCCTGAAATTCAACGGTAGCACCGGGGCGTTCATGTCGGTGGTTGCGCAGGGCAATGGCACCGCCGCAGGCCTGCTCAACGGCCCCAACGATTTGCTGTTCGGTGCGGACGGCAAGCTGTACGTGACCACCCAAGGCAGCGTGGCCGACATGCTGGGCGGTATCAGCTACAAGTTTGACAGCGAGGTGCTGCGCTATGACGTCGCAACCGGCGTCGGTGAAGTGTTCGCTCCCATGCCCAAGGCCAGCACGGGCGGTGGTGGCTATGTCAGTTTGCTGGGCCTGATTTTTGGGCCTGATGGGCTGCTCTACACCAGTGACTACGCCGGTGGCATTCGCAGTTACGACACCGCCACCAAGGCCTTGAAGCAGACCATTGACACCGGCAAAGTGTTTGGCGGCACCATTGCAACCAATGTCGGTGCGCTGGCGTTTGGTACCGATGGCAGCCTGTATGCCCCGGTGTTCAACGCCAACTCAACCGGCGTGGTGGCCAACGGGGTGGTGAAGTGTTCGGTGGCAACCGCCAGCTGCGCGTTGCTGTCCAGCAGCACAACCAATTTGGTGCGGCCTATTGGTATTGCCAACGCACGGCCATAAAGCGCGTCACTGCGACTGCGGTTTGCGCGCCAGCAGCACCACCTCGTTGGTCAGCAGCAAATCCTCGGGGTAGCGGTAGGCCAGCTCGCGTGGAATGTCGTAGCCCTGCACCTGGTTGCGCACTTCTTTTTCGATCACAAAACCGGCCTCGCGCAGCAGGTCGATCAGCTCCTGGGCACATAGCTTGTTCAGCTCCAGGTAGCTCTGGTTTAAAAAGTCACGAATCGTGTCGGCATCGCGCACGCGGGCCATCACGTCCTTCTGGTCTTCATTGAAGTCCAGCGGGTGGGCAGCAATCAACTGCCACATCTGCGCATCGTTGTGCAGCAAGTGCGCCCATGGCTGGGGCGTGAAGCGCTGCAGGTGCGAGCCAAACGGCGAGAAGTACAGCGGCTCAATCTGCGCAAAAAACAGGCCGCCGGGCTTTAGCGTGGCATACAGATCGGCGATCACATCTTTCAGCACCGGGCGCACCACATGCTCGAACGTGGACCAGCTGATGATGGCGTCGGCCTGCAAGGTGGCGGCCAATGGCGTGCCCGCTGCAATGGTCTGAAACGACAAGTTGGCGGGCAACGCCTCAAGCCCGAGTTGGGCGCTGGCCATACCCGGCAGGTGCTGGTAGGCCTCGTACAAATCTACGCCGAGTAAGCGTGCCGGTTTGTGGTTGACGGCCAGCGACAGGTCGGTGATGCCGTCGCCACAACCAAAGTCAAGAATGGTGGCGGTTTCAAATACCAAGCCCGCATCGCGCAACCAGTCGCCTACCACGCCACCGGCAAAACAGTAATGCGAGCGAAACCAGTCGTCGCTGATGCGTGATTCATTCCACATGGGGTTGCTGCTTTTTTCGAGTGATGGGGGCGTGATCTTAGTTTTTAAGCAAAAACAGGCTGCCGCCCTGGTGAATACTGCTCAAGCAGCTATACAAATAATAGCATTTCAAATCAGATCACCCGCCATCGATGCCAGCGTTTCCGCGCTAATTTGCGTGTGCGCCGGGTACTGGGTGTGGTCGCAGCCCAACTTGACCTGTCCCCCCGCCTTCACCGCCGCACACATGGCGGGCGTCAGCTCAAAGCGCACAAAGTGCACCGCCGAGGTCTTTTCGTCGTTCTCGCGGTCCAGGTCTTCATCGGCAATCGCATACACGCGGGCATGGCCTTCGACTTCGACAAACAGGCGATCTTCCACGCCAATCAAGCGGGCCAGTTCGCGGCGGCGTTCGTTTTCGTCGGGGTACTCAATCAGCATCGTGGCCTTCCAGTTGCTGCCGGTCGGCAAGAGCGGCACGTAAGCGTCCAGCTCTTGCTGAATGCCGTCTTCTTCAAACACTTTTTCAATGCGCAGTATCTCCTGAATCTGGTAGCGGATGGTGGTCTCAGACTCAAACTGCAGGTTGATGTGGTCGCCCAACTGCACGCTGCGCAGCTTGCGGTGCGCAATGATGTGCGGCAGGTTTTGCTTGCGGTGTTTGGTGTAAGCCTCCAGGGTCATGAGGCTGTCGCGGGTGATGGTCATGGAGGGCTCTCCTGGGGGATTGAGATCGGGGATTTTTTGAACGCAGAGGGCGCAAAGGTTTCGCAGAGGACGCAAAAGAACAGCCAAACGAACATCCAAAAGTCTGAAATTCTTTATGAATTTTTTGCGTCCTCTGCGCGACCTTCGCGACCTCTGCGTTCAAAGACTTGGTATTTTCAAAGGCCTCACTTCAACCCATACGCTTCGCGCACCAAGGTCAGCGGATGCTTTTGCGGCACCGCACCGAGTTGGTTCACTTCGAAGCCCTGCGAGATGTGGTGGCCGCCCAGCGGGCAGTCGCTGCTGATGACATCGGGCAGGCCGCCGTCTTTGTGGTTGGCCATGGCTTTGAACAGGGGTTTACCGATTTTCATGGCCTGCTGGTGGGTGGCTTTTTTCACGCCGAAGGTGCCCGCGTGGCCACTGCAGCGCTCGTGGGTGTGTACGCTGGTGCCTGGGACCATTTTCAGCATTTCTTCCGTCTTCTTGCCGATGTTTTGCACCCGGCCGTGGCAGGGAATCTGGTAGCTGATCTTGCCCAGGGGCACGGGGAATTCGGTCTTGAGCAGCCCATCGCGCTTGCGCTGCATCAGGTATTCAAACGGATCCCACATGGATTCCTTGACCAGCTGCACATCTACATCCTGCGGGTACATCAGCGGAATTTCCTGCTTGAACATCAGGGTGCAACTGGGCACTGCGCTCAAGATCGCAAAGCCGTCTCTGGCGTAGGCCGCCAGCACCGGAATATTGGCTTCCTTGCTGGCATTGACCGACTGCAAATCACCCAGCTCCAGCTTCGGCATACCGCAGCATTTTTCCTTGTGCACCAGCACGTACGGGACCTGGTTGTGGTCGAGTATTTTCAGCAGGTCATGGCCAATGCCGGGCTCGTTGTAATTGACGTAACAGGTGGCGTAAATAGCCACTTTGCCGGGCGTCTTCGGGCCATCAACCACCGGGTGCTCGGTCGATTTGGCCGCGCCCGAGCGGAATTTGCGGGTGGCCAGCGCGGGCAGCCAGGCGTCTTTGTCCAGGCCCAAGGTGCCCTCCATCATGCCGCGTGCCATTTTGGTTTTGTTCACGGCGTTCACGGTTTGCACCACCACGGGAATGCCCGCCAGACTGCCATGCACATCGGTCGAGGCCAGGAATTTCTCGCCCATGCCAACGTCGCCATTTTTGAATTTGATCGCCTTGGCCCGCAGCATGGTGTGCGGAAAGTCCAGGTTGAATTCGTGCGGCGGCACGTACGGGCATTTGGTCAGGTAACACAGGTCGCACAGGTAGCACTGGTCGACCACTTTCCAGTAGTCCTTCTTGTCTACGCCGTCAACCTCCATGGTTTTGCTCTCATCGACCAGGTCAAACAGCGTGGGAAACGAGCCGCACAGGCTCACGCAGCGGCGGCAACCGTGGCAAATATCAAAGATGCGCTCCATCTCGTGGAACGTCGCTTCCTCGTTGTAGTAATCGGGGTTCTGCCAGTCAATCGGATGGCGGGTGGGGGCTTGCAGGTTGCCTTCTCGTGACATGGCGTTTGGCTTGGTTGGTTAATGTGGGAATGCGGGGGCGGGGAAATTTGAACGCAGAGGTCGCAAAGGATTCGCAGAGGACGCGAAAGAAGACAAGAAAGAAGTCAAAAAACTGTTTGTCTTCCTCTGCGCACTCTGCGAATCCTTCGCGTTCTCTGCGTTCAAAAGGGACTCAATGACTTCAATCCACCAGCTCAGCCAAAGCCTTGGCATACCGGTTCGCGTGCGAACGCTCGGCCTTGGCCAGGGTTTCGAACCAGTCGGCTACCTCGTCGTGGCCTTCGTCACGGGCGGTTTTGGCCATGCCGGGGTACATGTCGGTGTACTCGTGGGTTTCGCCGGCAACAGCAGACTTCAGGTTGTCGCGGCTGGAGCCAAAAGGCATGCCGGTGGCGGGGTCGCCGCACTGCTCCAGCCATTCCAGGTGGCCGTGTGCGTGGCCGGTTTCGCCTTCTGCGGTGGAGCGAAACAGCTGCGCCACGTCTGGCTGGCCTTCAACGTCGGCCTTGTTTGCGAAATACAAATAGCGGCGGTTGGCCTGTGACTCGCCGGCGAAGGCGGCTTTCAGGTTTTCTTCCGTTTTCGAGCCTTTTAATGCCATTAGGAAATCTCCATGGGTTGATGGTGCAAAAAACACGAGACCTTCAGCGCCGCTGCGCAGCCCTAAAGTTTGCAGAGCCTAGTGCCTTTAGGTTGACACACCAAATTGGCAGTTTCAATACAGCGCATTGCGAGCGGCTATTGATCCACGCCCTGTCATGCGCTGTATGTATCGAATGGTGCATTTTGCAAGCCGCTCTGATGCACTCGGGAATTACGTTATGGTAAATTGATTACGCATTAGTAAACTCCAAACGCTACCAGGAGACGCCATGTCCAGCATCGTCAGCAGCGCCCAAAGCCTGCCTGCCCCAGCACCGATTGCCCAGCTGCACCACTACGCCTACCGTGCCAAAGACGCCGAGGAAACGCGGCATTTTTATGAAGACATTCTGGGCTTGCCGCTGTACCACATCATCCAGAGCGACCATGTGCCCAGCACCGGCGAATACTGTCCCTACACCCACTTTTTTTTCCGCCTGCAAGACGGCTCCTTCATCGCGTTTTTTGACCTGGGCGACGACGAAGCCGCACTGCCCTCGCCCAACACACCGCTGTGGGTCAACCACATCTCGTTTCGCGTGGACAGCGTGCAGGCGCTGCTGGACATGAAGGCCCGGCTGGAAGCGGGCGGCTTTGAGGTGCTGGGTGTGACCGACCATCACATCTTCAACAGCATTTACGTGTTTGACCCCAATGGCGTGCGGCTGGAGCTCACCGCACAACTGGCTGACGAATTCCAGATGCTGCAGGAAAGCAAAACCGCACACGCCCGCTTGAATGAGTGGACGATGCGCAAGCAGCAGTGGCGTATTGATCGGGCCGCTGGCAAGGCTGCGCAGGCACTGAAGCCGCAGCAGAACGACCGGCCTGAAGTGCATGCCTGATGTGCCTGCTGTCATTCCCGCGCAGGCGGGAATCCAGCGGGCGGGTGAACAAACCTTCCCGTTGGCGATGGGTCTGCAACTGGATTCCCGCCTGCGCGGGAATGACGGATAGTCACTATCTTTTTTATAGCTGCTTGAGCAGTATTTACCGGGGCTAGAGGCCCAAAACACTTCAAAACCGCCTATTGGAGATTCCTGTGCCCGTTCAAGCCTTCACTGCCACCACCTTCACCAACGGCTACCAATTCACCCAGGGTACTGGCTACGCGTTGCCCGAATACCCGTTCGCCCTACCCCCTGAAATCGCATCGGGCCAGGTCGCCCAGCACCCCATCGTCATCGTCGGTGGCGGCGTCACAGGTCTCACCCTGGCCTGTTCACTGGCCCGACTGGGAATCAAAGCAGTCCTGCTGGACGAAGACAACACCGTGGGCGTGAAAGGTGCGTCGTCACGCGGCATTTGCTACACGCAAAAGTCTCTGGAGATTTTTCACCGGCTGGGCATTTACGAGCGCATTGCCGCCAAAGGCATTCAATGGAGCGTGGGCCGCACCTTTGCGGGCGAAGACGAGGTATACGCCTTCGACCTGAAAGACAACGCCGCCTACAACCTGTCCACACAGCCGCCATTCATCAACATCCAGCAGTTTTATATAGAGGGTTTTCTGGTCGAGCGGGTGCTGGAGCTGGGTCATGTCGACATCCGCTGGAAAAGCCGCGTCACCGCGTTTGAGCAGACTGACCAACAAGCCCTTCTCACCATCGAAACCCCTGCGCGCAGCTACCAGATACAAGCCGCCCATGTGATCGACGCCACCGGCTCGCACAGCCCGTTTCGCGCCTGGTGCAGCGCCAGCATCACCGCCAAAAAAGGCGACGACCGCTGGTGCATTGCCGACGTGCGCTTTTCCACCCGCCCACCCACCGAGCGCCACACCTGGATCGAGGCGCCCTTCAACGACAACCGCGCCGTGTGGCAGCACCTGATGGCCGACGACGTCTGGCGCATTGACTACCAGATGGCCCCCGACGCCGACCCCGCCTATGTGAGCCGTGAAGATGTGGTGCGCGAGCGCCTGGCCCGCCAGTTTGGCCCCGATGTGCAGGTCGACATCGTCTGGGTCGGGCCGTACGCCTACCGCAGCGAATGCATTGACCAGATGCGCCACGGCCGGGTGTTTTTCATCGGCGATTCGGCCAAAGTCGTCAGCCCGTTTGGCGCGCGCGGCGGTAACACCGGCATATCAGACGCCGACAACCTGGCCTGCAAGCTGGCCGCTGTGCAGCGCGGCTGGGCCAGTGAAAACCTGCTGAAAAGCTACCACCACGAGCGCCACGAGGCGGCGGCGCAAAACGTGCAGGTCACCAACCGCACCGCCCGCTTTCTGCGCCCCGCCGACGGCATGGAGCGCGTGTTTCGCAGCGCCGCCATTGCCCTGGCCAAGCGCCACGCCTTTGCCCGTGCGCTGGTCAACACCGGTCGCATGGCCGTGGCCAACACCTACACGCAATCCGCCGCGTGCCAGACCTCGGGCGGCCTGTCGGTGCAAAACGTGGCTTTTGAATGGGCCGATGGCAGCCCCGGCGTGGTGAACGACCTGCTTCGCTGGGCCGACGGACACCTGTTGCTGCTGGTGTTTGGCGAGCGCAGCGCGAAAGACCTGGGGCGGCTGCGTGCGCTCGCGGCTACCGCGCCCATACGCTGCGTGCAGGTGCTGGACGCCTACGAGCAGCCCGGCGCGCGCGAGCATGTGCGCGACCCGCAAGACGATTTGATGACGGCCTCCCACGCTTTTGGCTACACCTGGAGCCTGCTGCGGCCCGACAGCTATGTGGCCGCCACCGGCAAAAACCTCGACGCTGACTTGCTCCACGCCATGTCCCAAGCCTTGGGAGTTATGGAAGTAGCCGCATGAATACGCAACCCAACTTCCCGGATGCCGATGGTTTTTACGAATTGCTGCTGAACGCCCACGCCGGCCTGTCCCGCGATCAGTCAGAAGCGCTGAACGCGCGGCTGATCTTGCTGCTGGCCAATCAGGTGGGCGATGCGCAGGTGTTGGCGGCATGTGTCGCGGCGGCTCGCGAGGCGGTTTAGTTGCTATTATTTGTATAGCTGCTTGAGCAGTATTTATAGGGGATAGAGCGCTATTCAGTCATTAGATACGCAGGCTCTACCCCTTCCCGCTGGGGGAAGGCAGGAGTGGGGGCATGCGCGTGAGGCAGCCTTTCGTTGTGACCTTCTGCACCCTGATTCTTCTTGCAAAAGTTACTTAATGCGAGTTGTAATACTTATGTCGGCATGCAACCCAGCAAATGCCGCCATTTCAATTTTTTTACAGGAGTGCATCAAATGAAAAAGAATCTTGTTGCCGCTTGCGCAACGCTGGTGGTGGGCAGTCTGGGGTTGGCAGGCGGTGCGCTGGCCAACTCGCTGGAAGACAACGGTGTTGGCGCGCTTGCTGCTGGACTGCAAAGCAACAGCACTGCCACCACCCTGGCCGTGGGCGGCATTGGCCACTCGGCTTTGATTCCCTACTTCAATGTGCAGGCGGGCAACGCCACCCTGATCAACCTGGTGAACACTGACACCTTCAACGGCAAAGCCGTCAAGGTGCGCTTTCGCGGGGCGTCCAACTCCGACGATATTTATGACTTTCAGGTTTTCATGTCGCCTGGGGACGTGTGGACCGCCAACATCAGCCGCGGTGCGGATGGCCGTGCGCAGCTGACCACCACCGACAAGTCCTGCACCATTCCGCAAGTGGTTAGCGGCTCGTTTGTCACCGCCCGCCTGAACCCGCGCCTGACAGGTGACGCGCTGGCCGCTGAAACCCGTGAAGGCTATGTCGAGATCTTCAATATGGCCAACATTCCACCGAATGCCATTGACACCACCGGTGGCCCGGTTGGCCCCGGCGCTGGCACCTTCGGCGCGGTATTGGCCACGCCCAATGCCTTGTTTACCACCATCAAGCACGTGGGTGGCATTGCCCCCTGTTTCAGCACCACCGCCGGTGCTGCTGCGCTGAACGCCCTGCAAACCGACCCCGTCGATCTGGGTGCGGCTTACACGCTGGGTCTGCGCGGCGGCTCCTCCGGTCTGTATGCCAACTGGACCATCATTAACGTGCCCAAGTCGGGTGCCTCCAGTGGTGAAGCTATCTCGATTGAGCAACGTGTAGGTTTCGCAGGTCCCGCCGCCCGCACCCGTATCAATTTTTTCCCGCAAACCGGTGCGGCAGCTGCCACGCCAGACCTGTTCACCGCCGACCCGGCTTTGCGCACGGTGGCGGGTGCCGGTATTTCAGATGTGCAAAACGGTGCTGGTGCAGCGTTTGCTGGTACGGTGCCCATCGTGGTGGCCTCCAACTTTGACCTGCCCGATCTGTCCACACCCACCAATCCAGGTGCGATCACCACGAACAGTCCCATCAGCCGCGCCTCCAACCTCAGCGGCCAGATTGCCACCAAAAACATCATCAACGAGTACATCACTGATACCGCCATCGGTGCCTTCACCGACTGGGTGTTCTCCATGCCCACCCGCCGCTACAGCGTGGCGCTGGACTACCGACCTGCGGCCCCGGCTGCTTTCGTCATGGCCTATTCCAACCTGGGCACCAGCGGTGGTGCCCCTGGGCGTGATTTCTTCACAGCAGCCAACACATCTGTCGTGGGCGGGCAAATCTGCGTGGCCACTGGTGGCGTGACCTACTACGACCGCGAAGAAACCACCCTGGTGGGCAATAACTTCGTGATCTCGCCCAACCCACCAGCAGCCGGTTTCCGTCTGTGCGGTGAGGTCAGCGTATTGACCTTTAACGCCCCTGGTGGACAGTCTGTGCTAGGTGCCGAGATTGCCCGCACCGACTTTGGCACCGGCACCACCCGCGACGGCTGGGCCAACGTCAACGTGCCCGGCCCCACTACGGGTGCTTTCGGTCTGGCCACCGGCAACGGCTTGCCCATCGTTGGCAAGGCCTTTACCCGTGCGGGCAACGGCACCGTGTCGGCCAACTTTGGCGCGGCGTGGGAGCACCGTTACACACGCCCATAAATTGAGGGTTGATGAAGAAGCGATAGTTGGTTAGCTAGCTAGTGAAATTTGACAAGGCGGGGAGCGATCCCCGCCTTTTTTTGTGACTGAATTGCTATTGATTAGATAGCTGCTTGAGCAGTATTTACCTGGGCTGATGGGCTATTTGATCCAGACAAACGCGGGTTTTACTCCTTCCCCTCCCGGGGGAAGGCGGGGATGGGGGCATGCGTGTGAGGCGACTTGTCGATTGGGCGCGTCTGGCCACTTGCGGTTTCTTGCCTGGTGTGAGCCGCATGCCCCCATCCCAACCTTCCCCCAGCGGGGGAAGGAGCCTGATCTGTTTCCCCCGGGAGAGCATGGGTATCTACACATCGACGGACGAAGGCGGTCAGGCTAGGCGTTTGCTTGATGAATGTGGATGGTGGTAGCAGTCGAAATGCGCCAAAGTGACTAATTTCACCTCCCTGGGCCTCATGCTTTCACAACGTTCATTTCTATCATCGACGCGCGCCGTGCGGGTTGCCAGCCCAATGCACGCTCCTGAAAAAATAGCTGCCTGAGCAAATTTCATAAGCCCTGTAAGCCTGAACTGAAAGTACACCTATGAAAGCGTCCCGCCCGCTACGGCTTGTCACGTTGTCAATGAGCATGGCTTGTTTCGCCGTGACTGCGTTGGCGCAGCCTGCCGACACCTGGTCCAACGTGCCGCAAGCCACCGACGACCGCTACACCAATCCCAAAAGCAAGGTCTATGCAGGCCCCAACGGCTGGTGGAACTTTGGCCAGACGCGGGCGTTGCTGGGCGGCAAGCCGCTGCACGACTTCAGGGGCGGCTTGAACGCCAACAGCGACCTGCTCATGCATGTGTCGCAGGCCAACAAGCTGCATGTCACCACGCTGAACTTTGGCACGGCGCGCCCGCCACCCGGTCAATACACAGCCAGCGCCACAGCCGATGTGGCGCAAAAGAAGGTGCGCGTGAGTTTTTCAGATGTCGGCAACAACAAAATACTGGACTGGGCCAGCGCCGACAAAGCCGGTGTGGTCACGGTTTCGCTAGTGAACGGTTTCACTTACATCACGCTGCGCCAGGTGCGGCTGGAGCCATCGGCGGTATACAACGCGGGCGACAACAAGCAGGTGATGACGATTGGGTTTGAAGGGGCGCTGGCACCTTGAGAGTCGGTTGACATTTGCTATTTTTTGTATAGCTTATTGAGCAGTATTTACAAGGGCTAAAGGCCTAATTGACCCATGGAAACGCGGGTTTTGCTCCTTCCCCCGCTGGGGGAAGGCGGGGATGGGGGCATGCGAGTGAAGCTGCTTGATCGCGAGAGGTTTGCGTGCGGTGTTCCTGCACGGTTTGTTCCGAATGCCCCCATCCCAACCTTCCCCCGGGAGGGGAAGGGGCCAGGCCCCGCCGCCCCCGCGTCAATCCCCATCCACACTCGCACTCCATCGATCGCCCCAGTCCTGCACCTGCCCCAGTTCCCGCCGGTCGCGTTTGGTGGGTCGGCCGCAGGGGTAGTCCAGGGCAGGTTCGGGGGCCAGGCGGCGGTGTTCGGCGGCGGCTTCGCGGGTGGTTTTTGATGCTTGCGTTTCTTCGTACAGCAGGGCGGCCTGCGGCGCGCCACCACGCGAGGCGCTGATGGCTTTCACATCCACCGTGCGAATCACGGGGCCGATGCGCACGGCCACCTGGTCACCGGGTTTGACTTCTCGGGCGGGTTTGACGGTGGCATCGTTCACGCGCACCTGGCCTTTGTCGATGGCGTCGCTGGCCAGGCTGCGGGTTTTGTAAAAGCGCGCGGCCCACAGCCATTTGTCCAGGCGCAGTTTGGCGAGGGTGGGTGAATTCATGTGGGGGTATTTTGGCGTGTAACAGGTAGGCGCACTGTCGCGTTCAGACCCTGAATTTGACCTGCGCTGATCCGGTTGTCCAGCGACAAATGACCGCCCAGCGCCGACACAATTTCATGGCAAATCGCAAGGCCCAGGCCCGACCCGCTGCTGGGGACCCCAGGCACGCGGGCCTTGGAGAACGGCTGAAACAAATACGGACGGAAGGCGTCGCGGATGCCGGGCCCGCTGTCGGTAACGGTCAAAACCGTCTGCAAGTTCTCGCACACCAGACGCACACTCAAGGGCTGGCCCAGGGGCGTGTGGGCAACGGCGTTGTGCAGCAGGTTACGCGACAGCTCGCGCAGCATCCAGTCGTGGGCCTGCACGGGCGCGGGTTCGGTGGCGATGCTGAAGTCCAGGTCTTTTTCGGCAATCAGGGGCGATACATCCAGCGCCACTTCGCGCAGCACGGTGGCCCAGTCGAGCACCGGCGCGTCGGCCTGCTGGCGCAATTGCTCCACTTTGGCCAACGACAGCATCTGGTTGGCCAGGGTGGTGGCGCGTTGCACCGTGCCTTCAATCTCTGTCAGCGCCTGCTGCGCGGGCACGTCACCGCGCAGGGCCGATTGCACCTGGGCGGTGAGCACGGCCAGCGGTGTGCGCAGTTGGTGGGCGGTATCGCGCACAAACCGTTTCTGGTGTTCCAGCAGGTGTTTCAAGCGGGCCATGACATGGTTGGTGGCGTCCAGCAGCGGCAGCAGTTCACGTGGCGCATCGGGGGCGGCAATCGGCGTGAGTTGCCCCTCGGGTCGGTCTTGCAGCTCGTGGCTGATGCGGCGCACCGGGCGGGTGGCGCGTTGCACCACCCAAATGACGACGCCTGCAATCACGACAATCAGCACCGCCTGGCGAATCAGCGTGGCTTGCAGCAGGCTGTGGGCCAGGGCCTGGCGCAGCTCCAGGGTTTCAGCCACTTGAATCACGGCCATACCGCGTCCGTTCTGACTGGCCACGGGCTGCAGTAACACGGCCACGCGCACGGGGCGGCCCTGGTACTGGTCGTCATAAAAGTCCACCAACGCGGCGTACAGGCCGCGGTCGGGGATGCGGCCCGTCCAGCGGGGCAGGTCGTCAAAACCCGAGACGGTGTCGCCTTTCAGATTGCCCACGCGGTAAAACAACTGGCTTTGGTTGTCGGCCTCAAACGCCTCCAGCGCGGCGTAGGGCAGGTTGGGTTTGATCGTGGCGCGCTCGTCGAAACCCTCAATCTCCAGCACCTCGCCAATGGATTTCGCAGACGCGAGCAAGGTGCGGTCATAGGCTGTGTTGACGGCGTCCAGCGTCTGCTGGTGGGCGTTGTAAGTGTTGAAGGCGAGCAGCGCCACCACGGGCAGCAAGATCCCCAGTAGCAGGCGGCGGCGTAAAGAAAGATTCACACCTGCGCCTTCAACAGGTAACCCAGGCCGCGCAAGGTCATCAGGCCCACGCCCGTGCCCACGAGTTTTTTGCGCAGCCGGTAGGCCACCACCTCCAGCGCCTGCGGCGCCACATCAGCCTCGCCCGCAAACACGCGGTCAAACAGTGCTTCCTTGGCCACCGCGTGGCCGGGGCGGGCCATCAGCGCCTGCATCAAGGCCAGTTCGCGGCGCGGCAGCTCCAGCGGTTGATCGCCGTGGTAGATCGCACCGCTCTCTTTTTCATAGCTGATTGAGCAGAGTTTGATAGGGCTGGAGGCCGGTTTGGCTTGAAATTCAGTGCCAGGCCCGGTTTGACGCCGATGCAAGGCGCGCAGCCTCGCTTCCAGCTCGTCCAGGTCAAAGGGTTTGGGCAGGTAGTCATCGGCCCCCGCGTTCAGCCCGCCAATCCGGTCACCCACTGTGCCCCGCGCGGTCAAGATCAGCACGGGCGTGGCCAGGCCCTGCGCGCGGGCGTGGGCCAACACCTCCAGCCCGTCCATGCCGGGCAGAGTCAGGTCCAGCAGCACCAGCTCGGGGTGGGTGGCGCGCCACAAATCCAGCGCCTGTTTGCCATCCCCACAAGCCGTCACCTCCCAGCCGCGCCGGCGCAGGGTGCGGGCCAACGTGGTTTGCATCGCTTCATCGTCTTCCACCAGCAAAAGCTTCATATCAACAGTATGCGCACAGTGTTTAACCCAGATTTTCCATTTGGCGCACCTTCGGTGCTGTTTGGATTCCAACGGCGCATTTGCGGCCACTTTCGCCCCTCTTCGTCACCCATGGCACAGGCCAAAAGGCTCCTCAGTCGGGTCAAAACTGACTCGCAACTGCATCCGTTGCCTATCCAAACCCTAATGGAAATTCTGGGTTTATGGGCAGTTTCCCTAGGGTTCCTGGACAGCCAATTGACAGCCAGGCCGCGCAACATCCAGTTCCCGACAAACAGAGTTGGAGACAAGCATGCAACGCCAAACTTTCATCAGGTCGCTGCTGGCGCTAGCCGCTGCCGGTAGCTTGCCGCTACCCGCCTGGGCGGCACCGGCCCTGAAGCTCATGATTCCGGCCAACCCGGGCGGCGGCTGGGACACCACCGGGCGCGCGCTAGGCCGTGCGCTGCAAGAGGCGCAACTCGCCGAAGCTGTGAGCTACGAAAACAAGGGTGGCGCAGCCGGTGCCATTGGCCTGGCGCAGTTTGTGAATGCCAGCAAGGGCGACCCGAACGCCCTCATGGTGATGGGCGCGGTGATGCTGGGCGGCATCATCACCGGCAAGCCCCCGGTGAACCTGAGCCAGGCTACCCCGATTGCCCGCCTGACCAGCGAATACAACGTGTTTGTGGTGCCTGCGGACTCGCCGCTGAAGAATATGAAAGACGTGGCGGCGCAGCTGAAGAAGGATCCGGCCAGCGTGAAATGGGGCGGCGGCTCTCGTGGGTCCACCGAGCACATTGCGGCCTGCATGCTGGCGCGCGGCGTGGGGGTTGATCCCAAGCGGGTCAACTACATCGCTTTTCGCGGCGGCGGCGAAGCGGCTACGGCCATTTTGGGCGGTAACGTCACGATCGGCGGTAGCGGTTACAGCGAGTTTGCAGAATTCATTGCCAGCGGCAAGATGCGCATGCTGGGCGTGACCTCGCAAAAGCGCCTGCCGGGTGTGGATGCGCCGACCTTGAAAGAGCAGGGCTTTGACGTGATTCTGGGCAACTGGCGCGGCGTTTATGCCGCCCCCGGCACCAGCGGTGCACAACGCGAGGCGCTGATCCAAATGGTGGTGGCCGCAACCCGCAGCAAGTCGTGGGCCGACGCCCTGCAAAAGAACAAATGGACACCGGCGCTTCTGACCGGCAAAGAATTCGATGATTTTGTGGACTATGAGTTTTCGTCGCTGCGAGCCATCATGTACTTGTCGGGCATGGTGTGAAAACCAAGTGGCACGGCTTGCGTCATCCCCGCGCAGGCGGGGATCCAGGTGCGAAGTCTACGAGGCCAAAGAATAGGGTTTCACAGGTACCGCCTGTGGCCTGGTTGTGTTGTTATGTTTTCGTTTTTATTTGAACTCAGTAAGGAAATCACCATGCGTAGAGACCAGTTTCTGAAGTCGATGGCCGCTTTGGCCGCAGCGGGCGCACTGCCCATGCCCGCGAGCGCTGCAGCCAATCTGAAAATGATGATTCCCGCCAACCCCGGCGGCGGCTGGGACACCACCGGCCGTGCCCTGGGCAAGGCCTTGCAAGAGGCCAAAGTGGCTGACGCCGTGACCTACGAAAACAAGGGCGGCGCTGCTGGTGCCATTGGCTTGGCGCAATTCGTGAACGCCAGCAAGGGCGACCCGAACGCCCTCATGGTGATGGGCGCTGTCATGTTGGGCGGCATCATCACCGGCAAGCCACCGGTCACCATCACCCAGGCCACGCCGCTGGCGCGTTTGACCAGCGAATACAACGTGTTTGTGTTGCCCGCCAGCTCGCCCCTGAAAACCATGGCGGACGTGGTCGAGCAGCTGAAAAAAGACCCCGGCAGCGTGAAGTGGGGCGGCGGCTCGCGCGGCTCCACCGAGCACATTGCAGCGGCCATGATTGCCCGCGAAGTGGGTGTGGACGCTTCCAAAATCAACTACGTGGCTTTCCGGGGCGGCGGTGAGGCCACGGCGGCCATCTTGG
Source organism: Comamonadaceae bacterium (assembly GCA_031414805.1). Classification (GTDB taxonomy): domain Bacteria; phylum Pseudomonadota; class Gammaproteobacteria; order Burkholderiales; family Burkholderiaceae_C; genus JAAFIW01. The sequence goes on from JANOQJ010000017.1 coordinate 19,839, forward strand.
GTGGCAACGTGACGGTGGGTGGCAGCGGCTACAGCGAGTTTGCCGAGTACATCAAGACCGGCAAGATGCGCGCGATTGCCGTTACCTCCGCCACCCGTTTGAAGGGCATCGATGTGCCCACCCTGAAAGAGCAGGGCATCAATGTCGAACTGGGCAACTGGCGCGGTGTGTACGGCGCGCCCGGCATCACACCCGAGCAGCGCAAGGCCTTGACCGATCTGGTGCTCAAAGCCATGAAGTCGCCCAGCTGGCTGGAAGCCATGGAGAAAAACAACTGGACGCCCGCAGTCATGGCCGGTGCCGACTTTGAGAAATTTGTCGACGACGAATTTGCCAAACTGCGTGCCACCATGGTCAAAGCGGGCATGGTGTGATGAACGGGCCTACCCCCATGCCCCGGTTGCAAACCGGGCCGCAAACAGCGCTGGGTGTGGGCGTTTTCGTCATTGGGCTGCTGCTGGCCGGCGGTGCCAGCCAGATTCCAGCGCAATCGGGCTACCAGGGCGTGGGCCCCAATTTTTTGCCCTGGGTGGTGGCGGTGGTGCTCATGGTATGCGGCGCAGGACTTTTCTGGCACGCCCGCACCGGCGGCTTTCGCGACCTGGAGCCACCGGAAAGCGACGAGTCAGCGCACTGGGTGGGTTTTGCGTGGCTGTCAGCCGGCCTGCTGCTCAACGCAGCGCTGATCACCACCATCGGTTTCATCGCCAGTTGCACCCTGTGCTACGTGCTGGCGGTACGCGGCTTCAAACTCTGCGAAGGGCGCAACGACTGGTCACTGCGCAGCTGGGTGGTGGATGCATTGACGGGCGCTGCGATTGCGGCGCCGGTGTACTGGATGTTCACCAAGCTGCTGGCGATTAACTTGCCGGGGTTGACTGCTACGGGGTGGCTTTGAAGGCGGGCGCGGGCTTCTGAACGCAGAGGACGCGAAGGATTCGCAGAGGACGCAAAAAGCAATACAAAAGATAGATGGAAATTTCTTGGCAGTCCTTCTGCGCTCTCTGCGTCATTTTTGCGTCCTCTGCGTTCCTGCCCCCGATTTCTTGTCTCCGATTCCTGGCCTCACATAACTTCAAGAAGACAACACCATGGACATCTGGAACCAACTCATGACCGGCTTTGCCACCGCCGGCACGCCCATCAACCTGCTATGGGCGCTGGTGGGGTGTCTGGTTGGCACCATCGTGGGGGTGTTGCCTGGCATTGGCCCTGCCGTGGCGGTGGCGATGTTGTTGCCGATCACGGTGAAGGTAGAAGCCACTGCGTCCATGATCTTTTTTGCCGGCATTTACTACGGCGCCATGTACGGCGGCTCCACCACCTCCATCTTGCTGAACACGCCGGGAGAAACCGGCACCATGGTCACGGCGATGGAGGGCAACAAGATGGCCAAAAACGGGCGAGCCGGGGCGGCTTTGGCCACCTCGGCCATTGGCTCGTTTGTGGCGGGCACGCTGGCCACCGTGTTGGTCACCCTGTTTGCCCCGCTGGTGGCCAACTACGCCGTGCTGCTCGGCCCACCCGAATACTTCATGCTGATGCTGCTGGCCTTCACCACCGTGAGTGCGGTGATGGGCAAAAGCGCGCTACGCGGGCTCACGGCTTTGTTCATCGGCCTGGCCATCGGCCTGATTGGCCTGGACCAACTGACGGGCCAGGTGCGCTACACGCTGGGCGTGCCCGAGCTGCTGGATGGCATTGAGGTGGTGCTGGTGGCGGTGGGCCTGTTTGCCGTGGCCGAGGCGCTGTACAACGTGCTGTTTGAGGGCAAAACGGCCGAGACCAAAAACCCCATGAGCAAGGTCTATATGACCGGCTCCGAGTGGCGGCGCAGCTGGCCCGCCTGGCTGCGCGGCACGGCTATTGGCTTTCCGTTTGGCACCATTCCGGCAGGGGGCTCGGAGATCCCCACATTCTTGAGCTACGGCGTGGAGCGCAAGCTGTCCAAACACCCGGAAGAATTTGGCACGGTCGGTGCCATCGAGGGCGTGGCCGGGCCGGAAGCGGCCAACAACGCCGCGGTGACCGGCACGCTGGTGCCCTTGCTCACCTTGGGCATTCCCACGTCCACCACCGCCGCCATTTTGCTCAGCGCGTTTCAAAACTACGGCCTGCAACCCGGCCCGCAGCTGTTTCAAACCTCCGGCCCGCTGGTGTGGGCGCTGATTGCCTCGCTGTACATCGGCAACGTGATGCTGCTGGTGCTCAACCTGCCACTGGTCGGCCTGTGGGTCAAGCTGCTCAAAATCCCCAAAGCCCAGCTGTATGCGGGCATTTTGATTTTTGCGACCGTGGGCGTGTACGGCATGCGCCAAAGCGCGTTCGACCTGGTGCTGCTGTACGGCATCGGCCTCTTGGGCGTGCTGATGCGCCGCTACGACTTTCCCACCGCACCCGTCATCGTCGGCATGATTTTGGGCCCGCTGGCCGAGGCCCAAATGCGCAATGCGTTGTCGATTGGCGAAGGCAAGTGGACGGTATTCATTGAGCGGCCCATGTCGCTGGTGTTGTTGCTGGTGGTGGTGGCGATTTTGGTGCTGCCGCGGGTCATCAAGGCGATGCAGAGGCGCAAACGCAGCAGTTGAAGCTGTCACCCAGGCGGGAAGCCGCTGTCGGTGCTGCGCGACTGGCTTAAGGGGTTTAATCCAAACAGACTTACGACGAAGTCGTGCTTGATTGGAGTCATCATGTCCCTGTTTATGCACCGCCTTGTCTACTCCGTGGGAGCCTTTTTATGCCTTGCCTGCCTGGCCCCTGCGCACGCCCAAGTGCCCGGCTGGCAGCTGCGCTGGGACGGTGGCTTGTTTCAGCTGGCACCGTTGGTGCGGCCCGCTGTCGAGGCCGCTGACACGGCGCCTGACCCTGATCGTTGGTGGCAGGCGGCGCAGGCCCTCAACCCGTCAGCGACTGCGAAAGCGCAGGGCGAAGCTTCAACCACATGGCCAGTGCGTGCTGGTGTTCGTACGATAGGGGCTTTGCGTTTGTTGGCGGGGCCTACCCGTCGCACTTATGTACTGCAGGTTCCGGTGGTGCGGGTAGACCAGGTGCAGTTGTTCTGGCGGGTTCCCGGACAGCCCTGGAACCAGGCACGCGCAGGCGACCGGGTGGCGTTGAGTCAGTGGCCTTTCAAAGGCCAGTACCCGGCCTTTCCGCTGGACTTTGACGGCCAGCCGCTGGACATACTGGTCAGCATTGAAAACAACGGCTCCTTGCAAGCACCGCTATGGCTGATGCCTGACCCGGTGTACCGCGAGAGACGGTTGCTGCAAGCCAACCTCAGTGGCATGGTGGGGGGCATGTTTTTTATGGCAGTGGTGGTCTGTGCCATATCAGCCTTCGTGCAGCGGCGTCGCGCCAGCTGGCTGCTCGTGGCGTATGGTGTCGTGGCCTGGATGGCGCTGGTGACCAGCAATGGCTTTGCTGCCCTGTGGTTCACCCCCGACTGGCCGCTGCTCAATGATGCGGGCAAGCATTTTTTGGGCGTTTTGACGGCGGGTCTGCTGGTAGCAGCAGTGGTCAGCGCGCAGGACAAGCGATATCACTTGCCCTGGCAGCGCCATCTGCCCGCTGCGGCGGTGGCGGCGGCACTGCTGGTGGGCTTTTTGCAAGCGGCCCTGCTGTCCGCCGACTTGCGCATTGCAACCTTTTTGAGCTTCACGGCGCTGTGCGTGGCCACACTGTTTGCGTTGAGCGCTCAGGTTCGCCTGCGCGGTGGCTATCCAACTGGTTGGGGCCTTCGAGGGGTGCTGCTATTCGCAGCGGCCGTGGGCGTCAACCTGCTGCCCCGCGCCTTCGGCTACGCCATCGACTTGCAGGCTGCCAGCGCCACGCTTTTGATGGCGGCCAGCTTGTTGATGCTGCGCCACGGCCTGTTTTTGCAACACCAGCAAGGCCGCCAGGTGCTGGGCCGCGAAGCACTGCTGGCCAGCCGCGACCCGCTGACCGCGTTGCTGTCGCATGCGGGCTTGCAGGAGAAGTTTGATGAGCACGTGCTGTTGCAGCAAGCCAGCAATGCGCCCAGCTGGGTGGTGATGTTTGAGCTGCGCGCTATTCAGGCCACGCACACGGAAGACGGTGTGGTGACAGGCGAAAAGTTGCTGGTGCGCATGGCGGCAATCTTGCAGCGAGAACTGGGCGAGCATTGGCAAGTGGCGCGTGTGGGCTTCAAGTACTTTGCGGCCTTGTCGTCCGAGCCTTACTCGCCAGACCAGGTGCGGACCACCGGGGCCGCCGTGATTGCCGCTGCCTTGCGCTACACGCACCCACCCGGCTGGCTCGAACTGGTTGACTTGCGCATGGCCGCCACGCAGCGCCAGTTTGAGTCAACCCAGCTGAAGGCCTTGCTGGGCGAACTCAGCCAGGTCACGGCGGGCTTGAGAGGCGACAAACGCATTGCCGTGTTGTGAGGCGACGTAGGACGCCTCCTATGCGTTTTATGCCGAAATCGGCATCCAGCCCTTATGGAATATGCTCAAGCAGCTATATAAAATATAGCAAATTGTCTTGCTCTACAGTGCACATATTCCATTAAGTCTTGACCGTATTGCAGCCCCAACACATCGGACACCATGACCACACCCAACTCCAAAAAACCGTTCGCGATGATTCGCGAATTTCACTTAGCCGACTGGTTCACCCTGGGCAACGCCGTGTGCGGCACTTGGGCCTTGTTCTCCGTGATGGCGTATCTGGAGCAGCGCGACATCTGGCATATCTATATGGCGTGCACGCTGGTGCTGGTGGCGCTGGTGTTCGATGTGCTGGATGGCCGCATTGCGCGGTGGCGGCAAAAGTCGTCGGCCTTGGGCCGCGAACTCGATTCTCTGGCCGACGTGATCTCGTTTGGCGTCGCCCCCGCCGTGATTGCGTATGGCTGCGGCATGCAGGGCTTGTACGACTGCATGGTGCTGGTCTTTTTCGTGGCCTGCGGCGTGTCGCGTCTGGCGCGCTACAACGTGACGGCCGAGGCGCTGGCCGACGACACCGGCAAAGTCAGCCACTTTGAAGGCACGCCCATTCCTACTTCTATCGTGCTGGTCGGCGTGCTGGCCTGGGCCGCCGCGTCGGGTGCAATAGGTGCCAACCTGTGGCTGGGTGACGTCACCCTGCTGGGCTACAAACTGCATCCGTTGGTGTTTATGTTTGCCGTGTCCGGCTCGCTGATGATCAGCCGGTTGCGGATTCCGAAACCCTGATGCCACAGGCCTGCTTCCACTGACATGACAACACCCCGTCCCACCCTGCGCCCGCTCGACGAAGCCCTGGCGGAACTGCTGACTTACGCACAACCGCTGACCGGTATCGAACACATCAGCACCTTCAACGCCGATGGCCGGGTGCTGGCGGCTGACTTGGTGTCGGCCTTGCAGGTGCCACCGCAAGACAACAGCTCGATGGACGGCTACGCGCTGCGCTGCGCTGACGTGGTGCAGCCGGGCGCTGTGCTGCCCGTGTTGCAACGCATCCCCGCAGGCGCATTAGCGCAGCCGCTGGCCGGTGGCAGCGCCGCACGCATATTCACGGGTGCGTCCATTCCGCTGGGGGCCGACGCGGTGGTCATGCAGGAAGACTGCGAGGCCGTCGTGGGTGCGTCGGCGGGTGATCCGCCCAGCGTTCGCGTGTCGCGTGTGCCACCACCAGGCCAGTGGATTCGCCGTGCGGGCGAAGACATTCAGCGCGGCGCCACCGTGCTGCAAAAAGGCCAGCGCCTGTCACCCGCCTCCTTGGGCCTGGCCGCCAGCATCGGCTTGGCCCAGCTGCCCGTGGCCCCGCGCCCCAAAGTGGCCCTGTTTTCCACCGGCGACGAGCTGGTGATGCCCGGCGATGTGCCGCCCGACCAGATGAAACCCGGCAACATTTACAACTCCAACCGCTTTTTCCTGCGCGCCCTACTGGCCCGCCTGGGCTGCGAAGTGACCGACCTGGGCATCGTGCCCGACGACCGGCAAGCCACGCTGGACGCGCTGCAAAGCGCCGCGCAACACCACGATTTGATTTTGACCAGCGGCGGCGTATCGGTGGGCGAAGAAGACCACACCAAACCCGCCGTGCAGGCGCTGGGCGAGCTGGCGCTGTGGCAAATTGCAATGAAGCCCGGCAAACCCTTTGCTTATGGCCGCATTCACACGCCCGCTGCGCCCTGCCACTTCATCGGCCTGCCCGGCAACCCCGTTTCCAGCTTTGTGACCTTCGTGTTGTTGGTGCGGCCGTTTGTGTTGCGGCTGCAAGGCATTCGCGATGTTGCTATGCAAACCATAGCTGCCCGAGCAGATTTCACCTGGGCGAGAGCCGATAAACGCCGCGAATTCCTTCGTGTGCGCCGCAACGCAGAAGGCGGGCTGGATTTGTTTGAGAACCAGAGTTCTGGCGTTTTAACGTCCACCGTGTGGGCCGATGGGCTGGTGGACAACCCGGCCGGGCAGACCATTGCGCGGGGGGATGTGGTGCGGTTTGTGGGGCTGGGGGCGTTGGTGGGGTGATGAAGTAGCCGCTTTATCTTTTTTTATCTCATATCAGATAAAATATCTGAAATCAGATAAATAAAGATAATCATGACCGCCTACCCCCGCACAGCCCTGGCGCAACAGTTGGTGCAAGCCCTGCAAGGTAAGGCGCTGCTGGGCGATGCGCACAACGGCCTGTTCCTGGCTGCACCACGCCGCACCGGCAAAAGCACGTTTTTGCAAGGCGACCTGGCACCTGCATTGCGCGCCGCTGGGGTTGAAGTCGTCTATGTCGATTTGTGGGCCGACCCGCGCCGCGACCCCGGCACCTTGATTGCTGAAGCCATTGCCCGCGCCTTGCAGCCGCATTTGGGGCTGCTGGCGCGCACAGCCAGGAAAGCGGGTCTGAAAAGTGTGAAAGTGGCGGGCACGCTGGACATCGACACCAGCAAGATCGGCCAGATCGACGGCCTGACCCTCGTGGAAGCTTTGCGCAGCTTGCAGCAAGCGGCCAACAGCCCCGTTGCCCTGATCGTTGATGAAGCGCAGCACGCCCTGACCAGCGAAGCCGGTGAAGCCGCGATGACAGCGCTGAAGTCTGCGCGCGACCAACTCAACCATCCCGGCCAGGTGATGCTGATGCTGGTGATGTCCGGCTCGGATCGCGACAAGCTGCTGCGCCTGGTCGTCAACGCCGCTGCACCTTTTTACGGCTCGCAGATTCAGACCCTGCCACCCCTGGACATCGACTTCATCGCCCACGTGGCAGCCCTAGTGGAAGCCCAGCGCCCGGACTTGAAACCTGTAGACCGCGCCGCGCTGCAAGCTGCCTTTGCCGCCTTTGGCCACCGCCCCCAGTTTTTCATGAATGCCATGGGCGCGGTGCTCAGCCCGTTGTCGGGCATCAGCGGCCGCTTCGAGCCCGCGCTGCAGCACGCCGCGCAAGACCGGCAGGCGCAAGACGAATCGCAAATGGCGTCCGACTACCTGGGCCTGAAACCCAGCGAACAAGCCGTCTTGTGGCGCCTGCTCGACCAAGGCCCCCGCTTTCGCCCCTACGACGCCGACGCCCTGCGCTTTTACCGCGACAAACTGGGCCGCCCGGTGAGCGTGCAGCAGACCCAAAAAGCACTACAAGCCCTACGCCAGCGCACCCCAGCCCTGGTGTGGAAGTCCGCCCGAGGCGAATACGCAGTGGAGGATGCGGCAATGCACCGCTGGTACGAGGGGCGGGTGGCAGCGGGGCAGTGGCCGCCGAGTGGGGTTGGGTTGGTGGGGTTGGAGGAGGACTGAGTTTTGCTATTGATTGAATAGCTGCTTGAGCAGTATCCACCTGGTCTGGAGCCCATAAATGCCATGAAATAGGTGGGACTACCTTGGCTGCAATCATCCGTTTTGGGTATCGAAATAGCCACTCGCCCTGGTGTTTATTGCTCAAGTAGCTATCAAAAATATAGTGACTCGAGCATGCGCAAAGAACGTTCCCATTCGATTGGGTCAGCATTCGCCCGCCGTCAGCAGAATTCACCGCATGCCAAGTCAAGTTGAGGTTTTGTGCCAGCCAGCGGCGACGAAACGATGGAAACAGATCGCTCGCCGTCGCGGCTCAGGCGCTTGGCCTTTGCGCCTCAATTTCTTCTCGCAAGCGCGCCACCTCTTTCAAGCCCGACTCATTACCAAGCGTGGCGTAGGCCGAAGCAGCGTGGGTGAGCACGTCCAGCGCTTCGTCGATCAATCCCTTCAATGTCAAGACCTGTGCGAGCAGAACACCACTTCCAGCAATGAAATCGGCACGACCCAAATCGCGGCTGATGGCAAACGCCTCCGCGAGTTTTTCGTAAATGGTTTGAATGCCGCCCTTCTCGTGGTCGCCACGCTCCAGCATCAGATTGGCCACCGAATACAGAACATGGGCAAAGCCATCTTTGTCACCCAACGCCTTGAACGTTGAGGCGCGTTCTTCATGCAAGCGCAGGGCCTCATCGAGCTGGCCGCGCGATTGCATTATGTTGGCGATCTTACCTATGGTGACAGCCTTGGAGCGCACGTCGCCCAGGCGCTCGAAGGCGGGCTGTACCTCTTTCTGAAGGATGCGCAGAGCTTCCTCGAGTTGACCGCGCGCTTGCAGGATGTCGGCGATTTGGCTCATCGTGACGGCCTTGGAGTGCACGTCGCCCAGGAGCTCGTATACGGGCAGTTCTTCTTCCTGGCGGATGCGCAGGGCTTCATCAAGCTGGCCGCGGTCTTGCAGGATGTCAGCGATATTGCCCATCGTGACGGCCTTCTCGCGCACGTCACCTATGCGCTCGTAGACGGGAAGTTCTTCTTCCTGACGGATGCGCAGGGCCTCATCAAGCTGGCCGCGCGCTTGCAGGATGTCGGCGATCCGGCCCACGGTGATGGCCTTGGAGCGCATGTCGCCCAGACGCTCGAAGGTCGGTTGAACTTCATCGCTGAGGATGCGCAGGGCCTCGCCCGGCTGGCCGCGGGCTCGCAGGATGTTAGCGACTTGGCTCTTGGCCTGTGCCGCCAGTTGTGCGTTCCCTGCTAGCTGAAAGGCGTTAGCGGCAGCGCGTGCGGCAGCTTCGCTTTCTGTCCACTGGCCCAATCGCTCGTGGGCTTGGGCGGCCTCCAGCTGCAAGTAGGCGGTGGTCTGCGGGTCAGCGGCGTTTTGCTGTAGGTACAGCAGGATGTCGGCAAGCCGTTGCTTCACTTGCTGAGAGGAAGAGTCGTTGGACGGAGAAAAGCGCTCGGACGACAAGGCTGGTAAAGGCAAAGAGCCTGTGTGGGTGAAGGGAAACACCGCTTCGCGCCAGTTCCACAAATCAGGCGCCTGGTGGGCAGCGGTATCGATGTCCGCGTCGGTCAGCCACAGCAACACGGGCTCAGGGAAAGCGTCAGCCAGTCGCTCGCGCAGCACATTGGCGCGCTGCCACCACTGGGCGGGCTCGGCCTGGTTTTGCGGCAGCAAGGTGTGTACACGCTGCGCACCCTCGTGTGTGGCCGCTACCAGTTGTGTTAGCCAATATTCCGGCGTGTCGGTGGCTGAGAGCTCGATTCGCAGGCCGGGGCGCACGGCATCCAGGCGCTCAATCAGCTCGTTGCGGTAGTGGGGGTTGTCGTATGCCGCAAAGATGAGGCTGAAATGGGTTCTGTTGGCCCAGAGCTGGGTCAGCCGCAGGAAGTCGCCAGAGTGCTCGCTTCGAACTTCGGCGCGGCTGGCGTCAACCATGTCAGGCCGGGGTTGCGGGTGCCTGGGCCTTGCCGTACGCTGGCAGCGTTCGCACCAGGGGGTGGCTGCGCCACCAGTAGTTGTTGTATTCCAGCAGCACCAGGTCGTAGAGCAGCCGCAGCCTTTCGTCTGTGCGGTCTTTTTCCTCGCCCTTGGAACGGTCGATACGCACCAGGTCTTGCCAGTCACTTTGGCGCACCAGCCGCTGGTACTCAGCGGCTACGTCGCGCACGGCGAGCGTGGCCACCTCGAGGGTGATGGTGTCGCCCGGTATCCGCGCAAAGGCGGCCCGCACAAGCCGAAGCAGATCACGCACGTGGCCACCGCTGTGCTGCACCAGGTAGCGAACCGTTTCCCGGCTATCAAAATATTGAAGGGGCATGCGTTTGAGTACCAGCTCAATGAGCGCATCTTCTTCTGCAGCGCGCGGGGTCTCGTCGACTTCAAACACCTTGACCATGGGCAACTGCACACGGGTGAAGCGCTGGCCGGTGGTGCCCGCTTCCAGCAATACAGAGATGGGCGCACATACGATCATGTTGGTCTGGATTTGCCCCAGCTGGTTGACGTCGGCGGTGAAGAAGGTGTGGGAATCTTCTTTGGAGAGTTTGTCGGTGCCGTCGATGATGAAGAGCAAGGGCCCCTGGCTTTGTTGTTTCAGCACGCGATTGGTGTGGGAAATCAAAACGTTGAAGTGCTGCTGCAGCTGCAAGAAACCATTGCGGATTTCCGTTCGTAATTCTTCGCGGTAGCTGGCACCGCCGCGTACCTTGGCGTTGATGGTGGCCAACAGGCTGGCCAGGAGGGGAATGCCGCCAGCGACCTTCACCTCGGTTTTGATTTCGCCTTCAATGTCCCGAAAGCGTTCCTGCTTCAGGATGCGGGTTTCAAACCAGTTCAGCACAGGGTTGATGAAAATCGGATCCGGCTGCGGCAAGAGTTTGTTGTCTTGAAATGTGGCGACCAACGCATTTGCCAGAGCAATCAGCAAGTCGCTAAAGCGCAGGTTGTTGATGTCCAGCGTCTTTGTCAACTCGAGGTGGTGCACAGTGTAAGAGTTGCGAAACAGCTTGGCGTAGTCTCGCAGCTCGGTGGACTTGCCGCACCCGACGTGACCACCGAACAGCAAGGCTTCATTCAGTTTGGCGTCGGCACCCGTGCGCAGCGTGCCTTGACTGTCCAGGTGAAAGGCCGTCAGCATCTTCTGGCGGCTGTATTCGCCCCGGTGCTGCTCCAGCGGATAGTGAAACTGGCTGTCTGGCCCCACGTCGTGGCGGAAATCGAAATTGTCTTGAAACGACCAGATGGTGTGTGAGTTCATGAAAGCATTGCTCCAAGCAATAGACTCAATGATTATCGCGGGATGCTGCCAGCACGGAACTCCGACTTCGCAGTCATTCGACGGTCACGCTTTTGCCCAGGTTTCTTGGCTTGTGGTGATCGCATCACATCGCTATGCGATATGAGCGCTACCTCCAAAGCGAGCGGCGTGTGTGTGCTGTTCCTGGCCAATAAAGTCTGAGACAGCCTCGCAGGGGAAATGTTTGGCCGACCGTGCCAAGCAGCTCGGAATAGTCGGCGATAAATGGCCCGCTACCGGCGGATTTGAGACCCCTCATTGCAGACATAGTGTATGCAGCTAGCTGCCTTGGACGGATGCGACCGACGCATGCGCACGCGATGGTTCGTCTTTGCCGGTGGCGCTCTGAACGAACTGCAGGATGCTGTGGTTGATGCCGTGCACATCCTCAACCCCTTCATGGGTGCCATCGCACTCGATCAACGCCACATTTGGCTGGCTGCCTTGCCGCCAGATTCGATGGACATCCGACAGGGGCACGACGGTATCTTGTCGGCCATGAACCAGCAGAACCGGGCAGGTCGCCCTCACGACGGTGTTGACGGGGGCTATGTCGTCAAAACGGGCGCCGATGATGCGTTCCAGCGCGCGATTGATCGACCAGGCGAGCGGCCAGTAGGGGACGCGGTGCGAGGCAAACCAGCGGCGCATGAGTTACTCGGGGTGCGCAAAAGCTGCAATGCTCACCGCGCCAGCCAAATCATGCCGGCGTGAGGCTGACAACAATACCGCAGCAGCGCCCACCGAATGCCCCAGCGCCACGATGCGTGTTGCGTCTACTTGCGCAAGCGTCTTCAGCCAGTCGATGGCGCTGTCCAGATCTTCTGCGAAGCGTGGCAGCGAACTGTGATCATCATGGTCGCTTCGCCCATGGTTGCGCGATTCAATTAACAGCACTGCGAAGCCGGCTTGGTGCAGCACGTTCGCTGCTGGCAGCAAGTCGCTGGCGCAGCCGCACCAGCCATGCAGCAGCACCACGGTAGGTCGTGGCCCAGTCGCAATGGCTGGTACAAACCATGCGAATAGACTCAGGCCACGCGCAGCGGGAATACGCACCACCTGTGCCTTCAGGCCGTGCGTATGCGGCCGTGATCCTTCGTGAGATACAGGAGGGGCCAGCACACTTTTCATCCAGTGGTTGACCGTGAGAAAGCGGCCGATTCCCGCTCTGTTTTGCACAGGCCGCTGATACGCCATGGCGTTCGCGGATGACTGATCACGGCTTGGCGGAGATTGCATGGTCCACAACGGCTTGCGCTTCCTTCATGAAGTGCTCCCCAGGTGCTGGCTGCCTTTGAAACTCTGGGCATAGAATTTGTAAATATCCTGGTCCATTCGAATTTGTCCATCCCAGTCCAACGGCATGAAGCTGAAAGTGGGCTCCGCAATGTCGTTCACGACGGTCAGGTTCAGACCATACGTTTGTGCGATGGCATTGCAGTAGTGAACGCTCGCACTACCCAGCGGATCGACACCGATGCGGATTTTCGGGCTGCGAATGAGCGGGTCAGACACCATCAAGGACAGGATGCTGACGCCACCGTAAACAACAGTTGGCAAGGCGACCAGCAAGATGCCCGCGAGCCGGTGGTTTGCAGGCGACATGGTTGGCACCTTCGTGTTGTCTGGTTTGATCTGCACACGCGAAGAATCTTTGCTTACCAGCACGGTGTTCGTCTGTGCGACAGCGCACGCAGTGTCAGCCGAATTTGCGAATGCCCGTGGTGCCAGGTCGTGAGGGCACAGCCAACCTGGCTAGAACGAGATTCGTAGGGCATTTTGTGAAGCAAAGTGAGGCGCTATCCGACTGCGTTGGCTGGCAGATCACCGGACACTGAGGCACCTCCGTCGAGCACTGCCTCGCAGCGTGACCGCCCGTTGATGGCGCGGACCCGCACTTGCGCCAGTAAGTGCGCGCCTTCATCGGAACAGCGCTTCTGACGCTTTTTGGTTATGCGCAAATTGACCACTTCGTTCACCGCGGCCGACGGCAATCTTGGCGTCGAGTACGCGCGGACCTATTTGCCAGAAGTCATTCTGATGGACCTCCACCTGCCCGGGATCAGCGGGATCGAAGCCACAAAGATCCTGCGCGCAGACCCGACGACGGCGCATATACCCATCGTCGCGATCAGTGCCAATGCCGTGTTAGCCGACGTTGAGCTGGCCATGAAAGCCGGGTTTTTCCACTACTTGACCAAACCCATTCGGATCAACGAGTTCATGACCGTGCTAGACGATGCACTTAGTATTTCCAACAGCAAGTTGACCCTTGCGACTGCAAAAGCACTGACAAAAGGTTGACAAAGTTACCACCCACTTGGTGATGATCTGCACAAACCGGAACCCAAATCCGACCGTCCGGTATCGCGGTAAGCGTGAAGCTTACGACTGCTTGCTGACCGGCACCCAATTGGAGTTCCAGTTACCTGCTATTTGCGACCGGCCGGTTACGCTGCATTTCCAGTCACCGCCCGATTGCCACATCACTTCAATCGAGTGACCGCTTTGTGGCGATGACTTCAAGAGCCTGAGCTTCCGCTATGGGCTCGAAAGCCGCCCAACTCCAGTTTAGAAGTGACCGGATATAGGGGAGACGTCTATGAATTTCTGTAGGGAGGTTTTTTTACAAGCTCAGCGTCGGGGAGTCGTAGCCCAGCAGCGCGAAAAAACAGCCATAAGACTCGTTTGAACCAGACCATGGTTGCCTCTTTTCATTCTTATTTTCCTGGAAACGTGAAGCTGACCGTTGGCACGGTAAAGTCTTCAAACGGGGCGCCCAGCGCAATTTCGCCGCCGACCAGCAGCACGCATTCTTGCCTGCGCAGCGCCACGATGGCGTCACCGCCTGCAAAGCGCACCCAGGTGCCGTAGCTGCTGACGTCTTCAAGGTAAAACTTGCCTGCGCGCCAGATGATTTTGGCGTGCGGACGCGAAACCCGAGGGTCATTGACGACAAACTGTGAGTCGTCCACCCGGCCAATATGGATGGGCAACTGTTCCGATGTAAAGGTTGCGGCCACGTCCAGCCACGACAGGGCGATGGCGCCCATCTGCGGCACGGCTTTACTGAATGGGTTAGGGGTCAACCCGGCTGGGACGGTGAAAAAGTCCGAAAGTACCTCGTTTTGCCATTCCACCCGGTAAACCATGCAGGCTTCATTGCGGCCCCGGATGTCCATCGCACCCAGGCTACGAAAGCGCACCAGCGTGTCTGGCGGTAGGTTGTTTATGACGGTGTCAGTACACAAAATCTGGGCTGGCCCAGACAGGTCTGACAAACGCGAGGCCACGTTCACGGCATCACCAAAGTAGTCGCCTGCCTGCTCAATGACTTCGCCACGCGCCAGCCCGACCTGCAGATGCATTTTGAGTTTGTCGGGCCAGCTTTTTATGCGCTCGGTGTGGCCGCGCTGCATTTCGGTCACAGCCTCAACAGCATCGGCGTTTTTGGCAAACACCATCAGTACGCCGTCGCCCAAGTTTTTCACCACATGGCCTTGCCGCGACGTGCAGACCCTGCCCATCCAGTCGGTCAGGCGGGTGATGGTCTGAGTGGCTTTGGCATTGCCCAAAGCCTCAAAAACTCCGGTACTCCCAGTTAAATCGGCAAAAACGACGGTGAGTTCTGCCATGTGATGGGCTGCGCTGCCTTAAAGTTTGAACAAACTAAAACTGTAACTGGCTTTAGCTGCATTGATTTAAATTCAAAAACTCTCTGAAACCGTCAATGCCGTTCTCGCGACCATTGCGCGATTGTTTATAGCCACCCGGCGAGCCGAATCGCACTGCAGCTCCAGTCCATTGCGACAAACACCATGCAACTGGCATCCAGCGCCTCGATTTCGGGTAGCGGCGGACCACGGTCAATCCTTGCCTACTATGCCGCCGTCTGGCGCACCGTTCAAAGTAACGAGGGTGGGCTTATGGTGATCGCATCACGTCGCTGCGCGACATGAGCGCTCCCCCAAACCGATCAGCGTGTGCTGCGCACGCTCGTGCCGGTCATTCGACCGTCACGCTCTTCGCCAAATTCCTCGGCTTGTCCACATCCGTCCCCCGCGCACAAGCCGTGTGATACGCCAGCAACTGCAGCGGCACCACATGCAGCAGGGGGCTCAAGGGGCCGTAGTGTTCGGGCATGCGGATGACGCGGATGCCTTCGCTGCTTTCTATTTTGGTGTCGGCGTCGGCCAGCACGTAGAGCAGGCCGCCTCGGGCGCGGACTTCTTGCATATTGCTTTTGAGCTTTTCCAACAGCGCGTCGTTGGGCGCGACGGTCACCACGGGCATCTCGCTGGTCACAAGCGCCAACGGGCCGTGTTTGAGTTCGCCTGCAGCGTAGGCTTCGGCGTGGATGTAGGTGATTTCTTTGAGCTTGAGCGCGCCTTCCAGGGCAATGGGGTAGTGCAGGCCACGGCCCAGGAAGAGGGCGTTTTCTTTGGTGGTGAAGTCTTGTGCCCAGCTGATGATTTGGGGCTCCAGCGCCAGCACGGCCGACAGGGCGGCGGGCAGGTGGCGCATGGCTTTGAGGTGCTGGGTTTCTTCTTCGTCGGTCAAGCGGCCTTTGCTTTGGGCCAGTGCCAGGGTGAGCAGGAACAGGCCGGCCAGTTGGGTGGTGAAGGCTTTGGTGGAGGCCACGCCAATTTCCACGCCGGCGCGGGTGATGTAGGCCAGCTTGCACTCGCGCACCATGGCGCTGGTGGCGACGTTGCAAATGGTGAGCGTTTGCGTCATGCCCAGGCTCTGCGC
This sequence comes from Comamonadaceae bacterium, assembly GCA_031414805.1. Classification (GTDB taxonomy): domain Bacteria; phylum Pseudomonadota; class Gammaproteobacteria; order Burkholderiales; family Burkholderiaceae_C; genus JAAFIW01. Next base: position 35,629 of record JANOQJ010000017.1, read on the forward strand.
GTGGCGCAGCGCGGCCAGGGTGTCTGCGGTTTCGCCAGACTGGGTGATGGTGACGACCAGGGTGCGCGGGTTGGGCACGCTGGTGCGGTAGCGGTATTCGCTGGCAATTTCGACTTGCGTGGGGATTTGCGCGATGGCTTCGAGCCAGTATTTGGCGGTGCAGCCGCTGTAGTAGCTGGTGCCGCAGGCCAGGATCAGCACGTTGTCGATGTCTTTGAAGGTGCGGTAAGCAGCATCACCGAACAGCTCGGGCGTGATGCCTTCCACGCCTTCCAGCGTGTCGGCAATGGCGCGCGGCTGCTCGAAAATTTCTTTTTGCATGTAGTGGCGATACGGCCCCAGCTCGGCGGCGCCGCTATGCGCCAGCACGGTTTTTACCTCGCGCGCGACCCGTTCATGCGCACGGTTGACGATCCAGTATTTGCCCAGTTGCAGGTCCACCACATCGCCTTCTTCCAGGTAGACGATCTGGTCGGTGACACCAGCCAGGGCCATCGCGTCGCTGGCCAGGAAGTTTTCGTCATTTGAGCTTCCTACTCCCAAAATCAACGGCGAGCCCTCGCGCGCACCCACCACGCGCTGCGGTTCGTCTTTGCAAAACACGGCAATGGCATAGGCCCCGCGCAGTTGACGCACCGCCAGCTTGACGGCTTCAAACAAATCGCCGTCGTACAGGCTGTCGATCAAATGCGAGATGACCTCGGTGTCGGTCTGGCTCGCAAACACGTAGCCCTTGGCCTGCAAGTGCGCGCGCAGCTCGTCATGGTTTTCAATAATGCCGTTGTGCACCAGGCCAACACGTGCAGGTTTGCCATCAGGCGCGCCGGGGCCGTGGCTGAAGTGGGGGTGGGCGTTGTGCACCACCGGCGCGCCATGCGTGGCCCAGCGGGTGTGGGCGATGCCTGTGCTGCCTTTCAGTTTGTCGGCGCTAACTTGCGCGGAAAGCTCCGCCACGCGGGCAGTGCTGCGGGCGCGCTGCAAACCCTTGGCCACCACAGCCACACCGCAGGAGTCGTAGCCGCGGTATTCAAGCCGCTGCAAGCCCTGCACCAGGATGGGAACGATGTTGCGGGTAGAGACCCCAGCGACGATGCCGCACATAAGCTGCCTTTGAAGTTGAAGACTTGAACTTTATGCAAAGGGAATTGAAATAGGTGATTGATTTAAATTGAAATTTGTAATTTAATTTCTTATAAATGAATAATTGAATGTTTATTTCACTAATGCTTAAATAATGGAATCAATCGCGCTTGATGAAATCGACGTGCAGCTGCTCAACCAGCTGCAAACCGACGCATCCCTGACCAACCAGGCTCTGGCCGAGCGTGTGCACGTCTCGCCACCTACGTGCCTGCGCCGCGTCAAGCGCCTGACCGAGGCCGGCTTGATTGAGCGGCAAATTGCCATTCTCAATACCGACAAACTGGTGCCGCTGCTGGGCCACGGCCTGACAGCCATCTGCGAAGTGAGCCTGGACCGCCAAGGCGCGCTGGAGCAAGACAGTTTTGAGCGCGCCGCTGTGCAAGACCCGGCGGTGCAACAGTGCTACCGCACTTCCCCCGGCCCCGATTTCGTGCTCATTGCCCACGTGCGCGACATGCCCGCTTGGCTGGCGCTCACTCAGCGGCTGTTCACCGCGCAGGCCAATGTGCGTAACGTGAAAACGTACTTTTCGGTGAAACGGGGCAAATTTGAGCCAAAAGTGGCACTAGCCCTTGTAAATACTGCTCAAGCAGCTATTTAATTTATAGCAAATTTGTGCTTTGCGGGGTTGTGTAGAAGTGCCGATAATCTGATTCTCAGATTTTCTGGTGCCGCCATGACTGTTTCCATCACTGTTACTGAGTTTTCCCGCGGCCTGTCGGGCTTCTTGAGCCAGGTTCAGCACCGGGGCCAATCGCTGGATATTCAACGTGGCAAACAAATTGTTGCCCACGTCAGCCCCGCCAGGGCGACCGCTGGTTTTCCGCTCCATCAGCTAGACGACTGGCTGGCCAATGCCTCAGCCTTGACTGCTGACGAGAGCCAGTCCATGGTCCGCGACTTACGCACGGTGCGCCAGCAGCTTGTCGCCAGGGACGATCCTTGGGCCTCGTAATTGACACCGATGTGTGGGTGCTGGCCGAAAAATCGGGTTCTGGCTTGAGTCTGGCCCGCTGGGCACACCACGGCGGCGCCTACATGAGTGCTATTACTGCCAGCGAGTTGCTGGTGGGCGTCGAGCGCGCCAACACCGCGCAGCGCAGGGCCAAGAGAGCCGCATTTGTAGAAAACCTGCTGGCCGCCATCCCTATTCTGGATTTCGCAATGCCCGTGGCCCGAACCCATGCGCGGCTGCTGGCCAGTCTGCAGAAAAACGTCAACGCAGGCGCACACGACGCCTTGATCGCCGCTACGGCGCTGCACCATGGGCATGCTTTGCTTACGCGCAACGTGGCCGATTTCAAGATATTTGTGGGTTTGCAGGTCGAGGCGTTTGAGGTAGAGGCTAAATAGGCCTCGAGCCCTTATAAATACTGCTCAAGCAGCTACTGATTTAGAAGCAAAAAACTCAGCCAGCAACCCCATCACTAAGCGCGGCTGCTCATGCACGATCCAGTGCGTGGCGTCCGGCACGGTCTTCACCGTCAGATCGGGGATGTAGGCGTCCAGGCCATCGATCAATGCGGGTGGCAAGGCGATGTCGTTCAGTGCCCAGATGACCAGGGTGGGCAGCGCAATCGTCAGCATGCTGTGGGGCAGGGTGATTTCGGCGGCGGCTTTGTCGGCGGCTGTGGGAGGGCGCAGGGGCGAGGCGCGGTAGTAGTTGCCGCCGCCGGTCAAGCCCTGATCCCATACCTCGCGGTACTGAGCCTTCACCGCATCTGTCAGCCACGGATGCGGACCATTCACCGCGCCCATGTTGGTGAAAAACTCCCACAGGCGGCGGTAATCGTCTTGTGCCAGCAGTTTTTCTGCGTCGGGGCGAATCAGGAAGTTCATGTAGGCGCTTGCGGCTTGCTGCTGGGGGCTGGACTGCAGCTCGCGCAAAAAGGTGCCGGGGTGCGGTGAGTTGATGATGGCCAGCTGGCGTGCCAATTGGGGTTGCTGATTGGCCAGGTTCCACGCCACCGCGCCGCCCCAGTCGTGCGCCACCAGGCAGGCCAGCTGGCCGGGCGTGGGGCTGGTGGCCGTCTCGATGGCGATCAGCGCAGCAATGTCCTGCACCAAAAACTTGGGGCGGTAGGCCGACACATCAGCCGGTGCGCTGGAGCGCTCAAAGCCCCGTAAATTGGGCGCCACGCAGCGGTAACCGCCGTTTTCGGGCTGAGAAAAGTGCTCGAGCAAGGCGTCCCACACGAACGCGCCCTCGGGAAAGCCATGCAAAAACATCAGCACAGGCGCGCCACGTGAGCCAGCGGCGCGACAGCTCAGGGTGATGCCGTGGGGAAGGGGTTGGGTGAATTTTTCGATCATGGTTTGCTCATGAGTGTTCAGGGGTCGGATACCAGAACGCAGAGGACGCAAAGGTTGCGCAGAGGTCGCAGAGAAACAGCCAAAAAAATTGAATTCCTTTTTTTGAATTCCTTTTGCGCCCTCTGCGTCACCTTTGCGTCCTTGCGTTCAAACGTCCCCGGCTTCAAACCAACGTCCATTGCCGCAACAGCACCGCCACATCGTCCACGCCCTTTTTCTTCAACGCAGAAAACAGTTTCACCTCTCCACCCCCCGCTTGCAGTCGCGCAATCGACAAAGCCTTGGCACCTTCGGCTTTGTTCAGTTTGTCGGACTTGGTCAGCAGCACCAGAAACTTCAGGCCCTGCTCCACACGGGGGCGAATGACGTCCAACAGAATTTCATCGAGCTCGGTCAGGCCGTGCCGGGGGTCGCACAGCAGCACCACGCCGCGCAGGTTTTCGCGCGTCATCAGGTAGTTGGCCATCACGCGCTGCCAGCGCAGCTTGTCGGCCTTGGGCACCGCGGCGTAGCCATAGCCGGGCAGATCAGCCAGGATGGCGTCGGTTACGCCCTGTTTGCCAAGAGTAAACAAGTTGATGCTCTGCGTGCGGCCCGGCGTTTTGGAGGCAAAAGCCAGGCGGTGTTGCTGCGTGAGCGTGTTGATGCAAGTGGATTTGCCGGCGTTCGAGCGGCCTACAAATGCCACCTCCGGTACGGTCAGCGGGGGCAAAAACTCCAGCTGCGGTGCGGTGGTTAAAAACTTGGCGGTGTGCAACCAACCCATCGCAATTTTGGCGGGATCGGAGGCGGGCAGCGTTGAAGGCGTGGGGGTCATGAAAGCCAGCGCGAGGCCGGTAAGGTTGACAAAAGAAAAGCGTCAGACATGAAGGCCGGTCTGCCCGTGGGAGGGTGATTGTAAAATCTGCTGGTTTTGCGCTTCCAATGCCCTGCGAAGTGCACCCCCAAACATCTAACTACATACGTGACCATGAAGTCGATTGCATCCTTGTTGGTGGCCGCTTTGATCAGCCTGTCGGTAACTGCGGTCCTGGCTGCTGGCCCAGCGGCTGCACCCGCTCCTGCTGCTGAAGCCAAAAAACCCGCCAAACCAGACCTGGTCAAAGGCGAAGCCAGTTTCACCGCCGTGTGCGTGGCCTGCCATGCAGCCGACGGCAATTCGGCCATCGCAGCCAACCCCAAACTATCCCAGCAGCACCCGGAATACCTGATCAAGCAACTGCAGGAATACAAGTCAGGCAAGCGCAACAACGCCATCATGAAAGGCTTTGCAACGGCGCTCAGCGATGACGACATGAAAAACATCGCTTACTGGGTGGCTTCCAAACCAGTCAAACCCGGTTTTGCCAAAGACAAAGAGCTGGTAGCTTTGGGCGAGCGCATCTACCGGGGCGGCATTGCCGACCGGCAAGTGCCCGCTTGTGCAGGCTGCCACAGCCCCAGCGGCGCGGGCATTCCTGCCCAGTACCCTCGCCTGGGTGGCCAGCACGCCGAGTACACCGCCACGCAGCTGACAGGCTTTCGCGATGGTGTGCGCAAGAACAACCTGCAAATGACGCAAGTGGCTGCCAAGCTCAATGACCGCGAAATCAAGGCCGTGTCGGACTACATTGCCGGTTTGCGCTGAACCAAGCGGTACCCAACACACTCAAGCCATGGCGGGTTCCTTTCGCGAGGAGCCCGCCATTTTTCTGCAAATTTAAACTGTTCATCACCCACACCGCATGTCCACCTCCACCCACGGTCTTCGACTGAAAACCGGCTCTCACGCGCTGCGTGCGGCGGTGGAGTTGCTGTCGTCGATGCGGTTTTCCATTTCGCTGTTGACCGTCATTTGTATAGCCTCGGTGATCGGCACGGTGCTCAAACAGCACGAGCCCGCCACCAATTACGTGAACCAGTTTGGTCCGTTTTGGGCGGTGGTGTTCAGCGCGGTGCATTTGAATGCGGTGTACAGCGCGTGGTGGTTTTTGCTGATCCTGGCGTTCCTGGTGATCTCCACCTCGCTGTGCATTGCGCGCAGCACGCCCAAAATTCTGGCGGATTTGAAGGTGTTCAAAGAAGGCATGCGCGAGCAAAGCCTGAAAGCCTTCAAGCACCGGGCTGAGAACACGCTGGCGGAAACCCCGGAGGCGGCTGCCAACCGCATCGGTGTCTTGCTGGCAGGCGGCGGCTGGCGCGTGAAGCTGCAGCAGCGAGAAAACGGTTTCATGGTTGCGGCCAAGGCTGGTGCGGCCAACAAACTGGGCTACATCGCCGCGCACAGCGCCATCGTGCTGGTGTGCATTGGCGGCTTGCTCGACGGTGACCTGGTGGTGCGTGCGCAGATGTGGCTGGGCGATAAATCGGTCTACAGCGGTGGCGGGCTGATTGCCGATGTGAAGCCCGAGCACCGCCTGAGCCCCACCAACCCAACATTCCGCGGCAACATTCTGGTGGCTGAGGGCACCCGGTCGTCCACCGCCATCCTGAACCAGTCCGACGGTATCTTGTTGCAGGACCTGCCGTTTTCCATCGAGCTGAAAAAGTTCATCGTCGAGTACTACTCCACCGGCATGCCCAAGCTGTTTGCCAGCGAGATCGTGATTCACGACAAAGACACCGGGCAAAGCACCGAAGCGCGTGTCGAGGTGAACCATCCGGCCCGGCACCGGGGCATCGAGATCTACCAGTCCAGCTTTGACGATGGCGGATCGGCCGTGAAGCTGCAGGCCGTGCCGCTGATGGCCGGTGGCAAGGCGTTCGAAATAGACGGCACGATCGGCGGCTCGTCGCAGCTCAAACGTGGCACCGCTGACGAAAAACTCACGCTGGAATACGCCGCGCTGCGCGTGATCAACGTTGAAAACTTCAGCGGAAACAAAGGTGAGTCAGGCATTGACGTGCGCAAGGTGGATCTGCGTGAATCCATCGAATCGCGCCTGGGCTCGGCCAACAAAACCGTCACCAAAAAAGAGCTGCGCAACGTCGGCCCCAGCATCACCTACAAGCTGCGCGACGGCGCGGGTCAGGCGCGCGAGTTTCACAACTACATGCTGCCGGTGGATATGGGCGACGGCGTGCCGGTGTTCCTGATGGGCCTGCGCGACACGCCCTCTGAGGCTTTTCGCTACCTGCGTGCGCCCGCCGATGAAGACGGCAACCTGGATGGCTTTGCCCGCCTGCGCCTGGCCCTGCTGGACCCGGCGTTGCGCAATGAAGCGGTGGGCCGCTACGCCGCGAAAGCAGTTGATCCTGCGCGCCCTGAGCTGGCCCAGCAGCTGGGTGCGTCCGCAGCGCGCGCATTGGCTTTGTTTGCGGGTGCTGAGAAAAACGCTCCTATAAACATAGCTGCTTCAGCAGATTCCACAAGGGCTGGCGGCCTGAATGATCAAAAAATTGACGACAACCGCAGCGGTGGCCTGCAAGCCATTTCCGACTTCATGCAAGCCAACGTGCCCGAGCCCGAGCGTGCTCGCGCGGGCGAAGTGCTGGTGCGCATCCTGAACGGCGCCTTGTTTGAGCTGGCGCAAATCACACGTGAGCAAGCCAGTCTGAAACCTCTGGAGCCGAGCGAGAAAACCCAGGCTTTCATGACCCAAGCCGTGCTGGCCCTGAGCGATGCCCACCTGTACCCCGCGCCCATGGCCTTCCAGCTGAAAGACTTCACCCAGGTGCAAGCCAGCGTGTTCCAGGTCTCGCGCGCCCCTGGGCGCAACATTGTTTATCTGGGGTGTTTGTTGCTCATCATCGGCATTTTTGCCATGCTCTACGTGCGCGATCGGCGCGTGTGGGTGTGGCTGACGCCCCGGAACGACGGATCAACCCAGGCCACTATGGCGCTGTCCACCAACCGCCAGACGCTGGACAGTGACCGCGAATTTTCCAAGCTCCAGCAAAAATTGATTTCGATTGCCGACCCTGGCAAAGGAGATATCCGATGAATACCGCCACCCTGACCAAAACCATCACCCTGAACGAAGGTTTTTTCGCTCGCCGCAACTGGTTTGACTGGTTGTTTGCGCTGCTCGTCGTCGCGGGTGGCCTGTTTGCCTTCACGCGCTACGCCAGCTTCATGGACGTGTATGAAAAAGCCATCCTGATCGGCTGCATTCCCGCCGCGATCTGGATGGGCTGGCTCTGGCGGCCGCTGCAGGTGTTGATGCTGGTGGTCACGGGCTTTTCGTTGCTGGCCATTGCCTCCTACCAGCAAGACGGCGCGGGCAGCCTGGCGCGGGCCGAGACGGTGTTTTGGCTCAAATACTTCCTGTCCAGCCAGTCAGCCATTTTGTGGATGAGCATGCTGTTTTTCATGAGCACCGTGTTTTACTGGATTGGCATGCTCAGCAAAAGTCAAAACGAGCCCATGTCGCTTATCGGCTCGCGCTTGGCCTGGGTCGCCGTGGGCATGGCCCTGATTGGCACCATGGTGCGCTGGTACGAAAGCTACTTGCTTGGCCCCGATATTGGTCACATTCCGGTGAGCAATTTGTACGAAGTTTTCGTTCTGTTTTGCTGGATGACCACGGCTTTTTATTTGTACTTTGAAGATCAGTACCAGACCCGCTCACTCGGCGCATTCGTCATGCTGGTGGTCAGCGCCGCCGTGGGTTTTTTGCTCTGGTACACCGTGGTGCGCGAGGCGCATGAAATTCAGCCGCTGGTGCCCGCGCTGAAAAGCTGGTGGATGAAGCTGCATGTGCCGGCCAACTTCATTGGCTATGGCACCTTTGCGCTGTCGGCCATGGTGGCGTTTGCCTACCTGATCAAACAAATGGCTACCGAGACACGCTGGTTCAAGCTGGCACCGCTGTTCATTCTGGGCATCGTCTTGTGTTTTGAACCCATCGTGTTTCGGCGCGGTGCGCTGGAGAGCGGCGCGAGCTACTGGTTTGTGTACTTCGGCATCTCGGCGCTCATCGTGGGCGGCATTCTGGCGCTGCGTGGGCGCATCGCGGCCAAGCTGCCCAGCTTCGAGGTGATGGACGACCTGATGTACAAATCCATCGCGGTGGGTTTCGCGTTTTTCACCATCGCCACCGTGCTCGGTGCACTGTGGGCGGCTGAGGCTTGGGGTGGCTACTGGAGCTGGGACCCGAAAGAAACCTGGGCCTTGATCGTGTGGCTGAACTACGCAGCCTGGCTGCACATGCGGTTGATGAAGGGCCTGCGCGGCACTATTTCTGCGTGGTGGGCGCTGGTGGGGTTGGCTGTCACGACATTTGCCTTTTTGGGTGTGAACATGTTCCTGTCGGGGCTACACAGCTACGGCGAGTTGTAGGTTGAAATTCTCTTAAAATATGGGCTCCCATATTTTATAACCCATATCGCCATGAAAACCACCATCGAGCTGTCCGACGCGCTGTTTGCAGAAGCCAAGGCGCTGGCGCAGGCCAATCAAACCACTCTGCGCGCCATCATGGAAGAAGGTTTGCAGCTTGTTTTGGAGCGCATGCGCAAACCTGAAAAATTCGTTTTGAGCGACTGCAGTTTCAAAGGCGAGGGTTTGCAACCCGGGCAAGAGTCGCTCACGTGGGATCAGGTGCGCGACATGGGCTACGGGGATCGGGTTTGATGATTGCGCTCGATACCAACGTATTGATACACGCCCACCGAACTGACTCTCCCCATCACGCGCACATCAACCGTCTTGTTCGAGAGCTGGCGGAGGGAAAAGCCTTGTGGGCCGTTCCTTGGCCCTGCCTGCATGAGTTTTATGGAATCGTGACGCACCCCAATCGCTTCAAGCCTCCAACGCCTGCTGCGCTGGCCATTTCCCAAATGCAGGCTTGGCAAGGCAGCCCATCGCTTCGGATGATTGGCGAGTCTTTTGAGCACCTGCGCGTGTCGATCGAGTTGATCGAAAAGGGCAAAGTCGTGGGGCCTATGGTGCACGATGCCCGCATCGCCGCAATTTGCATGCAGCATGGCGTGCGCGAGCTGTGGACGCTGGATCGCGACTTTTCTCGCTTTCCGCAATTGATGTGCCGTAACCCTTTGGTGGTAGGCTGATTTCTCCTCGTGGTGAAGCCTGCGGAAACTTTGAAAGTCAATCGATGCCCGTCAATCTCTCTACCCCTCAAGCCTCTGACCTGCACCCCGTCCCTGGCATCCGCCTGGGCATCACGGAAGCGGGTATTCGCAAAGCCAACCGCAAAGACCTCACCGTGGTGTTGATTGACGAGGGCTCCAGCGTGCACGGCGTGTTCACGCAAAACCGCTTTTGCGCCGCACCGGTGCAGGTTTGTCGCGAGCATCTGGCGGCCAACCAGGGCATTCGGGCCATGCTCATTAACACCAGCAACGCCAACGCGGGTACCGGTCAAGACGGCCTGGCCCGCGCCCGTGCCAGTTGTATTGCGCTGGCCCAGCACTTGAACATTTCACCCGAGCAAATCCTGCCCTTTTCCACCGGCGTGATCATGGAACCGCTACCGTTGGATCGCATTGAAGCCGGCCTGCCCGCCGCGTTGGCCGATGCAAAGCCCGACCACTGGTTGCGTGCCGCCGAAGGCATCATGACCACAGACACCTTGCCCAAAGCGTTTAGCACCCAGGTGGTGATTGACGGGGCCACGATTTCAGTCACCGGTATCAGCAAAGGCGCCGGCATGATCCGCCCCAACATGGCCACCATGCTGGGCTTCATGGCCACCGACGCGCGGGTGGACCAGGCCGTCATGCAACAACTGGCGCTGGACTTGGCCGAAGGCTCATTCAACCGCGTGACGGTCGATGGTGACACCTCGACCAACGACTCGTTTGTGGTGATTGCTACCAACAAAGCCGCCAACACCAGCATCGCCAGCCTGGAAAGCCCAAGCGGTCAGGCCCTGAAAGCCGCGATGTTGAAAGTCGCCCAGCACCTGGCCCAAGCCATCGTGCGCGACGGCGAAGGCGCCACCAAGTTCATCACCGTTCGCGTGGAAGGCGGCAAAACCACCGCCGAATGCCGCCAGGTGGCCTACGCCATCGCCCACTCACCCCTGGTCAAAACCGCCTTCTTCGCCAGCGACCCCAACCTGGGCCGCATCCTGGCCGCTGTGGGCTATGCGGGCATTGCCGATCTGGATCAAACTGGCATTGACTTGTTTTTGGATGACGTACACGTGGCCATCCAGGGCGGCCGCAACCCCAGCTACCGTGAAGAAGACGGCCAGCGGGTGATGAAGCAATCGGAGATCACCGTGCGCGTGGTGCTGGGGCGTGGGGATGCCGTGGACACGGTGTGGACTTGCGATTTCAGCCACGACTATGTCACTATCAACGCTGATTACCGCTCGTAACCTAGCCAGAAGGAGTGCTGCATGACCGACTCTGTTGAAAACCTGATCCTGGAACACCTCAAGCGCTTTCAGGCGGGCCAAGACCGCATGGAAAAGAAGCTGGACGAAATTATCCTGCGGGTAGGGCATCTGGAAATTGGAATGGCCAGCACCAAACGGGATGCCGCGCACACCGACGAAAACGCAGCTTTGCTGGGCGTTCGGGTTGATCGCATCACTGGTCGGATTGAGCGCATTGAGCGCCGCCTGGAACTGGCCGATTCTGTTTAACACGACCGTCAAAAAAGCCTTGAACGAACACTTCGAACACCTGCTGACCCGCGCCGCAGCACTGATGGATCGCATTGAAGCGGTCATTCCCCAGCCCTTGAAGGCCCCCGATTTTTCTCAAGGCATTGCCTGGCGCTACCGCAAACGCGCCAGCGGCCACGGCAGCCTGGAGCCGGTGCGGCATCTGGCGGCCATGGGCTTGTCAGACCTGAAAGAAATCGACGTTCAAAAAGAAAAAATCCAGCGCAACACCCTGCAGTTTGTCAATGGCAAACCCGCCAACAACGTGCTGTTGACCGGCGCACGCGGCACCGGTAAATCGTCTCTCATCCGCGCATGCCTGCACGAATACGCGGGTCAGGGTTTGCGACTGATCGAAGTGGACAAAGCTGATCTGATCGATCTGGCCGACATCGTGGACGTGGTGGCCGAGCGGCCTGAGAAATTCATTGTGTTTTGCGACGACTTGAGCTTTGAAGACGGAGAGCCAGGTTACAAAGCTCTGAAATCGGTGCTCGACGGTTCCGTGTCGGCCCCCAGCCCCAACGTGCTGATCTACGCCACCAGCAACCGCCGCCACTTGCTGCCCGAGCACATGAAAGACAACCTCACCTACCAGCACACCCAAAATGACAAAGGGGATGGCGAGGTGCACCCCGGCGAGGTGATAGAAGAAAAAATCTCCCTGTCTGAGCGCTTTGGCCTGTGGGTCAGCTTCTACTCTTTCAGCCAGGACGAATACCTGGCCATCGTGGCCCAGTGGCTGCAGTCGTTCGGCGTGGCACCCGAGGCCATCACAGCCGCCCGCCCCCAAGCCCTGGTCTGGGCCCTGGAGCGCGGCTCCCGCAGCGGCCGCGTGGCCTGGCAGTTTGCGCGTGACTATGCCGGGCAGCATTGAACGGTTTTTAAGCCAAATTCGCCTGTAGCCCCAGTGAATACTGCTCAAGCAGCTATACCTTTAGTAGCAGACGCAAACCAGCCACGCGACGGCGGCCCCAACCGCCCGGTGGTTCAAGTCGCTGTTGGTGTGCTCATCCGCCCCGATGGCTGCTTCCTGCTCACCTCCCGCCCCCAAGGCAAGGTCTACGCCGGCTACTGGGAGTTCCCCGGCGGCAAGCTGGAGCCCGGCGAGACCGTGGAGCAAGCCCTGCGCCGCGAACTGCACGAAGAACTCGGCATCACCGTGCTCACCACCCCGGGCGCTGTGCAGCCCTGGAAGGTCGAGCAAGTCGACTACCCCCACGCCCTGGTCCAACTGAACTTCTGCAAAGTCTTCGCCTGGGACGGCGATCTGCACATGCGGGAGGGGCAACAGTTTGCGTGGGAGCAGTTACCCGTGCAGGTCACGCCGGTGTTGCCGGGGACGGTGCCGGTGCTGGGGTGGTTTGCGCAGGAGCGGGGGTTTTTGGGTGCTACGTATTTTGTAGCTGCTTGAGCAGTGAATGCCGGGGAGTCATGCCTAGTGTGCCGGACGCATAGCAATTGCTCGGCGCTTTGAAGCACGAACTCAATGGTCACACACCCCACAAATCGCATCCAACCTCTGTAGCGCCTCGCGCAAGATCGCGTCAGGTGCCCGACCCCAGGGATGCTTGCCCGCACCCCGAAATTGCCAGTCGAATGACTTGGGTTGATGGCGCAGGATGTACCCAACTTCTCGCGTGGGGCCTTGCACGGCCACTGCAAACGGGTTGTCTGCGTTGGATGGCGCATGGGTCATGGGAAAACCGATGACCAGTCCGGTGCGCTCCACAAAGCTCTTTGCCACAATGACCAGCATGGGGTGCTCGCCCCGCATCTCGCGCCCAACTTGCGGGTCGTGGGCAATTCACCCCCAATTTTCCATTAGCGGCGATTTCTAATTTAGGTTCACACGATGTCACGGCGACCGGGCGTGTACCGAGCGGCAGTACTCACAGTACCTCGCGCCCGCCGGGCGTTAAGGCCATGATCTCACCGCCATGGCTCTCAGGGTCGAAAGCAGCCAGCATGTCGTCGAAGCTGGCACGGGTAGGCACCGTTTCAATGACGATGCGCCCTGGCTCTGCCGATATGTTGACCTGTGTTTTAGCCTGAAGCCCAGCCGCCTGTGCCATGCCCTTGGTGATACGCAAGCCCAGGCTGTTGCCCCAGGGAATCACTTGCGCTTGAAAGTTTGAAGCCGTAGCGTTGGTCATGAAGACTCCTCAATGAATCTACGGAGCATATGCTTTCGATCATATTTCTTGGGGTTTTGCAACGGTTCCTTGTTGATTCGGCCTATTGAAGCTTGAAATCTCCGTCTGGGTAAGCGCGGTATCGAGATGAACAGAAACCCCGTTCAGGCTGGGCTGAGGAGCGCAAAACACAGTGGCTCAGGGAACGTGCTTGTTTGAGCCGCAGGCGAGTTTGCACGTGACCCCACTGGGTTTGAGCACCGCAAGGCATCCGTAGCGAAGCGCAGGGGCTCAGACTGCGGGTCGCCTTTTCTTTGCTTACTTTCTTTTTGGCGAAGCAAAAGAAAGTGAGTCGCTGTCGGGCGACCCCGACATCTACGCGTGCCACTCACTCCCCAGTCTTGGGCACCTGGCACTGGCAGGGATACCCCGCTGAGGGCGAACGGTTGATACTTCACGGGGCGTATCAAAAACATCTTCTGCACATCTTCATGTTTGTGGTCAACACCCTGAGGCTTTAAAAATAGGGAAGATGACGCCCACGTACTTGCGCCATGGTGTGCTTGCAAAGAACATGGCAGCCAACAGCTCCTGTTACAACGAAACATCCATCCTTCCCCATGACCCAACACGCCATTCCCCACCCAGCAGCCAGCAAACACATTCAAGCTGTATTTGACAGCCAGTTCGAGACGGCTTTGAAGCTGCGCGCATCGACCGCCAGCGAAAGAATCGCAAAAATCCGCAAGCTGCGCGACGCGATCCTCGCACGCACGGAAACTTTGTACGAGGCAGCCTATGCCGACTTTCGCAAGCCTCGGGGCGAAGTGGATATGGCGGAGTTGTTGCCGGTGTGCGCGGAGGCCAATGACGCGATCCGCCACCTGAAGAAGTGGATGAAACCCACCCGCGTGTGGCCCACCCTGCTGACCGCAGGCACCCGTAGCCAGGTGCAATACCAGCCGCGTGGACGCTGCTTGATCATTTCACCGTGGAACTACCCGGTCAATCTCACGTTCGGCCCACTGATCTCGGCCATTGCGGCCGGAAATACCGTCATTGTCAAACCGTCGGAGATGACGCCGCATCTGTCTGCCTGGATCAGCGCCATCATCCAGGAGGTCTTCACGCCAGACGAAATCGCCGTTTTCGAGGGCGAAGCCGATGTAGCGCAAACCTTGCTGAGCCTGCCGTTTGACCACATTTTCTTTACCGGTAGCCCGGGCATCGGAAAAGTGGTGATGGCTGCAGCGGCAAAGCATCTGGCGAGTGTCACTTTGGAGCTGGGCGGCAAAAGCCCGACGGTGATTGATGCCAGCGCTGACATTGCCATGGCGGCGCAAAACGTCATGTGGGCCAAGTACGCCAATGCGGGGCAAACCTGCATCGCGCCTGACCACGTGTATGTACACGAGAGTGTGAAAGACCAGTGGGTTGCGGCTTGCCGCACCGTTCTTGAAAAGGCCTATGGCAAAACGCTGGACGAGCAGCGCAGCAGCCCGCACTTGGCCCACATCGTCAACGCCCGCCACACCGCGCGCGTGCATGGCCTGCTTGACGACGCGACTGCGCAGGGCGCCCGTGTTTTGATCGGTGGCGGGGTGGCGCAGACAGACTGTTTTGTCGCCCCCACCTTGCTCGACGGCATTCCCGCTGGCGCGCGCATCATGCAAGAGGAGATTTTTGGCCCCTTGCTGCCAGTGATCGCCTACACCAGCCTGGACCATGTCATTGCCGACATCAACGCAGGCCCCAAACCGCTGGCGCTGTACATCTACAGCCGCACCAACACCAACATCCAGCGCGTGCTCAGCCAGACCTCATCGGGCGGGGTGTGCGTGAACCACGCGTTGGTGCAGTTTCTGCATGGCCGACTGCCGTTTGGCGGCGTTAATAACTCCGGGCTCGGCAGTGCGCACGGGCACTACGGCTTCAAGGCCTTCAGTCACGAAAGAGCGGTGGTGCGCACGCAGTTTTCACTCGCGACAGCCTTGCTCACGGCCGGTGAAGTGCGGCCTTCAATACGCACGATGCTGAAATCAGCGTTCAAGTGGATCTGACCCACTGCGCAGCGCCGCATTGGCTCACTCAATGAACGATTGATGAGGCTTGGATTGCTACTTATTTAATAGCTGCTTGAGCATTATTTATAAGGGCTGCAAGCTGTTTTAATGATAAAAATGTTGAACCCAGTGCTCCCGCACCCCGTACAACATTCAACCTTGCAGCGGTTCGTACCATGCATCAAAGGAAGCTGAATGTTCTCCCACATCTTCACCAGCGTTACCGACTTCGACCGCGCCCTCACGTTCTACACCGCCGTGATGGACAGCTTGGGCCTGGAGCAGCGGTTTTGTGACCGGCAGCGGCCTTGGGCTGGTTGGCACAGCGCGCAGAAAAGTCGGCCGTTTTTTGTGGTCTGCACGCCGCACGACCAGCAACCGCATCACCCCGGCAACGGACAAATGGTGGCGTTTACGGCCGATACACGGGCCGTCGTGCGGGCCGTGCATGCAGCGGCGCTGACGCATGGCGGGGTGTGCGAGGGGCCACCCGGTTTGCGGGAGCAATACCACCCGCATTACTTCGGGGCTTACTTTCGCGACCCCGATGGCAACAAGCTGGCGGTGGCCTGTCATGCCGATGAGGACGGGTAGCCGTTTTTCTAGTCTGAGCCTCGTACCCAAGTAAGGGCCTAAGAGTCGCTCGCTCCGGTGCCCTTCGGGCGCGCTTGCTTGGGATCCTGACGCTGTTCAGCTGATCCTGGGGAAAGTCCTGAGTCTATGGTGCTTTCTTTTGTATTTATTAACGTATACATTAATAAATACGAATTGCAATGCCATATGACATCTTCCGTCACCTCATCTACGGCCCTTCACGCTCCACGCCCAGCCGATCTTGACCAGATCGTCTGGGTCGGCAGCGGTTTGACGCGCCCGGAGTGCGTACTGGCCACAAAGGCGGGCAACCTGTACACCGCCGACTGGCGCAGCGGTGTGGCTCAAACGCGCGCCGATGGCTCGCAAACCTTTTATGCGGCCCAGCCGGTGGATGGCGAGGTGCTGCAACCCAACGGGATTGCGCTGGATGCCGATGGCTCGTTTTTACTGGCCCACCTCGGGGCCGAGCGGGGCGGGGTGTTTCGCTTGCAGCGTGACGGGCAGACGCGTCCGGTCATCACGGACGTCGATGGCGTGGCGCTGCCGCCAACCAATTACCCGCTGCTGGATGCGGTCGGCCGCTTGTGGGTGACCGTCAGCACACGGCTGCAGCCCCGAGCCTTGGGCTACCGCAAAACCTGCAATGACGGCTTCATCGTGCTGCACGACGCGCGGGGCAGCCGGATCGTGGCCGACGGCCTGGGCTACACCAACGAAATTGCCATTCACCCCAGCGGCGAGTGGCTGTATGTGAACGAGACGTTTGGCCGGCGCTTGTCGCGTTTCGCACTGGGGGCTGATGGCAGCCTGGGCAACCGGGAAACGGTGCTGGAATTTGGCGCGGGCAGCTACCCCGACGGCATGGCCTTTGACTGCGAGGGTGGGCTGTGGGTGGCCAGCATCGTGAGCAACCGCGTCATCTACATCAGCCACAGCGGCCAGCCCACGGTGTGGCTGGAAGATGTGGATGCCGACCACCTGGCCTGGGTCGAGCAGGCCTACCAGAGCGGCACCATGGGTCGCCCGCATCTGGATGGCGTGAAGTCCACCCACCTGCGCAATATTTCCAGCCTGGCTTTTGGGGGCGCTGACCTGCGCACCGGCTACTTTGGTTGCCTGCTGGGCCAGCAACTGGCCAGCCTGCGCATGCCGGTGGCTGGCCACCCGCCGATTCATTGGGAGTTTGAATGACCACCATCACCCCGTTGGCACAAGAAACCGTGGCCTCGTCCATGGTCGATCAGGCCTACCAGAGCATTCGCCAGCGCATTTTGGACAACCTGTGGCCACCCGGTCACCAGGCCCTGGAGCAAGAAGTGGCGCTGGCGCTGGGCATGAGCCGCACGCCGGTGCGTGAAGCCTTGATCCGCTTGCAGCAAGAGGGTTTTGTAGAGGTAATTCCGCGCCGTGGGGTGCGCGTGCTGCCGGTCTCGCCCACCGACATGAAAGAGATTTACGAAATTCTCACGGCACTGGAATGCATGGCGGCCGAGTTGCTGGCCAAACGCCAACCCAGCGAGGCCGACCTGGCGCCGCTGGTCACCGCGACCCAGGCCATGGAAGCCGCCCTTTCGCAGGGCGACCTGGACGCTTGGGCCGCCGCAGACGAGACCTTTCACGAAGCGCTGCTGCGCCTGGCCGGCAACCGCCTGCTGCTGGACGCGGTGATGGGCTACTGGGACCGTGCCCACCGGGCCCGCATGTTCACCTTGCGGCTGCGGCCCAAGCCCGTGAACTCCACCCACGAACACATGGAGTTGGTGGCGCGGTTGCTGGCGGGTGACGCTGCTGGCGCGGTGCTGGTGAACCGGCAGCACCGCGAGCGCGCTAGCCGCGAGCTGTTGGCGATCTTCGAGCGCTTTCGCTTGCAACAAATGTAGATTTTTCAGGAACCCGATGAGCAAAACCCACCACATCAGCGTCTTGCCTGGCGACGGCATCGGTCACGAAGTTATGGCCAGCGCCACCCACGTGCTGCTAGCCGTCGGCCAGCGCATCGGCGTGCAATTTCGCCTGGTGACGCACAGAGCTGGTGCCCAGCACTACCTGGACGCAGGCGTTGCGTTGCCAGAAGACGTATTGCGCGACTGCGAGCAGGCCGACGCCATTTTGTTTGGCGCGATGGGCTTGCCGCATGTGCGCGGCGCCGACGGCACCGAGATCATTCCGCAGCTGGACCTGCGCTTTCACTTCGATTTGTATGCGGGTGTCAGGCCGATCCGCACCTTCAAAGGCTTGCCCACACCGCTAGCCAGCCCGCGAGCCGCCGAGATTGACTTGGTGCTGGTGCGCGAGTCCACCGAAGGCCTGTTTTACGCGCGGGGGCGGGGGCAAGTGAACGACGATTCAGAAGCTTTTGACACGATGAAGATATCCCGCGCCGGTACTGAGCGGGTGTGCGAATTTGCCTTCAAGTTGGCAGAGCAGCGCGCGCAAAGCAAAGGGCGTGCAGCGCAGGTGACCAATATTGACAAAGCCAATGTGTTCGCCTCCATGGCGTTCTGGCGCAAGATTTTTGAAGAAACTGCCGCACGCCACCCTAGCATCGCAGCCGACAGCGCCTACGTGGATGCGATGGCGCTGAACCTCGTCATCAAGCCCTGGGCTTACGACGTGATGGTCACCGAAAACATGTTTGGCGACATCTTGTCCGACCTGATTGCGGCCTTGGTTGGCGGCATGGGCATGGCACCCTCGGGTGACATTGGCGACAAACATGGTCTGTTTCAACCGGCGCATGGCACGGCACCCGACATCGCGGGCCAGGGCAAAGCCAACCCCACGGCCATGCTGCTGTCGGTGGCCATGATGCTGGACTGGCTAGCGGTGCGTCATGCTGATGCGGCCTTGGCCGATGGCGCGCGCTTGATCGAACGCGCGGTAAGCCAAGTGTTTTCACAGGGCTTGGTGCGGCCCATGGAATTCGGCGGCACCGATGGCACCGATGCCATTACCCGTGCCGTGCTGGCTCAGATGGCCTACTCAGGCAATGGGGCCGTGCGGTGACTGCGCGCCAAGCACCCATGCAAGTGGCCGTGATGGGCGCTGGATTCTTCAGCCAGTTTCACCTGCAAGCCTGGGTCAATCTACCGCAAGCACGGTTGCTGGCCGTGTGCGACGCCAATGGCGACAAAGCACACACCGCTGCCCAGCGTTTTGGTGCGTTGAGCAGCTACGACAGCGCGGCTGATTTGCTCGCGCATGTCAAGCCCGATCTGATTGACATCGTCAGTCCGCCAGCGGCGCACGCTGATCTGATCCAGCAGGCGCTGGCACACCGAATTCCGGTGATTTGCCAAAAACCGTTTGGCACCGACTACGCCCAAGCCTTCAAACTGACGCAGGCCGCTGAAGGCGCCGGCGTGCCACTGGTCATTCATGAAAACTTCCGCTTCATGCCCTGGTACCGGCATGCCAAAGCGATGGTGGAAAGCGGCGCGTTGGGCAGCTTGCACAGCATCAGCTTCCGGCTGCGCCCCGGCGATGGCCAGGGCCCATCGGCCTACCTGGACCGCCAGCCCTACTTTCAATCCATGCCGCGTCTGCTGGTGGTGGAAACCGCGGTGCACCTCATCGACACTTTTCGCTATCTGGTCGGTGAAGTCACCGCCGTGTATGCGCGCCTGCGCAGACAAAACCCGGTAATTACTGGGGAAGACGGCGGCATCATCGTGTTTGAATTTGAAAACGGTGCGGCCGGCGTGTTTGACGGCAACCGCATGAACGATCACCCCGCTGCTAACCCTCGCCGAACCATGGGCGAGATGTGGCTGGAAGGCGCGCTGGGCGTGCTGCGCCTGGATGGCGACGGCCGCTTGTGGTTCAAGCCGCACCACGCCAGCGAGCAGGCCTGCGGCAACGAAACGGGTGACGATCTGGCCTTCGGCGGCGGTGCCTGTCAGGCGCTGCAAGCCCACGTGCTGGATTGCCTGCTGCACCAGCGCAGCCCCGAAAACACCGCCCGCGCTTACTTGCGCAACTTGTTGATTCAGGAGGCGGTGTATGCGTCGCACCGCAGCGGGCGGCGGATTGAACTGGATGGGTTTGAACCGTCCGTTGACACGCGTCCTCTTTTTTCAGCCCCCGCCATTTCAGCCCGTTTTACCCCAGCCCCCGTTACCACCCAGGAGACAACATGACCCCCACCAAACCACTCTTCCGTTTTTCGTTCGCGCTGGCAGGCGTCGCCTTGGCAAGCGCCACTTTGTTTGGCACTGCGCAGGCGCAAACCATCTTGAAGTTCAGCCACACCGACCAGCAATTGGGCGCGCGACATGCTGCCGCACAGGTGTTCGCCAAGAAGGTAGAGGACTACACCCAAGGCCGCTACAAGGTTCAGGTGTTTTGCTGCAGCCAGTTGGGCAACGACCCCAAGAACATTGAGCAACTGGGCTTGGGTGGCATTGACTTCACGGTATCGGCCACCGGCTCGTATGCACCGCACGTACCCACGTTAAACCTGACCATGCTGCCCTTCATTCTGGACAGCTACGAGCAGGGCTGGAAGTTCTACGACGAATCCAAGTGGCTGAAAGACCAGTTTGCCAAAGCCCCAGCCAAAGGCTTTCGCTTTCTGGCCACCTGGGAGGCGGGCTTTCGCAACATGACCACCCGCGAGCCCCTGAATTCGCCCGAAGACACCAAAGGCAAGAAGCTGCGCACCTTCCCCAACGAAATGATGCGCTGGACCCTGGAAGCCATGGGTTTTGGCGTGCAGATCATGCCGCTGCCAGAGGTGTATCTGGCCATTTCGCAGGGCGCTGTGGCGGGCCAGGAAAACCCCATCGACACCATCTACTCCAACAAGTTTTACGAGGTGGCCCCCAACGTCACCTTGACCAACCACGTGTACAGCCCGATACCGGTGGCCATCTCCGAAAAAACCTGGCAGAAACTCAGTCCGGCGGACCAGCAGGCCGTGACCCGCGCCGCCCAGGAAGTTGCGCCATTTGCCCGCACCATGATCAAAGACAGCGACGAAAAAGTACTGGCTGAAATGGCCTCCAAAGGCGCCAAGATCAACCGCAAACCCGACACCGCCGCGTTTCGCAAAGCCGTAGAACCGGTCTATGTGAAGGCCCGCGAAAAATATGGTGCCGATGTGGATCAGGTGCTGTCTGAAGCCGCTGCCATCCGCAAATCGGTGAAGTAAACCGTGACTGCACTGCCCGCCATGAATCTGTCTGTCGACTTGACCGAGCCCGACGCCTTGCCCATCGTGCCCGCTCCCACCGCCATCCGCTGGCTGGGCAAAACCGTCGACTGGGCGGTAATTGGCATCGGCGCGCTCATGATCAGCCTGATCTTTGTCAACGTGGTGATGCACGCTTTTGGCAAAGACCTGGCTTGGGTTACCGAACTGGGCGAATTGCTCATGGTGTGGGTGACGTTTTTGGGTGGCGCTGCAGCGGCTCAGCGCGGTGCCCACATGACCATCAACGAGTTTCTGGACAAGCTCACAGTAGCCCGCCGGCGCCATGCCGACATGGCTATCCAATGCATCTGCCTGGGGCTGCTCGGCTGCCTGGCCGTGTATGGCTGGCGCATTGTCAGCAGCAGCTGGAACAACACCCTCACCACGCTGGAATGGCCCATGGCCTGGCAATACATGCCGCTGCCGCTGGGTGCAGCGCTGATGTTTGTTTTTGCCAGCTGGGACTTGGTGCTGATCTGGCGTGGCGTGCCGCGTGAGCAGCGCTACCCGGCTGAATGAGCTCTATGAATCAACACACGCTTCGAATGAACATGCCTTTGACACACCCAAGCCGTCATTCCCGCGCAGGCGGGAATCCACCTCCCCGTACGCCAGCCCTTTGCGGGCGGGACAGACCTCGCACCTGGATTCCCGCCTGCGCGGGAATGACGGACTGGGGTATGCATCTAACCACCTAGCACCATGTTGGCACTTGTTATTTTTGCGATCTTTTTTGCCCTGGCACTTGCAGGCCTACCGCTGATGTTTGCCTTGCTGCTGACCACGCTGAGCGTGATCGGCCTGTACGGCATGTCGCACCCGCTGGAAACCATTTTTCTATCGTTTATTGGCGGTGTGGAGCCCTTCATTCTGATTGCCGTACCGCTGTTTGTTTTTACCGGCGAGCTACTGGCCAAAGGCGGAGTGGGCAAGCGCATTGTGGAGTTCGCCCGCGTGCTGTTTGGCTGGCTTCCCGGCGGCCTGGGAGTCGTCACGGTGGTGTCTTGTCTGCTGTTTGGCGGCGTATCGGGCTCGGCCATTGCCGACACCGCAGCTATTGGCTCACTGGTGATTCCGTCGATGCTGCAGCGCGGCTATTCACGGGGGTTTTCAGCGGCGCTGCTGGCGGTGGCGGGCACGCTGGCGCTGCTGATGCCGCTGTCCATCCCCTTCCTGGTTTATTCCTTTGTCTCGGGCGTGTCCATGCGCACCCTGTCCATGGCTGGCCTGGTACCCGCACTGCTGTCGGCTGTGGCGCTGATTGCCATGTGCATGTGGTACGGCAAATCCAGTGGCTGCGACAACGGCGAGCAGCGCGCCTCGCTCAAACAAATTCTGGCTGCCAGCTACGCGGCGGGCCCGGCCTTGCTGATGCCGGTGTTCATCATCGGCGGCATCTGGTCGGGCTATTTCACACCCACCGAGTCGGCGGCGGTGGCGGTGGTCTATGGCTTGCTGGTCTCGATGTTTTTGTACCGCGACCTCAAATGGGGCCAGATTCCGCAGTTGTTGCTCAAGGCTTTCATCACCAGCGCCACGGTCATGTTGGTGATCGGTGCCACAGGCGCACTGGCTTGGTTGCTCACGGTCGAGCAGGTGGCGCAGCAAATGGCCACCTGGGTGGGCTCGGTGGCCCACCAGCAATGGATTTTCCTGATCATGCTGAATGTGGCACTGCTGCTACTGGGTATCTTTATTGAGCCGTTGCCCGCGCTATTGATGGCGGCGCCGCTGTTTCTGCCGCTGGCCATCGCCTTCAAGATTGACCTCGTACACATGGGCGTGATCATGACCGCGAACCTGGCGATTGCGCTGTACACCCCCCCCGTGGGTGGCACGCTGTTTGTGGCGGCCAAGCTGGCCAAAGCAGGCATTGGGGAGGTCAGCAAACACCTGTGGCCGCTGATGGCGGTCACCTTTACCGTGGTGCTGCTGGTCACTTACATACCGGCGCTGTCGACCTGGCTGCCCCGCGTGATTGCGTCGGTGAGGTAGCCCTATGTTCGTCATCACCGTCGACTTTTTCATCGAACCCGAGCACCACGAGGCATTTGTGGCAGCGGTCACGGCCAACGCCCAACAGTCACTGGCCTTGGAGCCCGGTTGCCATCAGTTTGATGTCTGCGTGGCCGCAGACGACCACTGCCATGTTTTCTTGTATGAGGTGTATGGCCGTGAAGAAGACTTCGACGTGCACCTGAAAACCGCCCACTTTCTGGCGTTTAACGAAGCCACCAGTTCGTGGGTGCAGCGTAAGGGGGTGATCAGATACCGTCGCTTACAATCCTAAGCAACTGGTTGTAAAGGATTTATCGTGACTATTTGTAAAATATGTGGTCGAGTGTGTGTAATCGTTCTGGGGCTGTTGCTGGCTTTTTCCGCGCATGCGAGGGAGATTGTGGTTGCCCAAGTTGCCCCCTTTGGTGGGCCGCTGGCGGTGTCTGGCCGCGACTTCAATATGGGTGCGCTGATTGCCTTTGACGAGGTCAACAGCAGCGGCGGCATACGCGGCGCGTCCATCCGCCTGGTCTCACGCGACGATGGCTACCGGCCCGCCGACACCTTGTTGCATGTCAGTGAGTTGCTGGAAAACCAGAACCCTGTCGCCCTGATTGGTATGTGGGGTGCCGAAAACGTGGAGGCTGTGCTGGCCAAGGGCCTGCTGGAAAGCTCGGGTATTGCCGTGGTGGGCGTGCGCTCTGGCGTGGCCGGTTTGCGCAAGAACAGTGCTTTGTTTCACGTGCGCGCCAGCTACCGCGATGAAGCCCAACGCATCCTGGATCAGGCCCAGACCATGGGCTTTACCCGCGTGGCCATGGTCTACGAAGACGATGGGTTTGGCCGCGAGGCAGCCACCGATGTGCAGGCCATCATGGCCAGCCGCAAACTCGGCCCCGCAGCGCTGGTCAAGCAGGGCAAAAATCAGCTCGATGTCGCGGCCAGCGTGAAGGCGCTGATGGACAGCCAGGCACAAGCCATTGTGCTGAGTGCCAACACGCCGGTGGCAGCAGCCTTGGTCAAGGCCTTGCGGGCGGCTAACACCACAGCCTTTATCTTGACCACGTCGACCGTGGACGCCGAGCAACTGGCCGCGCAGCTGGGTGCAACCGCTGCGGGTGTGGCCGTTGCCCAGGGCGTGCCCAACCCCTACAAGGCCACAGCCCCCATTGCGCGCGAGTTCAACCAGCGCA
This sequence comes from Comamonadaceae bacterium, assembly GCA_031414805.1. GTDB lineage: Bacteria > Pseudomonadota > Gammaproteobacteria > Burkholderiales > Burkholderiaceae_C > JAAFIW01. Next base: position 59,821 of record JANOQJ010000017.1, read on the forward strand.
TTCGCGCTCTGGGCATAGACCCGGCACGCGCCAACTTTGCATCGCTGGAGGGCTATATCGTGGCCCGGGTCGTCATCGAAGGGCTCAAGCGCAGCGGTGCCAAAGAACCGACCCGGCGCGACCTCGTGCGCGGGCTGGAGTCGATCAATCAACTGGACTTGGGGGGCTTTGCATTGGACTTTAGTGGCGGCAAACGCGAGGGCTCCCGGTTTGTCGATCTGTCGCTGATCGGCACCGATGGGCGCATTCGCCAGTAGACCCTCAAGGCACTGATATGAACTATTTTTCCAAATCGTTAGCTATATTTTTAATAGCTGCTTCAGCAGTAAACACCTGGGCTGTCGGCCAAAATGGTGTGCAAACGCTCAAACTCAACCACACCGACACCCCCTCGGGCACCCGGCACCAGGCCGCCGAGCTGTTTGCCCAGAAAGCAGCGCAGTACAGCAATGGCCGGTTAAAAATTCTGGTGTTTCATTCGGGCCAATTGGGCAACGACCCCCAAAGCATCAAGCAAGTCGCTGAAGGCAAACTGGACTTCACTCTCAGCGCCACCGGCAGCTTTGCAAGCCTGGTGCCACAACTGAACCTGACCGCGCTGCCTTACCTGGTCACCAGCTATGAAGAGGGCTGGCGTTTTTATGATGACTCGCCGTGGCTTCGCCAGCAATTTGACAAGCTACCCGCCAAAGGCTTGCGCCATTTGGCCACCTGGGAGGCTGGCTTTCGCAGTTTCACCACCCGATCGCCACTGGCCACACCCGCTGACGCAGCGGGCAAAAAAATGCGCGTGTTTCCCAATGAAATGATTCAGTGGATCGTGCGGGCAGTGGGGTACGAGCCCGTGGTCATTCCTGTCACCGAGGTGTATGCCGCGATTGCACAAGGCCGTGTCGATGGCCAGGAAAATCCGATTGACACCATCCGGGCACTGCGCTTTTATGAAGTGGCACCGAACGTGGTGTTGACCCAGCATGTGTACAGTCCGCTTCCGCTGGTGACATCTGAAGCGATGTGGGCCAAGCTGCCCCGCGCTGACCGTGAAGCGATCAGCCGCGCCGCCATTGAAGCCCAGCAGGCCTCGCGCACTCTGGTGAGGCAGGCCGACGAGCGCAACCTGCAAGCCATGGTGGCGTCCGGTGCCAAAATTACCCGACCTGATCTGGCTGCATTCAAAAAAGCAATGGAGCCTGTATATGCACAAGCACAGAAAGCCTACGGTGCCGATGTCGATGCCATCCTGAAAGACGCCCGATCCACTAAAAAACCGTAAATGAGACAACCCGCCCTCAAACTCGGCTGCATCGCCGACGACTTCACCGGTGCCACCGACCTGGCCAACAACCTGGTGCGTGCGGGCATGCGGGTGGTGCAAACCATTGGCGTGCCGCAGGCGGCGCTCGACCTGTCGGCCATAGATGCGGTGGTCGTGGCCCTGAAAACCCGCACCATCGCGCCTGCCGAAGCAGTCGCCCAGTCGCTGGCAGCCTTAGCCTGGTTGCAAGCCCAGGGCGCGCAGCAGATCTATTTCAAGTACTGCTCCACGTTCGACAGCACCCCGCAAGGCAACATCGGCCCTGTGGCCCAGGCGCTGATGGCGGCGCTCAACACGCCCTTGGCCATCGCCACACCAGCCTTCCCCGACAACCAGCGCACCGTGTTCAAAGGCCACCTGTTTGTAGGCGACGTGCTGCTCAGCGACAGCGGCATGCGCCACCACCCGCTCACCCCCATGACCGACGCCAACCTGGTGCGCGTGCTGCAGGCCCAAAGCACCTGCCCGGTCGGCCTGGTGGCGCACACCGTGGTGGCTCAGGGTTCAACAGCCATTGGCCAGCGACTGGCGCAGTTGCAAGCTGAAGGCGTGGGCCTGGCAATCGTCGATGCCGTGACCAACGACGACTTGATGCGCCTGGGCCCCGCGCTGCGCGACATGCCGCTGGTCACCGGCGGCTCGGGCGTGGCCATTGGCCTGCCGCAAAACTGGGGTCTGGCACCCAACCTGGCAACCCAGCAATTGCCCCCGGCCAACGGGCTGCGCGCGGTGGTATCGGGCAGTTGCTCGCAAGCCACCAATGCCCAGGTGGCGCATTTCATGGCCCAGGGCCTGCCTGCGCTGGGTATCGACGCGCTGCGCGTCGCGTCGGGCGCCCCCGTGGTGCAGGAAGCGCTGGACTGGTGCAGCCAGCACAACGGAGCACGCGCCGTGTTGATCTATTCCACGGCTGATTCGTCTGCTGTCAAGGCGGTGCAAAACCAGTTGGGCGTCGAGCGCGCAGGCTTGTTGCTTGAAGAGACTCTGGCTGCAATTGCGCAGGGCTTGGTGCAGCGAGGTGTGCGCCAGCTGGTGGTAGCAGGCGGCGAAACCTCTGGCGCCTGCGTGCAAAAGCTGGGTATCAGCCACATGCAGATCGGGCCGCAAATTGATCCGGGTGTGCCCTGGTGCTATGCCCAGGGGCCGTTGGGTTCGCTGCATCTAGCCCTCAAATCAGGCAACTTTGGTGGCCCTGATTTCATGTCGCGGGCATTTGACTTGTTGGAGCCAGTCAGGCATGACTGAAAACCAGGCGCGCGACGAAATCTGCCGCATTGGCCGCAGCCTGTTTGCGCGAGGCTACGCGCATGCGACCGCAGGCAACATCAGCGTACGGCTGGACGATGGCTACCTCATTACCCCCACCGATGCCTGCCTGGGCGACTTGGACCCCGAGACACTGGCCCGTGTCGACCAAGCGGGTCAACACATCAGCGGCTTGCGCGCCAGCAAAACCCTGGCGCTGCACCAGCGCATCTACCAGGCCACAAAAGACTTTTCAACGCCTGTGCGCTGTGTGCTGCACACCCACAGCACCCATCTGGTGACACTGAGTCTGCGCACTGAGTCTGTGCAGGGTCTGCAGGGGCAGGCGGAGTTGTTGCCGCCCATCACGCCCTATTTTGTGATGAAGGTCGGCCGCGTGCCGCTGATTGACTACTACCGACCCGGCGCTGCGCAAGCCGCTCAGGCGGTAGCCCAAACCATTGCAGCTTATGTGTCTCACGGCATTGAGTTGCGCGCGGTGATGCTGGCTCGCTTGGGGCCCAATGTGTGGCACCAAACCCCGGCAGCGGCCATGCCACGCTGGAGGAACTGGAAGAAACCGCCAAGCTGTGCTTGCTCGCGCGTGAACGCCCCACGCCGTTGGCAGATGCACAACTAGGCGAGTTGCAGCAAACGTTCGGGGTGCGTTGGTAGGGCGGGCGGACAACTGAATCAATACGGGTTGTCAAACCCTAGCGCGCCCATCAGCAGCACCTCCAACGCCTCCATTTCCAGCGCACCACGGTCACCGGCTTCATGGTCGTAGCCTTGCGCGTGCAGGGTGCCGTGCACGATGAGATGGGCGTAGTGGGCTTGCAGGGTTTTGCCTTGTTCTTGCGCCTCGCGCGCGACCACAGCGGCGCACAGCACCAGGTCGGCCATGACGACGGGCTTTACCGCGTAGTGAAAGGTCAAAACATTCGTTGCGTAGTCCTTGCCTCTGTACTGCTGGTTCAAGCTGCGGCCCTCAGCTTGGCTCACGATGCGCACCGAGATTTCGCCCGGGCTGGCCAGTGCGTGGCGCACCCAGTTGGTCACTTGGGCACGCGGCAAGGCGGCGCGGTGAAGCGCGGCATCGGGCACGTCCGGCAAAGGTGCGAATTGCAGGGTGACGGTGGTTTTGGGGGTCATAAAGAGGTGTTTTAAGTGTTTTAGGCCACTAGCCCTTATAAATACTGCTCAAGCAGCTATTGAATTAATAGCAATTTAAATCGCATCACATCATCAAGCAGCAGGCTTGGCTGCGTCATACGCGTCCACGATGCGTGCCACCAGCGGGTGGCGCACCACATCGGCGCTGGTCAGGCGGGTGATCGCAATGCCTTCGACGCGCTTGAGCACCCGCTCGGCGTCTACCAGGCCGCTGGCCTGTTCTTTGGGCAGGTCGATCTGGCTCACGTCTCCGGTGACCACCGCTTTAGAGCCGAAGCCGATGCGGGTTAAGAACATTTTCATTTGCTCGGGCGTGGTGTTTTGCGCCTCGTCCAGGATGATGAAAGCGTGGTTCAGGGTGCGCCCGCGCATGAAGGCCAGCGGCGCCACTTCCAGCGCGTTGCGCTCGAAGGCCTTGAGCACTTTTTCAGTGCCCATCAGCTCGTACAGCGCGTCGTACAGCGGGCGCAAATACGGGTCTACCTTCTGGCTCAAATCGCCGGGCAGGTAGCCCAGTTTTTCGCCCGCTTCCACCGCTGGACGGGTCAGCACGATGCGCTGCACCGCGTTGCGCTCCAGTGCATCCACGGCGCAGGCCACAGCCAGATAAGTCTTGCCAGTGCCCGCAGGGCCGATGGCAAAGGTGATGTCGTGCGCTGCAATGTTGTCCAGGTAGCGGCCCTGGGTGGGGGTGCGCGGCTTCAGGTCGGCGCGGCGCGTTTGCAAAGTGGGCATGCCGCCTTCGCCCTCGGTAAAGGTCACGTCACCGGCCAGCATCAGTTGCACCGTGTCGGGTGCAATCGGGCGGGCGGCGATTTCGTACAGCGCTTGCAGCACCTCCAGCGCCTTGTTGGCCTGGGCTTTGGTACCGTCAATCTTGAATTGCTCGTGTCGGTGCGCTACGCTGACTTGCAAGGCGGCTTCGATGCTGCGCAGGTGCGCGTCAGTCGGCCCGCAAAGGTTGGCCAGGCGGGTGTTGTTGGGCGGGGCAAAACTGTGGCGGACAATCATGTGATGACAACTGTAGAAAGCAAAAAACCATGATAGGCCGCTTGACCGGTACCCTGGCCGAAAAAAACCCACCGCAGGTGCTGTTGGACTGCGCCGGCGTGGGCTACGAGGTGGACGTGCCCATGAGCACGTTTTACAACCTGCCCGCTTTAGGCGAAAAAATCAGCCTGCTCACGCATTTTGTGGTGCGTGAAGACGCGCAACTGCTCTACGGCTTTGCCACCGCAGCCGAGCGCGAAGCCTTCCGCCAGCTCATCAAAATATCCGGCGTCGGCCCGCGCACCGCGCTCAGTGTGCTGTCGGGCATGAGCGTGGGCGACATTGCCCAGGCTGTGACGGCGCAGGAACCCGGTCGTTTGATGAAAGTCCCCGGTATCGGCAAAAAAACCGCCGAGCGCCTGCTGCTGGAACTCAAAGGCAAATTCGGCGCCGACCTGGGCCTTCCCACCACGATTGCCAGCGACGCCCAGGCCGACATCCTGCAAGCCCTGGTGGCGCTAGGCTACAGCGACCGCGATGCGGCTCTGGCGCTCAAGGCGCTGCCGGCCGATGTTGGGGTGAGTGAGGGGATTAAATTGGCGTTGCGGGCGTTGGCGAAGTGAATAGATGAAGTAAGCGGGTGAAGTAATACCATAAAATTCATTCCTTACTTTTAATCTCTGGAGCGTCAGGATGAGTACGGTGACTAGCAAAGGGCAAATTACCCTGCCCAAACAACTACGCGAACGCCTGGGGCTGCACGCAGGTTCGCAGGTGGACTTTGTGGTGAATGCAGCCGGCGAAGTGGTTTTACAGCCTGCCAAAAAACTGGCTGTCAAGAGTGCCGAAACGTATCGGGCTGCTTTGCTATCGGTCGCCGGCAGTGCCGACAAACGCTTTGCAAGCACCGACGAGTTCATGCGTTTTATTCGTGGCTAGGCCTACACGTGGGAAAAATCATTGTTGACTCCAACGTAGTGGTCGATGTCTTGCAAAAAGATCCCGTTTGGTTCGATTGGTCGTTTGAGCAGATGACCCTGCACAGCACCAGCTTCGAGTTGTGCATCAACCCCATCATTTACGCTGAACTGGCCCAGCGCTACGACAGTCGGCTACAGCTCGATCAGGTCATTGCCACGCTACAGCTGGGGTGGTTGGAACTTGACCGGGACACCCTGTACCTGGCTTCTCAGGCCTATGGCATCTATCGGAAAAGGGCTGGCAGCAAAACCAACGTGCTGGCTGATTTCTTCATTGGTGCTCAAGCGCTGCATCATGGCTTGCGGTTACTCACACGGGATGTGTCCAACTATCGGGGCTATTTTCCAGACGTTGTTTTGATTAATCCGGCGGTGAATTGACGTGACCATCCAGACCGACGATTTTTCAGGTTCAGGCCTCCCCGCGCCCAACAAGCGCATGGTCTCCGCCGCCCCGGCTTCCCCCAATGAAGAGGCCATCGAGCGTGCGCTGCGTCCCAAGCTGTTGGACGACTACGTGGGCCAGGTGAAGGTGCGTGAGCAGCTGGAAATTTTCATCGGCGCGGCCCGCTTGCGCAACGAGGCGCTGGACCATGTGTTGCTGTTTGGGCCGCCGGGTCTGGGCAAAACCACGCTCAGTCACATCATTGCCCACGAGCTGGGCGTGAACCTGCGGCAGACCTCGGGGCCGGTGCTGGAAAAGCCGAAAGACCTGGCGGCACTGCTGACGAATCTGGAGAAGAACGATGTGCTGTTCATCGACGAGATTCACCGCCTCTCGCCGGTGGTGGAAGAGATTTTGTACCCCGCGCTGGAGGACTACCAGATCGACATCATGATTGGCGAAGGCCCGGCGGCGCGCAGCATCAAGCTCGATTTGCAGCCCTTCACGCTGGTGGGCGCCACCACCCGCGCGGGCATGCTGACCAACCCGCTGCGCGACCGCTTTGGCATCGTGGCGCGGCTGGAGTTTTACACCGCAGAAGAGCTGACGCGCATCGTCACGCGCAGTGCGGGGCTGTTGAATGTGCCCATGGACGCGGAAGGTGGCGTCGAGATTGCCCGCCGCTCACGCGGCACGCCGCGCATTGCCAACCGGCTGCTGCGCCGGGTGCGCGACTATGCGCAGGTCAAAGGCAAAGGCCACATCACCGAGCCGATTGCACAAGCCGCGCTGGCCATGCTGGATGTCGACCCGCAGGGCTTTGACGTGATGGACCGCAAGCTGCTGGAGGCGGTGATTCAAAAATTTGACGGTGGCCCGGTGGGCCTGGACAACATTGCCGCCAGCATTGGCGAGGAGCCGGGCACGATTGAAGATGTGATCGAGCCTTACTTGATTCAACAGGGCTACTTGCAGCGAACACCGCGCGGGCGGGTCGCCACCTTGGCAGCGTGGCGGCATTTGGGGATGACGCCGCCTCATCTGGCCGGTGGTGCGGCTGGGGAGTTGTTTGGCTAGTTTTTAGTGACAAAAGCGCCACCAGCCCAGGAAGAATCTGCTCAAGCAGCTACAGAATGTATAGCAATCAACTATCGGTCAAGCCGCCAGCCCCGCATACAACTCACGCACCGTCAGCGACAGCGGCAAGCACGCTGAGTTGAACACCTGATCTGGCCCAAGCTCGCTGTGCAGCCAGTCCGCGCCACTCGTTCGCTGGTATAGATCGACCGCCATCTGCTCTTGAGAGACGATCAGGTATTCGCGTAGCGAGGCGATCTTCAGATAAGCGGCCAGCTTCTCACGCCGGTCTATGCCTTCGGTACCAGGCGATGAGACCTCGGCCAGCATGCAGGGCAATGACTTGAACATCGGGTCATCGTCCTGCGGGTTGCACACCAGCATCACGTCGGGGTAGTAATACAGGTTGCCGCCATCCAGGCGCAGGCGCATGTCACCTGTAAATGGGCGGCAATGCTGACCACGGCGCGCGGCGGCGTGGTAGGCGGCAAACAAGTTGCCAGCAATCGTGTTGTGACGCTCAGTAGCACCCGCCATGGCGTGGATCGAGCCATGAACAAACTCGTGTTTGTCCGGCGCCACATCTTCACGCGCCAGATAGTCGTGTTCGGTCAGGGGTTTGACGAGTGCTGAAGCCATGTTGTGAAGATTATTGCCCACCCAACACCACCGTCACCATCTTCCCCGGTTGCAGCTTGCGTGCAAACGCGTCTTTCACATCGGCGGCGGTGATCTTTTCAACCCGGCTGGCCCAGGTCGCCAGGTAGTCCAGGGGCAGGTCGTTCCAGGCGATGTTGGCGACGTTGTCCAGGAGTTTGCGGTTGCTGTCGATGCGCAGGGCGAAACCACCAATCAGGTTGTCTTTGGCGGCTTTCAGCTCGGCATCGGTCGGGCCGTTGGCCACGAAGTCGGCCAGCACCTGCTGCACCACTTCAACCGCTTGTTTGGCTTGGTCGGGGCGGGTTTGCAGGCCGACGGTGAAGGCGCCGGCGTGGCGGCCGGGCGCAAAGTAGCTGTAAACGCTGTAGCTCAGGCCCCGCTTTTCGCGTACCTGTTCGGTCAGGCGCGAGACGAAGCCACCGCCGCCCAGCACGTAATTGCCCACCAAGGAGAGAGCAAAAAAGTCAGGGTCGTTGCGCTTGAAGCCGGGCTGGCCAATGAAGACATGGGCCTGGGCCGAGTCGAACGGGATGTCGCGCTGGGCCGCTTCGGCAAGCGGGCTGACCTCTGCGACCACAGGCAGGGCGGGGCACGGTGCGTTGGCGGCGGTTTCCGGCAGTTGGGCCAGCAGGTTGTTGGCCAGTGTTTCAGCCTGCGCCCGGTTGACGTTGCCCACGATGCTGACGCGCGCGCGGCAGGGCAGCAGCAGGCTGTGATGGCGGCGCAGGTCGGGCACTTCAATGCGCGCCAGCGTCTCTTGCGTGGTTTCAAAGCCGTAGGGGTGCGTGCCGTAGACCGCTTGACCGAAAGCCCGCGCGGCCAGGGTGGCGGGCTGGGTGTTGGCCTCGCGGATTTGCGCGCCCAGCCGCTCGCGTTCGCGCTGCCAAATGTCGGCGGGAAAGGCCGGTTGGCCCAGCTGCCTTGCGGCGAGGGCCACGGCCTGGGGTAGCAGGTCGGGGTAGCTCAAGCTGCGTAATTTGACGCTCAGCCGGTCGTCGCCTGCGCTGGCCGAAAAGCTGGCACCCAGGTCAGCCCAGGCTTCGCCCAGCTGGTTTTCGTCGAGCGCGGGTGCGGCTTTTGCAGCGGCCACGCCGCGCGACAGCATGCCGGCAGTGACGGTTGCCAGGCCCGCCTGGGCTGGGGTGTCGCGGCGGCTCCCGGCGTCAAAGTCCACCTGTACATCGACCATGGGCAAGCCGGGGCTTTGCACCAAAAAGACTTGGGCGCCGCTTTGGAGTGTCCATTTTTCAATCGGCAGACTGGTGGCAGCAGAATTTAAGCAAATCAGGGCGGTAGCCCAAGTAAATACTGCTCGAGCAGCTATCATTTTAATAGTGTTCATCAATGTCTCCCACCTGTTGCACCACCCACCACACGCTTGCGCGGGGATCGATTGGGGTCCAGGGGCTGGGGGCGCAGCGTCGCCACGGTCAGCTGGTCGTCGCCAAAGTACTTGCCAGCCACCGCCTGCACCTGTGCAGCCGTTACCGCGCGCAGCCGGGCAATCAACCGCTCGCCCGCGTCCAGCGGCAGGCCCAACGCCCAGTAGCTGCCCAGCTCGCGTGCCTGGTTCATCACCGAGTCGAGCTTGTAGATCTCACCGGCCACCCACTGGGTTTTCACACGCGAAAGCTCAGCTGCGCTGATGCCGTCTTTGGCGATTTTGGTCACCTCGGCGCGCAGCGCGGCTTGAAGTTGCTCGGGGGTTTTGCCAGGTGCGGGTACGCCGGCGAGACTGAAGACTTGGGGGCCGCGGCCCCACAGACCATTCCACGCGTCGGCGCTGTCGGCCAGACGGTCTGGGCCCTGGGTCAGCGCACGGGCCAGGCGGGCACCGTCGTAGCCATCTAGCACAGCGGCCAGCACCGTGAGGGCCAGGGCATCGTCAGCCTCCGGTGAGGGCTCAAACGAGGTGATTTGTGGCACTTTGAAAGCCAGCGCCACCAGGGCCTGACTGGCCGGGGCTTTGAAGTCGATGTTGCGAATACCCACTTGCTGGGGCTCCTCACGCGGTTTGCGTGGGGGCACGGGCCGTGCAGGAATGCTGCCGTAGTATTTTTCGGCCAGGGCGCGGACCTGCGCCACCTCCACATCGCCAGCCACCACCACAGCGGCATTGGCGGGCACATACCACTGGCGGTAAAAGTCGCGCGCGTCTTGCGGCGTCATCGCATCCAGGTCGCTCATCCAGCCGATGATGGGTCGGCGGTACGGCGAGGCCTGAAAAATCGTGGCGTTCATCTGCTCAAACAGCTGGGCACGCGGCGAATCGTCGGTGCGCAGGCGGCGCTCTTCTTTCACCACTTCGAGCTCTTTGGTGAACTCTTCGTCGGGCCATTGATTGAAAGCAAAGCGGTCGGCTTCCAGTTTCATCACGTCTTCAAGGCGGTTGGCCGGAATCTGCTGGAAGTAGCCGGTGTAGTCCCTCGCGGTGAACGCGTTTTCCTGGCCACCCAGCGCGGCCACCCGGCGCGAAAACTCGCCCGGTTTCACCTCGCGCGAGCCTTTGAACAGCATGTGTTCCAGCACATGGGCCACGCCGCTGGTGCCGTCCACCTCGTCCACAGCACCCACGCGCACCCACAGCATGTGCACGGCGGTGGGAGCCCGCCGGTCAGTTTTGACGATCACCGTCAGGCCATTGGCCAGGGTGAATTGTTCGAAGGGTTTTGGGGTGGTGGTGGGTTGGCTGAAGGCCGCAAGCGGCACCGCCAACAAAAAAGCGCCCAACCAGCGCCGAAAAGTGTGTTTCATAGAATGGCTTGATTCTATGAACGGCCCTAATGTTCAGCTTTTTTAAGAACAATTTTCGCAGGCCACAAGTGACACCCAGGAGCTACACATGAACCAATTCGAGCGAATCACACAACAGCCCGCCGTCATGGCGGGCAAAGCCTGCATACGTGGCATGCGTGTGACGGTTGGGATGGTGGTGAGCCAGATCGCGGTGGGCCGCAGTGTTGACGATGTGTTGGCGGACTACCCCTATCTGGAACGAGAAGACGTGATGCAGGCCTTGCGCTATGCAGCGTGGCGGGCCGATGAGCGCGAGGTGCTGCTGGTGGCGGCATGAAGGTGTTGATAGACATGAACCTGTCGCCGCGATGGGCTGCCACGCTGGCATACGCAGGTATCAAAGCGCAGCATTGGTCTGATGTTGGCGCACCTGACGCGCCGGATGTGCAAATCATGGACTACGCCCGAGCCGATGGCTGGGTGGTGCTCACGCACGACCTTGACTTTGGCGGCATGCTGGCGGCCACGCAGGGTGAGAAGCCCAGCGTGGTACAGATTCGCAGCGACAACGTGAGCCCGGATGCCATTGGCCAAGCGGTGGTGAGCGCCCTCAAGCAAATGGAAGCGGAGCTGGAGCAAGGTGCTTTACTCACAATTGACCCCAAGCGAACCCGATTGCGCGTTCTGCCGTTAAAAGTACGACCCACCTGATTTTCACGAACGGCCCGAATGTTCAGTTTCTTCAAGAAAAAGCCATCTGTTGCTGTCGTCGCACCCGCTGCACCGGCTGTTGCGGTAACCGGCAGTTTGATCGGCAGCGCCCTGGTTCAGGCCATCGAGCTTCCAGTATCTATCGCCCCAGACACCCCGGCCCCCGAGCGCAAGCCTTGGCTGGCTCGCCTGAGCGAGGGCTTGCGCAAGACCAGCAGTGGCATTGCCAGCGTGTTCACCGGCCCGCAGATCACCGAGACGCTGTACGAAGAGCTGGAAACCGCACTGCTGATGGCTGACACCGGCGTGGCGGCCACCGAAGCACTGCTCAAACAGGTACGTGCCAAGGTGGCCAGCAGCGGGGCCACGCACCCGGTGCAGGCTAAAAACATCCTCACGCAGGCCTTGACCGACTTGCTCAAGCCGTTGGAGCGCCCGCTGGTGATTGGCCAGCACCAGCCCACCGTCATCATGGTGACCGGCGTCAACGGCGCGGGCAAAACCACCTCGATTGGCAAGCTCACCAAGCACCTGGCCAACAGTGGTGCCACCGTGCTGCTGGCCGCCGCCGACACTTTTCGCGCGGCAGCGCGTGAGCAACTGGCGGTCTGGGCTGACAGGAATCAGGTGGACATCGTGAGCCAGGAGGGCGGCGACCCGGCGGCGGTGAGTTTTGATGCCGTCACCGCTGGCAAAGCGCGCGGCAAAGACGTGGTGTTGGTCGACACAGCAGGTCGCCTGCCCACCCAACTGCACCTCATGGAAGAGCTGAAAAAGATCAAGCGGGTCGTCACCAAGGCCGATGCCACTTCGCCGCACGAGGTGCTGCTGGTGATTGACGGCAACACCGGGCAAAACGCATTAACCCAGGTCAAAGCTTTTGACCTGACCCTGGGGCTGACGGGTTTGATCGTGACCAAGCTGGACGGCACGGCCAAAGGCGGCGTGCTGGCCGCGATTGCGCAGTGGTCAACAGAGCGCAGCGCTGCTCAACCCGGTGTTGTACCGCTGGCGGTGTACTTCATCGGGGTAGGCGAAAAGCTCGAAGACCTGGAAACGTTCAGCGCACGGGAATTCGCGCTGGCGTTGCTGGCATAGTGGCCCGATGCCTGATTACCAAATCGGCCAGTATCCCTTTCTGATACTGCTCAAGCAGCTATATTATTAGTAGCACTTGCCGAGACGTCTGACGCACTGAGGTTCTTCATCGCTGCAAACTCAGCCTCGTACAACTCGCAAACCCAGTCAGCAAACGCCCGCACCTTGGCGGTCAAATGGTGGTTGCGTGGGTACAACACGGCCAGCGGTAGCTGCCCGGCGGACCAGTCGGGGAGCACCTGCACCAGCTCGCCGCGCGTCAGCAACTGGGCCACATAGCGGGTGCGTGGCGACTGCATCAAACCCAAGCCAGCCAATCCTGCCGCCAGGTAGCTGCCGGCGTCGTTACAAGAGACCCAATGGGGCCGGCTGATTTGGTGGGTCTGCCCGCCTTGGGCAAAGTCAAAAGGAAACACCCGCCCGGTTTTGGGTGAGTAAAAGTTGACAAAGCGGTGGCCCTTGTCGCCTGACATCGCGTGTGCACTCGGCACCTGATCGCTCAGGTCGGCCAGTGTGAGCGGTGTGCCGTAGCGGGCCAGGTAGCTTGGGGCGGCGCAAGTGATTACCGACATGCTGCCCAGTGGACGCGCCACCAACGTTTCGTCGTGCATCAGCCCGCCGCGAATCACGCAATCCACCCCTTCGGCTACCAGATCGACCGGGCGATCCGAACTGCCCAGCGCCAGAACCATGCCGGGGTAGCGCGCAAAAAAATCTGGCAGCGCTGGCGCAACGACATGACGCCCCACCGCGGATGGCACATCCACCCGCAAACGCCCCACAGGGGTGATCACGGCGCGGCGCAGCGAACCTTCCAGCTCACCCAGTTCCTGCAACATGGCCACGGCGCGCGGGTGGTACATCGCGCCGTCGTCGGTCAGGCTGATGCGCCGGGTCGTGCGGTTCAGCAGGCGAACGCCCAAGTGCGATTCCAGTTCCTGCACCACGGTGGTCACCCGTGCTTTTGGCAGATGTAACGCGGCAGCAGCTGCGGTAAAGCTCCCCAAGGTGACCACCTGGTTGAACACTTGCATGGCTTTAAAACGGTCCATTGGTCACTTATTGTTCTTATTTGAGAAAACAATTATTTATAAAAATGACAGTTTATTTGTTTTACTTAAATCAATACAGTGCCATATCCCCTCAACCAACAGGATTTGTGATGACTCTCTCCATCCCCTCAACCCCCACGCTTCAACCCACCCGCTTGGGTGCCAGCGGCCCGCAGTCCGTATCGGCTGTCGGCCTGGGCTGTATGGGCATGTCTGGCATGTATGGCGCAACGGGTGAAGCGCAAAGCGTGTCCACAATTCATGCGGCGCTGGATGCTGGCGTGAACTTGATCGATACAGGCGACTTTTACGGCGTCGGTCACAACGAAACCCTGATCGGCCAGGCGTTGGCAGGTCGACGCCAACAAGCGGTGATTTCGGTGAAGTTTGGTGCGCTGCGCGACCCTGCGGGTGGCTGGATTGGTGTAGATGGTCGGCCCGCCTCGGTGAAGAACTTTCTGGCTTACAGCCTGCAACGCCTGGGTACCGACTACATCGATATTTATCGTCTGGCCCGGCTCGACCCCGGTGTGCCAATTGAGGACACCATCGGTGCCATGGCCGACATGGTCAAGGCGGGGTACGTGCGACACATTGGCTTGAGCGAGGTTGGTGTCAACACCATCCGCAAAGCGCATGCCGTACACCCGATTGCCGACCTGCAAATTGAGTACTCAATGATCAGCCGAGGCCCTGAAGCGGCCATCTTCCCAGCGCTGAAAGCACTCGGTATTGGCGTGACGGCTTATGGCGTGCTGTCGCGCGGTTTGCTGGCCGGCTCCAAGCCTACCGGGGCTGGTGACTTTCGCGCCTACCTGCCGCGATTCATGGGCGACAACGGCATTCAAAACCAGAAACTGGTGGTGCTGCTGGCACAACTGGCCAGAAACTTGGGCGCTACGGCGTCACAAATCGCCATAGCTTGGGTGATGGCGCAGGGCCGCAGGCAAGGGCTTGATTTGGTGCCCGTGGTGGGCTCTCGCACAGTGGCGCAGTTGCACGAGGCGCTGGGTGCCACACAGATTCAGCTGAGCGATGAAACCCTGCGGCACATAGGCGCAGTGTTGTCGGGTGATGCAGTCGCCGGAACCCGTTACGACGCCTACCAGATGGGGCATCTGGATAGCGAGACTTGAGTTTGAGTGCTATTTATTTAATAGCTGTTTGAGCAAGTATTGATTGCTCTAAAGGCCAGTTGGGTGTGCAATCAGCAATCGACTCAATAGTCACTTTACAAGCCCAACACCCATGCCCACCACGCCCGTCTTGCGCCGTCGAAGCTTACTTTTCAGCGCACTGGGCACGCCACTCTCGGCATGGGCCCAAATTGAAGAGCAACCCGACGTTATGCAGATTTTGCTGCAGGATGTCGGTATCGAAGTGCAATTTGCGCCCCGGTTTCAAGCGCGTTTTCAGGCGGATGCTCGGGCTTGGGTAACCCGCTGTACACAGGTTGTGGCTAACTATTTGGGCCAGTTCCCGGTGCCAGAGCTGGAAATTTTGCTGACGCCACAAGACGGATCAGGCGTGGCCAGTGGGGTGAGTTTTGGTGACCCATCGGCCTTGATTCGGGTGCGTGTGGGCCGCGACACCACGGCGCTGCAATTCAGCGAAGACTGGGTGCTGGTACACGAAATGCTGCACATGGCGGTGCCGCAGCTAAACCGGCGCCATCGCTGGCTGCATGAAGGCGTCGCCACCTATTGCGAGGGTGTGGCGCGCTGTCAGGCGGGGTTAGTCACTGCGGCTCAGCTATGGGGCGGTTTTGCGCGCGGCATGGGCAACGGCTTGCCGAAACCCGGCGACCTGGGCTTGGACCACACGCCCACCTGGGGCCGCACTTACTGGGGCGGTGCCCTGTTTTGTCTGCTGGCCGATGTTCAGCTGCGCCAAACCACGGAGGGTGGAAAAGGGCTGCGCGAGGCGCTGCAGGCTGTAGGCGCGGCGGGCGGCAACTACACCGTCGCGTGGACGCCTGACCGGATCTTTAAAGCGATGGATCAGGCGCTAGGGGTCAACACCGTGAGCACGCTGTATGCCCAGATGAAAGACACGCCGGTGGTCACGGATTTGCCTCAGCTGTGGTGGCAATTGGGCGTGCAACTGCAAGCCGACGGCACGGCCAGGTTCGACGACACCGCACCCCAGACGTCACAACGCCGGGCTATCACAGCGTGACGGCCCGGCGTTGATGGCGTGTCATTTGCGTTGAGCCTAAAACTCCCAACGCAAAAAACAGGTCAAAAATTACTTCTTCACGGCCATTTTGGCTTCTTCAGCGCTCAGACCTTTCATGTCTTTGCAGGTGCCTTTGGCCACATATTTCCACTCGCCTTTGTCATCGCTGACTTTGGACTGACCCGCGCAAGAATGGGTACCGGCCAGGTTGGCGCAGTCGTTTTGACCGGCTTTGGCAATACCGTAGCACTTTTCTTTTTCCTGGGCCATGGCTGGAGTGGCTACGAGCATGGTGGACAGCAGGGAAGCGGCAGCAGCGGCGATCAGAGCACGTTGGTTCATTTGAAAACTCCTGAAAGATGAATAAAACAAGGGTTGGGAAAAACTTGCAAGCACCTCATGCAGCGCTTACGAGAGGTAATACGCAGCGAGTTTGGTTTTGGTTACGGTGCGCGGATTATTTTTTCACAGATTCCGCGTCAATTAGCCCCATGCACAATCACTTGCAGCGTTGTGCCCCAATTTGCAAACAATCTGTAACCCTCACGCCTCATGGAACGAACAACAGAACAAGCCGCCCGGCTGAAAGCAGGTGAGAGCCGCTTGCGCCAGCAACTGCTGGCCGGCCTGGACGGTGATGCGGTGACTTATCACCAGTTTTTGAAAGATATGAGTGCTCACCTGCGTGCGTTTTTGCGCCGGCGGCTGATGGCTTTTCCTGATGATGTGGAGGACCTTGTGCAAGAAACCCTGCTGGCACTGCATACGCAGCGTCACACCTACCGCCCCGAGATCCCGCTGACGGCTTGGGCGCATGCCATTGCGCGCTACAAGCTGATTGACTTTTTGCGCGCCCGCTCCACCCGCGAGGCTCTGCACGACCCGATTGACGATGAAATGGAGCTGGTCGCCAGTTCCGATACTGACGCTGCGATGACACGGCGCGACCTGAACACGATGCTGGACACCTTGCCCGACCGGCATCGCCTGCCCATCGTGCATGTGAAGCTGCAAGGGCTGTCGGTGGCAGAGACCGCTCAGCTGACGGGTATGTCCGAGTCCGCCGTGAAGGTGGGCGTACACCGCGGCTTGAAGGCCCTGGCTGCCAAATTGAAAATGAATGCTTCAGGAGTCACCCCATGAAAACCGATGACCTGATTTCGATGCTGGCCACAGGCCCAGCGGCCGTTGACCACGCGGGCGACGCCCGCCGCACTGCGGCGCAGTTGGCCCTGGGTGCGGCCCTCGCGCTGGTGTTCATGTGGGGACTGTTTGGCCCGCGCACTGACCTGGCGCAAGCCGTTGCGTTGCCGATGTTCAGCTTCAAGCTGGTGTTCACGGCCGCCGTGGCTGTTGCCAGCTTGTGGGCGCTGCGTCGGCTGGCCGTGCCCGGTAGCCCCACACAGCGATTGCCTCTGGCCGTGGCCGCGCCCGTGTTGGTGGTCTGGGCTGTTGCCGCGCTGGCCTTATTCACGACGCAACCCGACACCTGGTCTGCGCAGCTAATGGGTAGCACCTGGATCCAATGTCCGCTGAACATCGCGCTGCTGGCCATCCCGGCGCTATGGCTGGCCCTGCGCAGCCTGAAGAACGCCGCGCCAACCCGTCTGCGCGCAGCGGGTGCGGCCGCCGGTCTGTTTGCTGGTTCCGTGGCGGCGTTTGCCTACACCTGGCATTGCCCGGAAATGGGTGCGCCATTCCTGGCGGTGTGGTACGTGCTGGGAATGTCCCTTCCTACGGCCATTGGGGCGCTGTTGGGGCCTCGGGTTTTACGGTGGTGAGGTGCCCGGCCTCGGCCGCTTAACTGATCTCTCGCCGCAACCCTGCCACCTGCGCCGCCACCTCGTCAATGTCCAGCGCGTCTTGCGCATTGGCCAGATACACCTCCAGATCCAGCACCGCCAGTGGCACATTGCCTTGCTGCGCATGGGCCACGCCGCGGTCGCGGTATTCGCTCCAGGCCTCGGGTAGCAGGATGAGCAGCCGGTTTTGCACGGCGATCAGGCGTTGCCAGTCGGCTTGTGACTGGTGCACTTCTTTGAGGTTGCGCAGCATGCGGCTGATGATGTCCCGTGGTGGGGCCGCTTGCAGGTACAGACCCAGCGGCACTTCAAAGTCACCCACCAGCCCACTTTTACGTTTG
Source organism: Comamonadaceae bacterium (assembly GCA_031414805.1). Taxonomy (GTDB): domain Bacteria; phylum Pseudomonadota; class Gammaproteobacteria; order Burkholderiales; family Burkholderiaceae_C; genus JAAFIW01. The sequence goes on from JANOQJ010000017.1 coordinate 77,564, forward strand.
TAGGGCTCCAGCCGCTCGGCAAGCTCTTCACGGCTGAGCGACTGGCCGCTAAACGGATCAATCACCACCTGGCCCTTGGGTAAATTCACTTTGACCATGAAGTGCCCGGGAAAACCCACGCCGCGCGCATGCAGGCCCAAGCCCTGCGCCAGCTCCAGCCACAGCACAGCCAGCGCGATGGGAATGCCCCGGCGGGTGCGCAGCACAGCATTCAGATAGCTGTTGTCGGGGTCGTAGTAGTCGTTGACGTTGCCACCAAAGCTCAATTCGCGGAAAAAAAACTGGTTGAGCAGGCGCAGGCGCTGCAGGGCGGCAGCGTCCGCAGGCAGGCGGCGCTTGATGCGGGCCAGCATCTGATCCACATCGCCCAGCACCTGCTGCACGTCCAGCTCGGGGTATTCGTCTTGCGCCAGGCTGGCGGCGGCCTCCAGCAGCGGGAAATGCTCGTCGCTTTGAACCAGCGAGGCGAAATAGTCCAGCGGGGTAGGGGTGTCGTAGCTCAGGTGCATGTTTTCGTTCGGGGTATGAAGGCGAAGATTTTTGAACGCAGAGGACGCAAAGGTTACGCAAAGGGCGCAAAAAATTCAAATCTATTGGACTTGAGTTTTGCTTTGCCAGCTTTGCGCACCTGTGCGCTGTTTGCTAGAGGTTCCTTAAATCCCTCGCGCGGCCTTAGCGCCGCAGCAATGCCCGCAACTTTAATCCAGCCGCCCACAACGCTACAAAATAGATAGCTGCTCCAGCAGTAACTGCAAGGGCGAGAGCCCCAATTCGCTTCAAACTATCGCTTTTCAGCTCAATCCACGGCACGGCGTGCCCAGCCCACATCAGAAACACCGCCAGCAGCGCACTGGCCGCCACCACTTGCAGGGCAAACAGGCCCCAGCCGGGCAAAGGCTTGTAACTGCCCCGGCGAATCAGGCCGATCAGCAGCCACAGGGCGTTGACCAGCGCGCCGATGCTGATGGACAGCGTCAGCGCGGCATGCGCCATGATGGGCACCAGAAAGTAGTTCAGCACTTGGGTGATGACCAGCACCGCCAGCGCAATCAGCATGGGCGTGCGGGTGTCCTGGCTGGCAAAAAAGCCGGAGGCCAGCACTTTGATGGCCACCAAGCCGAGCAGGCCAACGCCGTAGCTGGCCAGCGCCAGCGACACCTGGGTCACGTCACGGTCGGTGAACGCGCCGTAATGAAACAATGTGGCCACCAGCGGCTTGGCAAAAATAAGCAGGGCCAGCGCGGAGGGCACGCTGAGTAAAACCACCAGACGCAGGCCCCAGTCGAGCAAGGCGGAATATTTGTCCTTGTCTTGCGCGGCGCGGGCGGCTGACAGATTGGGAATGAGCACCACGCCCAGCGCCACGCCCAGCAGGGCGGTGGGGAACTCCATCAAGCGGTCGGCGTAGTAAATCCAGCTGACGCTGCCGGTGGCCAGGTGGGAAGCGATTTGCGTGTTGATGAGCATGGAAATCTGCGCCACGCTCACACCCAGCAGCGCAGGCAGCATCAGTTTTGCTATGTTTTGTGTAGCTGGTTGAGCCCATGCAGCTTGGACGTCAGCCCATTTGAGCCCTATTTTGGGTAGCAACCCCAGTTTTTTGAGCGCAGGAATCTGCACCGCCAGTTGCAGCAGGCCACCCACCATCACGCCCACCGCCAGCAGGTAGATCGGCTCCACACCGCGCGCCGCAAACCACGGTGCGCCCAGCCAACCGGCCAGCCACAGCGAGGTGATCATGGCCAGGTTCAGCAGCACCGGCGTGGCGGCTGGCACCGCAAAGCGCTTGTACGTGTTCAGCACCCCAGCGGCCAGCGCCACCAGCGACATGAACGCGATGTACGGAAACATGATGCGCGTCATCACCACCGCCGCCTGGTAGCTTTGTGGCTCTTGTTGCAGGCCGCTGGCCATGGCCCAGACCAGCAGCGGCGCGGCCAGCACGCCCAGCAGGCTCAAAACCAGCACCGCCCAGGCCAGCACGGTGGCGGCAGCGTCAATCAAGGTGCGGGTGGCCGCCTCGCCATCTTTCTCGCGCGTGGCCGCCAGCGCGGGCACAAATGCCTGGCTGAAAGCGCCCTCGGCAAACAGGCGACGAAAAAGGTTGGGAATACGAAAGGCGACGGTGAAGGCGTCGGTGAGTGCTCCAGCACCAAAGGTGGCCGCCATCAGCAAGTCCCGCACCAGACCTGTGATGCGCGAGGCCAGTGTGAGCAGGGAAACGGTGGAGGCAGATCGGAGCAAAGACACGCGCGGATTATTGCACCCACATTTCAGGAGCCGTCATATAATCGCGGGCTTTGCTGGCAACATCCTCAAACCCTTAAAGGACACATTTCATGGCTTCAGCCAAACCCAAAAAGAAAAATCCGCGCCTGGCATCAGGCCGCAAACGCGTCCGCCAGGACACCAAAATCAACGCCGCCAACACCTCGCTGCGTTCCATGTACCGCACAGCGGTGAAAAACGTTGAAAAAGCGGTACTGGCGGGTGACAAAACCAAAGCCACCGAATTTTTCGCCAAGATGCAGTCGGTGGTGGACACCGTGGCAGACAAGGAAATCTTCCACAAGAACAAAGCAGCCCGCGACAAGAGCCGCCTGTCAGCCAAGGTGAAAGCCCTGGCACTGGCTGCCTGATTCGCGGCAACCCCCTCGCTTGACGCGCTTGCGTTCAGGCACCCAGCCCGGCGTGGTTTAGCAACAGATCACACCGCCGTTTGACAACGGTGCGCTGCCAGCAAAAAACGCAAAAACCGCCAGAGCGCAAGTTCTGGCGGTTTTTTGTTGGGCAAATCTCGTTAACGTGGGCTTATAGAAAAAGACGTTTTCAGCCCACCGATATTGCTCAAGCAGCTACAGAAATCATAGCGTTTGGTGTTCGTTCAACGCCGGTAAACGCAAAATCCACCTGCGGCACCCGGCCACTGATGATGTCAGCCAGCGCCAGTCCCGAGCCGCAGGCATGCGTCCAGCCCAGGGTGCCGTGGCCGGTGTTCAAAAACAGGTTGTCCAGGGCGCTGCGGCCAATCAGCGGCACGTTCGACGGTGTGGCGGGGCGCAAACCGCTCCAGAACTCCGCGCGGCTGGCGTCGCTGGCACCGGGGAACAACTGCTGCACGCGGCGCACGATGGCATCACAGCGCACGGGGTTCAGGTGCCGCTCGTAACCAGCCAGTTCGGCTGTGCCTGCGATGCGCAGGCGGTCTTCGGTTTGTCCGTCTGCCCGAGCGGTGGTGTAGCGACTGAACACCAATTTGTATTCATCGTCGGTTAACGACACCTGATAGGCCCGGCTGGGGTCCACCACCGGCAGCGTGACCGAATAGCCTTTGGCGGGGTAGATGGGCAGCCGGATGCCCAGTGGCTGCGCCAGCAAGGCGCTGAAGCTGCCAGCCGCCAGCACATAGCGGTCAGCCGTCAAACGGGTGAACTGGCCGACCGGGTCCGTTACTTCCACATGCGCGATGGCCTGTGCATTGGAGCCGCTGCCGCGCACCAGGCGCGTGATGTGATGGCCCATCAGGAAACGAACGCCACGGGCCTCGCAGAGCTGGGCCAGCGCCAGCGTGAATTTGCGGGCGTCGCCCGATTCGTCTTCGGCGGTGTAGGTTGCACCGGCCAGTTGCGGGCGTATGGCGCGCAGCGCAGGCTCTAGCGCCACCGCTTCGTCGGCCGACACCACACGTCGTTCACAGCCGAGCTCGCGCATCTGACGCGCGGGCTCCAGCGCGGCTTCAAACTCCTGGGGGCTGGTGTAAAAGTGCAGGATGCCTCGCGTGCGGTGGTCGTACGCAATGCCCGTTTCGCGGCGCAGCTGCTGCAAGGCGCTGCGGCTGTACGTGCCCAGGTTGACGATTTGGGCAATGTTGTGGCGGGTGCGGGCGGGCGTGCACTCACGCAGAAACTGCAAGCCCCAGGCCCATTGGCGCGGATCGGCTCTCAGCCGAAACAACAGCGGTGCATCTTCCTTGGCCAACCACTTGAGCACCTTGAAGGGTGCCGACGGATTGGCCCAGGGCTCGGCATGGCTGACCGAAATTTGGCCCCCGTTCGCATGGCTGGTTTCAGCCGCCGGGCAGGCTTGCCGGTCAACCACGGTGACTTGATGACCCTGTTGCGACAGGTAATAGGCCGAGCAGACGCCCAGCAGACCGCTACCCAAAACGAGAACGTGCATGTTGACAACCTTTTTTGAAGGAAGCCCACGTCGATTGTGCTCAGGCAGCTATAAAAAATGAAGCAACCCGAGTGGCAAAAGTGCCATCGACGTGGTTGCCGCTCCCCCTGTCCTTGGTACCTGAGAGATTCGTCCGCCAGCACCTGCCAGCGGGTTTGCTCCTTCGGTGCACGCGCCGCAAACATCAGTTCGGGCAGTGGCTCTCCAGACGGCTTTTTAAAAAGTTGCAGTACATCACCGGTTGGGATACCTGAGCGTTCATGGGAGTTTGCGCCTTCGGTGGGGTGGTTGGCGACCTGCGCAAACTGCCCGCTCTCCTGCAATCGGCGCGATTATAGGGACGGCTGTAGCGCGTCGTTACAGCGACGGCTTTGCCGCCATATCGTTACAGCGACGGCTTTGCCGTCGCGTCGGGCAGCAAACACGCTTCGGTGACCTGCAGGCCGTTGTCGCGCGCAAAGTTCATCACGAAGTTCCAGGCCATCACGTCGGACTCGCGCAGGTCGGTGTGCACCACCACGCATTTCACGTGTCCCATTGCCGTGGGCACGCACCAGGGCGAATAGCTCAAGTGGCTGCCTGGCACTGCGCCGCCGGGGCGAAAGCTGCTCATCACGCCCGCCAGACGCTCCGCCCAATCGCTGGGGCGAAAGGTTTTGCCGTCCTGCGTCAGGCCGAGGATGAAGACTTCTTTGGCGGTGCTGGAGACCATGAATGTGAATTAATTGCTGCGTTGCAACACGAGCTTGAATCATACCGGGCTTGTGTGGCGAACACGGCGAGTCTTATAGAAGACCCGGTCCAACCGATGAACTTCTCACGCATGGCTTTGATGCACAAATGTCAAAAATATGTCTTTGCGCTGCACCTAGAATTCAAATCCGGCGGCCCACCCTGTTTGGGCCGTATTGCATTTGGAGAACCGCATGAACGCTGCCGTCCCCGCCGTCAACTCGCCAACCTTCATCGAAGCGGCCTCACCGCACACCATGAACACCTACGGCCGACTGCCGATTGCGCTGAGCCATGGTCAGGGTGTGCGCGTATGGGATGTGAATGGCAAGCAGTACCTGGATGCTTTGGGCGGCATTGCGGTCAACACCCTGGGCCACAACCACCCCAAGCTGGTGCCTGCGCTGCAAGACCAGCTGACCAAAATCATCCACAGCAGCAACTACTACCACGTGCCCAATCAGGAAAAGCTGGCCGCCAAGCTGGTGGAGCTGTCGGGCCTGACGAATGCGTTTTTCTGCTGCACCGGGCTGGAAGCCAACGAAGCCGCACTGAAGCTGGCGCGCAAGTTTGGCCACGACAAAGGCATCAAGCGCCCCGAAATCGTGGTCTATGAAAAAGCCTTTCATGGCCGCAGCATTGCCACCCTGAGCGCCACTGGCAACCCCAAGATACAAGCCGGTTTTGGCCCGCTGGTGGAAGGCTTCATCCGCGTGCCGGCCAACGACATTGAAGCCCTGAAAAAAGCCACAGAAGGCAACCCCAACGTGACGGCTGTTTTTATGGAAACCATTCAAGGCGAAGGCGGCGTGAACCCGATGCGCGTTGAATATCTGCAAGCCGTGCGCAAGCTGTGCGACGAACGCGACTGGTTGATGATGATTGACGAGGTGCAGTGCGGCATTGGTCGCACTGGCAAGTGGTTTGCCCACCAATGGGCGGATATCAAAGCCGACGTGATGCCGCTGGCCAAAGGCTTGGGCTCGGGCGTTCCGATTGGGGCGGTGGTGGCCGGCCCGCGCGCTGCCCACATCTTCCAGCCCGGCAACCATGGCACCACGTTCGGCGGCAACCCGTTGGCCATGCGCGCGGGGGTGGAGACCATTCGCATCATGGAAGAAGACGGGCTGCTGGACAACGCGTTTCTGGTGGGCGGCTACCTGCACGGCCTGCTCTGGCGCGAGCTGGCCGACAACCCTGGCGTGCGCACCATTCGCGGCCAGGGTTTGATGATTGGTATTGACCTGACTCGGCCCTGTGGCGTGCTCACCCAGCGCGCCGCCGATGCGGGTTTGCTGATCAGCGTGACCGCTGACAGCGTGGTGCGGCTGGTGCCACCGCTGATCTTGACAAAGACCGATGCCGATGAAATCGCGGCTTTGTTGGTACCGCTAATCAAGGCGTTTCTGGCAGAGCCGGTATGAAGCCGATCAAGCACTACCTGAAGTTCAGCGACTTTTCCGCCGAGGAATACGCCTACCTTTTTGAGCGGACCGCCCTCATCAAAAAGAAGTTCAAAGCCTACGAAAAACACCAGCCACTGGTGGATCGCACGCTGGCGATGATTTTTGAAAAAGCCTCCACGCGCACGCGTGTGAGCTTCGAGGCGGGCATGTACCAGCTGGGTGGCACGGTGGTGAACCTGACCAGCGAAGGCAGCCAGTTGGGCCGCGCCGAGCCGATCGAGGACACCGCCAAAGTCATCAGCCGCATGGTCGACCTGGTGATGATCCGCACCTTTGAGCAAACCAAGATTGAAGCGTTCGCGCAATCTTCGCGCGTGCCGGTGATCAACGGCCTGACCAACGAGTTCCACCCCTGCCAGATCCTGGCCGACATCTTCACCTTCATCGAGCATCGGGGCAGTATCGAGGGCAAAACCGTGGCCTGGGTAGGCGATGGCAACAACATGGCCAACACCTGGCTGCAAGCCGCGGAAATTCTGGGCTTCACCGTGCACCTGAGCACGCCTAGCGGCTACGAAGTCGATCAGGCTGTGGCGGGTTTACGGGGCAACGCGAGCTACAAGGTCTTCAACCACCCCATGGACGCCTGCGCCGGGGCTCACCTGGTGACCACCGACGTCTGGACCAGCATGGGCTTTGAAGCCGAAAACGAAGAACGCCGCAAAGCCTTTATCGACTGGTGCGTGGACGAAGACATGATGGCAGTCGCCGCCAAAGACGCCTTGTTCATGCACTGCCTGCCCGCCCACCGCGGCGAAGAAGTCACCACCGAGGTGATCGACGGCCCGCAATCCGTGGTGTGGGACGAAGCGGAGAACCGGATGCATGCGCAGAAGGCGTTGATGGAGTATTTGTTGTTGGGGAAGGTGGCGTGAAGCTTCTGCTCAGGTGGCTATGAATGCGGTTAACCCGATACGAGCAGCAACAGCATTTGCTCTACTTTTCGTACTACCTTTCCTCGTATTGTTTGGGTTGATCGGTTTAACAATTGGGATTTATAGCTTTTTGGGTAGCCTTGGATTCACGACTTCGCGTAACTTTCTTCCCCTTTGGTTGACTTTGCCTTTGCTGGTGATATCGCCAGTAGCGTGCATAGTTGGCTCTGCCTTTGTGTTGTCACCATTCTTTGCGCTCAGTGGCAGCCTTTTTTACATCGGCTCCGTCACTTTGATCCGTAGCAATGCACCGCGCATATTTCTTTTGGTTGTTGGAGTGCCTACAGGTTTCCTCGTGGGATCGTCGGCGCATTTTCTGGTAGGCGGCAGCTACTCCTCCTGGCTGCTGTTTCCTCTAATTGGTGCTTGCGACGGTTTGCTCGCTGCAGCGGCCTTAACGATATGGCCAAAGTACTTTTTGCAATCGCCCTTGCGCGCCTAGTCCCGCCAAGCCAAAGACGACCAGCCACCGCACGAACCAGGGATGCTGCTTTTCTGGCCCACTGCTGCGCATTCGCATATCAAGTCACTATTAATTTAATAGCTGCTTGAGCAGTATCTACATGGGTTGAAAGCCAAAATCATTCAAAAATCGGGCTGGTTGACTTTCTACAATTCCTCCGCCCTATAACCCGATTCCTTCTGATGGCGAATACGCGCGACTTGCACCAGGTCATTGGTTTCATCAAAACGGTAGCGGGCCAGATAGCCGCTGCGCCTGCGCGAAATGATCAGCTCGCGCATTCCGCCTGCAACGGGCCGTCCAATGCCGGGCTGATGGGTCAGGACTTGCAAGGCGTCGAACAGAAAATCTATTAACTGATTTGCCAGCGGATCCTGGGTTTGGCTCAGAAATTCTTCGAGCCGAAGCACATCGTCCAGCGCTGCATCACTCAGGTAAACCAGGGTCATGCATTCAGCTTGTTGCTTTTCGGCAGATTCGTCGCCTTCAGCGCCGCAGGCCTGTCTCGCCGCCCTGCACGATATTCGGATAGCTCTGAAAAATGCTGTCGTACCGCACTTAACTCGTGCCCTTTACCTCGTGCATCCATATCTTCTAGGGCTTGCGCGCAATCTGCAGCAAAAGCATCGCGCAACGCGGCGTGCTGAACCGCCTCGGTCAAGGCTTGAATCATGTAAGCGTGCGAGCTGATGCCTGCTTTTTGGCCACCTCATCAACCTGAAATTTAAGCGCGGCTGGCAATTTCAAACTGGTGGGTTTTGACGGTTGATTTACCAAAGTCATGACGCGGTCCGATCACATAGCGAGTGGGTAAAAACCGAGTAGTCAGTCCTGACTACCTGAGTCAGGCTATCACAAACGTGTTCAGTCAGAAAGCCGCAGCGTTATTGATGCACTGTTGGAATTAACCGACACCACGCGCTTTTTGCTGGTGCTAACTTTGGCGCATGCCATTGACAACGCCTCACCGAAAGCTCTGGGACATTTCCCCACCCGTTCACGCGTCATCGCCCGTCTTCCCAGGCGATACCGCTTACAGCCAGGTCTGGAGCGCCACCCTTTCGTCCGACTGTCCGGTGAATGTCAGTGCCATTACCCTGTCACCGCACACCGGCGCACATGCCGATGCCCCGCTGCATTACGAACCTGATGGTGCGGCTGTGGGCGCGCTGGATTTGTTGCCGTTTCTGGGCTCCTGCCGCGTGATCCACGCCATCGACAAAGGCCCGTTGATTGAGTGGTCGCACATCGCGCATGCGCTGCAAAACCTGCCCCAGCGCGTGCTGGTGCGAACCTACCAGCGTATGCCGCACGATCGTTGGGACGCACAACTGACCGCCTTCGCACCCGGCATGGTCTCGCGCCTCGCCGACCTGGGCGTGCTGTTGATTGGCATCGACACCGCCAGCATTGACCCGGCGGAGAGCAAAACCCTGCCCAGCCACCAAGTGATTCGTGCCCGCGGCCTGCGGGTGCTGGAAAACCTGGTGCTCGACGACGTGCCCGAGGGCGACTACGAGTTGATTGCGCTGCCGTTGAAGCTGATGACGGCCGATGCTTCACCGGTGCGGGCGGTGCTGCGGGCGCTTGAACGGAAGCCGGGGATTTTTTGAACGCAGAGTGCGCAAAGGATTCGCAGAGGACGCAAAAAAGAGACAAAGTCAAACAAAGAATTTCGAATCGTTTTTGGTTTCCTTCTGCGCCCTCTGCGAATCCTTTGCGTCCTCTGCGTTCAAAGTCTTCTAACCACGTAAACACCCATGACCACCGCCACCCACTGCCAAACCCAAGACGCCCAAGACCCCCTGCGCCCGTTGCGCGACCTGTTCACGCTACCCGAGGGCGTTATCTACCTGGATGGCAATTCGCTGGGTGCCCTGCCCAAAGCCACGCCAGAACGGGTCTCCCATGCCGTACAAAACGAATGGGGCCAGGGACTGATTCGCAGTTGGAACACCGCGGGTTGGATTGATCTGCCGCAGCGCGTGGGCGACCAGATTGCGGCGTTGATCGGCGCGCGACCGGGCGAGGTGGTGGCCACAGACAGCACGTCTGTCAATCTGTACAAGGTGTTAAGTGCTTCTGTTTTGATAGCTGCTCGAGCAGTATCTACAAGGGCTGTTAGCCAAAAAGGCTTGAAATCACCTCGCTGCGTACTCTCTGAGCGCAGCAACTTCCCCACCGACCTGTACATCGCCCAATCGCTGTGCAACCAGCATGGCCTGACGCTGAAACTGGTCGAGCCGCACGAGATCAGCGCCGCGCTCACTGATGAGGTGGCGGTGCTCATGCTCACCCACGTGAACTACCGCACCGGCGCCATGCACGACATGGCGGCGCTCACCGCACAAGCCCAAGCAGTCGGTGCACTGGCCGTGTGGGACTTGGCACACAGCGCCGGTGCGGTGCCCGTGGACCTGCACGCCGCAAACGCCGATTTCGCCGTGGGCTGCGGCTACAAATACCTGAACGGCGGGCCCGGCGCGCCCGCTTTCGTGTGGGTGCACCCGCGCCATGCCGACACTTTCGAGCAGCCGCTGTCTGGCTGGCTGGGCCACGCCGCGCCGTTTGCCTTCACGCCCGATTACCAACCCGCGCCCGGCATCGCCCGCTACCTGTGCGGCACCCCGCCCATCCTGAGTTTGACGGCGCTGCAGTGCGGGCTGGACGTGTTTGCAGCGGCGCAAGCGCTGGCACCCGGCCAAGATGTGATGGCCGTGCTGCGCGCCAAGTCGCTGGCGCTGACAGATTTGTTCATTGACCTGGTGGCGCAACGCTGCGCGGGCCACGGCCTGGAACTCGTCACCCCGCGAGACCAAGCGCTGCGTGGCTCGCAGGTGAGTTTTGCGCTGCACACAGGCGCGGGACTAGAACAAAGCACAAGTGCTTATGCCGTGATGCAGGCGCTGATTGCACGCGGCGTGGTCGGCGATTTCAGGCGTGGCGATCCTTCGGCAGACGCAGGACAAACGGGTAGTCTGGACATCCTGCGCTTTGGCTTCACGCCGCTGTATGTCGGTTTTGAAGATGTCTGGCACGCGGTGGAGCACCTGAAGCAGGTGCTGGAATCTGGCGAATGGCAACGCCCGGAATTCAACCAGCAGCAGGCCGTGACATGAGCGCAACGCCCCAAGACATCGTGCAGGCCGAAGCCGCCAAAACAGATTTCAGCCAGTCCATGAGTTACGGCGACTATTTGCAGCTGGACAGTTTGCTGGCCGCTCAAAAACCCCTGTCGCCCGACCACAACGAGCTGCTGTTCATCATCCAGCACCAAACCAGCGAGCTGTGGATGAAGCTGCTACTGCACGAGCTGCATGCGGCCATTGCCTGCATTGCCGCCGACGAGCTGGGCGCCGCTTTCAAAATGCTCGAGCGCGTCAGCCGCATCCTGGCGCAACTGACCAGCGCTTGGGACGTGCTGGCCACCATGACCCCGCCCGAATACAGCGCCATCCGCCCCTATCTGGCGCAGTCCAGCGGCTTTCAAAGCGCGCAATACCGCTGCATCGAGTTCGCCCTGGGCAACAAAAACGCCGCCATGCTCAAGCCCCACCAGCACCGCCCGGATTTGCTTGCCATGGTTCAGGCTGCCTACGAACAACCCAGCCTGTACGACCAAGCCCTGCGCCTGTTGGCTCGCCGAGGCCTCAGCGTGCCCACCAGCCACACCCAGCGCGACTGGACCCAGCCGTACACCGAAAACGAAGCCGTAGAAGCCGCCTGGCTGCAGGTCTACCGCAACCCCACACACAACTGGGAGCTGTACCAGCTAGGCGAAGAACTCACCGACCTGGAAGACGCCTTCCGCCTCTGGCGCTTTCGCCACGTCACCACCGTCGAACGGATCATCGGCTTCAAGCGCGGCACCGGCGGCACCAGCGGCGTGGGCTACCTGCGCAAGATGCTGGACGTGGTGCTGTTTCCGGAGATATGGAAGCTGAGGACGGATTTGTGAGGTGGTGAAAACAGTCAAAAAGTGCCTCCAGCCCTTTTAGATATTGCTCAAGCAGCTATATTTATAGGAGTAATTGGCAGCACTTTATTGACCCGACCCGACCCGACCCGACCCGACCCGACCCGACCCGACTCGGTAAAGTGTGAACTGTTCGCCCTGAGGTATCGAAGGGCTCGCGTGGGCTTCCTTCCTTCGATACGTCAGGCTATTCGGAACAGCCACCTCAGCCCGAACGGAAAATTTGGCAGGAAGCCCCGGATTTAGCGTCAAAGATCAAGCCAACGGATCTTGTAGCCGACTTTCCTGGAGCCACGCGGTGGCTTGTGCGCGCGTGAGCAGGGGCAAGCTCAGCCCTTGCAGCGCTTGAGCGGCCGTCATGCTTCGCTGCGGTGGCACCAGCTGGGCCACCAGGGCCCGGTTGCGTTCTATCGCCACGCTCTCTCTCCGGTTGGCAACCATGTCCAGTATTTCCCAGGTATTGCGAGCCAGCTTGGTGGCGCTGATGGTTTGCATTTTTGTGGTCTATATTGATGCGTATTGATGCGTATTGATGCGACAAATACGCGTTCGACCACAACCTGCGTTTGGGTGAATTCCCTGCGACCTCAAATTCACTGCCTGCGAAATCACTGCTCAATTTATACGTCTATGGCGTATGATTCAAGCCAATGCTTACCATCGTTGAAACCGCTACTTTTTCACGCGCCGCATGCGCAATTTGGGCCGACGATGAACTGATGGCGTTCAAGGTTTGGTTGGCCGGGAATCCACTGGTGGGCGATGTCATCGCGGGCGCGCAAGGCTTGCGCAAAGTGCGGTGGTCGCGAGAGGGCATGGGCAAACGGGGTGGCGCACGGGTGGTGTACTACAACCAATTGGCTGATGGGCGCATCGTTTTGCTGATGGCCTACACCAAAGCCAAATTTGACAATTTGCCCGCCGACTTTTTGCTGGCGCTAAAAAAGGAGTTTGAAAATGCCTAAACCAATCGTCCAAGACCGTCTCCATGCTGCGCCAGATCCAGAAATGGCGCAGTTCCAGGCTGATTTGCTTCAGTCAGTGCGGGAGATGAAGGCGGGTACTTTCGCGCGCAGCACTTCTGTGCCCATCACAGATGCCATGCAGGCACGCGCCAAGCTGGACTTGTCGCAGTCCCAGTTTGCCAAGCTGTTGGGCGTGTCGGTTCGCACGCTGCAAGAGTGGGAGCAAGGCCGAAAAAAACCCACAGGTGCCGCCCAAACGTTGCTGCGCGTGGCGGTGCGAACGCCGCAGGCTCTGCTTGATTTGGCTAGTTGAATGAATGAATAAAGCCTATTTTCAATTGAGCTGCGCGAAGGCATATAGCAACATATTCTGCAAGTTAGAGAATACGAGTCTTTGTAAGGCCAAAACGTGAAACCCATGGATTTATCAAAAGCCGCGGAAAGACGCTTGGTTTTATACTAAAAATTCGACATCATCAATTCTTATACAGCAACTAATGAAGTATTCAGTAGCGGAATTTTTTTCAGGGTGTGGTGGGTTTTCTCGGGGGTTCTCGCAATCCGGGAGATTTGAGACGGTACTTGCCAACGACATTAAGCCAGAAGCGCTGAAATCGTTTGAAATAAATCATGCAAGTGGCAGTATGACGCCCATCACTGTTCGGGAAGACATAAGACTAGTTTCTTTAGATCAGATCGAAACTCACTTGAAAGCGCAGGGCGTCAATCGTCAATCACTCGACTGTTTGATAGGAGGGCCACCCTGCCAAGGCTTTTCACAATTAAGACGAAGTGAGGAGCGCGAAAATGGTCAAGTTGTTAAGTTTCGGGGATATAGCAAACTATCATCTGACCCGCGAAACGATTTAGTACTGCGGTATCTCGAAGTAGCCGAACGCTTGAAGCCGAAATTCATTGTTATTGAGAATGTACCTCAAATGCTTAACCATGGATTCGATGGGCGTCTGGGGCGTCTATCGGAAACGGTTGTAGAAATTCTTGAACGTGATCTGGGTTACAACGTTGTCGTGGGAGTTTTAACCGCTGCTGATTACGGGGTGCCGCAAATACGTGACAGGGCGTTCTTCATTGCAAGTTCGATTGGTGCTGCATCATTTCCATTGGCCACGCATGGCAATCCCAATTCGGCAGGATTCGCAACAGCATCTATAACACCATGGATTACGGTTAAACAGGCAATAGGAGACCTACCCAAACCGATTCGAGGCGTAGATCTGGGTGGGAGTGATCTTAGTCATTACAGCGCAAGCACTGACCCGTATGCGATTGCAATGCGAAGCGAAACAGCTTTCCCGTACAACCACATCACACGAACCTACAGCGACTCGGTACTCAACATAATTAGATGTATGCGCGAAGGTGAAACGTGGGACGCAGCAAGTTTACGAATGCAAAAAAAGTACGGGCGATTAATAGAAAGGTATGCGAAAAATAATAGTGTTTCAACTAAAAAGGCGCTTGCTGCGCTAACAGAATTAGGCGAAATTAACTCGACTTTTTATAAAGAATATTACTGGAGCGCGTACACGAGATTGGCGTGGGACGAACCTGCATTGACGATTACTGCAAACGCAAATTTCTTGGGCTCAGGTCGTTTTACCCATCCGAAGGAAATGCGCGGAATCACCGTGAGAGAAGCGGCCCGCTTGCAGTCATTTGATGATGATTTTAAATTCATCACTTCTGTTTCTGACCAAAATAGAACAGACAAAATCGGTGTGGCAATGGACATGATTGGTGAGGCTGTGCCACCCTTACTCGGCAAAGCTATCGCAACGCATATTGCGAATCAGCTTGATAAATAGCGTATTGAAATTTGTCGAAAGAATATATGGTAACCAACAGTCCTTTAATTGATGACTTGGCTCGGAGAGCAGTTGAAAAACTGTTTGAAGAGAACGGTCGTCTGTTTAAATTCCCATTTGATTTAATTTGGGAGTTTTTGCCAGACGGGGAAAAGGTCGATAGCGCTTTGCGGTCACCACAGGCCAAGAAGTTAATAAACGATGGATATATTAAAAAGACGGGTGGACTTACCAAAACTGTATCGGCTTCTAGGCGCGGCAATGACGGAACTGAGTACACATTCGGTGAGCATTTTGGTGGTATGGAAATTATTGATGGTGAAATCATTGACCAGGCGTATTGGGCATTCGAGAGGTCAAAATTTGGTATTGAAATCCCCCTGCTGGCTCGATTCACCGCAGCTCTAATCACTAAGAAATTTCTTGTTTTGACTGGAATGTCAGGCTCAGGCAAAACCAAATTAGCAGAAACCTTCGCCGTGTGGCTGACCGAGTCTGAACACCAATACCGTGTCGTCGCCGTAGGCGCAGACTGGACCAGCAATGAAAACCTGTTGGGCTACGCAGATGCACTGAACGAAGGGACTTACCAACTGCCTTCAAACGGCGTGCTCGACTTGATCATCAAGGCCAGCGGCGACACAGAAAAGCCGTATTTTTTGATTCTTGACGAGATGAATCTCTCGCATGTAGAGCGCTACTTTGCGGATTTTTTGTCGGCCATGGAATCGAGCAATTCAAAACTGCGCTTGCATGGTGTGTTGACAGATTTAAAAGCTGGTGAGGTAAAGGTGCCGCACGAATTGGCGTTGCCCGACAACCTATTCATCATTGGTACGGTGAATGTGGATGAAACCACTTACATGTTCAGCCCCAAGGTGCTGGACCGGGCCAATGTGATTGAGTTCAGGGCTACGCATGAGCAGATGTCTGCGTTTTTGGATGACCCGGCGGGCATTAATTTAAAGGCGCTTGAACACCAGGGCGCGGCTTTTGCCGAGGCGTTTGTGCAGCGCTCGAATGCACATGCTGATATTGCAACTTTGGTGGATGACGCAGGCGTTGCGTATGGCTCACAGCTCAAAACAGATTTGTTGGTGCTGTTCACTGCGCTGGCAGCGATGGGCTCCGAGTTTGGCTTTCGGTCAGCGAAAGAAATTGCACGCTTTATGGTGATTCATAAAGAGCTATCTGGCACGGGCTGGCAATACAAGGATGCGTTAGACGCTCAGGTGCTGCAAAAGCTGATGCCGAAACTGCACGGCTCGGCCAGAAAGCTGGAGGGTGTGCTGAAAGCGCTAAACACATTTGCGGAAGCAAATGGCTTGCCGCTAACGCTTGAAAAGGTCAAGCGCATGCAAGAGCGCTTGAAGCGCGACGGTTTCACCAGCTTTGCCGAAGCTTAAAACCCGCTACGAGTTCGACTAATCCGCCTGGCGCATGGTTAAAACTGCAAACGTGAATTTCCTAGCTGCTGACGGCAGCGAGGTTTGTACCCTTGCGCTGTATGCGCCTGCAAACTGGCAGGTTTCCGCTGGCCTGGAGGCGATTGAGGTGGTGCCCCCTGCACAAGCGCTTGACGCCGGCGAGGCGGCCGTGCAGTTGCTGGAGGGAGTGCGGTACGAATACGAGCTGTCGGCACCTCGTTACCAGTTGGCCCTGGGTCAGCAATACAGCAATTCGCAAGATGTGGTGTTGCCCAGCAGTCTGAAAGACCGTACCCACGCAGGTATGTTGAACCCTGGGTTGTTGACTGGGCAATTGCCTCTGGTTGTGCAAGCTGATGGCGTGGTGCTCGGCCGGGCCAGCGTAGAAGTGCGCTCTCGCAAGCTGGGCTACAAGGCGGACTACCAGCAGATGCTGCAAGACATCACCGCACGCTGCGTTGACCTGCTGCAAGACATGCGTTCGCCTTCAGCTTTTAACGCTGAACCCGATCCTGGCAATGACCCGGCCACGATAGGCCAGCGCTTTGCGTTCGTACGCGCCTTGCTGCAAAACCGCGCTTTTGAAAACGCGCTGCACCGCATCTCCACCCATCCGCATCAGATTTGGCAGCATGAAGCTGAAGACAGGCCGTTGTCGCGCGGCTTTAAACCATCAGGCAAGCTGCTGCGGCAGTTGGCGCAAGGGGGTCGTCGCGTGAATGTGCCGCTGGCGCACCCGCTGCACAGCACGCTAAAAACGCTGCCTGAACACATCCATGTGAACCGCGGCGTACTGACTGAAGACACCCCCGAAAACCGTTTTGTGAAATTTGCATTGCGCTCGTTTCACCAGTTTTTAGATGCCATGCGTGGGCAGGTTAAAGACGTTGTGAAAGACGCACGGCTGCTGCAAGAAATCAACGCCCTGTGTACCCGGCTAGACGAGGCGTTGGCATCTGACGTGATGCGCCGGGCCAGTGAGCCTACTTTTCTGCCGCTGGGCAGTCCTACTTTGCAGCGCCGTGAGGGCTACCGTGAAGTGCTACAGGCCTGGCTGCACTTCGCGATGGCAGCCAAGTTGGTGTGGCATGGCGGTGACAAGGTGTACGGGGCAGGGCAGCGTGATGTCGCCACGCTGTATGAGTACTGGGTGTTTTTTCAGCTGCTTGACATTGTTGGCGTTGTTTTCGAGTTGGCTCAACCCCCTCATGAAACCTTGATTGAACCAACGGTTGATGGCTTCGGCCTGAAGCTCAAGGCTGGACAGCATGTGGCGCTGAAGGGGACATCAGTGCAAAAAGGGCGTGTACTGGAAGTGCGCTTTAGCTACAACCGCAGCTTTCGTGCAACCCGTCATGCGCGCGTGGCGGGTTCGTGGTCGCAAGACTTGCGACCCGACTACACCCTGAGCCTGTGGCCGCTGGGCTTTACCGAGGAGCAGGCAGAGCTGCAAGAGTTGATGGTGCATGTGCACTTTGATGCCAAGTACCGTATTGAGCAGGTTGCGCAATTGCTGGCAAACCATGCAGACACTGAAGGCCTGACAGATGAAGCACGGGCAACGGCGCTTGACGATGACAAACAGGGGGAAAAGCGCGGTACCTACAAACGCGCTGACTTGCTCAAAATGCACGCCTACCGCGACGCCATTCGCCGCACGCAGGGCGCTTATGTGGTGTACCCAGGCCCTACGACGGGTGGCGACAAACGCATGCAGGGCTTTCATGAGGTGTTGCCGGGTTTGGGGGCGTTTGCACTGCGGCCAGGGTCTGGCACGGATGCATTGACTGCTTTTTTACGGGAAGTGGTTGCCCATGTGTCTGACCGTTCAAGTGCACGCGAGCAGCAAAGCTTTCATACCTTCAAAACTTACGAGCAGCTACGCCCCGGCGCAGTTGAAGAGCAGCGGGTGATGTACGAGGTGGTACCTGAGATGGCCGTCGACGGCAAAGCGCGCCATACCCCGCTGCGTGAAACGTTTGTGGTGGTGGGCTGGGTCAAAACCGCTGCGCATCTGGATTGGATTGAAAAAAGCGGCAAGTACAACTTTCGCATGGGAAGCACCCCGGGTGCACTGAGCCTGTCGGCGCAGGTGGCGGGTGCCTGCTATTTACTGCTGCATGGCAATGATGGAGAGGCCGTACCGGGCTTGTTCCGCATCAAAGACCCAGCTGCTGGGCCGCAGGTGTACTCGGCTGATGAATTGAAGAAACTTGGATACCCGACCGAGCCTTCCCAGCTGTCTTATTTGGTTTACGACATTGAACCGGCAGTTGATTTTGCTGAGTACACGTGCCACTACCCTTCCTTGCAAGGCAAACCAGCAAACGCTGCGCTGGGGTACCCGTTTGCGACATCGTTGACGGACATTTTGATTGCCAGAAAGCCGAGAACAATTCAGAAAAGGCCGTAGATGTCACGCTGGAGTTCAAATGACTCCATTTGTGCTAAATGGATATTTATGGATACAAAAATGGATAAATTTGATTAATTGGGTTTTTGTGGATATATATTTGGCGCATGTTTTTACTGAACACGCTACAAGTCACACCCGAGCAGCTCACCCTGATCGGTCAGATTGACGAATTCAAGGGCACGTGGCGCGCGCTGGGTACCCTGGCGCCCGAGCGGCTGACGGTGCTCAAGAAGGTGGCAACCGTTGAAAGCATTGGCTCGTCTACCCGCATCGAGGGCAGCCGCTTAACCGACCGTGAGGTGGAGCAGTTGCTGGGCAACTTGCAGGTGCAGCGCTTTACCAGCCGTGATGAGCAGGAGGTGGGTGGCTATGCACAGGTGATGGCGCTCGTGTTTGACGCCTGGCAAGACATGCCGCCCACCGAAAACCACATTCGCCAGTTACACCGCGACCTGCTGATTCACAGCAGCAAAGACGCCTGGCACCGGGGTGGCTACAAAACATCGGCCAATAGCGTGGTGGCGCTGGACGAGACGGGCAAACAGATTGGCGTGGTGTTTGAGACTGCCACGCCCTTTGACACGCCGCGCCTGATGACAGAACTGGTGCAATGGTTTGAGCTGAGTCTGGCGGCCAGGGTGTGGCACCCGCTGATGCTGATCGGCATTTGGGTGGTGGTGTTTTTAGAGATTCACCCGTTTCAAGACGGCAATGGTCGCTTGAGCCGGGTGCTGACCACGCTGCTGCTGCTGCGCGCGGGCTACGCCTATGTGCCCTACAGCTCGCTGGAGGCGGTGATTGAGCGTAGCAAGGAGGCGTATTACCTGGCACTGCGCCAGACCCAGGGCACGATTCGCAGCGAGGTGCCTAACTGGCAACCGTGGGTCACGTACTTTTTGCGGGCGCTGGCCAGGCAAACCGAACACCTGGCCGTGAAGATGGAACGCGAGCAGTTGCTGCACAGCCAGCTGCCCGCGCTGTCAGCGGCGATTGTCGATTTGGCCCGCCAGCATGGGCGCGTGACGGTGAGCGAGGCCGTGGCGCTGACCGGCAGCAACCGCAACACCGTGAAGCAGCATTTGCGCAAGCTGGTCGCCAGCCAGCATCTGGCGCAGCATGGCGGTGGGCGCGGGGTTTGGTACGGGCTGGCTTGAGCAGAGCCATGGCGGCAGATGGATAAAAATACATAAAAAGCGCCACCAGCCCTTATAAATACTGCTCAAGCAGCTATATTTATAGTAGCAAACGATCTGATGTGTGAAACCACCGAACCGACTCACCGCAATTGCAGCAGAGCCATGCGCAGTTGGTGGCTGGAGACGGGTTTGATGAGTAGTTTCAGCCCGTGATGTTGGGCCGTGGCGCGCACGTGGGGGTCGGTCTCGCCGCTGATGAGCAGCACCCGTTTGCCCTTGGCCCGTAGCTTCAGGGCGACGTCCAGGCCCGACTCGCCGCCGGGCAAGCGCACGTCGCAAATGGCCACTTGCCCAAACGCTGAATGCAGCATGGCTTGTGCGCCGGTTTCCACATGGCGTACCTGCAGTCCCCACGACTGTAGCAAGTGGCGCATGGCGGCGCTGACCAGCAGGTCGTCTTCCACCAGCAACACGTCGTGTGCAGTCCAGACCGGCTCGGCAGGCGGCGGCTCGACGGCGGGCAGGAGCAGGTCGAGCGGTTGCAAGGCCGCGGGCTGCGTCACAGGCATGTCGTCGCTGGATCGAATCAAAAAACCCTGCGAATGCTGCGACTCCTCGCTGAAAGACGCGGGCCCCGGTGCCGCTTGCGTCAGGCGCACCGTCATGCAGCAGCCCTGGCCGATGGCGGAGCGCACGTGGATGCTGCCACCCATCAATTGGGTAAACCGTTTGGAAATGGCCAGGCCCAGGCCCAGGCCACGCCGGCGGTCACGCTCTTCGTTGTTGAGCTGCACGAACTCTTCAAAAATTTTGGCCTGTGCCTCGCGTGCAATGCCACGGCCAGCGTCGCGCACCTGTAGCCGCCAGGTGGTGTTGGTGTTGGGGCTATTGGCCTCGCCGGGCAGGCTACCCGCAATGCCGGTGCCCGGGCGTAGCGCAATGACCACCGCACGGCCAGGTGGTGAAAACTTGATGGCGTTGTCCAGCAGGTTAGACAGCACGCGCTTGAGCATCAGCGCATCGGCCAGGGCCCAGCGGTCGGGTGCCGCCAACGCCACGATGCGTATGCCCACCCGCTCGGCGGCGGCGCTGTGCTGCATCACCATGTCGCGGATCAGCGGCGCGAGCTCGACCGGTTGCAACTGGGCTTGCAGCGCGCCGGAGTCCATGCGCGTCAAATCCAGCACTTGAGAAAGCAAATCGTCCAGCGCCCGCCACGACTGGCGAATACCTTCGGCGGCGCGTTGCGCGGGCTCGTCTTGCGCGCTGCGGGCCAGCTTGATCAGCGGGTCCAGATACAGGCCGATGGCGTGCACCGGCTGGCGCAAATCGTGGCTCACCGCGGCAAAAAACCGTGACTTGGCCAAGCCAATGCCCGCCACGGCGTCGGCGGCGCGCTCGGCCCGCTGGCGCAAGTCGAATTGCTCCATCAGCGCCCGCTCCTGCACGCGCGACATGAACACCAGGCTGAGTGCCATCAGTGGTCCGCCCAGCCCCAAGAGCATCAACAACACGTCGCGCTGTTGCATGCCTTCGGCCAGCAAACGCAGGGATGTGGGCAGCAGCACCAGCGACACCGCCACCAGGGTCCGCACCACGTCGCCTGCGGCCCGCTGCGCGACCAGCGAGGCGCTGCCCAGCAGGTACACGCCCAGCACCAGCTGCATCACCGGGTTGCCCGGCGCGTACAGAAAGTACCAGGCGCTGCCCACACAAAACATCATCAACCAGATGCTCAGCCGGTAACGCAAGCGCCGCCGCGGGCCCGACAGGGCCTTGAACGCCGCCGTGTGCACATACCAGCTGCGCCAGCTGCCCGAACCCGCCACCAGCACCCACCACACGGCGGGTTGCCACCAGGGCAGCGCCGTCATGAACATGGCCGCGCCCAGCACCTCACAGGCACGCAAGGTCCAGAACACGGTGGGCGCGTAAGCCAGGTCTTCAGGGTCGGGGCGTTGGTCTGAATCGGCTGGGGCGACTGTCAATGCCATGACTTATGCGGTGTCTGGATCAAACCGAGCGGCCTGTGTGCGGTTGCTCACTTTTAGCGCTTTGAAAATATCGCTCATGTAGTTTTTCACTGTGCCCTCGCTGATGCCGAGTTGGCTCGCAATTAATTTGTTGCTCATGCCTTGGCGCACCAGGGCGCGGATTTCTTCCAGGCGTGGCGACAGTTGCAGGTCGGTGCTACTGCCGCCGTCATCCACCCCTTGAGAAAAAGCCAGTTTGTGCCCGGCCAGCGCCGCGTGAATGGCCGCGCGCATGTGTTCGACCGTGGCACTCTTGGGAACAAAGGCGTGCACGTTGGCCAATGCCTGGGTGCGGCGCACCACGTCGGGCGAGGTCAGCGCAGAAATCACCACCACCGGCAAGGCGGGGTGCCGGTGCGCCAGCTGTGCCAGGCCATGGCCCCTGTCCATACCCGGCATGTTCAAGTCCACGAGCGCCAGACTGGGCGCGGGCTGCGCGCCAGCCATGGCCAGCAACGACGGTGCGTCACACGCCTCCAAAAACTGCACAGAACCCAGGATGCTGGCCACCAGCAGTTTCAGGCCGTCGCGCACCAGCAAGTGGTCGTCTGCAACCAACACCAAGTGGTCTGGCGAGGGGCTGGGTTGGATGTTGCGGACGTCTGACATAGGCAAAACAGGTTACTTCCTGACGGTGTTCGCGTCGTCGGTGAAATTGGTCATATGCAGATGTTGCGAGGCGTTCAAAATCTTTCAAAAGGCCCCAGGTAGCGCCATTCCCCCACCGGCAGCGGCCCTAGCAGCACCGAGCCAATGCGGATGCGTTTAAGCCCCAGCACCCGCAACCCCACCTGTTCGCACATGCGGCGAATCTGGCGCTTTTTGCCCTCGCGCAGCACCATGCGCAGCTGGTCTTCGTTTTGCCAGCTCACTTTGGCGGGCTTCAAGTCCTGGTTGTCTAACTGAAGGCCGTGACGCAGGCGCGCCAGTTGCTCTGGCGGAAAGCGCGCCATCACATTGGGGCGCGGCTCGCTGTCCTTGTCTGCATCGGTAACACGCACCAAATACTCTTTTTCCACCAGGGAATCTTCGCCAATCAGGTGGCGGGCCACCCGTCCGTCTTGTGTGAACACCAGCAGACCGACCGAATCAATATCCAGCCGACCGGCCGGCGCCAGCCCGCGCAGATTGGCCGAGACGAATTTGAGTTTGCTGCCGTCTCCGCTCCAGTGGCTGCGCGCATTGATGAGTTTCACTGCGGGTTCGTGCCCGTCTTCTGCCTGGCCGCTCACGTAGCCCATCGGCTTGTGCAAAAGAATCGTCACCCGCTGCAGCTGCTGGCCACGCGCCGCCGGGTCCACCTCAATACGGGCATCGTCGGCCACCTGCAAGCCCATCACTGCCACGTTGCCATTGACGCGAACCCAGCCCTGCTCAATCCAGTCGTCCGCCTCGCGGCGTGAGCACAGCCCCAACTGGGACATGCGCTTGTTCAGGCGGGAGGTGTTGGCGGGGGCATCAGACATGGTTGGGACACTCTTATTTTGATAGCTGCTTGAGCAGGACAGTCCTGCTCACAAGAGCGATTTTGCTTGAAATTGCTTTGAATGCGGACACCCGCTGAGCCACTGCTATAATTTCAGGCTTCGCGGCTGTAGCTCAGTTGGATAGAGTACTTGGCTACGAACCAAGGGGTCGTGGGTTCAATTCCTGCCAGCCGCACCAGAATTAACGTTCTAGAAAAACAGCTTAGAGGCGCAAGCCCCTAGGCTGTTTTTCTTTGTGTGACAGTTTTGTATCGGCCATTGCTCACGCCTGTTTCCCACGCCTGTTTCCCTCGCCTATTTCCCTCGCCCGTCACGCCTGTTTCCGTCCGGCCGACGGCGTGCCTTCCCGCCCAAACTGATGCCAGGTGCGCCGCAACTGCGTGTCGGAGGCAAACCCTGCGAGCTGCGCGGCCTGCGTGACGTTTTGCCCGGCTTGCAGGGCTTGCTCTGCCACCGCCAGCCGGATGCTGCGCAGGTATTGCAGTGGGGCGATGTCGGCGTGCTCCAGAAACAGCCGTGTCAAGTGCCGGGGTGAGGCGTGGGCAATGTCGGCCATGCGTGGCACCGTCCATTGCGCCGCAGGTTGCTGGCCCACGGCATCCTGCACGCGGTGCAGGGCGGCATGCAGATGACTGCGGTGGGCCAGAAACGGCGACAGCTCCGGGTCATTCGGGCCACGTCTTAGGGCTACCACCATGGTTTGGGCCACCTGCGCGGCCACCGCGGGACCGCATTCATCGGCGATCAACTGCAGCGCCAAATCAATGCCGGTCGTGATGCCCGCGCTGGACGCCACCGCCCAGTTGCTCTGGCCATCCACCACAAACACCCGGTTGGCCACCACATCGCAGTCGGGCGCTGCCATACGCAGCTCGTCCAGATGCTGGTGGTGCGTGGTGGCGCGCCGCCCGCGCAACAGACCCGCATGGGCGGCTAGCAACGCACCGGCGCAGATGGTGATCAGACGCAGTCCGTTTTTGCCTGGTTGCAGGGTTTGTAGCCATCGCACGGTCTGCTGCGCTTGCGGACTGCTGATGTCAATTCCCGCGCCCGGCATGCCCACCAGCACCAGCCAGGCGGGGTTGGGCAAGGCGGCAGGCAGCGGTTGCACGCCGGTCACGCTGATCCACACCGAGGTGGGCACTTGGGGCTGCGGCCCGATGAAGCGCAACTCAAAACCGCCGAGGTTACCGCTCGCTTTGAGCAGCTGGTTCGCAATGCGAAACGCCTCGGCGGGGCCTGCCCAGTCGAGGATCAGACTGCCGGGCAGCAGGACAAAGTAAACAGCAATGCTGGCCTGACTCATATCTGCTGGCACTGGCTCAGTTGGGTTATAGGTTTACCGGCTTGAAGACGCGTTGTGTAGACGCTGGGTGCTTCGCAAGGGTATCTGCTGGGCGAATCGGGCGGCGCAACAACTCTCCGCCGCAATTGGGGCAAGTGCCCTGTAGTACGTGGTGGGCACAGCTTTCACAGAATGTGCATTCAAACGAGCAAATGTGTGCGGACGGTGATGCGGGTGGCAAATCCACATCGCAGCGTTCGCAGCTGGGGCGTAAGGCAAGCATGGTGGTCTTGGGATAGTTGCAATCGGTCAAATCACTTCTTCAAGCGCCTGCCGAACCGTGCAAATGCGCGCAAACCTGCCTTTGAGCACCGCTGCCGTGCGTGCCTTGATGTCGACAGCGGCAAACAGGGCGCCGTCTGCCAGTTGCATATCAAACGTCAGCGTGGCCTCCGTCACGTAATCCACTGAGTAGCCCACATCAGAAGCATGGCGAGTGGTGGTTTCGCAGCACTGCTCGGTGCGGATGCCGCTGATGATGACTTTCTGGATGCCGTTTTGCACCAGCCACACATCCAGACCTGTGCCGACCAGGGCGCTGTGGCGGTTTTTGTGAAAGGTAGCCGCGGCGTCGAACGCGGCAAGCCCTGCCAGCGGGGCAACGTGCCCTGATTCGACTGCAAACGAATTGGTCGTTGTTTTAGGGCCCTCGACATGGAATATGCGAACGATGGGCACCCCTTGCGCTGCACAGCCTTCAATCAGCGTGTTTTGCGCGGTCAGGTACGCGGGCAGGTCTCGGTCGGTGAAATAGGGGCGGTGGCGAAACGACTCTTGAACATCAATCACTATCAGACAGGTTTTCATGGGCGACTCCTTGGTTTTAGAAGTCTCAGTGTCCATAATTTACCGGGGTTTGGCCATTTCAATCCAGACGGGAATCGATCATTTCAGGACATTACTGAACGATCACGCGAGGACCAGCCCCTTGCGCAGCCACCACACCGATTTCGTAGACCGCCTCGCCCAGTCCGCGCAGTGTCTCAGCGCAAGCCGCAGCGTGGTCAGCGGCCACCACCACCACCATGCCAATGCCGTTGTTGAACGTGCGGTTCATCTCGATGTCGTCAATACCCGCCGTGGCCTGCAACCAGGCAAACAGCTGGGTTTGCGGCCACGAGCCCTTCTTCAAATGCGCGGCCATGCCGTCGGGCAGCACGCGGGGAATGTTTTCCAGCAGGCCGCCGCCGGTGATGTGGGCGAGGGCTTTGATGTCGTCAGGATGCGCGGCCAAAGCCGCCAGCACGTTTTTCACGTACAGCCTTGTGGGCTCCATCAGGGCTTGTTTGAAGGGCCTGCCATCCAGCGTCTCGGGTGCTGCATCACCTGCCCGCTCAATGCACTTGCGCACCAGCGAGAAGCCGTTGCTGTGCACGCCGCTGCTGGCCAGGCCCAGCACGACATCACCCGGCTGGACATCTTTGCCCGCCAGAATTTTTGACTTTTCCACCGCGCCCACGCAAAAGCCCGCCAGGTCGTATTCGCCTGCGGGGTACATGCCTGGCATCTCAGCCGTTTCGCCGCCAATCAAGGCGCAGCCGCTCAGCTCGCAGCCCTTGGCGATGCCGCCAATCACCGCGGCAGCGGTATCCACATCGAGCTTGCCGCAGGCAAAGTAGTCCAGAAAGAACAGCGGCTCGGCACCTTGCACCAGCACGTCATTCACGCTCATGGCCACCAGGTCAATGCCCACGGTGTCGTGCATGTTCCATTCAAAGGCCAGTTTGAGCTTGGTACCCACACCGTCGGTACCACTGACGAGCACGGGTTCTTTGTAGCGCTTGGGCACCTCGAACAGTGCGCCAAATCCGCCAATGCCGGCCAGCACGCCCTCGCGCATGGTTTTTTTGGCCAATGGCTTGATGCGCTCGATCAGGGCATCGCCTGCGTCAATGTCAACGCCGGCGTCTTTGTAGTTCAGTGGGGTGGGGGTGGTCATAGAAAGGGGCGCAAACTGGCCCTATAGAATTTGATGTTGATTTTAAGGGCCTGCTTTGTAGGCTGAAATCACTCAGCGCCTCGCAGCAGGCGCTGATACAAATATTC
The DNA here is from genome assembly GCA_031414805.1 of Comamonadaceae bacterium. Classification (GTDB taxonomy): domain Bacteria; phylum Pseudomonadota; class Gammaproteobacteria; order Burkholderiales; family Burkholderiaceae_C; genus JAAFIW01. Next base: position 103,996 of record JANOQJ010000017.1, read on the forward strand.
TCACTGGGCTACTTCATGCAATTGACCCCCCATCAAACCCGAACCGCCGCCTGGCTGCTGATTGCTGCGCTGTCGGCGCTGGCCCTGTGGTTACTCGGACCGGTGCTCACGCCGTTCGTGGTGGCCGCTGTATTGGCCTATGCGCTGACGCCGCTGGTCAACTGGCTGGACCGGCGATTGGGTGGCCGGGTGCCGCGGGTGCTGGCGGTGTTGCTGGTGGAGTTGTTGTTTGTGGTGCTGTGCTTGAGCGTGCTGCTGATGGTGGTACCCATCGTGGCCAAAGAGTTGCCGTTGCTGCGTGAGCAGGTGCCCAAGCTGGCCGATAGTTTGACCACGTCGCTAGTCCCGTGGCTCAAGCAATTTGGTATCAGCGTGGCGCTTGATCTGACGAGTCTGAAGGCGCTGGCGCTCAAGTACTTGAATGCCAACTACGAAGAGGCCCTGGCATCACTGCTCACTTCGGTTCGCCTGGGCGGCAGTGTGGCCCTGGCGGTGATTGGCAATGCAGTGCTGATTCCCGTGGCACTGTTTTATTTCCTGATGGACTGGCAGAACCTGGTGACCAAGGTGATGAACCTGGTTCCTCCGCGCGTACGCCCGGCATTTGACAGCTTCACCACCGAGGCCGACGGTTTGCTGGGCCAGTACCTGCGTGGTCAGTTGCTGGTCATGGCCATCATGGCGGCGGTTTACAGCATGGGTCTGGCGCTGTTTGGGCTCGATCTGGCGCTGCCCATTGGCGTGTTCACGGGCATTGCCATGTTTGTGCCTTACCTGGGTTTTGGCATCGGCCTGATCCTGGCTACCCTGGCGGGCTTGCTGCAATTTGCCTCGCTGAAAGCCCTGGTGATGGTGGCGGTGGTCTACGGTCTGGGCCAACTGGTGGAAAGCCTGTACCTCACCCCCCGCATGGTGGGCGAGCGCATTGGCCTGCACCCGCTGGCGGTGATTTTTGCGTTGCTGGCGTTTGGCCAGTTGTTTGGTTTTGTGGGCATCCTGATTGCGCTGCCCGCCAGCGCCGTGCTGCTCGTTGCCATGCGGCGCGCCAAGGCGGGTTATGTCAGCAGCAAGCTGTACACGGGGTGACTGCTTTGATGACAGATGACGTGCCCTTCGGGCTGCCATGACGAATGACTGGGTTCTGCTGGCGTCATTTGTCATCTGCGCCGCACCAGCGGCCAGGTCATTACGTCATGGCTTTTGAGTCATGAAGCAACTCACGCTGGACATTGGCCTGTCCACCGGCCCCACGCTGGACAATTTTTTTGCCGGGCCCAACCTGGCGGCGTTGCAGCACCTGCAAGCCTGGGCCAGTAACCCCAGCCGTTCGCCAGTGCCCACTTACTTGTGGGGGCCCAGCGGCAGCGGGAAAACGCATTTGCTGCAGGCCGTGCAGCACGCCTTGGCCGACGAGGGCGCGCGGGTGGGCTGGCTGAACGCGGCGAGCAATGATCCAGAGCCGTTTGACGAAGCCTGGGCTGCGGTGTTGTTGGACGACGTGCACCTGTACACCGCCGCCCAGCAGCACGCCGCTTTCACCTGGTTTGTGCAAGCCACCGCGCCAGCCAGCGGCCAACCGCGCCCCGTGCTGGCCGCTGGCCAGTTGCCCCCAGCCGACCTGCGCCTGCGCGAAGACTTGCGCACCCGTCTGGGATGGGGCCATATTTTTCAACTGCAGGTGCTCAGCGAGCCACAGCAGCGCGCCGTGCTGCGCCAGGCGGCCGACGAACGCGGTGTTTTTCTGCGCGACGAGCTGATGGACTACCTGCTGGCCCGGTTCTCGCGCGACCTGGGGCATTTAACGCAGTTGCTCGACAAATTAGTGCGCTACGCCGCGCAGACCAAGCGCCCCTTGAGCATCCCACTGGTGCGCGCGATGCTGGAAGACGAATGAAAAAACTCGCCCTGTTCGACCTGGACCACACCCTGATCCCGCTGGACTCGGACCACGCGTGGGGCGAGTACACCACCGCCATTGGCTGGACGGATGCCACGGCGTTCAAGGCTAAAAACGACTGGTTTTACGAACAATACAAGGCGGGCACCCTGGTGCTGGCCGACTACGTCAGGTTTTCCGTGGCCGCTGCCATGAATCAGGGTGCTATAAAATCTATAGCTGCTCGAGCAGTATTTATAAGGGCTGTCATTGAAAAAGCCTTAAAACCAGCGGCCATTGCCTTGCTGGATGTGCACCGGCAGGCGGGTGACCAACTCATCATCATCACCGCCACCAACGAATTCGTCACCCGCCCGATTGCCGACGTGTTCGGCGTGCAGGAGCTGATTGCCGTTGAACTGGTCCGCGATGCCTCTGGCTGGATCACTGGCGAAATTGCGGGCACACCGTCCTACGGCCCCGGCAAAGTCACCCGCATGACCCAGTGGTTGGCCCAGCGAGACCTGACCTGGGCCGATGTGGAATGCACCTTTTATAGTGACTCCATCAACGACCTGCCCTTGCTGGAGCACGTCCAGCACCCGATTGCCACCAACCCGGATGCGCGTTTGCGCGAAATTGCGCTGGCGCGCGGCTGGCGCATACTGGATTTGTTCCAATCCCCTGCACATGATTAAAAAATTTATCACCGACCTGATCGACAAAGCCGACAACGCGCTCAAGTCCAAACGCACGCCGCCCAAATTCGGCAAGCGCCAGGAAGTCGGCTTCGACGAGCATGGCATTGACCCGCAGTTGGTCGACGAGCGCGCGCTCGACGTGGTGCTGACCTTGAAACAGGCCGGTTACGAGGCGTTCATCGTCGGCGGTGCGGTGCGCGACCTCCTGGTCGGTCTGCGCCCTAAAGACTTTGACGTAGCCACCAACGCCACGCCTGAGCAGGTCAAACAGCTGTTTCGCCGTGCCTTCATCATCGGACGGCGCTTTCGCATCGTGCATGTGGTGTACGGCCGGGGCCGCGAGCACGAAGTGATCGAGGTGTCCACCTTCCGCGCCCACCTGGACAACGCCGCCGCCGAGCAGGTGGCGGGCAATGAAAAAACCAGCAAAAGCGAGTTGGCGGGCATGACGCACGCCGTGGATTCCACGGGCCGCGTGCTGCGCGACAACGTGTGGGGCCCGCAGGAAGAAGACGCCGCGCGGCGCGACTTCACCATCAACGCCATGTATTACGACCCGCAGCGCCAGATCGTGGTCGACTACCACGGTGGCATCAAGGACGCGAAAAAGCGCGTGCTGCGCATGATCGGCATTCCCGCTGTGCGCTACCGCGAAGACCCGGTGCGCATCATTCGCGCTGTGCGTTTTTCAGCCAAGCTAAACCCGCTGGGGTTTACGTTTGAGCCGAAAACTGCCGCTGCTTTGCTGCCTAGCCTGAGCCTGCTGGCCGATGTGCCGCAAAGCCGCTTGTTTGACGAAATGCTCAAGCTGTTGCAAACCGGCCACTCGCTGGCCACGATTGCTCAACTTAAAGCCCTGGGCCTGTCGCGCGGCATTTACCCGCTGCTCGATCTCGTGGTGGAGCGCGCCGAGCAGCCCTTTGTGCAAGCCGCCCTGTCTGATACCGACCGCCGCGTGGGTGAGGGCAAGCCGGTAGCACCCAGCTTCTTGCTCTCGTGTGTGCTGTGGGCCGACGTGCGCGACGGTTGGGCCCGGCGACTGGATGCCAACAATCCCCACCGCCAGCAGCCCTTCCCGGCGCTGCAAGACGCGGTGGACGACGTGTTCAACGCCCGCATCGGCGACGTGTCGGGCCGCGGCAAACTGGCCGCCGACATGCGCGAGATCTGGCTCATGCAGCCCCGTTTTGACAAGCGCGTGGGCAGCTCGCCCTTCGGCCTGGTCGACCAACCCCGCTTTCGCGCGGCGTTTGATTTCATGCGTCTGCGCGCCGAGGTGGGCGAGCTGGACATGGTGCTGGCCCACTGGTGGCAAACCTTCAGCATGGCCAGCGACGTGGTGCGCGAAGACATGGTGGCCCAGGTGCGCTCCGAGCAGGACCAGGCCCAGGGCAGAGGGCTGCGGCGGGTCAAGGCGGTGCGTCCACCGCAGGCGCAGACGCCTGCCCCCACCACGTCCCCCGCCACTCCTGCGCCGACCGGTGCGCCCCCCGCTCCGGGCCCTACGCCACCACCAACACCCAGCGGCGAATGGACACCCGCCGAATGGGAACCGGCCGGTGACGCAACATCTGAAACCACGGGTGATGCCGACGCCCCCCGCAAACGCCGCCGTCGTCGCCGTTCGTCCGGTTCATCGGGCGCATCAGATGCTACGAAAGATATAGCTGGTGGAGCTGATAACACAGGGGCTTGAGGCGGATTTGGCATATGAACCCCGGCAGCCTTCCGGTTTTACTCCCTCGCCCCCTTGGGGGAGAGGGCAGGGGTGAGGGGGTTGCGTACCAACCACCTGTCCCGGCCGCAACCGCCCTCACCCCAACCCTCTCCCCCACGGGGAGAGGGAGCCTGAATCCCGCAAACACCTGCCGCCCCCCCGTCACCACCTACATCGCCCTCGGCGCCAACCTGGGCGATGCGCAAGCCCAGGTGCGCCACGCCATCACCGCCCTGGCGCAACTGCCCCATACGCAACTGGTAGCCGCCTCATCCCTGTACCGCAGCGCCCCCATTGATGCCGCCGGCGGCGACTACATCAACGCCGTTGTAGAGCTTTTAACCCGCCAGAGCGCACCCGCACTGCTCAAGCAGCTACAAAAACTAGAGCAAATCGCAGGCCGCGAACGCCCCTTCCCCAACGCGCCGCGCACGCTCGACCTGGACTTATTGCTCTACGGCAGCGCCCGCATCGCCTCCCTGCACCTCACCGTGCCCCACCCCCGCATGCACCAGCGCGCCTTTGTGCTGCTGCCGCTGGCCGAGATCGCCCCGCAGTGGGTGTCGGGGCAGGCGCTCGCTCAAGTGGTGCATCAGCATATTGAGCGCTTGTCGGCCGCGTGACTCAGGCGGCTGAGTCCCCACGCTGCTGCACCAAGGCCATCGCAAACCTGCCATCGCCTACCGACCAGTCGGAGTAGTCGTTTTCGTGCATAAAAATGAATACGTCGTGCGGTGACTGCCCGCTGGCCTGACTGACATTCAGGGCAATTGCGCTGTACAGGGCTTTCTTCATCGCGTCGCTACGGCCACGGCGCAGGGTGATTTCCACCACCACCAACTGGTCGGACCGTGCCATGCCGTTGAAGCTGCGGCTGAAGTGAAAGTTTGCCGGGTCATAGGCGTGCACCAGGTTAAACAGCTCATCGTCTGGCATGCCGATGCCGCTAACCAATGCCAGGTGAATGGCTCGGACAATAAGTGCACGTTTCTCAATTGAAGTGCTGGCGTGAACATACGTGTGGACAAAAGGCATGGTCGTTTGGTCAGAAATTTATCAAGGGACAAACGTAGTTTGTGTGTTGATATGGAGATTGACAATCGAAAAATTCGGTCTCATAAATGAGATATACTCAATTACATGAAGCGCAAACTGCCACCCTTGAATGCTGTGGTTGCCTTTGAAGCTGCCGCCCGGCACGGCCGCCTCACACGTGCCGCCACTGAGCTGTCGGTCACGCCGGGGGCGATCAGTCGGCAGGTGAAAAACCTGGAGGAATGGTTGAGTTGCCCGCTGTTTGAGGGCAGCAAGAACAACCCGGTATTGACAGACACAGGGCGCGTTTTATTGCCACAACTGGGCGTGGCGCTGGATCAAATCGAAGCAGCAACCCATGCGGTGCTGCAGCGCAGCAGCCACACCGTGGTGCTGGCTTGCTACAACACCTTTGCCGCCAAATGGCTGCTGCCGCGCTTGCCCATGCTGCACCGCCAACACCCCCAACTGGACGTTCACCTGGCTACCCGCGTGGATGTGGACGATGCACAACTGCCACGGGCTGATGTTGTGATTCGTGCCCAAGCCGCCGGGCAAACGCCCCCCAGCTGGCTGGCCACGGTGCTGTTTGACGAGTGGCTGGGCCCCGTCATATCGGCTCAAGCTGGCATGCCTGTTGGTGGCGTGCAAGACCTTGCGGCATGGCCCCGGCTGTCCGCCGCAAACCGGGCCGATGCGTGGTCGCAGTGGGCTGCAGCCAGCCAGCTCACGCTGCCACCGGTGGTACACCAACAGGTCTATGAGCACTATTACCTAGCCCTGGAAGCGGCGCAAAAAGGTCTGGGTATTTGCGTGGCCCCGTGGCACCTGGCAGCAGACGATCTGACTTCCGGTCGTCTGGTTGCCCCGTTGCAGTTTGTGCGGTCGGGCTTTCACTACGTGGCCTTGTCTCGACCGAATGCCCGCGCTGGCGTGATCCAGTTGTGTGCCTGGTTGGAGCAACAAGCCGGCGCGCAGGCAGAGCCCACGCCCCAGCAAAGGCGCGAATCGCGAATCGCGTAACAAAAATTCACCGAACTGTCATGGGTGTCACCGATCCTTGCTCACTCAAGTTAAGGAGCTTTGCCATGAAACCCGATATGTCCCCCGAAGAACACATGATGGCCCGCCTGCGCGAGGAGCTGGCCGACAGCTACGACGAAGAGCTGGAAATGGAGCTGGACGACCGGATGGCGGCCGATCAGGGTCACGGCACCGACGAGTCCAAAGCCGCCCGTCAGCACTACTTTCGTGAGCTGTTTCGACTGCAAGGCGAGCTGGTCAAGTTGCAAGACTGGGTGCAGGCCACGGGCCACCGCATGGTGGTGATTTTTGAAGGCCGCGACTCAGCGGGTAAAGGCGGTGCCATCAAGCGCATCACCCAGCGCCTGAACCCCCGCGTCTGCCGCGTGGCGGCACTACCCGCCCCCAATGACCGCGAACGCACCCAGTGGTACTTCCAGCGCTACGTCTCGCACTTGCCCGCCGCCGGCGAAATGGTGCTGTTTGACCGCAGTTGGTACAACCGCGCGGGTGTCGAGCGGGTCATGGGTTTTTGCTCTGACGAGCAACTGGAAGAGTTTTTCACCACCGTGCCAGACTTTGAAAAAATGCTCGTGCGAAACGGCATTCAGCTCATCAAGTACTGGTTTTCAATCAGCGACGAAGAGCAGCACGCCCGCTTCCTGTCCCGCATCCACGACCCCCTGAAGCAGTGGAAATTGAGCCCCATGGACCTGGAAAGCCGCCGCCGCTGGGAAGACTACACCGCCGCCAAGGAAGTGATGCTGGAGCGCACCCACAACGCCACCTCGCCCTGGTGGGTGGTACAGGCCATCGACAAAAAGAAAGCCCGCCTGAACTGCATTGCCCACCTGCTCAGCCAGGTGCCTTATCACGAGGTGGAGCACCCGCCCGTGCACCTGCCCGAGCGTGTGCGCAGCCCTGACTACGCGCGGCGTCCGGTACCGGAGAGTCTGTATGTGCCGCAGGTGTATTGAGGTCAAAGGCGATTTTTTGATTTTTGATAGAAAACAGTCGCTGGCCCTTGTAGATACTGCTCAATCAGCTATTTAAATGATAGCAAATATCATTGACTTTGCGTCACTTTTTCGGGCGTAGCCAGCCCCAGCAACCGCGCCAGCGCCCGGTCATCGATCCCCTGCGTCAGCAGCGCCTGATAAGTTTGCCGCGCGTAGTCCAGGGTGCTGCCGAAGCAGCCTGTGGCGTTTAAAAACACATGGGCGTATTGCGCGTCACTGAGCTGGCCGGTGTATTGCGGGTTGTGGCGTGACAGGGTGAAAGCCAGTGCCTGCACGGTGCCCGCAGCGGTTCGGCAGGTCACCCAGCGGGGCGTGTACACATCGCTGACCATCTCACGTTGCCAGACTTGGGTGAGCACCTGTTGGGCCTGGGCGGCGGGCACGCGAAACGCCTGGCCGTGGCAGCTGCCGCCGGAGAGCAAACCAAATACCAGGCCGGGGCATTCGGGTGTGCCCCGGTATACGCGGCTCCACATGCACAGCGCACGGTGCCAGCCGTGCACGTGCGCGTCCAGCCGCTGGGCATAGTCAAACTCGGGTTTCCAGATCAGCGAGGCGTAGCCAAACAGCCACAGGTCTTGCGCGCCGCCGCAGCGGGCGAGGGCATCGGTCAGCTTGATTTGGGCGTCCGCGGGCAGGGCAACAGGAACCGTCATCGCCCGAATTTACAATCAGTCAACTTTTTTTGGAGCAATGAATGAATTCACAAGACGACGAGAACACGGGTATTGCATTGGGCGTGGTGCTGGGCGTGATTGCACTGGTGCTCGCTTTGGTGATTGGCGTGGTCTTGTACCTGCGCGGGGGCAAAGCCACCGCACCCAAGGTGCCTGCCGTTGCGGCGGTGAGTGCCGTCGCCGCTGCGCCGCTTGCCGATGCGGCCAGCGTGGTGGTGGAAAACGGTGTGGTGAAGTTTTACTTTGCCAGCGGCAAGTCAGAGGTGGCTGCCGGTGGCAATGCGGCCCTGGCCGATGTGGTCAAGGCGGTGGCAGCGGGTAAATCAGCGGTGGTCAGCGGCTTTCACGATTCCACCGGTGACCCGGCCAAAAACGCCGAGCTCGCCAAGCTGCGCGCCTTTGCCGTGCGCGACGCGTTGAAGGGGCTGGGCGTGCCCGAGAACAAAGTGACACTGAAAAAACCTGAACAAATGCAGGCCAGTGGCTCTAACGCCCAGGCCCGGCGGGTGGAAGTGGCGGTTCAGTAAAGACAGAATTTCGCCAAATCTGCCGGATGCCGGCCTAGGGAGACGCGGATTTATTCCTCGCGGCGCGCGTTCCCTTGCTGGCCCGTATTGTTTTGGAGTGATTTTTATGAGCAAAGACCCAGGGCAAAGCCCCTCTCTTGTGGTTTGGATCGTGTTTGGCTTGATTGCCACCGCCGTGGTGTTTGGTATCGGTTGGTGGATGCAACAACCCAGCGCCACGCCGCCTGTGCCGGTGGTGCAGCCCAAACAGCCTGCGGTGGATCCGTTTGCGGTAGCGGCGTCTGGCCCTCAGGTGACAGGCCAAAGCGGCTTCAGCCTGGGCCCCGCACCTGCGCCGGTTGCGGCATCGGCAGCGAGCCAGCCCAAGTAGTTTTCTGGGGTGCTTCTGGCGTATGGGCTGAAAAATAGCTGCAACGCCGCAGGTACATCTTGGTTACATCGCCTACCATGGTGAGGTAACAAAATTACCAACCGCGCCTTGCTGTGCGGACCACCATGAACCTGCACCCCACCCTCACTGCGGTGACACACCGCATTCAGACCCGCAGCCAGGCGACCCGCAGCGCTTATCTGCAACGCCTGCACCAAGCCGCTCAGCGCGACCGTGGCAGCGACCGGCTGGGCTGCGCCAACGTGGCCCATGCGGTGGCGGGCATCCCGGCCAACGACAAGCTGCGCATCGTGGTGGAGCGCGCACCGCACATCGCCATCGTCACCTCGTACAACGACATGCTGTCGGCCCATGTGCCCTATGCCAACTATCCGCAACTCATCAAACAGGAAGCCCAGCGCCTGGGTGCCACGGCGCAAGTGGCCGGTGGCGTGCCTGCCATGTGCGACGGGGTGACGCAGGGCACGCCGGGCATGGAGCTGAGTTTGTTCAGCCGCGACGTGATCGCCATGGCCACGGCCGTGGCGCTGAGCCACGACATGTTTGACGCAGCGCTGTTGCTGGGCGTGTGCGACAAGATCGTGCCCGGCCTGTTAATTGGCGCGCTGCACTTTGGCCACTTGCCCACCGTGTTTGTGCCCGCCGGGCCCATGACCAGCGGCCTGTCGAACAACGCCAAAGCCAAGGTGCGCGAGCAGGCTGCGCAAGGCCTGGTGGGCCGTGATGCTTTGCTGGACAGCGAAATGCAGGCCTACCACGCTCCCGGCACTTGCACCTTTTACGGCACCGCCAACAGCAACCAGATGCTGCTGGAAGCCATGGGCCTGCACGTACCTGGCACCGCGTTTGTGAACCCTGGTGGGTCGCTGCGCGAGGCGCTCACGCGCGAGGCGGTGGGCACGGTGTTGGCCTGCGCCAATAAGGCCGATCACAAACCAATCGGCGTCATCGTCGACGAGCGCGCCATCGTGAACGCCATGTCCGCGTTGCTGGCCACGGGCGGCTCCACCAACCACTTGATTCACTGGGTGGCAGTGGCCCGCAGTGCGGGCATCGTGATCGACTGGGACGACTTTGCCGCCCTGTCGGCCGTGGTGCCGCTGCTGGCCCGTGTGTACCCCAACGGCAGTGCCGACGTGAACCATTTTCAGGCAGCGGGTGGCCCGGGGTATGTGCTGCGCGAGCTGCTGGACGCGGGTTTGATGCACGAAGACGTGCTGACAGTGCGTTCGGGAGGCATCCGCGAATTCACCCGAATCCCGGAATTACTCCCTCTCCCGTCCACGGGTGAGGGCAGGGGTGAGGGCTCTTCGCCCGTAGATACGCAACTCGCCTGGCAAGACCCCGGCGAGTCAAAAGACGACACCATCCTGCGTACCGTCACGTCCCCCTTCAGCGCCACCGGCGGCTTGAAGTTACTCAGCGGAAACCTGGGCCGCAGCGTCATCAAAACCTCCGCTGTGCCCGACGACCGTCACATCATCGAAGCCCCCGCCCGCGTGTTCGACTCGCAGGAAGCGCTGTTGGCCGCGTTCAATGCGGGCGAGCTGGCGCACGACGGCATCTTCGTGGTGCGATGGCAAGGCCCGCAAGCCAACGGCATGCCCGAGCTGCACAAACTCACGCCGCCGCTGGCCGTTTTGCAAAACAAGGGCTTCAAGGTGGCGCTGGTGACCGACGGGCGCATGAGCGGTGCGTCGGGCAAGGTACCCGCCGCCATTCACGTGTCGCCGGAGGCCGCCGCGGGTGGCCCTTTGGCCAAGCTGCGCGATGGCGACCTTGTGCGCCTGGACGCTGACACCGGCAGCCTGCAGGCCCTGGTGCCAGAGGATGAATGGGCCGCACGCCCGCTGGCCCTCATGTCAGCCGATCAATCCACCGCCAATGGCCTGGGCCTGGGCCGAGAATTGTTTGCCGGCATGCGCCGCAACGCCCTCACCGCTGAAGAAGGAGCCTGCACATGGTTATGAAACTCACCGCCTTGCAGGTCATGCAGGACGCCCCCGTGATCCCCGTCATCGTGCTGCACAACGTAGCCCATGCCGTGCCCCTGGCGCGTGCGCTCGTTGCAGGCGGCATCCGCATGCTGGAAGTGACGTTGCGCACCCCGCAAGCCCTGGCCTGCATCGAAGCCATTGCCCGCGAGGTGCCCGAGGCTGTGGCGGGCGCAGGCACCTTGCGCAACGCGGCAGATGCGCGTGCCGCCCAGTCAGCCGGTGCAAAGTTCGCGGTCAGCCCCGGCTTCACACCCAAGCTCAGCCAGGACTGTGCCGACCTGCACCTGCCGCTGCTCCCCGGCGTAGCCACCAGCAGCGAGGTCATGGCCGCCATGGAAGCAGGCCACACCGAATGCAAATTTTTCCCGGCCGTGCAAGCGGGCGGCCTGCCCCTGCTCAAGGCCTGGCAAGGCCCGTTTGCCGACGTGCGCTTTTGCCCCACGGGCGGCATCACCGAGGCAAGCGCACCCCAATTTCTGGCGCTGTCCAACGTGGTCTGTGTGGGTGGCTCGTGGTTGTTGCCCGCCGATGCGATAGAGCAGGGCGATTGGGCGCGCATCACGCAGTTGGCGGAGCAGGCGTGCGCTTTGGGTGTCAAATAGGGCTCTAGCCCTTGTAATTACTGCTCAAGCAGCTATCAAAATAGAAGTAAGTGTCTGTTTGCAAACCACTGTGATGCAGACACAATCAGCGTTTCTCTATTAGGACTTACGCAAAAGCTGTTGGAACACTTTTTTCTCGTCATCCCCGCGCAGGCGGGGATCCAGGCGCGAGGACTGTGAGGTCACAGGTTTTTGCAGTTCGCCAAGGTGGATTCCCGCCTGCGCGGGAATGACGGAAATAGGGTGTTTGCGTAAGTCCTATCTATGAAGTTGACGCCAAAAATGCCCGATCAGTTGTTTCGTTGCTTGCGCGTGCGCGCCGTGGTTGGCGTGTTGGCCCTTGGGTGTGCAAGCCTTGCCGCGCAAACCTCACCCACGCTCGAAAAAATTCGTGAAACCGGCGTGGTCGTGGTGGGCCACCGCATCGGCTCCATGCCGTTTTCGTACCTGGATGACACGCTCAAGCCTATTGGTTACACCCTGGACTTGTGCCGACGGGTGGTGGATTCTCTGGCGCAAACGCTGGCTCGCCCGCTGGCTATCAAGTTGGTTGCCGTGACACCCGCCACGCGCATTCCCCTGGTGGTTAATGGCACACTGGATCTGGAATGCGGGGTGACCACCAACACCCAGGAGCGTCAGAAAAGTCTGTCGTTTGCGGTGACCACCTTCGTCACGCACGGGCGCTTGCTCAGCAAAAAATCCTCGGCCATCCAGTCGCTGGCAGATTTGAAGGGCAAGGCGGTGGTGTCCACCACCAGCACCACCAATATGCAGTTTTTGAACGAGGCCAACCGCAGCCAGGGCTTGAACATGAAAATGCTGGCCGGCAAAGACGATGCTGAATCGTTCCAGATGGTGGACACCGACCGCGCGGTGGCTTATGCGATGGACGACGTGCTGCTGCGCAGCCTGGTGGTCAACTCCGGGCGTCCCGACGAATTCATGATTTCGCGGGAAGCACTGTCGGTGGAGCCCTATGCCATTGGCCTGGGCCGCGGCGACCCTGTGTTTAAAAAAGCAGTCGATGCCGCACTGATTGGCCTCTTTAAAAGCGGTGACATCCACACCCTGTACCGCCGCTGGTTTGAGTCACCCATTCCACCCAAAGGCATCAACCTGCAACTACCCATGAGCGCGGCGCTCAAGCGCGTGATCGCCAGCCCGACCGACTCGGGCAACCCGGCGGACTACTGATCCAACATCACGCGATTGATTCGGCCCTATCGAGTTTGAAATTTCTGTTAGGACTGAGCAGGGTATCCAGGAAACCCCCGTTCAGGCTGGGCTGAGGAGCGCAAAACCCGGTGGATCAGGGCACGTGCTTGTTTGAGCCGCAGGCGAGTTTGCACGTGACCCCACTGGGTTTGAGCACCGCAAGGTGCCCGCAGCGAAGCGCAGGGCCCAGACTGCGGGTCGCCTTTTCTTTGCTCACTTTCTTTTGGCGAAGCAAAAGAAAGTGAGTCGCTGTCGGGCGACCCCCGACATCTACGCGTGCCATTCACTCCCCAGTCTTGGGCGCTTGCACTGGCAGGGATACCCCTCTGAGGGCGAGCGGTTGATACTTGATAGGGCCGAATCAACAACTGCCAGCCCGATAAGACTTGATGTCGATCTGGTGGCGCTGCAGTTTTTCGTAGAGCGTTTTCTTGCCAATGCCCAGCACGGCTGCGGTCGCGGTCGCGTCGCCATGGTGGTGTTGCAAGGTCTGCTCGATCAAGGCTTTTTCCACCATGTCCAGGTGCTGGGGCAGGTTCAACGCCCGGGGTGCTGCGACCACAGGGTTGCCCACATCTGCCATCAGCCCCAGCACCAGGCGGTCGGCCACGTTGCGCACCTCGCGCACATTGCCGGGCCAGTCGTGCGCCATCAGCTCGCGCAGGTGCGCGCTGTCCAGCTGGGGCGCAGGACGCTCGTAGCGAATGGCGGCTTGCGCCAGAAAGTGCGCCAGCAAAATGGGCAAGTCTTCCTTGCGATCGCGCACCGGTGGCAGCGTCACGGTGGCCACATTCAGGCGGTAGTACAGGTCGCTGCGAAACAGTTGCTGGCGGCTCAGCGCCAGCAGGTCGCTTTTGGTGGCCGCAATCACCCGCACGTCCACCCGCTGCTCGTCGTTGGAGCCCAAACGGGCCACTTTTCGCTCTTGCAGGGTGCGCAGCAGCTTGACCTGAAACGACAGCGGCATGCTCTCGATTTCATCGAGCAGCAGACTGCCGCCATTGGCATGTTCAATCTTGCCAATGCGGCGCTTGCTGGCCCCCGTGAACGCGCCAGCCTCGTGGCCAAACAACTCGCTTTCCAGCAAGCTGTCGGGCAGGCCACCGCAGTTGATGGCCACAAAATGCCGGTCGCGGCGTTTGCTGTGGTCATGCAGGCAGCGGGCCACCAGTTCTTTGCCGGTGCCGGTCTCGCCATGAATCATCACGTCGGCATGTGTGCCCGCCAGCAACAGCACCTGGGCGCGCACGGCCTGCATGGCGTTTGACGCGCCCAGCAGCGCTGCTTCAATGCCGGTTTTTTCCTGCAACTGCCCGCGCAGGGTGTCCAGCGCCACCCGCATCACCCGTTTTTCCATGGCCCGCACGGCCGTTTCCACGAAGCGCTCGGGTGCAAACGGCTTTTCAATGAAGTCGTAGGCACCCAGGCGCATGGCTTGCACCGCCAGGCTCACGTCGCCATGCGCCGTGATGAGGATCACCGGTATCTCAGAGTCCAGCGCCCGCAGGTGCTCCAGAAACGCCATGCCATCCATCCCCGGCATGCGCACATCCGTGATCACAATGCCTTGCAAACCTGCCGTGGCGTGCTGCATGGCCTCGTGCGCCGAGGCGCAGGCGCAGACCTGAAAACCCGCCAGTTCCAGCGTTTGCGTCAGGCTGGAGCGCACCGCCGGGTCGTCGTCCACAAACACCACTTTGAAACCATCAAACATTGGTCACGCCCTTGTCTATTGCCAGGTCAAACAGGAACACCAAACCCTGGGGCTTGCCGTGCTGCACCCGCAGCTCGCTGCCAAACTCCCGCACGATATGAGATGAAATAACCAAGCCCAGACCCAGGCCCTGCCCCGCAGGCTTGGTCGAAAAAAACGGCTCGAACAATCGCTGCATCACGGCGTCTGCCACAGCGGGGCCATTGTCGGCAACCGATAGCTGCACGCGACCTTGATGAACCTGCGCGCGCAAAGCCAGTTGCTGCACCGGCTCTTGTGCCATGGCATCCAGCGCATTGGTACACAGGTTCAGCAGCACCTGCACCAGCCGGTTGGCGTCGCAACGCACCACGGGCAAATCGGGCGGAATGTCCAGCACCCATTGCACCGGCGGGCTGTGCAACCGGTGGGCCAGCAGCAGCTTCACCTGATCGATGGCAGCGGGCACGGAGACAGCCGCCACTAGCTGATGGCCTTTGCGTGCAAACGATTTCAATTGTGTGGTGATGCCCTGCATACGGGTGGTCACCTCGCCAATGGCTTGCAGGTTGTCCCGTACCTCGGCGGTGCGCCCACTGTTCAGCAGCAGCACGGTGTTGGTTGACAAAGCCCGCAGCGCCGTCAGCGGCTGGTTGATTTCATGCGCCACGCCTGCCGACATCTGGCCCAGCACCGCCAGCTTGCCGGCTTGCACCAGCTCGTCTTGCGCCAGCACGCGCTCCTGAATTTCGGCCACCAGTTGCTGGTTGGTCTGGCTCAGCTCCTGCGTGCGTTGGGCCACCACGTTTTCCAGCTGGCTGTTGGCTTGCTGCAAGGCGTTGCGCGCCACAAACAGCTGCTGCATGGCGCGCCGACGTTGCAGCAGATACAGCCCGAGCAGGCAGACAAATGCAGTCAGCGCACCACCGCCCCAGGCTGCATTGCGTGCGGTTTGCCACACCGGCTGCGGGTCCGACAGAATCACCAGGCGCCAGCCCAACTGGGGCAAGGGGCGCTCCTGCATCACGCGCTGCAGGGCTGGCGCGTCGGCAGCGCCGGGCAGGCTGACTTGTTTGACACCCCGCGCCAGCACGCTCTGCACGCTCAACCCCAAAGGCTGAACAGCGCCGCGCGGGTAAGTACCCAAGTCTTCCAGGGCCTCGCTCTGCGCGGCCGATAACGCAGACAGGCTGCGGTATTTCCAGCGCGGCACCGAGCTCATGATGACCACGCCCTGCGCATCGACCACCAGCAACTCCTCGCGTTCCGAGCGCACACCCAGGTCAACCCAGGTGGCCTCCAGCGGGTCCAGGCTGATCTGTACACCCATCAGGCCCAGCGTTTGCTGGTCGCGCACAAAGGGCTGAACAAAGTAGTACTCCGACGCGCCATTGTCTGGATTGGCCGCAAAGAATTGCGTTTGTTTCTGGGCCACCGCCTGCACAAAAAATGGCATGGACGAGAGGTTTCGCCCGGCCCCCGAGGAAGCGCTGGCGCGGTTGCTGGAAGCCACCACAACGCCGTTTGAGCCCACCAGAAAAAGCGTTTTGGCACCGACGCGCACGCTCAGGTTGGACAGGATGCGGTTCACCCGTTGCGTTCCGTCCGAGGCTTGTACGTTCGCAAAAAGAAGCCCCACCTGCGGATCCATCTCGATCAGGCTGGGCAGGTGCGCGTACTTGTCCAGCTCGTTTTCCAGCGACGAGGCATACAAGTCCAGCTGCCGATACGCCACGTCATCCAGCTGGGCCAGCCCCGTGCGTTCGCTGGCCTGGTAGGCCAAGCCAGCACCCAGCAATACCAAGGCCGTCAAACCCAGCCAAATAACCCCTTTTTTAACGGGCGCGAGCAGTTGATGGAGACGCGGTGGGACAGGCATGAGCGGGAAAGTATGCGCGTAAAGGCGCGGGTTTCTTGGTGAAAACAGCAGAGATTTCCCGTGTGATGCCAAGCTGGGAAACCGCTTGGCAAGTGCCGTGTGTGGAAATCCAGCCCGTTGCGGCGGTGGCGTGTGGATTCCCACACACCACGCCGTCAGACACAACAAAATTCTGAAATTTGTTGTTGTAAATCAAGCACTTACAAATCAAGCGCCAAAGCCGCCCGGTGGCACGAACGCTGCTCAATGAGGTGCGGCCTGCCGTTCGCAGGTTCTTGTTTAACGCTTAGGAGAAGCATGTGAAAAAGACAAATATCGGGCGGAGATTCCTGCTCAGTTCAAGCGCAGCGGCCATGGTCGCGTTGTCATTGACCGGCTGTGGCGGCGACAGTGACACGGTTGCCGCGCCACCCGCAGCGGTGACGATCACCCCGGGTGTGCCGACCAGCGGCGGTTTTGCCAAAGGCGTGGTCGCGGTGTCGCATCCCCTGGCGGCCAAGGTCGGTGCCGATGTGCTGGCCGCCGGCGGCAATGCGGTGGACGCAGCGGCAGCCATTCAAATGGCGCTGAACGTGGTGGAGCCGCAAAGCTCGGGCCTGGGTGGCGGTGGTTTCATGATGATTCACCTGGCCAAAGAGGGCAAAACCTTCTACATCGACTCCCGCGAAAAAGCCCCGGCGGCCGCCACGCCCGGCATGTTTGGCGCATTGAGTTTTGAAGACGCCTCCACCACCGGCATCTCGGTGGGCGTACCCGGCACCCTGCGCGGCGTGTCGACCGCGCTGAAAAACTGGGGCAGCATCTCCTTGGCCAAAGCCGTGGAACCAGCCATTGCGCTGGCAGAAAACGGTTTTACGGTCACGGCCCCGCTGGCAGCAGACATCGTCAACACCAGCGACCGGGGGTTCGTGATGACCCACCTGTACCCCGAAACCGCCGCTGTGTTCCGTCCCAACGGCGTGCCCTTGAAGGCCGGTGATGTGCTCAAGCAGCCCGACCTGGCCAAGACTTTCAGACTCATTGCGGCCCAAGGGCCAGACGTGTTTTACAAAGGCGAAATCGCACGGGCCATCGTGGCCGCACAAGCCCGCAGCGTGACCAGTGGTGCCGCCGGCACCGCCTTGACCCGTGGCCTGGGCGGCAGCATGACGGTGGCCGACCTGACCAGCTACGACGTGGCCATCCGCCAACCGCTGACCGGCACCTACCGGGGCTACACCGTGGCCAGCATGCCGCCCCCATCGGGTGGCGGTATCGCCGCGATCCAGCAGTTCAAGATGCTGGAGCAGTTCCCGCTGGGCGACAAATCCAGGGGCTATGGTTTTGGCGAGAAAAACACCCTGCACGTGATGATTGAAGCCATGCGCCTGTCGTTTGTGGATCGCAATTTCTGGGTGGGCGATGGCGACTTCGTCAAGGTGCCCACCACCGGCCTGCTCAGCAGCACCTACCTGGCAGCGCGCGGTGCGTTGATCAAGGTAGCCAGCGCCCTGGGCGCCTCGGCCATCGTGCCCGGCAACCCCTTGCCGCAAGACTCGGCAAGCCGCCCGGCCACCATCATGGCCAGCGCCGAAAACCCCCGGGAAGGCACCCACACCACCCATTTTGTGGTGGCCGACAAGGACAACAACATCGTGAGTTACACCACCACAGTGGAGTCGTTGTTTGGCTCCGGCATCATGGTGCCCGGTTACGGCTTTTTGCTGAACAACGAGTTGACCGATTTCAACTGGCCCGCCACCGTGAACGCCGCCACCGGCAACATCGGTGCCAACGATGTCGCACCGTTTAAAAAGCCACGCAGCAGCATGTCACCCACCATGTTGTTCAAAGACGGCAAACCTTTTGCCGCCATGGGCGCAGCCGGGGGTTCCAAAATCATCAACGCGGTGGTGCAGATGACGGTGAACATGGTGGACCACGGCATGACGGTGGAGCAAGCGTTAGACGCCCCACGCATTCATGCGGGTGCCAGCGGTACCGTGTTTTGCGAAGTGGGTCCCTTCACCCCCACCGGCTTTAACCCCACGCCGGCTTTCTCCCCCAGCGTGATCAGCGCGGTGAACGCGATGCGCGAACCTGCTTTGGGCATGCCACCGTGCAACGGCAACGAATCCAACGGTGCCAACCTGTCAGCCCAAGCCCTGGTGATTGACCTGAGCACCGGCATGAAATACGGCGCGGCCGACAAGCGCCGCGAGGGCACGGTGCGCGGCGTCCAGTAAGTTGACGAGGTTTGACTGAGCCTGTGCGGGCTCAGTCATTCGCCTGGCTGCTACTATTTATATAGCTGCTTGAGCAGTATTTATAGGGGGCTACTGGCTGTTTTGATGCCTAAACTGCCCGCACCAAGGCGTGCGGCTCGGACTTAACCACCCAGAAATAAGCGCGTTACATACCGTTGCTACGCTGGTGTGCATGACCGCCACACCCTCGTTTCCACGCCGTTCCTTCCTGCTGGCCGCAGCCGCCAGCCTGCTCAATCCATCCGCCCGCGCCGCCCAGCCTCGAGCCGAAGACTGGACCGATGCAGCCCGCAACCGAACCCTGCCCGTGCTGCTGCGCTGGCCCGACGGTCAGGCTCCGTGCCCGCTGGTGGTCTATTCGCACGGCCTGGGCGGCGACCGGGGCGGCGGCGATGTGTGGGGCCAAGCCTGGCAGCAAGCGGGCATGGCGGTGCTGCATGTGCAGCACCCGGGCAGCGACGACAGCCTGTGGCGCGGCAAACCTGGTGGTGGTCTGGCCGCCTTGCGTGTAGGGGCCACGGCCCAACAACTGCTGGCCCGTGTGGCCGACGTGAAATTTGTGCTGGATGAGATCACGCGCCGCCAACAGACCGCACGGCCCGGCGAGCCCTGGTCACGGGTGCAACTCAACGCCCTGGGCATGGCGGGTCACTCGTTCGGCGCCACCACTTCTCAGGCCTTGGCCGGGGAGCGGTACGCCGTGCCAAGTGACCTGGCGGAGCCCCGGTTCAAGGCGTTCGCAGCCTTTAGCCCGAGCCTGCGTCAAGCTGCCGTCGGGCAGATGACGGCGCAGCAAAAGTTTGGCCACATCACACGCCCGTTTCTCAGCCTCACCGGCAGCCTGGACGGCGACCCGTTCGGCAGTTTCCAGACTGGTGAGCCGCGCGAGCAGGTTTACGGGGGGCTACCACCCGGCAACAAAGCGCTGCTGGTACTGGAGGGGGCCGACCACATGACATTTGGAGGCAACGCCCAAACCATTCGCAGCACCCGCGTCCTGCCACGGGAGCCCCAAACCATCGCCCGCGAACAAGCGCACCATGCGCTTGTTGCGCAACTGTCCACGCGATGGTGGCGGGCGTACTTGATAGGGGACGGCACTGCGCGGGTTCAGCCGCAGGGGTTGACGGGTGGGGATCGGTGGGTGATGAAATAGGCTTCGAATAGATTCAAATACCTGCTAGGCATTCACTGATGCTAATAAAACGAATAAAAATAAACAACCAAAGTGTCTTGTGGAACATAGTTAGTCTGTCTGAATTCCAGCGTCTTATCGTCGACACGCGTAGGCTTCCCTGGAAAACAGAGTGAAATGATCTGATCAGGTTTTTCTTTTGTTATTTTGAGTGTGAATGAGCGAATAGGCCCTTTCCAATTTCGCCCAGTTCCGAGAATATAAGATACATCGTTCAAATATACGCCTGTTTGATCCAGACGTTTGAGCCGTGCAGCAACGGCTTTTTCGGCACCTTCATCCGTGCAAGCCAGACGCCTGCTCTCCGGTCGTCCATCTGACAATCCGATGGCTGTGGGAGGTAGGTCAGGATTGTCAAGCGATACACTCTGGCTTCCCATGAATGGCTTGTACTCATGTATAACTGTGATGCTATGACCAGCGGGAAAATTCTGTTGCCAGAACGCGGTTTGCTGAACCGAATACAACGGTTCGCCAGATTTTCGGGCAATAGCTGGAAATTTTCTCAAGATGTCTTTTCTGATGCACCCGACATTGATCTGAACAAGACTGCATCCCAGGCTACCAACGATATCGGCCTCATCAAATCCAATGGATTTTAGTTTGGAAGTTACATCTTGCCCATTTAGGTAAGCTCTCGTTTGATTGTTCGTCGGTACTAACATTTGATCGACCCAGGTTTTGAAGTTCACCAAAGGCTTTATATTTTCGTCGCTGGCTGATTCACCCGGATTCCATCGGAACAGCGGCATTGGAAATGCCACAGTGGTCAGAATGTCGGCATTAGATTCATTAAAAAATTTATACGTCACTCGTATTTTTTTCTGTGAAATTTCCAAAACTTCCTCATCCATTCTCAAGTATTTACTCTTAAGAAATACTAAGCCACCAGTTTCAACACGCGCGGTGGTGTCGTTTGCAATGGAAAAATTGGCCCAGCCGCAACAATGTGCAGCCAATAACAGGCGAAAGTAAATTTGAAGATATCTTTTCATATGATTACTCATAACCCTGAATCCGTGATTTGACACTCAAAATAAGTTGATTTCCCTATTTAAATCAACGACTTAGCTTTCATGTATTGCTAACCCGATAGGTGAGCCCCACATGACCGACTTTATTATCAAGAAACTGCCCTACGACCTTAGCA